>DMTN01000038.1 GCA_003477305.1 Acholeplasmatales bacterium | reverse complement strand
TACGTTTCCATCGTACCATTTACACTACGATCATTATGTTGCTATTTCAAACGGATAGTGTTTCCAGTAATTGGGTTTCATTTGACAATATTTACTCAGCAACCTTAATTATATATTTGATATCCATAATTATTATTGGAACTGTGTTGAGGATATATTTTCTATTAGTAGATGCCAGGTGGGAAAAATAGAAACAATAGATTGGCCTGGTTTTTGAACAGTATGTTGTGGTTGTCATACGCAAATTGCGACATTACTCCAGTGATCAGTACCTGTCCGAGCGGAAATATATACACCATTTTGGATTGGTACAGAAATCAAAGATTTAGTCTGCTCTACCGTATATATTGTTGGAAGATGACTCATCCACGCCAAGCCACAACTCGATAACCACGAAAAATGCGGGGTCAGTTCAAGCGACCCCGCATTTGATTTTCGCCATTCTATTTGCTTATCTAGGCATAGATTAAGTTCAAGTTGTGAATGAGGGCCGTTACAAGCGGCAAAAACGGATTCTTCATTGCCGCGAAGATTCAACTCAATTCGGAATCGAACGAAAGCATCAAAGATGTCGCTTGCCGCGGCGGGCGGATTCGACGAGGTCGGTATTTGGATCGATGAAGATTGTTTTCTCATTGGCGATGGTGACGAACGATCCCGCCAAGCCGGGAATCTTCTTGACGTGCTTGGCGATGGTGTAGTCGACCGGGACGCTCGACGAGTTGCGCGCCTGCGAATGGAAGGCGGCGAGATTGGCCGCGCAGCGGATCGTCGCTTCCGAGAGCGGACCGGGGGAATGGACGAGGACGTGGCTGCCCGGAATGCCTCGCGTATGGAACCACCATTCCGTCGGTTTCGCCAGCTTGTTGGTGATGTAGTCGTTCTGCAGGTTGTTCTTCCCAACGACGATCTCGACGCCGTCGGAGGATGCGAAGACCTCGAATGTCGGGGCTTGTTTCTTGACTTTGGATGGTTTCTCGCGGAGATAGCCGTTCTCCTTCAGTTCTTCGGTGATCTCCAGCAGGTCGTTGAGCGATGCGGTGTCGAGTTGGGTCGAAAGCAGATCGAAATACTCGATTTCCCGTTCGGTGAGGATGAGTTGGCCTTCGATGTGGGCGACCGCCTGTTTCGCTTTCTTGTAGCGTTTGAAATAAGCTTCGGCGTTCTCCATCGGCGAAAGCAGGCGGTCGAGTTTGATGACGAGTTTTCCGCCGTCGACGTAGGATTCGGCCAACAGGACGTCGTCGCCTTTCTTCAGTTCGGGAAGATGCTGGATGATCAGGTCGGCGGCGATGCGATGGCGTGAAGCATCGCGCGCCGAGACCAGTTCGGTGGCCAGTTTATCCATTTTAGAACGCGCGCGATCGTATTCGCGACGCACGAGCTGAACCATGCTTTTGGAAATCTGATTCGTCCGGTCGAGTCTTCCGGACTCTAGAAAATAATCGTCAAGGAGAGCGGAAAGGCTCTTAAAATGGCGCTTTTCAGTCACATCGAACACATCGAACCAATAGTATTTCCGCTTCTCTCCGATGATCGCCGCGACGGGATCGACAGGGGTAGAGAGGAATTTCCGGTAGACGTCGATGAGCGGCGTCGGGCGGTTGAAGGCACGCTCGAGTAGATGGTTCGCCGACAGCGGGGAAAACCCGCGGATCGCCGCGACGACGGCACTCGGGTCGAGATCGGATCGGGTATCGAAGAAGGCCGCGACGGCTGAAAAATCGGTCGGATGGATCTTTCCGTCTTCGGGCAACATATACGGGAATCCCTTCAGGAAGGTGCGATCGCGCTCTTCGAACGGACTCACGCGCTTGTAACAATCGATGATCGTTCCCTCGGCATCGGTGAGGATGAGGTTGGCATGCTTGCCCATCACCTCGACGATCAGATAGACCCGGACCCGTTCGCCGAAGTCGTTGTTGTTTTCGATCGTGAAGCGGATCACGCGGTCGGCGTTCACGCATTCGACGGCGCGGATCGTGCCGCTCTCAAGGTGTTTGCGGAGGAGCATGCAAAAGCCCGACGGGGTCCCCGGGCGGTCGTATTCAAAACCGGTGAGATGGACGCGCGCCGACTGCGGGGAAAGCGAAATGTAGAGGCTCAGGTTCTTCGCTTGGGCCCGGACCATGAACAAAAAATCGGCGCGCGACAGTTGATAGATTTTATTGACCCGGCCGTCCGCGAGTTCGCTTGCGAGTTCGCGGGCCAGGGCGTCGATGAAGCGTCCGTCCATGCTCATGGGGTATCACCGCACCCATTATATCATACTTGCGGGCAGAAAATAATTTTACATCCGACCCGAAATGTGGTATCATAAATGATAAGCCGATCTACAAGGGACGGCATCGACGGGGGGTTGCGCCGATGAAACTGAACGAACGAGGATTGCTTGTCGTCATCAGCGGTCCGTCCGGTGTCGGGAAAGGCACGATCCGCAAGGCGCTCTTCGCCATGCCGGACAACAATTTCTGCTACTCCGTTTCGATGACGACGCGCAAGCCGCGTCCCGGCGAACGGGAAGGCGTCGACTATTTCTTTGTGACGCGGGAAGAATTCCAAAAGGGCATCGCCGAAGGCCGTTTCCTCGAATGGGCCGAATTTGTCGGCGAGTATTACGGAACACCGCTCGAGTACATCGAGAAACAACTCGCTACCGGCAATGAGGTCATCATCGAAATCGAAGTCCAAGGCGCGCTCCAAGTCCGCGAGAAAATGCCGGACGCCGTCTTCGTCTTCATCGTTCCGCCGAGCCGCAAAGCGCTCGAGGATCGGTTGCAGAGCCGCGGCACGGAAGATCATGGCAAAATTCGGGAACGCCTCGAGAAGGCGAACCGCGAATACAATCTGGCCTACAAATACGACTACATCGTCGTCAACGACGAAGTATACAACGCCGCGGACCGCATCTATGCGATCATCCGCGCCGAACACGCAAAGACCGAACGGTCGATCACCAAATACAACAAACTCATGGAGGGTAACGAATAAATATGGCGGCACGAAACACGGACGGACTCAGATATCCTTCGATCGACGATCTTCTCGAAGTCATCGATTCGAAATACAAACTCGCCTACATCGCGGCGAGACGCGCCAAGATCATCAAGCAGGACGGCATCTCGTCGGTCGACAACCGGTGCGTCAAGCCGGTCGGCCAGGCGCTCGAGGAAATCCTCGCAGGCAAGGTCAAAGCGGAATTCTAAGAACGGCCTTCAGGCCGTTTTTTTTCAGTTTCGAGTGTCTCGGATTTGGCGGTATGATATAATGGGAAACAAGAATGGGAGATGTGGATGATGTCGGAAGGACTCGCAAGACTGCTCGAAACGCTTAGTATCGACGATCCGCTGCTCTGTGAGTACGGGGTGTTGGATGCGGTCGAAGTCGATCCCGTTTCCAACGCATGGCATTTCCATCTTCGCTTCACCAGACCGGTGCCGCTGTTGCGCTACCGGTATTTCGTGTCGAAACTGAAACTGCTCGGAGAAATCTATCCGAGCGTCAAGGCGGTTTCCTACGAAACGGCCATGGACAGTTATCAGGAAGAAGACATCATGGACTATTTCGACTTTGTCCTCGACGAGATGATCAACAGCGACCCATTGGTCACGCCGATCAAGGATTATCCCGCCGACATCCGTAACGGCGAACTCAAAATCAAAGTCCCGCTCGGCGCGAAGTCGGCGGTGATGTTTCGCAACGCGATCCAGACCGAACTCGCAAAGAACGGCTTTTCCGTGCAAGTCACGATCGAAGTCGACGAGGAGAAAAAACCGATCGTCGACGAAATCGTCAAGACCGAACAGGTCTTCGTCCGCAAGAGCGAAGCCGACGTCACCACCAGCCGCTTCACCTTCATTCCGCTTTATTCCGACAAGCCGATCGGCACCGAGTTCGTTAAAATAAGTTCGATTCCGGTCGATGAGATCGCCCTTGAAGAATACAAAAACAAGCACGGCCGCGCCAATTTCACGGTCCAGGGGATCATCGTTTCGATCGAAGTCCGTCCCGGACGCTCCGGCGGCGAAGCGAACATCATCATCAACGACGGATCCGACTCGCTGCTTGTGAAAAAGCGTCTGTCGAACGTCGAGGACAACGCCTTCGTCAATGATCTCAAGCCCGGATATGCCCTCGCCGTTTCGGGATTCGTGATGTATGACAAATATTACACCGAAACCGCCCTGACGGCGACCAACCTCGCCAAATCCTCGGACATCGTCCCGAAATCGGACCGCGCCGACCGGGCGGTCGACAAGCGCGTCGAACTCCACCTCCATACGAAGATGTCGGGACTCGACGGCGTCAACACGATGGAGGAGTATTTCGCCCGGGCGAAGGCCTGGGGTCACCGCGGCATCGCCGTCTCGGACCACGGCAGCGTCCAATCGTTCCCCGACCTCTATCATCTCGTCAAGGATTCGGGCATGAGGGCGCTCTACGGTCTTGAACTCGTCTTCGCCGACGACGAAGCGGTCCACATCACGCGCGGCAAGGCCGATACCCTCCTCGCCGATGCGACCTATGTCGTCTTCGACATCGAAACGACCGGGCTTTCGGTCGTCTATGACGCGCTCATCGAAATCGCCGGCGTCAAGTTGAAAAACGGCACCGTGATCGGCGAGTATGTGACGTTCGTCGATCCCGAACGGCCGATCAGCCAGTTCACGACCGACCTCACCGGCATCACCAACACCGACGTACGCGGAAAGCCGAAGGCCGACGAGGCCATCGCCGGCTTTCTTGCTTTCGCCGGCGATGCGATCCTGGTCGCCCACAACGCCGATTTCGACCTCGGCTTCGTCTACGCGAACCGGCGTCAAGCCGGGTTCGAGGATACTGACCGTCCGTCGATCGACACCCTGATGCTCGCGAAGGCGCTTTGGGGCGACCGCCAGCGGTATTCGCTCGACAGCCTCTGCAAGTTCCTGAAGGTCACCCTGAACGGACACCATCGCGCCATCAACGACGCGAAGGCGACTGCGGAAGTGTTTTTGCACATGTTGAAGGAATTGAAGAACAAGAGCCTGAACCGCTTCGGCGAAATCGAGCTCGCGATCGACCGGAATCTGCTCTACCGGTTTCCCTATCCCCACCATGTCAATCTGCTCGTGAAGAAGCAGGAAGGCCTGAAGAATCTGTACAAGATCCTGTCCGAAGCCTCCACGACCTATTACGACCGCGACGCCAAGATCACCAAGTCCTATCTGCAGAAGCACCGAGGCGGACTGCTCGTCGGTTCGGGCTGCCGCAACTCGCGGTTCTTTGAAACCGCGATGACCAAAACGAAGGACGAACTGAAGGAAGCGGCGCGGTTCTACGACTACCTCGAAGTCCAGGCGCCGTCGACGTTTTCCTACATGTCCCGCACCCTGACGAACTGGAATGACGTGATCCAGGACGTGATCAAGAAGATCGTCGACATCGGCCACGAACTGGCGATCCCGGTCGTCGCCACCGGCGACGTCCACCACCTCGATCCCGAAGACAAGTTGTTCCGCGAAGTCATGATCGCCACGCCGCTCGTCGGCGGCGGCGGCTTCCACCGGCTCAACGGCGAGACCGAGAAACCGAGCCAGCACTTCATGACGACCGAGGAGATGCTCGCGGAATTCCGCTTCCTCGGAATGGCGACCGCGCAGGAAATCGTCGTCTCGAACACCAACATGATCCTCGATTCGTGCGAGGACATCCAGATCTTCCCGAAGACCCTCTACGGTCCGAAGGACGACTTCCTCGCCGAACAAGGGGTCCCGTCGATCTCCGCCAAGGTGACCAAAATGGTCAACGAGCGGACCCGCAAGCAGTACGGCGACCCGCTCCCGGGCATCGTCAAGGCCCGCCTCGACAAGGAACTGACAAGCATCATCACCAACAAGTTTGCCACCCTTTACTACATCTCGCACCTGCTCGTCAAGAAATCGCTCGACGACGGCTACCTGGTGGGCAGCCGCGGATCGGTCGGTTCGAGTTTCGTCGCGACGATCATGGGAATCACCGAAGTCAACCCGCTGCCGCCCCACTATGTCTGCCCAAAATGCCAGTTTTCCGCCTTCAAGAAGACCGAAGAGGAGCGCGTCCTGCACGGCTCGAACGAATTTGAAACGAAGCACCAGCGCGTCCTCGACCACGTCGACGACGGCTGGGATCTGCCGGCGATGAAGTGCCCGGTGTGCGGTGCGGAGCTCGTCAAAGACGGTCATGACATTCCGTTTGAAACCTTCCTCGGCTTCAAGGGCGACAAGGTTCCGGACATCGACCTCAACTTCTCCGGGGACAACCAGGGGGAAATCCACAACTACATCCGCAAGCTGTTCGGCGAGAACTATGCGTTCCGCGCCGGTACGATCGGCACCTGCGCCGCGAAGACGGCGTACGCGATGGTGCGCGATTACTTCGAGAAGCAGAACGAGGAACGCGTTGCGAAGAACCTCCCGCCGCTGCGAATCCGCCGCGCCGAGATGGAACGCCTCGCCAAGGGCATCGAGGGCTCGAAAAAGACCTCGGGCCAGCACCCGGGCGGCATCGTCGTGGTCCCCAACGACCGCGAGATCTACGACATCACGCCGATCCAGTATCCCGGCGATTCCACCGACACGACCTGGAAGACGACCCATTTCGAATACCATTCGTTTGAAAACAACCTCTTCAAGCTCGACGTCCTCGGTCACGACGATCCGACGATGATCCGCTATCTGATGGACCTCGTGAAGAAGGATCCGCTGTCCTTCCCGTTCTCCGATCCGAAGGACATCCCGGTCGACGACCCGCAGGTCTACCGGCTCTTAAACGGCACCGACGTGATCGGCCTCCAACCGGAGGACATCGCCTCCGACGTCGCCAGCTTCGGAATCCCCGAATTCGGGACGAACTTCGTCCGCGGGATGCTCCGCGAATCGCGTCCGCAGAACTTCGCGCAGCTCGTCAAGATTTCCGGGTTGTCGCACGGCACGGACGTCTGGAGTTCGAACTCGCAGGATCTGTTGAACGGCCGCAGGAAGGAATTCGGCCGGATCGACTTCAAGGATCTGATCGGTTGTCGCGACGACATCATGATCGACCTCATCGGCTATGGCATGCAGCCGACGATGGCGTTTGAGATCATGGAGTTCGTCCGCAAGGGCAAAGCGCCGGCGAACCCCGACAAATGGGGCACCTACGCCGACCTGATGCGGCAGTCGAAGGTTCCGGACTGGTACATCTGGTCCTGTTCGAAGATCAAGTACATGTTCCCGAAAGCCCATGCGACCGCCTATGTCCTGATGGCGATGCGGATCGCCTGGTTCAAACTGTATCATCCGATCTATTTCTATTCCGCCTATTTTTCGAAGCGCGCCGCCATCTTCGACGTCGATGCCTTCATCAACGGCGAGTATGCGATCAAATCCCGCCTGCAGGCGATCAAGGACGACGCGAACGCGACGGACCGCGATCAGAACCTATCGGTCGTGCTCGAACTCGCGCTCGAGATGGTCAAGCGCGGGTTTCGCTTCGCGCCGATCGACATCCACTTGTCGGATGCGTCGAACTTCCAAATCGGACCGGACCAGAAATCGCTCATCATGCCGTTCATGGTCGTCGATTCGCTCGGGATGAACGTCGCCACGTCGATCATCGAAGCCCGCAAGGAAAAGCCGTTCGTCTCCAAACAAGACGTACGCAACCGCACGAAACTGTCCAAGACGCTCTTCGACCGATTCGAGGATCTCGGCGTCTTCAAGGACATGGTCGAAGACGTCCAGATGTCGCTCTTCGACTTCTAAACCACCCGAATACCATCATTTCATCACAGCTTCATGACATTTGCAGCGTATCATCAAACGTGACAAGAAAGGGGTTCTTAGCATGCGTTTCTTCCGTACCTCCAATCCGATTTACCGCTCCGCGTTCCGCACCGAAGCTTCCGCCCAGCCCGTCACCTACACCAGCGTCGCCGGCAAAACCGTCCTGCTCGTCGTGATCACCGCGATCACCGGGACGCTCGGCGTCGTCTACATTCAATTCCTGCCTTCCTGGACGATCTTCGCCGCGGTCGGGATCGCGTTCGTCAGTTCGCTCCTCGGGCTGTTTATCCCGAAAGCCGCGGCGTTCTTTTCGATTCTGTACGCCGCGACCGAAGGAATCGTGCTCGGGTTGATTTCATTCATGTTCGAGGCAAGCTACCAAGGCATCGTCCTGACGGCCGTCTCGACGACCGTGATCGTGTTGCTCGTGATGATGATCCTGTTCTCAATGAACATCGTCAAGGTCGGTCAGGGCTTCACCTCGTTCCTCGTCGTCGCGATGATCACGATGATCGTGATGTCGATCGTCCTCGTCTTCACCGCCTCGCCCTCGCTCTACTATCTCGTCTGCATCCTTTCGGCGATCCTGGCGACGCTCTACCTGTTCCTCGACTTTTCGAACATCCAGCGCTGCGTCGAGCAGGGGCTCGACCATCGCGTCGGCTGGACGCTCGCCCTCGGCTTGATGGTGTCGCTCGTTTGGCTGTACATCGAAATCCTCCGGCTGCTCGCGATATTTGCCGGCCGTCGCCGATAAAAGCATTGTAATTCCGATTGAAACTGCTATAATATAGATAATACATAAAGCGTAGAGAAAGAACCAGTAACCGGGGACATGACGACCCGACAAGAGAGGAACGCCGCGGCTGAAAGCGTTCCGGATCATCACCGGTGAATTCATCTTTCGAGCGGGACCAATCGTCCCCGTCCATCGGCGTTAACGATGCCAAGTGCCGGCTTGCCGGAACAAAGGTGGTACCACGGTTGTCTAAATCGTCCTTTACGGGACGATTTTTTGTTTTTTGAGGAGGTTTTCCGATGGATATTCAAATGCAACTTGCGGCGCTGCGCGCCGAAGCCGAAACGGCCCTGGATGGTGTCGCAAGCGCGATCGAACTCGCCGACCTGAAAGCGAAATACCTGGGCAAGAAGGGTCCGTTCGCCGAATTCATGACGCAGATGAAGGTTCTTCCGAACGAGGAAAAGCCGCGTTTCGGCGCGCTCGTCAACGAATCGAAGAACGCCGTGAACGCCTTGTTCGAAGCGCGCCGGGAAGCCATCGAAGCGGCCGAAGTCGCCGCCAAACTGGCCGGCGAAGCCGTCGACGTGACGCTCCCGGGACGCACGATCCGAAGTGGCGCGCGCCATCTTTTGACGCGGACCGTCGACGAGATCGAAGACCTCTTCATCGGCATGGGATACACCGTCAAGGAAGGCCCCGAGATCGAACAGGACCTCTACAATTTCGAGATGCTCAATCTGCCGAAAGCCCATCCGGCGCGCGACATGCAGGACTCTTTCTACATCAGCGAGGAACTGCTCCTCCGGACGCACACCTCGCCGGTCCAGGTCCGCACCCTGCTCGAGGCCGGCGGCAACAAGCCGGTCAAGATCATCTGCCCCGGCAAGGTCTACCGCCGCGACGACGACGACATGACGCACAGCCATCAGTTCCTGCAGATCGAGGCGCTCGTCGTCGACAAGGACGTCACGCTCGCAGACCTCAAGGGCACCTTGCTCGTCCTCGCCCGCAAGATGTTCGGCGAGGATCGGCAGATCCGCCTGCGCCCGTCGTTCTTCCCATTCACCGAACCGTCGGTGGAAGTCGACGTCACCTGCCACAAGTGCAACGGCAAGGGTTGCCCGATGTGCAAGGGCACCGGCTGGATCGAGATCCTCGGCGCCGGCATGGTCAACAACGCCGTCCTCGAGGCGACCGGATACGACGCCAAGGTCTATCAGGGCTTCGCGCTCGGGATGGGCGTCGAGCGCATCGCGATCCTCAAGCACGGGATCGACGACATCCGCCATTTCTATACGAACGACCTGCGCTTCAACCGGCAGTTCCGGTAAAGGAGGAATCGACATGCGCGTATCGCTGCACTGGCTTCGGGAACTCGTCGACGTCGACCTCGACGGCCCCGGTCTCGTCAAGCGTTTCAATCTCATGAGCGCCGAAATCGAGAGCCATGAGAAGATGTCGACCGCCACGAAACTGACCATCGGTCACGTCCTCACCTGCATCCCCCACCCCGATTCCGACCATCTCCACGTGACGACCGTCGACATCGGCGCACAAACCCTGCAAATCGTCTGCGGCGCGCCGAACGTCGCCGCCGGGCAGAAGGTCGTCGTCGCCCTCGAAGGCGCCGTCCTCCCGGGCGATTTCAAGATCAAGAATTCGCAAATCCGCGGCGTCGCCTCCAATGGCATGATCTGTTCGCTCGACGAACTGGGAATCGACCACAAATATCATCAGGAGGACGGCATCCACGTCCTTCCGGATTACGCCGTTCCCGGCGCCGATCCGCTCAAGTTGCTATGTTTCGACGACGAAATCATCGAGCTTGACCTCACGCCCAATCGCGGCGACCTGCTTTCGATGATGGGCGTCGCCCACGACGTGGCCGCGATGCTCGACGGGAAAACGACGTTTTCCTCCCCGCAGGTCGACGAAGCGGCCGAAGCCAATCCGGTCCGCGTAGCTTCGCAATCCGAGGACTGCAAGTCCTATTATGCACGCGTCATCCAAGGCGTGAAAATCGCCGAAAGCCCGATCTGGATGAAGGCCCGTCTGATCGCTGCCGGAATCCGACCGATCAACAACGTCGTCGACATCACGAACTATGTGATGATCGAAACCGGCCAGCCGCTGCACGCCTTTGACGCGGACCTGGTCAAAACCGACCGGATCGTCGTCCGCGCCGCCGGCGCCGACGCCGGCTTCACGACGCTCGACGGAAAGGAACGCGCCTTGCTTCCGGAGGATCTCGTGATCACCGACGGCATCCGACCGATCGCCCTTGCGGGCGTGATGGGCGGCCGCGACACCGAAGTCGGACCCGACACCAAAAACATCCTGCTCGAATCCGCCGTGTTCGACGGCATCCGGATCCGCAAGACCTCAAAACGCCTCGATCTGCGCAGCGAGGCCTCGATCCGCTTCGAACGCGGACTGGATCCCGCCCGCACGAAACTCGCCTGCGACCGCGCCGCGGAACTGTTCGCGAAACTTGCCGGAGGACGTGCGCTGCGCGGCGTTTCGGTCTACGAATCGCAGAACCTCGCGCCCCTTTCGGTCAAGCTTCCGATCGCCAAGATCGCGTCCGTGACCGGGCGCGCTTACGAAGCCGCGGAACTCGCCGACGTCTGGAACCGCCTTGATTTCGCCTACGACTTTGCGGACGGCGTGTTCACGGTCCATGTCCCGACCCGCCGCCCGGACATCAAGACCTATCAGGACCTGATCGAAGAAGCCGTGCGCATCAGCGGGTATCAGCTGATCCCGACGACGCTCCATGCGGCCGCCTTCAACGGATATCTCACCGACGTCCAGAAATCGCGTCGTTTGATCCGCGCTACGCTCGTCGGCCTCGGGCTCGATGAAGTCGTCACCTATTCGCTCGTTCCGCCGGGTATCGCGACCGCCTTCGATCTCGGCGATCGTCCCGCCGTCCGCCTGCTCCATCCGATGACGGAGGAACGCAGCGTGCTGCGGCATTCGCTCGTCCCGTCGATCCTCGACGTGCTTGAATACAATCTGAAGCGCAAGGCCGAGAATGTCCGTCTGTTTGAAATCGGCAACGGCTACAGCCTCTCCGGCGAAACCGAACTCGTTTCCGGCGTCCTTTCGGGAAACTGCCAGGAATCGGCATGGCAGGGCAAAGCCGATCCATTCGACTTCTTCGCCGCCAAGGGCATCCTCGAAGCTCTCTTCGCCGCTCTGTCGGTGAAAAACGTCCGCTACGTCAAACCGGCGCAGACCGTGGCCATGCTGCATCCGGGCGTCGTCGCCGAACTGTTCGTCGGCGCGCGCCGGATCGGCATCCTCGGAAAACTCCACCCGAACGTCGCCGCCGCCCGCGACCTGCCGGACGTCTTCGTGTTCGAATTGACGTTCGCCGCGCTTTTGGCCGCCGCTTCGCCCGATCTGATCATGCGCGAAATCGCCCGCTTCCCGGCCGTCCGCCGCGACATCGCAGTCGTCGTCGACCGCGCCGTCGAAGCCCAGGACATCGTCGCATCGCTCATCAAGGCGGGCAAGCCGACGCTCGTGGATGCGGCCGTGTTCGATCTTTATGAAGGCGAAGGCGTCGCATCCGGAAAGAAATCGATCGCCCTTGCGCTCACCTTCCAGGATTTCGCCAAGACGCTCGAAACCGCCGAAATCGACGCGCTCGTCGCCCGTCTGCTCAAGGCGCTCGGCCGTGAAACCGGCGCTGCGCTGCGTTCCTGAATCCTTCGATCGGCCATCCATCCCGGGACGGCCGATTTTTCGCTTCTGCTTTTTTTCAAGCCATCCGAATCTATGTTATAATGAATCAAAGATTCAACTTCAGGAGCGTAGACATGGATAAAATCATCGAAGTGCGCGGACTGTCCAAAAGTTACGGAACGGTCCAAGCGGTCAAGAACATCGACTTCTACGTCGAAACCGGCAAACTGTTCGCCTTTCTCGGACCGAACGGGGCCGGCAAGACGACCACCATCAACATCATCTGCACGCTGCTCGATCAAGACAAAGGCGACGTCGTCCTCGACGGATGCGCGCTCGGCCGCGACAATCAGAAGATCCGCGATCGGATCGGCATCGTTTTCCAGGAATCGGTTCTCGACCCGCTGCTCACGGTGAAAGAGAACCTGCTCACGCGCGGCAGCATCTACGGCCTTTCCGCGAAGGTCGTCGAAGCGAACGCCGCGAAGGCGATGAAAGTGACGATGATCGAAGATCTCGCCCTTCGCCGCTACGGCACGCTTTCGGGCGGACAGCGCCGGCGCACCGACATCGCCCGGGCGTTGATTCATCGCCCGAAAATCCTGTTTCTCGACGAACCGACGACCGGCCTCGACCCGCAGACGCGCAAAAGCGTCTGGAACATGATCGAGGAACTGCGCCGCGAGGAAGGCATGACCATCTTTCTGACGACCCATTATATGGAAGAAGCGGAAAAGGCGGATTATGTGATCGTGATCGACGACGGGGAGATCGCCGCCAGGGGCACGCCCGCCGAACTCAAGGACAAATATTCCACGGACGCCCTCGAAATCAAGCCGATCGACCGATCAAAGGCCCTCAATACCCTCAAGGATGCCGGCATCGCCTGTTCCGAGCAAGCCGATTTGATTCTCGTCACGCTTTCCTCGACCGTCGATGCGCTTCCGATTCTTGCGCTCCTGGAGGGCAACATCGCCAGTTTCCAGGTGTTGAACGGGACGATGGATGACGCCTTCATCGGCATCACCGGAAAGGAGATCCGCGCATGATCCTCTCCTTGTTGAAACGCAATCTGCGCGTTTATTTCCGCGACCGCGCCACCGTCTTCTTCTCGATGCTCGGGGTCATCATCATCATCGGACTCTATCTCATGTTCCTCGGCGTATCTATCGCTGGATTTGGAGCGGCAGCTGGCGAAAACGCCCGATTCATGATGGACTCCTGGATCATGGGCGGCGTCATCGCCGCCGCCTCGATCACGACGGCGATGGGCGCGTTCGGCACGATGGTGGATGACACCCAGAAGAAGATCATCCGCGATTTCGAGGCCTCCCCGGTCCGCCGCTGGCAACTCGTCCTCGCTTACGTTCTTTCGTCGATCATCATCGGCATCATCATGACGGTCTTCACGTTTTTGCTCGCCGAGGTCTATATCCTGATCAATGGCGGGGCGCTCGTCTCGCTATGGTCATTGATCAAATTGCTCGGACTGGTCATCCTTTCGGTATCGGCTTCAAGCGCCTTGGTCTTTTTCGTCACCACGTTCCTTAAAACCGCCAACGCCTTTTCCACTGTCTCGACAATCCTCGGGACGATCGTCGGGTTTCTAACGGGCGCCTATATTCCAATCGGGCTTTTGCCGGATCCGGTTCAAGCCGTGATCCGCATCTTTCCGGTCTCGCATTCAGCCGTGTTATTCCGCAAGATCATGATCGCTGAAGCCGTCGATCTCGACTTGATTGGAGCTGGTGTTCGGACCGATCTTGGCATCGATTTCGCCTACGGTACGACGATCATGCCGGTATGGGGCCACATCCTGATTCTCCTCGCGACCGCCGTCGTCTTCTTCGGCCTCTCGGTCGTCGTGATCGCCAACCGCAAGCACAAAAAATGATGTTTCATCCCGGAAAGGAATCCCTTCATGCATGATATCTACGGTTTCACCGTCGAAGCCCTCGCCGACCGTCTGGTCGGGGCCGGCTTCAAGAAGTTCAACGCCACTCAGGTCTTCGAGTGGATCTATCAGAAAAAAGTCGCGGCCTTTTCCGACATGACGAACCTTTCCAAGGACCTGCGCGCCCATCTCGAATCGGCGTATGCGATGACGCCGCTCGCCGTCAAGCGGGAACAGATCGCCTCCGACGGAACCCGCAAATTCCTGTTTGTTTTGGACGACTGTCTGGCCGTCGAAACGGTTCTGATGGTACAGGATTACGGCATGAGCGTGTGCGTCTCGAGCCAGGTCGGCTGCAGCATGGGCTGTTCCTTCTGCGCCAGCGGACTCTTGGCGAAGATCCGCGACCTCACCGCCGGTGAACTGGTTGCGCAGATCGTCATGATCGAACGCCTCGCCGGCATCAGCGTCACCCACGTCGTCGTGATGGGAACCGGCGAACCGTTCGACAATTACGACAACGTCATCGAATTCATCAAGATCGTCAACCATCCGAAGGGTCTTGCGATCGGTCAGCGCCACATCACCGTCTCGACCTGCGGGATCGTGCCGCGGATTCTGCAGTACGCCGACGAGCCGATCCGCAGCAATCTTGCGATCAGCCTCCATGCTTCCAACGACGAACTGCGTTCGCGCATCATGAAAATCAACCGCGCCTATCCGATGAAGGACGTGATCGAGGCCTGCCGGGTCTACTTCGAGAAAACCGGGCGTCGCGTCACCTTCGAATACATCCTGCTCTCCGGCGTGAACGACGCCGTCGAACAGGCCGACGAGCTTTCCGATCGGATCCGCGGTCTGAACGCCTACGTGAACCTGATTCCCTACAACCACGTCAAGGAATTCCACTATGCGCGGACCGACATGGAACGCGCGATGAAATTCTACGATCGACTTGTCAAACGCGGGATCAACGCAGTCCTACGGAAAGAGCAGGGCGGGGACATCGACGCCGCCTGCGGACAGCTCCGGATGAAGGCGGACCAGTGCGAAAGATGAAGATTATTGTGTTTGACGGAACGGACGAATGATGATAGACTATATAATAGTTTATGGAAAAAAGGATGAATGACATGGAAAAACCAATCAAAAAAATCGCGTTGCTTACCGGCGGCGGGGACTGTTCGGGTCTCAATGCCGTCATTCGCTCGGTCGTCCGTACGGCGATCCTCAAATACGGCTATGAAGTCATCGGCTTCATCGGCGGCTATTACGGCCTTTACAACGACCAATACATCGAGATGAGTCTGAAAACCGTCTCCGGCATCTATCATCAGGGCGGGACGATCCTGAAGAACTCCAACAAGGACAATCTCTTCGCCTACAAGGTGAAGGACGAGACCGGCAAGTTCGTGCGCAAGGACGTTTCCGATATCGCGATCGCGAATCTGAAGAAACATGAAGTGGACGCCCTCGTCATCATCGGCGGCGACGGTACCCTCACTTCCGCCCGCGACTTCGGCCGCAAGGGCGTGAACGTCGTCGGCATTCCGAAGACGATCGACAACGACGTGCCCGCCACCGACATCACGTTCGGCTATCGGACCGCGCTTGACCACATCACCGACGCGCTCGACGCGCTTCACACGACGGCCTTCTCCCACGACCGCGTGATGCTGCTCGAAGTCATGGGCCGCAACGCCGGCTGGCTCGCCCTCGAGGGCGGCATCTCCGGATCCGCCGACGTCATCCTCATCCCGGAAATCCCGTACGACATCAAGAAGGTCGCCGCGAAAGTCATCGAACGCTACGACCGCGGCTCGAAATTCTCGATCATCTGCATTTCCGAAGGCGCCCGTCCGATCGACGGCGACGTCACCGTGAAGAAGATCGTCGAGGATTCCCCCGACGAGATCCGTTTCGGCGGCGCCGGCGAACAGCTCGCCGTCCTGCTCGAGAAATTCGTCTCCCCGATCACCGGCCAGGAAGTCCGCTCGACGAACCTCGGTTATATCCAGCGCGGCGGCGTCACCAACGCCTTCGACCGCGTCCTCTCGACCCGCTATGGTTCGTTCGCCGTCGACATGGTGGCCAACGGCGACTACGGCAAGATGGTCGCGGTCAAAAACAACAAGATGGTTCCGGTCGACATCGTCGACGTCGTCGGCTCCGGCATGATGGGCGAAACCTCCCACGGCGGCGCCAAAGTCGTCAACCCGCGCGGCGACCTCGTCACCGCGGCCAAGTGCATCGGCATCAGTTTCGGCGACTGACGGTTTTCCGCACTTCGCTGGAAATCCGCCAAGAAGCATGCTACAATCGAAACAGACAGAATCAACCATAGGAGGATCACCATGGAACTCAAGGGCAGCAAAACCGAAGAAAACCTGAAGGCGGCATTCGCCGGCGAATCACAAGCCAGAAACAAATACACGTTTTACGCTTCCGTCGCCAAAAAAGAAGGATATAATCAGATTGGCGATTTCTTCCTCGAAACCTCCGAAAACGAAAAAGCGCACGCGAAGATCTGGTTCAAGTTGCTCCATGGCGGCGACGTCCCGACGACCGAAGTGAATCTCGTCGACGGCGCCGCGGGCGAACACTACGAATGGACCGAAATGTACAAGGAATTCGCGGAAGTCGCCCGCGCCGAAGGCTTCACGAAAATCGCCTTCTTGTTCGAAGGCGTCGCCAAGATCGAAAAGGAACACGAGGAACGGTATCTCGCCCTCCTGAAGAACGTGAAGGAAAGCCGCGTCTTCGCGTCCGAGACCTCCGAAATCTGGATTTGCCAGGAATGCGGCCACATCCACGTCGGCAAGAAAGCCCCCGAGAAGTGCCCGGTCTGCGACCATCCCAAGGCCTATTTCAGCCGCCGCGTCAAAGGATACTGACACGACACGCTGAAGGAGAAGACGCAAGTCTTCTTTTTTTTGCCTTTTTGGGGTATAATGACTTTATGCTTTGATGGGAGGAATCCGTTTGAAAGAGGGCAAAATCATCCGCCTCACGGGCGGGCTGTACACGGTCGTCGACGCAAAGGGAACCTGTGTCGATCTCAGAGCCGCCGGCCTGTTCCGCCATCATAACGAATCGCCGAAGGTCGGCGACGACGTCACCCTCGACGACGATCTGATCCGGACGATCAAACCCCGTCGCAACGACCTGGTCCGGCCGGCCATCGCCAATGTCGACCAGGCTTTGCTCGTGAATGCCTGCAAGGAGCCCGAGTTCTCGTTTCTGCTCCTCGACCAGTTCCTGCTTCTGATCCTCTCCGCTTCCGTCAAGCCGGTCATCGTGATCTCGAAGATCGACCTTTTGACCGCAGCCGAATTGGCGGAGCTGAAGCGGAAGCTTTCCTACTATGAACCGTTCTTTCCGGTCGTCTACGTCGATTCGCTCGCGGCTTTCGGCGCCGAAACGATGCGGCCGTACCTGAAGGGCAAGACCAGCGTCCTCGCCGGTCAGACCGGCGCCGGCAAGTCGAGCCTCTTGAACGCCGTGGATCCGACCCAGCACCGCGCCACCGACGCCATCTCGCGGGCGCTCGGACGCGGCAAGCACACCACCCGCACCGTCGAACTGATTCCGTTCGGCGACGGCTGGATCGCCGACACGCCCGGATTCTCGAGCCTCGAATTCGCGGGAATCGAGCTTGCGACGATCCAGGACCTCTACCCCGATTTCACGGCGATCGCCAACAACTGCCGCTTCAACGGCTGCACGCATGTGCACGAGCCGGACTGCGCCGTCAAGGCCGCGGTCGCGGCCGGGACGATCCTGCCCGAGCGCCATTACAACTACCTGAGGATCCGCGAAGAAATCAAGAGTCTGAAAATCCGCTATTGAGGTGAACGCCATGATCGTCGCTCCGTCCTTCCTCACCGCCGACATGCATCGACTCGAAGCCGAAATCGCCTCCGTTCGGAGTGCCGAATGGCTTCATTTCGACGTGATGGACGGTCAATTCGTCCCCGCCGTCACCTATGATCAACGCCTCGTCGAAACCGTTCGCGGATATAGCGACCGCTATTTCGACTGCCATCTCATGACGGAAAAGCCCGAAGCTTCCTTCGCCGTTTACGCCGGCGCCGGCGCCGATGCCATCACCTTCCATCTCGAAGCGTCCCAGGATCCCGCCGCCGGGATCGCCCTTCTTCATGCGCTCGGCCTCAAGGCCGGCCTGGCGATCAAACCCGCGACGCCGGTCGAACGGCTCGCGCCGTTTCTCGCCGATGTCGATCTCGTGCTCGTGATGTCGGTCGAACCCGGCAAGGGCGGGCAGAAGTTCATGGTCGAAGCGCTTGACCGGATCGCCTGGCTCGTTTCGTTCCGGGCCGAACGGGGGCTTGGATACCTGATCGAGGTCGACGGCGGAATCAACGGCACGACCGCCCCGCTGGTCCGTCGCGCCGGGGCCGACGTCGTGGTCGCCGGTTCCTTCATTTTCAATCGCAACGATCGCGAAGCGGCGATCGCGGAGCTCGTCCATGGCCGTCCGGATTAAGGTGTTCGCCGGTCCCAACGACTATGACGCCCGCCTGTTGTATCAGGAAGAAGAAGGCGAGCTTCTCGTCGGGGTCGACTCCGGACTCGATCGCATGCTGGAAGCAAGACTGCCGATCGACATCGCCGTCGGCGATTTCGATTCGATCGACCCCGCCCATGTGGACGCGGTCAAAAAAAGCGCCGGCATCGTCCTTGAATTGCCCGCCGAGAAGAATGTGACCGATTTGGCGTTCGCGCTCGACTACCTC
Source organism: Acholeplasmatales bacterium (assembly GCA_003477305.1). Taxonomy (GTDB): domain Bacteria; phylum Bacillota_I; class Bacilli_A; order Izemoplasmatales; family Hujiaoplasmataceae; genus UBA12489. The sequence goes on along the minus strand of DMTN01000038.1, from coordinate 8,140 downwards.
TACAACCACCATGCCTACGATTCGATCGTCATCTACGGCGGCATCGGCGGACGCGTCGACCATCTCGTCGCGAACATCAATCTGATGAAGAAGTACGACCTCGTGTTCGAAGACGGGACGAACCGGATGTTCACGCTCCGGAAGGGAACCCACACGATCGACAACCGCAAGCGCTATATCTCGTTCTTTGCGGTCGAAGACTGTTTTGACCTCTCGATCCGCGGGTTTCGCTACGATCTCGACCATTACTACCTCGGAACGGACGACTCGCTCTGCGTATCCAACGAGGGGTCGGGCATCGTGACGTTTTCGAAAGGGCGCCTGCTCGTGATCGAAGCCGACGATCCGACCGGCCTCAAACCGTGAAATTCACGGAAAAATCACGCACTCTACACACCGCTCTCGGGCGGTGCGTGTTATAATGGACGCAACACAAAATTGAGGTGTCGACTATGAAAAAACTGCTTGCCCTGACCGCCGTCCTGTTATTGACGGCAACCGTCGCCGGGTGCTCGTTCACCTTCACGACCACATCCGCGACGACGACCGCCGCCACGACCACCGCGACCCCCGCGACCACGACGGAAGTGTCGATCGACATGGACCTGATCCGGTCGGAAATCTATAATCGCATCTATGCGGAACTGTATGACGACCTCTACGCGGAAGTCGCCGCCGATCTGTCCCAGGCGCGTTTCGACGAAATCTACGCCCAGGTGATGGACGAAGTGCTCGACAAGGTGATTTCCGGGGAAATCACGGTGACGCCGCTCTCGATCATCGAAATGATCTACGCGGTCGCCGCGGGCGAGGCCGAAGCCGTCGTCGGGATCACGGCCTACGGCGCCGGCGGAAACACCGTCTCGACCGGTTCGGGCGTCCTCTATAAACACGTCGGCGACCGCTATTACGTCGTCACGAACAATCACGTCATCGAGGAGGCCGCCAGTCTCAAGGTCCGCACTCCGGACGGCGAGGAATACACCGCGATCCTCCGCGGCGTCGACGAAACGGTCGACGTGGCAGTCATCTACTTCAACACGAGCGAACTTTACGAAACCGCGGCCTTCGGCGACTCGGAAGCCGTCACCAAGGGAACGATCGTGCTCGCCGTCGGCAATCCGAGCGGATTCGACTACTACGGATCGATGACGATGGGCGTCGTCTCCGGCATCGACCGCTACTTCGACATCGACAACGACGCCGTCAAGGATATGTTCGTCAACTACATCCAGCACGACGCCTCGATCAACGCCGGCAACTCCGGCGGCGCGCTCTTCAACCTGAACGGCGAGATCATCGGAATCAACGTGATCAAGATCGCCGCCACCGAGATCGAGGGGATGGGCTTCGCGATTCCGTCGAATCTCGTCGCAGCGATCTGCGCCGACATCGAGGAATTCGGCATTTCGAAAGTGAAACCGGTCCTCGGCATCACCTTCGTCGACATCTTCGACAACCCGGACTACTTCGATTATTACAACATCACCCTGCCCGAAACGATCACCAACGGGTTCTACATCCTCTCGGTCGTCGAGAACTCCTCCTTCGACGGCTATGTCCAGGCAGGCGACATCGTCACCCAGATCGGCGTCATCGACATCGTCGACACCGATGGGTTCGTCCAGGAATTCTCGCAGTATCACGTCGGCGACATCATCTCCGTCACGGTCTACCGCAACGGCGAATACCTCACCTTCGACAACGTTGAATTGAAAGCCAAACCCTAAGGAGCGACGGCCGTGAAGAAAATCGTACTGATCCTCAGCATCCTCGTTCTGTCCCTCTTCGCCGGCTTCGCGTCCGGCGCGCTTTCGGGCGAAGAAACCACGACCGAAGCGGTCACTACCACCACCGCCGTCGTGACGACTTCCGGCGGCGAAATCCGCACCTATGTCTACGCCGACCTCGACGATCTGATCGAACAGATTTATCAGGATGTCTACGACGAAATCTATCAAGAGATCTACGATGAAGTGTCCGCCGCGATCGGCGCGCAGTTCTACGAGGAAATCTACGCCAAGGTCCTCGCCGATCTCGACGACGTGATCGCGTCCGGGTCGATTGCGGTCGTCGTGAACGAACTGCAGGAACGCATCGACGCGGTCGCCATCATCGCCGACGCATCGGTCGTCGGCGTCTCCACCTATCTCGGCAACTCCGGCGTCGCGCTCGGCACCGGCGTCATCTACCGCTACGATGCGGCGGCCGACGAATATTATCTGATCACCAACGATCATGTCGTCGATGAGGGCGACAACTACCGCATCGTCTTCAGCGACGGTACGTACGTGACGGGCAGTCTGCTCGGCTCCGACGCCGCGATCGACATCGCGATCCTCAAGTTCTCGGGGCTTGACCTGCTTCAGGAATTCGCCGTCGCGCCGCTCGGCGTCTCCGCCGACGTCATTCCCGGGGCGATCGTGCTCGCCAGCGGGCATCCGCGCGGGTATGATTTCTATGGTTCGCTGACGATGGGCGTCATCGCCGGGATCAACCGCGATGTCGGCGGCGATGGGGTCGTCCTCTACCTTCAGCACGACGCCTCGATCAACTCCGGCAACTCCGGCGGACCGCTCTTCAACCTCGCCGGCGAAGTGATCGGCATCAACGTCTCGAAATTCGCGTCGACCGACATCGAAGGAATGGGTTTCGCGATCCCGATCGACACCGTGAAGACCGTCATCGCGACCTACGACATCGGCTACTAAAAAACGAAAAAAAGCGCCGTTTCAGGCGCTTTTTGTCATTTTACGGCGAAGAAAAAACGCCTCCTGGGAGGCGTCGATTCTCTTGTGGTTAAGCTCTCGTGACTTTTCCGCTCTTCAATGCGCGGGCAGAAACGTAGACGCGTTTGACGTTGCCATTTTCGTCGACGATCCGCACCTTCTGAAGATTGGCTTTCCAATGTTTGCGGGTCGCAATCATCGAGTGGGAACGTTTATTTCCCGACATGAAGCTTTTTCCGGTAATCGCACAAACTCTCGGCATGGGTATCACTCCGTTTCTACTTGATTTCAGCAAGTTATATTTTATCATAATATGAGGAGAATGCAAGCAAAATCGACGTTTATCGACGAAACGTCCGCACGAAGGCTTTGAAACACAAAGTAATTGCAATTTGAGCAATCCTATGATATTATGTTTCTGCGTTTTTCGCCATTATTTCCGCGCACGCAAGAGGCGCGGTTTACGGATAGATATCAAAATACCACACGGAGGATTCCAAATGGACACATTTTTGATCGACGGCCGCTTGTTCAAGAGCATGGTGACCAACGGCGCGATCCAGCTACGCAACAATATCGACCGCATCAACGAACTGAACGTCTTTCCGGTTCCGGACGGCGACACCGGTTCCAACATGTCGGCGACGATGACCGCCGGCGCGAAATCCGTCGCGACCAGCGATGAAGCGTCGATCGGCGTCATCGCCAAGACGATCGCCAGAGGCATGTTGATGGGGGCGCGGGGCAACTCCGGCGTCATCCTCTCCCAACTCTTCAGCGGCCTCGCGAACGGTCTCAAGGGCGTCAACGAAGCAGATACCGTCACCTTCTCCAAAGCGCTCCGCGCCGGCGTCGAACAGGCGTACGCGGCCGTCATCAATCCCGTCGAAGGAACGATGCTGACGGTGTCCCGCGAAGGCGCCGACCGCGTTCTTTCGCTGTGTCCGAAACAGAAGAAATTCGAACCGCTGTTCGAAGCCTATATGGTCGAACTCGAGGCTTCGCTCGAGCGCACCCCGGATCTGCTCCCAATCTTGAAAGAAGTCGGCGTCATCGATTCCGGCGGCGCCGGCTACATCGAAATCGTCCGGGGCATGAGCGATGCGATCCAGGGAAAGATACTCGCCGATGCTGTCGATACCGCCCAAAAGGGATCCGGATCCGCCGCACAGGCACCAAGACCCCAGTCCATCCTCAACCATGAGGCCTTCAAGGACGACGGGAACTACGGCTATTGCACCGAGTTCATCATGCAGATCGCGAAAGTCGACGAATTCAGCCAGAAAGATTTCGTCGAGATGATCAATCCGCTCGGAAACTCGATCGTCTGCGTCCAGGACGACAACATCCTGAAGGTCCACATCCACACCGAAACGCCTGGCGATGTGCTGAATCTTGGCCAGCGCTTCGGCTTCTTCATCAACCTCAAGATCGAAAACATGACGGTCCAGCACACCGAAGTGGTGTTGCACGAACCGACCCATGAGGCGAGCACGGAAGACCAACCGTGCGATTGCGGTCATGATCACAAGACCGCGTCGACGCCGCGCATCAAGAAGAAATACGCCATCATCGCCGTCGTCAACGGCGACGGGCTCAAGGAGACCTTCGTCGAAATGGGCTGCGACTTCATCATCGAAGGCGGTCAGACGATGAACCCCTCGATCGAAGACTTCGTCAAGGCCTGCGATGCGATCGAAGCCGATGCGGTGATCATCATCCCCAACAACAAAAACGTCCTCCTCTCCGCCGAAACGGCGGCGAAGATCATCGAAAACAAGAAAGTCTACGTGCTTCCGGCGAAGACGATCGCCCAGGGATATGCTTCGCTCACGATGTTCGACGCCACCCAGACCGCCGTGAAGAATCTCGCCGACATGAACGCACACATCCTCCATGTCAAGACCGGCGAAGTCACCTACGCGATCCGCGATTCCGTGAACAACGGCGTTTCCATCAAGAAGAACGATTTCATCGGCATCTTCGACGGCGAAATCGTCTCCTGCGAACAGGATCGCCTCTCGGTCGCCGTGAAGATGATCGAACAGATGCTCGATGCGAAGAGTGAAATCGTCACCGTCATGTACGGCTCCGAAGTCCAGGAGAAGGAAGTCGAACTGCTTGTGGCTGCCATCGAAAACATCTCCCAGGCCGAAGTCGAAACGATTGCCGGCGGACAGGATATCTATTCTTACATCGTTTCCGTCGAATAACGGAACCAACGGACGCCTTTCGGGGCGTCTTTTTTTTTCGTGGTGTCGCCATCGTCACGAAATGCATGAAAATATCATAAAAGACATCAAATACATAAAATAGACAAAATAAAATCGATAAAGATTGCAAATGCATTAAAAATATGCTATATTCATAATATAACACAAATTAACATATATATACATAAATGAAGATGGCACTTACTCCTCTTCATCCAGGTATCAGCCCATGCATCTGCTTGTTGTGTTATCCGGTGTTTGAAGTCATGTCTTTTCAATTTTTTTGAACGCCGGTACCTGATCGCTTTTTTTGTGCTCCATCGTGCACAATGGAATCATCTCAATCGTCATCAAATACCAGAGGGAGGAGGTGGAGTTCATGATTATATTGTTATGGATCGTTTTCGGAGCAATCGTCGGCTGGATCGCAAGTTTGATCACGCGTGACAACGCCAGAATGGGAATTCTTGCGAACATCCTTGTCGGTCTGATCGGTTCGGCTTTGGGCGGATGGTTCGCTTCCTTGATCAATGTCGCGCCTCTGAACAGTTTCAGTTTCGGAGGCTTCATGTTTGCCGTGATCGGCGCCGTCGCACTGCTTTCCATTCTAAGTATTTTTCGAGGGAACAGAAATCGGAACTGAAGACGGAATCGCATCAAAGCGCGCTATGACTTTTTTCTTGACCGGGTCCGCATGCCGGACATTCCGATGCGGTTTGCCAAAACGTCGGTCAAGGCGCGGAAACACAACTTCATGAATCAGGTGCCGATGAGCCCATGAAGAATCTCTTCAGGTGTTGATCGGCATCTTTTTTGTGACAAGCGATGCGTCGATGTTCCGGAAACGATCGGATCGGTTCGCCCGCAGGAAAGAGTCCGTACGGTGGAGGATTCCCGCTTGAGTAGGCCGAGAAGCGATTGAGAATCGTCGTTCCCGGAGGTAGTTGATTTGGGTGTTACATACACTATTTGAATGATTTTGATTTGAAACAAATGGCGTCAGTAAATATCAATAAATATCACAAAATACATTTATTTTCATAAAAGTGATTGCATTGTTGTGAATTGAGTATATACTGAGACTTGTCACCATCGGCCCTGCACGATCGATGCGTGCCATCAGAAGGGAGCATCGCCATGAGATCCAATCCGGTCAAAAAAGAGTTTCGCAAGCTGCAGTCGTTCGTGATGCCGCGGAGCATCCCTGCGATCCGCATGATCAACTGGATTTTGAAGTTCACCACGTATCTGACGAAGACGGATCGAAACGTCGAAATTCAAAAAAAAACCGTGACGACGCGTGACGGAGCCAAGATCGCCATTGACATATTTTCGCCGATGAACTCCACCAGGATCCTGCCGTGCCTTGTTTATTTTCCGGGCGGCGGGTTCATGATGAGCATGACGCCCGCTCACAAACGCAATGCGGACATCATCGTATCGCGCTTGGAATGCAAAGTCATCCTTGTCTCCTACCGACTCGCTCCCAAGCATTTGTTTCCGACGGCGCTGTTCGATGCCGTCGATGCCTACAAGGATATCTGCGCCCGTGCCGACGAACTGGGGATCGACCCGTTACGGATCGCCATCGGCGGGGATTCGTCAGGCGGTTCCCTGACGGCCGGCGTCGCGTTGATGATGCGGCAAGAAAACGGTCCCCGCCCGATCCTGCAATTGATGTTGTATCCCGCCCTCGGGCAGGTGTCGCTCAATGTCAGATCGCGGCGGAAATTTTCCGACGCGCCGGTGTTCAACACGAAGGTTCTGGCGTTCATCAACCATATCGTTTATCATAACGGCTACTTCGGGCTGAAACAGTATGCGTTTCCGCTCACGCAGGAATCGTTTATCGATTTGCCGCCGGCCTACATCGAAACGGCCGAGTACGACTGCCTGCACGGCGACGGAATCCGCTATGCCGAAGTTCTCAAGGATGCCGGCATCGCCGTCATGCTCGTCGAGACGAAAGGAACCTACCATGGTTACGACACGGTCATGACCAGTCCGGTGGTTCAGCAGTGCATGCACCAACGTCTCGCCCGGTTGAAGGCCGCGTTCGGAATCACGGAAAACGAAAATATGAAAGTCGTCGGAGCATAAGCGGACCCCGACGGTGGGCGAAATCACCGCTATCCACGCTTCCTATGCCGGGCGTTCACATCATCATCGGATCGGAGGACCATCATGTCGAAGAAGCTCATTTCATCCATCGTCTTTCAAAGTGCATTCATCATCGTCTGCCTGCTCGGCATCGTTTTGTTCATTCACCGAAACGGCGCTTTCTTCGATGCGATGTCTTACTTTACGCTGCAAAGCAATGTATTATGCCTGATCGTCATGGCGATCAGCCTCTTCCGTACGGTTGCGGGGTCGACGTCGCATGTTCGATCGTTCCATGTCGTCAAAACCGGAACGACGGTCGCGATTCTGGTGACGTTCATCGTCTATCATTTCATCTTGCGGCCGGTCATGATTCAATTCGAGACGATGTCGGATACGCCCGAGTTAAGCAGCATCCTGGTCCATTATGTCGCGCCGCTCTGGTTTTTTGCGAACTACCTTCTGTTCGAACCGAAAGGCGCCCTGCGCGAATCCGATGGAATCTTCTTTTACGTCTTCCCGGTCATCTATATCAGCCTCGTCTTTGCCTCGGTCTTCATCGGAAACCGGTGGGGGATCGGCGATCTGGATTATCCCTATCCCTTTCTCGATCCCGGGGTCATCGGATGGCTGGGCGTCATGACGGCGATCACGGTGATCGCATTCTTCGTCAATTTCATGGCCGACCTCTTCATCGTTTTCGAGTTGACGATCGACGGACTCGCGAAACGAAGGCTGTTGTTCAGGTCATCGGGCAACGGACAATCATCTATTTTGTCGATCGATTCGATCAGTATTTCGGTATTAAAGCGCAAATCGATGTTAATAGATGCTAATGAATCCGTTATATAGAAAATATAATAAATAAGTGATTGTAATATGCAAATGTGATATAATGGAACTATAGAAAGTCGAAGGGGTGACATGTATGTGCGCCAACAACGAAGAAAAAGGTTGGAATCCTTCCAACAGCCCATCCAACGGAGAACATAAGGAAATGTCGATCCCGACATGGTGGACCTCCCCGGACGCCCGTCCGGCGATCGCCCAAGAACCCGATCCTGTCGAAGCGGCCGCCGTACCGGACGAAGTCAGCCA
>DMTN01000029.1 GCA_003477305.1 Acholeplasmatales bacterium | reverse complement strand
GGGGAAACATCCGCGAAGTATGCGCCCGCGGGGCCGAGAAGTTCGTCATTTCGACCCAGTTGGTTTCCGATCCGGAAGACGAACTCATCCTGATGGACGTACACGAATCGCTGTCTCCGCTGATCACCATCATCCCGACCCAGCTGATTTCCTTCTACGCGGCCCTCGATCTTGGTAAAGATATCGATAAACCGCGCAATCTCGCGAAATCCGTGACGGTGGAGTAATCCATATGGGACGGTATTTCGGAACCGACGGAATCCGCGGTGCGGTCGGTGACTTTCTGAATGAAGACCTCGCGTTCCGTCTGGGGAGAAGTCTCCGGACGCTTTCGTGTCGGACGGTCTTGATCGGTCGCGATACCCGCGAATCCGGTCCGCAACTCGCCGCCGCGGTCACACGCGGCGCGATCGAAGCCGGCCTCGACGTCATCGACCTCGGCGTTGTCCCGACCCCGCTTTTATCCTACGCGTGCGGTCGCCTCGACGCGATCGGCGTGATGATCACCGCCAGCCATAATCCTTTCACCGACAACGGCCTGAAGGTCTTTCTGAAGGGGAAAAAACTGTATGAAAGCGAAGAAGGCGCGCTTGAAGACGACATCGCCGGCATCCGCTTTGTCTCCGCTTCCGTTCGCCCCGGACATATCCTGCCGGCCATCGACGCGATCGGCATGTATGACGAACTGGTTCGGCCGGTCATCGTTTCATCCCGACTCCGTATCGCGATCGACTGCGCAAACGGCGCGACCTATCGGATTGCCCCCCGCTGCTTCGCCGAAACCGGCGCGGAAATCATCTCTACAGGCGTCACTCCCGACGGTAGAAACATCAATCTCGGCGTCGGATCGACGCACATCGAACATCTTCAGAAATACGTCGTTGAGGAACATTGCGATGCCGGATTCGCCTTCGACGGCGACGGCGACCGTCTGATCGCGGTCGGCAAAAACGGCGAAATCTACGACGGTGACATGCTCGTCTACGTCGTCGCGGTTGCGCTGGAAAAACGCGGACTTCTGAACCAACGAACCGTCGCGCTCACGAAGATGTCGAATCTCGGCCTCGTCAAGGCGCTTGCGCGCCGCGGCATCACCACGGTCCAGACCGACGTCGGCGACAAATTCGTCCTCGAAGCGCTCGAGCAAAACGACTACACGCTCGGCGGCGAGAATTCCGGTCACATCATCGACCGGCATCTGCTCAACACCGGAGACGGCGTTTTGAACGCCTTGCATATCCTTGCGATCATGACCGCGGCCGGCGTCGGTCTCGACGTCCTCACCCAAGACGTCCATCTGTATCCCGACCGCCTCGTCAATCTACGCAACATCGACAAGTCGCTCGTCAAGCATCCCACCATCGTCGCGAAGGTTGTCGAAGTGGCATCTCGCCTCGGTTCCGACGGCAAGGTCCTCGTCCGCGCCTCAGGCACCGAACCGCTGATCCGCGTGTCGGTCTCCGCGCCGACGATGGAAATCGTCGATGCATCCGTCGCCGAAATCGTCAACCTCATCGAATCGCTCCGCTCCTAACGCAACCATACGCTCCAAATCCAGGGGGAACCGTCATGAAGAAATACGCCATCATTCTCGCCGCGGGCAAAGGCACCCGCATGAAGTCTTCGCGCCCCAAGGTGCTGCACAAGCTGGCCGGTCGGCCCATGNNCAAGCCGATGATCGCCTACATCGTCGAAAACGTGCGCAACACGCGCATGTTCGACGAGATCATCGTCGTCGTCGGTCACAAACGCGAAATCATCCAGGACATCCTTGGGGATTCTGTCCGTTATGCGGTCCAGGCCGAACAGCTCGGCACCGGTCACGCGGTGCTGTCCGCCGAGGCGCTCGTCACCGACCGCGACGGCGACGTGATGATTCTTCCCGGTGACATGCCGCTGATCGATTCGACGGTCTGCGAGCGGGCGCTCCTCGAACATCATGACCGACGCCATGATCTGACGATCGTGACGACGCGCGTCGAAGATCCGTTCGGATACGGCCGCATCATCCGCAACGAATCGGGCTATCTCGAGTCGATCATCGAGGAACACGAAGCCACCCAGGTGCAACGCGCGATCGACGAGATCAACACCGGCATTTACGTCGTCCGCACGAGCGTGCTCTTCGATTCACTGCATAAAACGAGCAACGATAACAAAAAACACGAGTATTACCTGACCGACATCGTGAAGATCGCGAAGCAAGACGAATTCGTGCTCGGCACCTATTTCCTCAAGGACTCCGTCAAATCGATGGGGGTCAACGACCTCTATGCGCTTTCGATCGCCGAAGCGAAACTGCGCCTCAAGATCAATAAGCAGCACATGCTGAACGGCGTCGCGATGATCAACCCCGAGACCATCACGATCGGCCATAACGTCCAAATCGAAGAAAACGTCATCATCAACCCGAACACCTTCATCACCGGCAACTCGGTGATCAAGAAAGGCGCGGTCATCGGCCCGAATTCGGAAATCCACGAAAGCCTGATCGGCGAGAACGTGGTTTGCCGCCACTCGATCGTGTTCAACTCGAAAGTCCACGAAAACACCACCGTCGGTCCCTTCGCGCATCTGCGCGACGGCGCCGACATCGGCCCGAACAACCGCATCGGCAACTTCGTCGAAGTGAAGAAGTCGACCACCGGCGAACACACCAAGGCCTCCCACCTCGCCTACATCGGCGACACCACCTGCGGATCGCGCGTGAATTTCGGCTGCGGTTCGGTCACCGTCAACTACGATGGCGTCCACAAGTACCAGACGGTCATCGGCGACGACGTCTTCATCGGCTGCAACGTCAATCTGATCGCGCCGATCCGCATCGACGACAAAGCGTTCATCGCCGCCGGTTCGACGCTCAACATGAACGTCCCCAAAGGCGCGCTCGCGATCGCCCGGGCGTATCAAGTGAACAAGGAAGATTATGTACGGACCCTTCAGGACCGCATCTCCGGTGAAAAAAAGTCCGAATGACGGACGATTTCGGTTGACAGAAAGACGGATCCATACTATAATATATCAGGTTTAAAAGTAGAAAGCAGAAGCACCCACTTCTCACCCGATCGCCGATGCGATGGGTCCAAGCTACCTTGACGCAGATTGCGACGAGAGTGGGTACCCTTTTGCAGGTATCCACTTTTTTATTTCCAATGGGGGTGTTCACAATTTTAAGCAACAGTAAACCGGTCAAGAAAGACGATACGCTGGTCAATGAACAGATCCGCTTCCGCGAAGTGCTCGTCATCGGCGGAGAGGGTCAGCAGTTCGGCGTCCGTACGATCAAGGATGCGCTCTTCATCGCGATGAAGGAAGGGCTCGACCTCGTCTGCGTCGCCCCGACCGCCACGCCGCCCGTCTGCAAGCTGCTCGACTACAGCAAGTATCGCTATGAACTGCAGCGGAAAGCCCGCGAAGCGAAGAAGAATCAACGAATCGTCGAATTGAAAGAGATCCGGCTCACTGCGGTCATCGACACCCACGATTTTGAAACCAAGGTCAGAAACGGCGTAAAATTTCTTGACCATGGCGACAAACTGAAGATTTCCGTCCGACTGCCCAACCGCGCTCCCGCGCCGCTGGTCGTCCAGGGAAAAGAAGTGCTCAACAAGTTCGCCGCGCTTTGCGCCGTCGTCGGCGACATCGAAAAGGATATCATCCATGAAGGACGCTATCTGACCATCAACCTTACCCCCAAGAAAAAACCAGTACAGGCACAGAGGAGCGAATAACATGCCGAAATTCAAATCCCATTCCGGGACCAAGAAAAGACTGAAAAGAACCGGCACCGGCAAATTGCTGCGCGCCAGCACGTTCGGTGGGCATCTGATGACCCACAAGAGCAGCAAGCAGAATCGTCAACATCGTCATAAGGAAATCGTTTCGGGCTCCGACATGAAGCGGATCGCCCGTCAAGTTCCTTACTTGTGAGAACCGGAGGTCGATGACAAATGCCGAGAGTTAAAGGTGGATATGCCACCAGACACAGAAGAAACAGAGTCCTGAAACTCGCCAAAGGTTACTTCGGAGCGAAACATCTCCTGTTCAAGACCGCCAAAGAGCAGGTCATGAATTCGATGGCGTACGCGTATCGCGACCGTCGTCGCAAAAAGAGAGACTTCCGCAAGCTGTGGATCACCCGCATCAACGCCGCCGCCCGTTTGAACGAGCTGTCCTATTCGAGACTCATCAACGGCCTCAGCCTGGCGAAGATCGGCGTCAACCGCAAGATCCTCGCGGATCTCGCCGTCAACGATCCAAAAGGCTTCACCTCGATCTGCGACCAAGCGAAGAAAGCCCTCGCAAAGTAAGTTCATGTGATGAAACAAAGTCCAGCGATGGGCTTTTTTTCTTGTCCCGGTCATTGACCGGAACGTTCGTCGCGAACCCGAAATTTATTACGCCATTCGGTTCGATTTATGATATCATAATAATGATAGGGAAAGGGTGAACGTCATGCATGAACCGGTTGTCGTCGTCGACGCCATCACCAAGCGTTTCAGAATGTCCAAAAAGCAGCAGAAGATCGAACGGACCGACGAACCGATCAAGGTCGCGGTCTGCGGTCTTTCCTTTACCGCCAACCAAGGCGAGATCTACGGCCTGCTCGGTCCCAACGGCGCCGGCAAGACCACCGCGCTGCGCTGCATCTCGACCTTGATCAGTCCCGACGAGGGCGATGTCAGGATCGGCGGAGCCTCCGTCAAGAACGACGCGGAAACGGTCCGCGGCAAGATCGGCTTCCTCACCTCCGATCTGAAACTCGAGGATTTTTTCACGCCCGATTACCTCTTTGACTATTTCTCGCGCCTGCACGGCGTCGACCTTGTCACGGCAGCTCGCCGCAAGGCCTACTTCTTCGACAAATTCGGGATCGGCAAGTTCGCCGCCGTCAAGGTTGGAGAACTGTCGACCGGGATGCGGCAGAAGGTCCAGATCGCGATCGCCCTCGTCCATGATCCCGAGGTGATCGTCTTTGACGAACCGACCAACGGACTCGACGTCCTGACCGCCCGCGTCGTCACGGATTATTTGAAGGAACTGCGCGACGCCGGCAAGACGATCATCGTCTCGACCCATATCTTCAGTCTCGTCGAACGGATCTGCGACCGCGTCGGCATCATCATCGACGGCCGCCTCGTTCTCGAAGAGAAACTGGCGGCGATCGCCGGTGGCGAAATCGGTCTGGAAGAGCTTTTCTTCAACCTCGTCCGAGCGGAAAGCGGGGAAATCGACCATGCGTAACATCTTGACGATTTTCAAGAAGGAATGGGACCGCGTTTTCAAGGACAAGCGTCTGGTCATCACCGTGATGATCCTGCCCGGGCTGATGATCTTCCTGATCTATTCGTTCATGGGCACCGCGCTTTCGGGATATATGACGCCCGATTCGGAACAGGTCGCGTTCGCCAACGCGCCGGCCGAGTTCACCAGCCTATGGGCCTCGCTCGAGACGACCGGGACGGTCGAACCCGTCGCAATCGACGCCTCCGAACTTTCAACCTACCAGGCGAAAGTCGACGCTTCCGAGTGGCAGCTCGTCATCGTCTTCCCGGAAGGATTTGAAACCGATCTCGGCGTCGACAAGCCCGAGATCATCGTCTACTACAATCAGAACGAGACCGACTCGATCATGGTCCATCAGCGTTTCGCGACCTATATCATGCTCTATCAGGAACAACTCTCGGCCGCCCTTTACGGAGACACCGAGGCGTTCTCGGTCGCATGGGAAGCCACCGCCGAGGATCCCGCCCAACAGACCGGAACGATGATGTCGACCTTGCTCCCGATGCTCGTCGTGATGTTCTTGTTTTCCGGCGCGATGGCGATCGGTCCCGAATCGATTGCCGGCGAGAAGGAACGCGGAACCATCGCGACGCTCCTCGTCACGCCGGTCAAACGGCGCGAAATCGCGATTGGCAAGATTTTATCCTTGGGCGTCATGTCGCTCATCTCGGCGGTATCTTCGTTCATCGGGATCATCTCCTCGCTGCCCATGCTGCTCGGCATCGAGGACGTCAACGTCGACTTCTACGGATTCGCCGACTATCTAATCATCCTCGCGCTGTTGTTCTCGACGGTGTTCGTCATCGTCGGCGTCATCGCCGTCGTCTCCGCCTATGCGAAAAACATGAAGGAAGCCGGCACCTTGATCACGCCGATCTATTTCGTGACGATCATCATCGGCGTCTCGACGATGTTCTCCGACGGCGCCACGTCCGATTGGTGGGCGTATCTCATCCCGATTTACAACACCGTCCAGACGCTCACCGCCGTGCTGACGTTCGATCCCGCGACGGCAACCTACCTGCTCCTTACCGCCCTCGCCAACCTCGCCTATACCGGTCTCTTCGTCTATGTCCTCAACCGGATGTTCCAAAGCGAGCGCATCATGTTCGCGAAGTAGGCCCCGACCGTGAAACCGATCAACGTCATTCATATCTTCGGTGCTTCCGGATCCGGCGCGACGACCCTCGCCAAGGCGGTCCGGTCGCGGTTCGGATACCGCTTCATCGATGTCGACGACGCGATGTGGGAACCGACCGATCCGCCCTTCACGGTGCGGCGGCCGGATGCCGAAATCCGCCGCCGGATCGCCGCCGAACTCGCGCTTTCCGAACGGTCCGTGCTCNNATGCATCTGCCGGAAGAAATCCGGATCGAACGCATCAATCTGCGGGAACGCGGACGATTCGGTTCGCGTGTCGAACCGGGCGGCGACCTTTATCGTCAGCATCTCGATTTCCTCGCCTGGGCGCGCTCCTATGATTCGGAAGACCCGACCCGGCGGAGCCGTGCGCAGCATGAGAAGTGGTTGTCCGGTCTGCGTTGTCCCATCGTTCGGATCGATGCGCCGAAACCCATCGAAGAACTGGTCGAAATCGTCGAAACCGCGATCCGGTCGACCCGCTGAAAAGGAGGCCGCAATGGATGATCTCTATCTGAAAGGCATCGTTTCCGTGGCTGCGCTGTATGCGGCCGCGAACCCATGGTTCCGCCACCACAACACGAGCGAACCCAGCGACCTTTTAACCGCGTTTGCGCTGTTCATTTTCCTGCTCTTTGCGATCGGCGATCTTTCCATCACCAGCGCGCTCTGGGTGTCGTTCGGCTTGATCTGCATCGATCTGGGTGCCCATCTTCTGTTGATTTCGATGAATATCCGTGCGTTCATCGTCTTCGGCGGCGGAAAACGCCATTACGAAAAGGTCCACCAGCTCATTCTCGAGCTTGCGACGCAGATCGTGATCCCCGTATCCTCGATCGAACACGTGGCGAAACGGCCGTGGTTTCTCGTCTTCCGCGGTGTTCCGCTGAAACAGACCGCACGCTTCAACAAGGCGTTCGATAAAGCCCTGCGCCCCGTGGTCGGACTCGAATTTTGGCGCCTGTACCCGGCGACGATCGCCGCTTTGGCGTTTCTCGCCGCCGTCTGGCGCTATCTGTAGGAGGCATCATGAACCAATCCATCCCCTCGTCCCAAAGTCCGATGTTGTTTCCGGCGAAAGATCCGTCGCACCGATTCGGCGTTGCCTTCGACGTCGAACCGTACCGCGGCTGTCCGTTCGGTTGCCTGTACTGCGATTCCCATAACGTGCTTGGTCCCGACGAGTCGTTTTCCCGCGTTTTCGCACGCCCCGACGCCATCGCGGCGTTTTCGAGCGAACTGAATGCGCGCGAACCCGGCACGATCGTCGGCTTCGGCAAGTTGTTCGAACCGTATCCGCCGCTGGAGACGAAAGAGCGCGTCACCCGCCGTCTGCTCGAAGTGATCGCCGATGCCGGCGCGGGCGTCGTGATCGTCACGAAAAGCGACCTCGTCGCCGAGGACGCCGCGCTGCTCAGAAGAATCAAGGCGGCCGCTCCGGCGGTCGTCCTGATGTGCATCACGACCCTGAACGAGGATGTCGTCAAAAAACTCGAACCGGGCTGCCCGACGACCGCCGAACGGTTCCGCGCGATCGCCAAGCTGTCATCCGAAGGGATCGTCACGGGCATCTTGATGCAGCCGATCGTCCCCTTCATCAACGACACCGAAGAAAACATCGTCGGGATCGTCCGGAAAGCGAAGGACGCGGGATGCCGTTTCGTTTATCCGTCGTTCGGCATGAATCTCGCCGGACGCCAGCGCGATCGCTTTTTCGATTTGATCGATCGCGAATTCCCGCGCCTGAAGAACGTCTACATGGACCAGTTCGGGGCCAAATGGTCGTGTCAGTCCAAAGCCGCCCCGGCTTTGAAGAAAGCCTTCGTGTTCGAATGCCGCAAACTCAAGCTCAAATACGGCATGAACGACATCGTCCGGCTGGTCCGGCCGACGTCGACCGTGCAAATGAAACTGTTCTGACCGCTCAGACACCCAGGAGGACAACATGGAACAACTCATCCGATTTATCAACGAATGGTGGCTTTTTCTGGCCATCGGCGGGGGCGCGATCCTGTTCATCGTCATCCTTGCGGCGATCGTCGGCCGGGTCGGCCGGAAACCCGTCCGGCGTCCCGCCTTGAAGCCGGTAGCCGACGCTGTCCAGGACGTTCATGAGGAACCCGAACCGATCGACTTGGTGCCCGCGGAAGAACTTCCCGCGCAGACGCTCGACCCGACCCCCGCGCTCGATCCGGTGATGCCGGAACCGACGCCGGTTTCCCCCATTGTGGAACCTGCGCCGATCCCTGCCGTCCCCGCGGCGGATCCGACCCCCGATCCCGTCTTGGTTGCGATTCCCGCATCCCCGCTCGTTTCGGACCGAATCGAAAATCCCGCACCCGCATCCCCATCGGCGGACCCCGCCGTTTCCGAACCCGTCGAACCGGTTCGCCCGAAGGAGCCGAAACCCGAACTCGGCTGCNNATACCGCGTCACCTACCGCGCCGAAGACGGAAAATGGCTCGTCGGCCGCGACGGCTCGCCGAGAATCATGCGGACGCTTGAAACCCAGACCGACGCCGTCAACTGGGCGACGATCAAAGCGCTCACCCAGAATGTCGAACTCGTCATCCACAAAAAGGACGGCTCGGTCAAAAACCCGCCGACTCCCCGAACCAAGAAAGCAGATTGAGGCCGAAAGGCCTTTTTTTGTCGTTTTTCGCAACAAAATCGATGCGCGGATTGTTTATATGAGTGAAAGGATCGATCTCCTTCTATGCAAATCCCCGCTTCCGATGATACAATAGTACGGAAAGGGGGGACCGCCATGAACGAATCGCTCAATGCCCNNCCGCCTTCGACGGCATCTACGAACAAACGCGCAAGACAGTTTATTTCAGCGTCCTCCCGATCCTCCGCGACCGTTCGCTGTCCGACGACATCGTCCAGGACACCTATCTGAAGATGCTCGAGAGCATCGGGACCTACCGGGAACAGAACTTCGTCGCCTATCTCGTCACGATCGCGAAGAACCTGGCCTACAACGAATACAAGCGCCGCACCCGGATCGTCTACACCGACACCGACCTCGACCTCATCGCGCCGTTCTCCTATGAAAGCCAACTGGAGATCAAAGCCGGGAATGAGGCGATCATCAAGAAGGCGCTCTCCGTGCTCGACGAAGTCGAGAAATCGGTATTCCTGCTCCACAACGTTTCCGACCTGCCGCATCGCGAAATCGCGCTTGCGCTCGACAAGCCGATCGGTACGATCACCTGGCTCTACAGCCGCGCCGTCAAAAAGATCCGCGCCGCCATCAAGGAGGACTGAGGTCCATGAAGTTTCGCCAATTCAATCGATTCCTCCGCGCCTCGGCCGCGCTTCCGGTGACCCGCGACGAAGCATTCGTCCAACGCGTCGCCGGTCCGACGGAACGCCGTCCGAGCCTCCCTGCCAGGACGTCGTTTTCCCGCCTCGCCGCCTCCTTCGCCGCCTCGGCGGTCGCCTTCGCGGCATTCGTCTTCGGGTTCTACGGACTTCATCCGGCGGTCGTTCTCACCGTCGACGCCAATCCTTCGATTCAGCTCTCCGTCAACCATTTCGACCGCGTCATCCGCCTGAAAGCGCTGAATGACGACGCCGATGACATCGTCGATCAGGTGACTTGGTTCAACCGTACCCCCGAAACCGTCCTTTCGTCCCTCTACGACGAACTCGTCGCAAGCGGGTATGTCGATCCCGGCGACGTCCTCCTCCTCGGGCTTTCCGGTATCAGTGCCGCGCAGGCTGAAACCTACGAAACCGCGTTCGCCGCGGCGTTGTCCGCGGTCACCCTGCTCTACATGAACGACTATCGCGATTCCGAGGCGACGGTCATCCTGCGCGCCTCGCAGGCGTTCCAGGAATCCGTCGATGCCTCAGACGACGACCGCTCAGCGATTTGGGACGACGCCTATTCGGAGGCTGCGGCAGGCGCATTCGACTACGTCGTGACGACGACCGCCGCGATGATGACGACGACCGCCGGCGAAACGACGTCGAGTCAACCCGGAAACGACATCACGACACCCATCCTTGAACTATCGCTCTCCGATCGCGACCTGACGCTGCTTGCGGCATCGCTCGACGTATCCGTCGCCAAACTCCGGCTGGCGATCGCCGTCTTCAACGGAACGCCGGCGTATCAGACGACGGATGACCTCGAAACCCTCGCGCGCTTGCCGGTGTCCGAACTCGCCATCCTCTACGCCGCGCTCGACTGAACCCATAAATGCAAAATCTCCCCGAATTTTCGAGGAGATTTTCTTTTTGTTATGCGGGTATATCGAGACGTCGTCGCCGGCGAAACGCGCCGGAAAGGGCATAGATCACCAGGAAACCGAGCGCGATCATCGCGAGGATGAAGATGAGGTGCCATCCGTCCGGGATGGCGTTCAACAGCGGGATCGGTCCGCCGTAGAACGGATTCTGCATCATGTACATGTTGTTGGCGTCGGGATCGACGAAGAGGTTGCCGTACATCGCCCAAGCCATCGCGAGCAGGGTGCCGACAAGAACCCGCGGCCAGTGCCGGATCTCGAACTTGAAGGTTTTTTCGCGGATCAGGTAGCAGGGCAGGAAGAAGAGCAGGAAGTGGACAAGAAGCGTCCGGATCAACGGGAAGGTGAGGACGATCGGATCGCCGAAGAGGACGCCGACCGGATAGAGGATGACGGCGAGGCCGCCGAGGATCGAGGATCCGTAGACGAAGTCCTTCGCCTTTTTCCAGTCGAACCAGACGACGAGCGGCAACAGGATGTTGTTGATGCCGCAGATCTGAAACGAGATCAGGGTGCGCCAGTCGAAGAACGAATGGGTGTTCGCCGAAACCGGTTCGGCGGAGGCATAATACTCGGAGACGAAGATGACCTCGCCGCCATACTTGAGGACGAGCATCAGGATCGTCGATACGAGCACGACGATGCGCCGCACCTTCGGTCCGCGGCCGGGCAGCACCTTCATGAGGACGATGAAAGCGAGCGCGCAGAAAAGGATATAGAGGAAATGCGGTCCTTTGAACAGATACATATCGGGAAAGAGGTCCATCCCTTCGCTTGAAAAGAATCGGGTCAGAAACACGCTATCCCTCCGATCGTCCGGCTTTCTATAGAAATTATACATCATTTCCGCCGGCTTGTCGCTTCCGACTTGCATCGTCAAGACAGATTCTTGAATGTCAGCGCTTGCATTCTGGAAGAAATGCGGTAAAATATGAATTACATCTTCCGAAGATGCTGGAGGTATACATCATGTTCACGATCACGATCGCAGGCGTCGCATCCGCGTTCGACGCTCCGGTGCGGCTCGAAACGCTCACCGACCAACAAACCAAACGCGTGTACGCGGCCAAAGTCGACAACCGCCTGCGCGAACTCGCCTACGTCGTCGACCGTGACGCCGCCGTCGAGTTCCTCGGTTACGACAATGTGGATTCGACGCGCATTTACGCCACGAGCATCCGTTATCTCGTCTGCATGGCATTCTACCGCGTCTATCCCGAACTGCAGATCAAGTTTTCCAATTCGATCGCGATGGGCGTCTACGGGCGGCCGACGAACGGCACGCTTTCACCCGAGATGGTCGCCAAGGTCGTCGCCGAGATGAAGAACCTGATCCAGCGGAATCTGCCGATCGTCCGCAGCCAGCGGTCGATCGCCGCCGTCAAGAAGCACTACCAGGCACTCGGCTACGTCGACAAAGTCGAAACGCTGAAGTACCGCAAGGAAGCCGTCAACATCTACGAATGCGACGGATACCTCAACTACATGTACGGCTACATGGTCCCATCGACCGGGTATCTGAAAGAATTCGAACTGTTCTACTACAGCCCGGGCTTCCTCGCCCGCGTGCCGCGCATCGAGGCAAACGGACAGATCCCCGAATTCGCCGATTCGCCGCAGTTTCTGCGCGTCCTCAACAAGGCCGAGCAATGGGCGATCCAGTGCGACGCCGACATGATCTACAAGATGAACAAGAAGATCGAGGCCGGACGCACCGTCGAATACGTCAACATGTGCGAGACGAAGCACAACAACCAGCTCTGCGAACTCGGGATGCTGATCGCCAAGGACATCGACAACATCAAACTGATCGCGATCGCCGGCCCGTCCTCCTCGGGGAAGACGACGTTCGCCCGCCGCCTGGAGATCGAACTGCTCACGCGCGGCATCAAGCCGTTCCCGATTTCCATCGATAATTACTATCTCACCCCGGACCAGGCGCCGATCGACGAGTTCGGGCAACCGGACCTCGAGCACGTGAACGCCCTCGACCTGACGCTCTTCAACCAGAACGTCGCCGACCTCGTCGCCGGCAAGCCGACGTCGCTTCCGGTGTTCGACTTCATGAACCACCGGCGCGTGATGACCCCGCCGATCGTCGTCAAACCGCACGAGCCGATCATCATCGAGGGAATCCATGCGCTGAACGACCTCTTGACCCAGTTCATCCCTTCGGATCAGAAGTTCAAGATTTACATCTCGCCGTTCGCGCAGATCAACATCGACAACAACAACCCGATCAACCTCACCGACCTCCGGCTCTTGCGCCGGATCGTCCGCGACCTCCAGTTCCGCAACACCTCGCCGGAGAAGACATTGTCGATGTGGCCGTCGGTACGCCGCGGCGAATACAAGTGGATCTATCCGTTCATCGAGAGTTCGAACTACATCTACAACTCCGAACTGACGTACGAGATGGCCGTCCTGAAACGCTATGCGATGGCCGCGCTCCTGAAGATCCCGAACGATTCCGAGCACTACATCGCCGCCAATCGGCTGATCAAGTTCCTCAAGTATTTCAAGGGCATCGACGACTATGTCGTGCCGTGCAATTCGCTCCTCCGGGAATTCATCGGAAAGAGCGTCTTCGCGCACTGAAACACAACGAAAAACATCGCGCGCCGCTCTTCCATCGAAGAGTGGCGCGTGTTATAATGGGTTCAAGAATCAGAGACGGGAGTGATCGTATGAATGTCTTGTTCGTCGCCGCCGAATGTACGCCGTTCGTCAAGATCGGCGGGCTCGCCGATGTCGTCGGTTCGCTGCCCCAGGCGCTCAAGAAACTGCGCCGCTGCGAAGTCCGCGTGATCCTGCCGAACTATCGGTCGATCCCCAAGAAATTTCGGAAACGGATGGAAACGGTCGCGACCTTTGCGATCGATGGCGGCGTGAAGCGCGAAGTCTATGTCGGCCTCAAGACCCTGCGGCTCAAAGCGGTCCGCTACTATTTCATCGACAACGAATTCCTGTTCGGACGCGAGCGGGTCTACGACTACGGCGACGAAGCGGAACGCTTTGCCTTTTTCCAGATCGCGGCGCTTGCGGCGATCGCCCACATCGATTTCGTCCCCGACGTGATCCACGTTCACGACTGGCATGCGGCGATGATCCCGCTGCTTCTCAAGACCGCCTATGCGTCCGTCTATCCGGCGGTCCGGACGATTTTGACGATCCACAACCTCGCCTATCAGGGCATCTTCCCACTTCCGGACCATTCCCTGTTCGATCTACCTTTCGACAACCGCTTCGAGTTCGAAGGATACCTGAACTTTTTGAAGTGCGGCATCGTCACGGCCGACTATGTCACGACCGTTTCCAAAACCTATGCGAAGGAGATCATGACGGACTTCTACGGGTACGGGATGCAGCGGTTGCTCGCGTGGCGCCAGACGACCGTGAAGGGGATCATGAACGGAATCGCGTTCAAGGACTTCGACCCGCGGACCGACAAGGCGCTTCCCCGAGTCTACGGCGAAGACGATTTCACACCCGGAAAGGCCGCCTGCAAGATCGATCTCTTTGACCGTCTCGCGGTCGATTATCCGATCGACGCCCCCCTCGTCGGGATCGTCTCCCGGCTCGTCGCCCAGAAAGGCTTCGATCTGGTCGAACGGGTGCTCGAGGAAATGCTGGACACGGATGACTTCCGCCTCGTCGTGCTCGGCGACGGGGAAATGAAGTACACCGAATACTTCCGCCGCGTCGCGGCTGCCCGACCGGACCGGGTGAAGATCGTCATCGGGTACGACGACGCCCTCGCCCGCCGCATCTATGCGGCTTCCGATGTCTTCCTGATGCCCTCCAAATTCGAGCCGTGCGGTCTCGGCCAGCTGATCGCGATGCGCTACGGCACGCTGCCGCTCGTCCGCGAGACCGGCGGCCTCGCCGATTCGGTACAACCGTACAATGAGTTCGAAGGCACCGGGACCGGATTTTCCTTCACCCACTACAACGCCCATGACATGATGCACGTCCTCCGCTATGCGTTTGCCGTCTACCGGAATCAGCGCGGCGCGTGGGACAATATGGTGCGGCGGGCGATGCTTTCAGACTTCAGCTGGGAAGCATCGGCGAAAGAATACAAACGGCTTTACACGAACGTCATGAAGGACAAAGGAGTGAAATGATGGAAACATTGGCATTGATTCTCGCCGGCGGCCGCGGGTCGCGGCTCGACATCCTCTCAGAAGACCGCGTCAAACCGTCGGTCCCGTTTGCGGGCAAGTTCCGCATCATCGACTTTACGCTCTCGAACTGCTCGAACTCGGGCATCTTCAACATCGCGATCCTCACCCAGTACCTGCCGCTTTCGCTCAATGACCACATCGGTTCGGGCAAGCCGTGGGATCTCGACCGCCGCGATTCGAAGGTGACGCTTTTGCAGCCGCACAGCGACTGGTACGCAGGCACCGCCGACGCGGTCCGCAAGAATCTCGCGTTCGTCGAGAAGTCCGATTCGAAATA
>DMTN01000024.1 GCA_003477305.1 Acholeplasmatales bacterium | reverse complement strand
ACCGCCGCCCCCGTCACCACGACCGCCGCCCCCGTCACCACGACCACCGCCGCCCCCGTCACCACGACGACGGTTCCGGTCACCACGACCACCGCGATTCCCGACGCGGAAGTCCTCGGCAACTATGTCGGCACCCACACCGTCTCGGCGATGGGCAGCGAAGTCGTCTACCATTACGTCCTCAGGTTCGCCGATGACGGCAGTTACTCGTTCCACAGCATCTTCGTCATGAGCGAAGTCGATTACTGGTTCGATGAAGTCGGAACCTTCACGGTCGACGGCAATACCGTCACCATCACCCCCGAAGGCAGCGACCCGGTCGTCGGTTCCGTCGCCGTCGACGGCAGCCTGACGATCGGCATCAAGGCGTCCGCGATGGGCTCCCGCACGGCCCGCACGCTCGTTCCGTCCGGCGTCGAATACGACCAGAACTATGTCGGCGGCCATGAAGTGTCCGCGATGGGCAGTCTCGTCAACTATCATTACACCCTGACGCTCGGACTCGACGGAACCTACGCGGTCTACAGCACCTTCATCATGTCCGAAGTCACATACGAATTTGAAGAAGTCGGCACGTTCACGGTCGTCGGCGACGTCATCACCATCACCCCCGACGGCGGCGAAGCGGTGGCCGGCACGATCAACGCCGACGGCACCCTCGCGGTCTCGATCAAGGCTTCGGCGATGGGCGCCCGCGCGCTCCGCACGCTCGCCCTCTCCGCGCTTTCCTACAACGTCGCGTATGCCGGAACGCATACCGTCTCGGCGATGGGCAGCGATGTCGTCTACACCTACACGATGACATTCGACCTGTTCGGCAACTACACGTTCCACAGCGAATTCACGATGAGCGAAGTGCCCTATACGTTCGATGAGACCGGTTCTTACACGCTCGAAGGCGCCGTCCTGACGACGACCCCGCTTGACGGGGAAGCCGTTGCCGGCACCCTGAACGCCGACGGCAGCGTCACCGTTTCCGTGAAGGCTTCGACGATGGGCGCCCGTGCGCTGCGCACGCTCGCGATTCCCGCCCCGGTCGAAAACTGATCGATCCAATCTTTTCATCACGAAAAAGCGCGCGGGGCGGACGGGGAACGTCCCCGTCGTCCCGCGCCGCGTTTGCGTTCATCAAGACAAGCCAAACCAAAACCTAGGGAGAATCCATGAAATCAGCAGAAAGTTTTTTCAACTGGGCATTCCGCACCAGAGCGAACACCGTCATGAAAATCTTCAACGGGGAAGAGATGAGTAACGAAAAGATGTTCCTCAGCTTCTGTTCCCATGACCCGGCCCTCGTTTCCTACGGCCCCGCCGGTTTGAACGCCTCGATCAAGGGCATCGGCTTCATGCCCAAGCCCGAGTATCTCGAAGAGACGCTCAACGCCTATATCGAACACATCAAATCCTGGACCCCCGAGGACAAAGGCTACAGNNCTACAGCCAGCGCGGCCTCGGCCTTCTGATCAAGTACATGTACGGGCCGGAAGCCCAGCATCGCGTCGACTTCTCCTGCATCGGCAGCCTCGAAATGGCGAAGAAGCACAGCTACGCCAACTACAAGGCGAACCCGCAGGCGACCATCCTTTTCTATCAGCCGCCGATGATTTCCTACGAACTGCGCGGCCAGATGGAGATCCACGACCAGGTCGATTCCGGCAAAAGAGAACTGTACCAGCAGTTTCTGAACGCCCAGCACGACGTGTACCATGCGCCGGACATGAATCGCTGGCTCCGCTATCCCGCCTACGTGTTCCGCATCGAGGAAATCTACGACAACTGCGTCACCAAAGACGGTTTCGGCACCCAGATGGAGTATCCCATCCCGGCGAAATGATCTGATTTTCGACCATCGAACGCATGACCACGGGAATGGCAAAACTATTGGGTACGATAGTTTTGCCATTTCCGCTGTTTTAGCCGCGATGGCAAATGCAAGCTGCCGTCCCGGCCTTAGAAAGAGGTGCTACCCATGATGAAAAAAGCGGTGATCGTGATGTTGTCGCTGGTTTGTTGCATCGGCCTGCTCGGATGCGGGAACAATGTCTACGAACGGCGCGGCGATACTTCGAACACGCTATACGTCGGCGCCGTGGCGGCGTCTTTTCCGGTTTCGTTCATGCCCTGGCTGTCGCGCGACGGCGTCGCCCCGACGATCTCGAGCATGATTTACAGCACGCTCTTTTCGTATGACGACGAGGCCGACCGGTTCACGCCCCTGATCGCGAGCGAATGGTATTACGTCGACCAAAACGGCGATCCGATCGTCCATCCCGACGGAAGCACGGACTATGAGCGCCTCGAAGAACTGTACGCCGGCGACGAGTCGACCTATTTTCCGGTCAAGGTGATCCTGAACGAAGATGCGACCTGGAGCGACGGCACGCCGCTGACCGTCGAAGACGTCTACTACACGTTTGACATCGCGACCAACAACGCGCTTTCCAACCACGCCGGCGCGCTCGCCTGGACGTCTGATTTGCAGCATGGATACGACGGCGGCGTGTTGACCGAACAAGGCATGTTCACCTACGACCGCGGCGCCGCCGAGATGGGGTATGCGATCAGCGAGGCGGAGAAGGATACCGTCATCATTCTTCACGTCAACAAGGTCCTCGGCGCCGTCACGACGCTCTTTTCGACGATCCTGATCCTTCCCGAACACATCTGGGAGCCGATCGTTTCGACGGAGAACCAGCTCAACAGCAAGAATCCGACGGCCGCGACGCTGTATGCCTATCAGCATCCGATCGGCTGCGGTCCGTATCTCTTGGACGTCGGCGTCTCCAACGCGCAGGTGATCGTCCTCCGCCGCAACGAGAACTACCACATGACCGATGAGGACGCATCGCCCCTTTTCAAAGTCGAAACGATCAAACTGGTCCTCTATCAGGAACTGAACGTCGCGATCTATGCGCTCCTCAAGGGGCACATCGACATTCTCGACGCGGCGATCAGTTCGAACTACCTGTCGCTCTTCACGGCGCGCGAAAACCTTTATGTCTCCAACGCGCCGGGGCTGTTCACGCAGACGCTCGTCATGAACGTCAATCCGGTCGCGGCCGAACGGACCCCGCTGCGGGCGCTCTTCGCCGATAAGGATTTCCGCAAGGCGATCGCCCTCGCGATCGACCAGACGGAATTGATCCGCACGATCCTGAACGGGTCGGGTGCGACGATGTCCGCCGGGTTGATGAGCGCCGCGCTCGACGACCTGTACAATCCCGACGCGGACGCCCTTCCCGTCACGATGACGGAACGGCTCGCGATGGCCAACGCGATCCTCGACGGACTGTATCCGGAGAAGGACGAAGAAGGCTATCGGCTCCTCAACGGCGTACGCCTTTCCTACAGCGTGCTCGGCTCCACCGCCGAACAGGAGACCGTCGGCTTCCTGCAGATCCAGCTCCAGAAGATCGGCATCGAATTGAAGTACACCGCGAAGGGAAGCAGTCCGGAGAAGACGTTCCTCTACACGTCGAAGTTCGACATGACGCTGCACGGCGTGACGTTCTCGCTTTCCAACATCGACATCATGTATCTCGCCCATTTCGTGACCCAGGGAACCAGTTCGAACTACGGACGGCTTTCCGATCCGGCGCTGACCGCGAAGATCCAGGAGATGCGCGCGACCCTCAACCTCAACCGCAAGTATGAATTGATCCGCGAACTTCAAGTCGCGATCGCGGAGGAATACTATAAAATCCCGCTCTATGCGTCCAACGTCCTCTCCGTCGCCCGCACCGACCGGTACACCGGCTACGTGACGGTGACCGGGACGACGGTCTTCAATACCGAAACGCTTCAAAATCTCGTTTTGACCGAGCAGGTGAACCCATGAAGAAGAGCTATATCCTGAAGCGCATCCTGTATGCCGTCTTC
>DMTN01000037.1 GCA_003477305.1 Acholeplasmatales bacterium | reverse complement strand
AGGGCGAGGCGTTCATCGTCGCGACACCGGTCGTGAGCGAGCTGTTGAACCAGCCGCGGTATTGGTCGGGGCCTTCGAAATAGAGGTCGGCGGGATAGCTCTGGCCGCGGTCGATCATCGCGCCGTGATGCGTCGACCCGGAGTCGAACCAGACGTCCATGATGTCGGTTTCCTTCGTGAAGACGCCGTTCGGACTATCCGGATGGGTGAAGCCGTCGGGCAAAAGTTCGGTCGCCGTCTTTTCGAACCAGGCGTTCGAGCCTTCTTTCGCAAAGATATCGGCGACGTGCTCGATCAGGACCTGGTCGAGCAGGGCGGTGCCCTTCTCGGTGTAGAAGGCCGGGATCGGGACGCCCCAGGTGCGCTGTCTTGAGATGCACCAGGCTTCGCGTTCCTTGATCATGTTGCCGAGGCGGACGTCGCCCCAGGACGGATACCAGCGGACCGTCTGAATCGCCCGCAGGATGTCGTCCTTGAGTTTGTCGATCGAGGCGAACCATTGCGGTGTGGCCCGGAAGATGACCGGCTTCTTGGTGCGCCAGTCATGTGGATAGCTGTGGCGGATCGTCCCTGACTTGAGGAGCGCGCCGGCTTCCTCGAGCGCGAGGATGATTTCCGGATTGGCGTTGTCGACGAACATTCCGGAAAAGCGCGGTCCGGCTTCGGCGGTCATGCAGCCGCGCGAATCGACGGGACAGAACACCTCGAGGTTGTATTTCTGACCGACGACAAAGTCGTCTTCGCCGTGGCCGGGGGCGGTATGGACGAGGCCGGTGCCGTCTTCGGTCGTAACGTGTTCGCCCAAAATGACCGGCGAGACGCGCTCATAGAGCGGATGCTGGTAGGTGACGCCTTCGAGATCGGCGCCGACGATGGTCTTCACGACGTCCGCCTTCGCGAACTGGAGTTCCGCGGCGACGGCTTCGAGGCGGCTCTTCGCCATGACGAGCAGACGTCCGGTCTCGTTCTTCACGAGCACGTAGTCGATCGCGGGTCCGACGGCGATCGCCAAGTTGGCGGGAATCGTCCACGGCGTGGTGGTCCAGATCATCAGTTCGGCGTTCTTCGGCAGCAGGCCTTTGCCGGAGACGACCGGCATGGCGACATAGATCGACGGCGAGGCGATGTCGTAATATTCGATTTCGGCTTCGGCGAGCGCCGATTCCGAGGAGGGCGACCAGTAGACCGGCTTCAGGCCCTTGTAGATGAGGCCTTTTGCGACCATCTGGCCGAACAGCCGCAGCTGGGCGGCTTCGAAGTCCTTATCGAGCGTCAGATAGGGATGATCCCATTCGCCGAGGATGCCGAGGCGGCGGAACTGCTTCTTCTGGATTGCGACCTGTTCGACGGCAAACGCTTCGCAGAGTTTGCGGAACTGCGCGACCGACATCGACTTGCGGTCGACCTTGCGGTCCTTCGAGAGGGCGTTTTCGATCGGCAGGCCGTGGGTGTCCCAGCCGGGGATGTAACGGACCAAATGACCCGTCATCGTCTTGTAGCGCAAAACGAAGTCCTTCAGGGACTTGTTCAGGGCATGGCCGACGTGGATCGAGCCGTTGGCATACGGCGGTCCGTCGTGCAGGACATAGGGGGGCATGTCGCGGTTCTGCTCAAGCAGCTTCTCATAAAGATGCATCTCGTCCCAGAGTTTCTGGATCTGCGGTTCCTTCTGTCCGAGGTTCCCGCGCATCGGGAAGTCGGTCTCCGGCATCCGCAACGTGTCTTTGTAGTTTTTCTTCGAATCCATCATGGTTCCTCCTGGTCGATCGCGGGAATAAAACAAAAATCGCCCCGAAAAAGGGCGATTTCGATGAACCGCGGTCCCACCTTCATTCCGGCTGTGCCGGCACTCGAAGCCCTTAACGCGAGCGAAACGTGGCCGCTTACTTTAATTCGGCAGTCAACTCACGGGTGATGGCGTGAAGGCGGATTCCGGACGTTTCACCTGCTGTCCGGTCGCTTGGAAGATCCGCTTGTTCATGTCGTGTCCCGATCATCGTTTTACAATCGATATCTATTTCATTATACACGGAAAGCGCGAAGATTTCAAGAAATTGCGAGTTTCGCTCAAAAGAGCGAGGTTTCGATCACGTACAGCAGCACGCGGAAGAGGATGAGGCCGAGGATCGGCGTGAAGTCGACGGCGCGATAAATCAGTTTGCCGGTGAAATGGTCGAGATACACGCCCGTGATTTTGGACAGGAAGCGATAGAAGCCGGTCCGAAACAGCGGCGTCCATCCGAGCAGGATCACGACGATCATGAGCAGGTAATAGACATAGAAGACCTCGTAGAGGAATCTCAGGACGATCCCGACCAGGTTCATTTCTTCGATCCGTACTGGTTGATGAACCGTTGGAGCGTCGGTCCGTTCAAATCGCTCTTCTGCGCCATCAGGTAGATCTTGTCCTGGATCTTGACGATCTCACCGTCGCAGGCGTAGAGGACGCCCGTCAGAAAGAGCAGGTTCTCGTTGGCTTCCTGCATCAGGCAATCGGTAAAATTGAGCACGATCGGCACGCGATGCATGATCTTCTCGGCGTATTCGTAGATTTTGGCGGTGTCGTGGACGCGAAAGAATTCGAGTGCGTCGAAGCTGACGTCGGTCACCTTGATCGGTTGCTTTTTCGTGAAGAGTCCCATGTCATTCCTCGTTTCTGAACAGGATCGAGCCAAGCCGCACGTGGGTCGCACCGCATCGGACGGCGATCTTGAAGTCCCCCGACATCCCCATCGAGAGAAAATCGCAGGGGGCGTGCGGAAGCTGTTTTCGCTGAATCTGATCGCGCAATCGCGCGAGTGTTCCAAAGGACGCTTCGATCCGGGTCTCATCCGGCGTTTCCGCCGCCATGCCCATCAGACCGATCACCCTTATTTTATCATACTTGGCCAGTTCGCGTACAAAATCCTCAAGCGCTTCCGGTGCGACGCCGTTTTTCGCGGGTTCCCCGGAAACGTGCACCTCGACGAAGCAGGAAAGCGGACGGTCGCGCCGCTTCTGGATCGCGGCGGCGAGCTTCAGGCTGTCAAGCGAATGGAGGACGTCGATCGTCTCGACCACGCCCTTCGCCTTGTTGGACTGCAAGTGGCCGATGAAATGCCAGCGGATCGGGAGTTCCTTGAGCGTTTCGCGCTTTTCGAGGTAAGCGTCGACCTTGTTTTCGGCAATGTCTCGGACGCCGAGAGCGACGAGTTCGGCGATCGTCGTCGCGCCGACGTATTTCGTCGCCGCGATGAGGACCGCGGTTCCGATGAGCGGGCGGACAAAGGCGAGATTCTTGGCAAGATCCATGGCGACCCTCCCTTTACGAACGGCGCCGCTTTGCGGTCGCGTAGGAAACGCCGGCCGAAAGGATCACCAAGAGGATCGCCAGCGTCATGTTCACGTTCGTCGAAAAACCCGCGAACGCGATCAGAAGAAAGATCGTCGCGACCAAAAGGACGTATACGGCAAGCGAGATCCAGAGGTGCAGCTTCGGCTTATTCAATCTTCCCGACCTTCTTTCGAAGCTCGGTCAGACCGGAATAGGTGCGGTTTCCGAGTTTGAGCGGCGTGATCGAGGTATAGCCGTGTTCCGCGGCCCACAGGTCGGTGTCCA
This sequence comes from Acholeplasmatales bacterium, assembly GCA_003477305.1. Taxonomy (GTDB): domain Bacteria; phylum Bacillota_I; class Bacilli_A; order Izemoplasmatales; family Hujiaoplasmataceae; genus UBA12489. The sequence goes on along the minus strand of DMTN01000037.1, from coordinate 7,703 downwards.
AGACGAATTCGTACGGCAGGAAGGAGCGCTTGTTCTTGTAGACGCCGTCGGGTCCTTCGACGTAATAATGGTGCATCGGCCGGAAGGCGATGTCGGTGACGACGATGCCCTTCGACGCAAGATATCGCTTCGAGGGAAAATTGATGTTGAGGACGTAATTGTGGGAAAGGAGATCGTGGTCGAAGACATACTGAAGAACCTCGTCGAAGCCTTCCTCGGCCGGTCCGTAGTGACCGAAGTCGCAACTGAAGGCGATCGCCGGGATGCGCGCCTTGAGCGCTTCCATGGCGGCGCCGACGGTCCCCGAATAGATCGTGTCGATGCCGATGTTGAGGCCGTCGTTGATGCCCGAAACGACGAGGTCGGGCTTGAGGTCGAGGCCGAAGATGGCGAAATGGACGGCGTCGGCGGGCGTGCCCTCGACGCTGTAGAGGTCATCCGCATGCCGGTAGGCCTTCGACTGGAACCATCCGCCGCGCGAAACCGAGGCGCCGCTCATGTGCGTGTGCGGCGCGACGATGGTGACCGAACCGAACTTCTTCATCTTTTCGGCGAGCAGCCGGATTCCGACCGCCTCGTAGCCGTCGTCGTTGGTGACGAGGATCTTCATCAGCGGGGCAGCTCGATGCCGTGCTCGAGTTTCGGGTTCCTGCGGTAGACGACGAAGTTCTTGCCGATCGTCTGGACGACGGCGATATCCAGCTTGGCAAGCGCTTCGGCGAGTTCTTCGATCACGATTCCGGAGGCGTCAAGGAAGGCGATTTTCAAGAGTTCGTTCTTGGTGATGTAATCGTCGATCGCGGCAAGAAGGGTCGGCGTGATGCCTTCCTTGCCGATCCGGAAGAGCGGTTTTTTCTTCATCGCAAGACTGCGAAGATGGCTTTTCTGTTTTCCCGTAAGGGTGTTCATAGGGAGTCCTTTCTCAACCGGCCGCATACATCGGCAGGAGGATCGCGAGGCTTAGGGTATAGTAGATGACGAGCGTGACGATGTCGGCGATCGTCGTAATGAACGGCCCCGAGGCGACGGCCGGGTCTTTCTTGAGCCAACTCATGAAGAGCGGGATGAAGGCCCCGAGCACGGTCGCCGTCAAGAGCGCGACGGCGATCGCGACGGCGGTGACGATTCCCATCGCCAGCGCGAGCGGTTCGGGCGGCCAGCCGGAGACCACGATATCGGAAACAAGCGATACCGTGAAGACGATCGCGGCGATGCCGAGGCCCTGGACCACGCCGAGCCTGATTTCGCGGCGCAGGCGCTTTTTGATCTGCGCTTTCGACAGCACGTTGTCGTTGACGGTGAGAAAGCGGATCATCACGGCGAGCGACTGGGTTCCCGAGTTGCCGGACATGTCGAGGAGCAGGGGCAGATAGATGGCGAGGCTCGCGGCCAGCCGTCTGGCGCCGTCCGATCCGGTGAGCGCGCCGTCGAAGAACGACAGCACGATCGAACTGAACATCGATAGGCCGAGCAGGACCAACAACCAGGGCAGGCGGCTTCTGACCGACAGTTTGACCGATTTCTCCTCCGCCCGGATTTCTTCCGGACCGACGGCCGCGAGGCGGGCGTAGTCTTCCGTCTTGATGTCGTCGATGACGTCCATCAAATCGTCGTAGGTGACGATGCCGACGATCTTGCCTTCTTCGTCGACGATCGGCAAGGACGAGTTTCCGTAGTCGAGCATGTCGCGGGCGACGGTTTCCTTGGAAGCGTGCGGATCGGCGGAGATGACGCGGGTTTCCATGATGTCCCCGACCGTCTGGCTGGCGCGGGCGACGATCAACTGCTTCAAAAGGAGATAACCGACGAGTTTCTGCCGGTCGACGACGTAGAGGATCGAGATGTATTCGGTGTCGCCGGCGACGCCGGTGACCTTCTTCATCGCCTCAGTGACCTTCATCGAGACGCCGAGTTCGATGAAACTGTTGGACATCACAGAGCCGATCTCTTGTTCGGCGTAACTCCAGTATTTTTTGAGTTCATTGCGTTTTTTGGGAGACAGCTGGTTGACGAGATCGATGTCGCTCTCGGTTTCCTCGAGATATTGCAACAAGTCGACGGCATCGTCGGTCTCCATGTGGTCGATGATCGCGACCGCCGTCGCGGTCGGGATCTCCTTGATGCAGGCAATCGCCTCTTCGTGTTCGAAATGCTCGAACAGGCCGGCGGCGGTTTCGATCGGAATGATCGCGAAGAAGCGGCCGCGTTCTTCCGGCGTCAACGTAAACAAGGCGTTCGAGATGTCAAACAGATGATAGTTTTCGAGCGCGGCGATGAATCCGGGTTTCTCCATCGAGGTCGAGATCAGGGCGGCGGCTTCCGTGACGAAATCGCGTTCGTCGATGACTTGCTTTGCTTCTTCGTTCATCTCGGCACCCCCTTCACATCAAACTGCCGAGCAACATGCTCGCCAGTCCGAAATAGATCAAAAGCGAGAGGATGTCGTTGATCGTCGTGATGAACGGTCCGGAGGCGACCGCGGGGTCGACCTTGAACAGTTTGCAAAGAAGCGGCACGGCGGCGCCGGCGACGGTCGAAACCATCAGGGCGATCGTGATCGCGACGGCGACGACTGCGGCGAACGGAAGCGTGGCGGAAACCGCGGCGCCGTTCAGCGCCTGCAGGCCGAGCACCAGACCGAAGACGAGGACGCCGAGGATGAGGCCGTTCACGAGTCCGGTCAAAAACTCGTGGTATAGATGGATGAGGACGGCTTTTTTGGTGTCGAGCCGGTTTTCGGCGAAGAGTCGAATGATGACGCCGAGCGACTGCGTGCCGGTGTTGCCGCACATCGAGAGGATCAGCGGCATGAACAGCGCGAGCGTCGGGATCGCGGCGATGATGCCTCCGAATCCGGCGACGATCGAACTCGTGAGCACGTCAAAGACAAGCAGGATCGCCAGCCACGGCATGCGTTTCTTGAACGACGCGACAAGCGTTTCCTTATCGTCGTCGACGTCGACGTCGGCGACGGCGGCGAACTTGGCGTAGTCTTCATCGCTTGCGGCCGCCTGCGCCTCGATCATATCGTCAAATGAGATGATCCCGAGCATCCGGCCTTCGCCGTCGACGACCGGCAGAAGCATGAAGTCGTAGTCACGGAAGATACTGACGGCTTCTTCCTTGCGGGTCGTCGGTCGGACCGTCACGAGGTTCACCGACATCAAATCGCGGATCGGCGTTTCCTGCTTGTTGCCGGCGGAAATGACTTCCTTGAGCGAGAGCACGCCGACCAAAACGCCGTTTTCGACGACGTACAGGTTATTGATGAATTCGGTTTTTTCGGCGGTGTCGACGAGCGTCTTGATCGCCTGCTTGACGGTATGGGTGGGCGGAATCGAAATGAAGACGTTGTTCATGATCGAACCGACGAGATCGTCGTCGTAATCGATCATCGCCTTGATGCTGTTGCGTTTTTCAAGCGAGAGCATGGCGAGGAAACCGACCCGTTCGTCGCGGTTTTCAAACGCCTGGATGAGGTCGACGAGGTCGTCGCCCTCCATCCCGTTCAGGAGTTTCGCAGCTTCCGGCAGGGGGAGTTCCTTGATGTGGATGACGGCGTCGGCGGGATCGAGATGTTCGAACACGTCGGCGAGGGTCGGACCGTCGAGCAGGGCGTAGAATTTCTTGCGGTGCGCCGGATCGAGGAGCGGAAGGGCTTGGGAGAGATCGAAATCATGGAACTCGGCGAGCAGTTCCTTCTTTTCTTCCGGCGAGCGGTCGCTTTCGACGATGTCGACGATCAAGCGTTCGAACGGGGTGTCTTTCAATGCTTCTTCGTTCATCGGAATCCCTCCTTCCTATCTTATAGATTTTACCATCATTACCGAAGGTTTTCAACCTTCCAGACAAACAAAAAGGCTGGATAGACCAGCCAGTCGTCATTTCTTGAAACGATCTTTGAGCCACGAGGGAATCGAGACGTCCTCGGGTTCCTCTTCGGTTTTCTTCGGTTGCTGTTTCTCGACTTCGCGTTTGACCTTTTCTTCCTTCTTGGCTTCCCGTTTCGTTTTCGGAGTTTCCTTGGTCGGCGCCGGTTCGAGGATCACGGCGGCGGATTTCTGCTCCGCCCTTTGCAGCGTCTGCTCATGCTTGAGCGGATCGTCGGAGAAGCCGGTCGCGATCACCGTGACGACGATTTCGTCGCCGAGATCGGTATTAATCGCGGAACCGTAGATGACGTTGATGTCGGTCGTCGAGCTCTTCTGGATCTCGTCGACGATTTCATGGATTTCATAAAGCGACGCGTTCAATCCCGAGGTGATGTTGACGATCGCGTCGGTCGCCCCGTTGATCGAAGTTTCCAGAAGCGGGCTGCGGATCGCGGCGCGGGCGGCTTCGACGGCGCGGTTTTCGCCGGATGCGATGCCGATTCCCATGAGCGCGGTGCCTTTGTCCTTCATGACGGTCTTGACATCGGCGAAGTCGACGTTGACGACGCCGGGGACGGCGATGATTTCGGTGATGCCCTGGACGCCCTGACGCAGGACGTTGTCGGCTTCGCGGAACGCGTCGAGATACGGCGTGTCCTTTTCGACGACGTAGAGCAGCTTGTCATTGGGAATCACGATCAGGGTGTCGACATAAGGACGGAGTTCCTCGACGCCTTGCATCGCGACGGTGGTGCGCTTGCGACCTTCGAACGAAAACGGCTTGGTGACGATGCCGATCGTCAGGCAGCCCATTTCGCGGGCGATGCGGGGNNGGATTTCCCGGATTTCGTCTTCCGATTCGAGGGCGGCCTGACGGCCGACTTCGGGATTAGCGCCGGCCCCGAGGCCACGCGTCAGCATCTTGCCGAGTTGGAGCCGGATATCCGCCTTGGACAGCCGGAGAACCTGGGCGTCGGTGTTCATGGCGATGAATTCCACGCCCTGGACGTCGTTTTCTATCATGCGGTTGATGGCCGAGCCACCGCCGCCACCGACGCCGATGACCTTGATCATCGGTTTCTGGTTGAAATTCTCATTCATATCGAACATGGAGGACCCCCCTGGTTCAGTTCCGTCCGGGTCCGAAGTCCTCCCGGCGGTCGATGCCGTGCAACGCTGTTTCCGTCATGGATCGAACCATCGACGAAGAAGGCGCATGCTTATTAATCATTATACGTAATCCGGACCGATTATTCAAGAACCCACGCGCATAATTCGATGCCGGATGCGATCTGCTCAGTGGTAATAGCGGGCGAAAAAAGCGTCTTTGAAGGCGACGAGCCGATCTTCTTTGATCGCCGTACGGATCGCGTGCATCAGTTTCTTCAAAAAGGCGAGATTATGATAGGTGATGAGCCGGAGTCCGAGGATTTCGTCGGCCTTGAACAGATGCCGAAGATACGACCGTGTATAGGTCTTGCAGACGTGGCAGTCGCAATCCGGATCGAGCGGTCCCATGTCGGTCTCGTATTCCTTGTTCTTGATGACGACCTTTCCCTCCGAGGTCATCGCCGTGCCGTGGCGGGCGATGCGCGTCGGCAGGACGCAGTCGAACATGTCGACGCCGTTCATCGCGCCGAGGATCAGGTCGTCGGGCGAACCGACGCCCATCAAGTAGCGCGGTTTGTCCTTCGGCAGAATGTCGTCCATATAGGCGAGGACGGCGTACATCTCGTCCTTGGATTCGCCGATCGCGAGCCCCCCGATCGCATAGCCGGGGAAGCCGATCTTCTGCAGCTCGGCGGCACAGGATTCACGCAGGTCGCGGTGCGGACCGCCCTGGACGATGCCGAAGAGCGCCTGCTCGTCCTGCCGGGCGTGCGCGGCTTTACCCCGGGCGGCCCAGCGGATCGTGCGTTCAACCGACTTCTTCATGTAGTCGTAGGTCGCATCGAACGGCGGACATTCGTCGAAACTCATGATGATGTCGGCGCCGAGGTCGTTTTGGACGCGGATGCTGTCTTCGGGGGTCATGAACAGTTTTTCACCGGAAAGATGGTGTCGGAATTCGACGCCTTCTTCCTTGATCTTGCGGATTTTCGAGAGGCTGAACACCTGATATCCGCCGGAGTCGGTCAACAGTCCGCCCGGCCAGTTCATGAAACCGCGGATCCCGCCGTGCGCCTTGACGATCGCCTCGCCCGGCTGCAGCCAGAGATGGTAGGTGTTGCCGAGGATCAATCCGTCGCTCACTTCCATCGTTTCGCGCGGATCGAGCGTCTTGACGGTCGCCTGCGTGCCGACCGGCATGAAAATCGGCGTCTCGAAATCGCCGTGGGCGGTATGAAGGACGCCGATGCGGGCCTTCGTTTCCCGCGAAGCGCGGAGGACGTCGAACGAAAACGGCATGACTTGGGAACCCTGCGGGATCAGAGGATCGTCCCGTAGACGACGCCGGAAATGCCGGCGGCGTTGCCTTCGTCGGTATCGATGTGCATCGCCGTCGCGAAATCGGCGCGGACGCGGCAGACGACATCGCCGAAAATGAGCGAGCGGCCGTCGGTTTCGATTCGGACAAGGACTTTCTCTTTATCCGCGAGACCCCAGGCCGCGGCGTCGGCCGGGGTGAGATGGACGTGGCGTTTGGCGATGATGACGCCTTCGGAAATCGTGATTTCGCCTTTCGGACCGATGATCCGGCACGGCGCGCTGGCCTTGATGTCACCCGATTCGCGGACCGGCGCGAGGATGCCGATCGTGCGGGCATCGGTGAGCGAGATTTCGATCTGGGTGTCCTTGCGGACCGGGCCGAGGATCGAAATGCCCGCGATTTCCTTCTTCGGACCGACGACGGTGACGCGCTCTTCGGCGGCGTACTGTCCGGGCTGGGACAACGGTTTTTTGACGGTGAGCTGATATCCGGGGCCGAACAGCGTTTCAAGCGCGGCCGGGGACACGTGCACGTGACGTGCGGAAATTTCGACGAGAACTTTTTTTTCCATGGGAATACCTCCTGAAGGTCGATATCATTATACTACATTCGAAGCGATTTGCAACGTCAGGGCGAGGTGAGTTCGCTCTGCGGATGAAACGGAAAACGGCGCACTTAGGACGTTCTTAGCGTTTTGACGGTAATAGCAGCATCGCATCGCCGAACGAGAAGAACCGATACTTTTCAGCGATTGCGGCGGCGTATGCGTTCAGGATGATCGCTTTCGAGGCGAAGGCCGAAACAAGCATGATGAGCGTCGATTTAGGGAGATGGAAATTGGTGATGAGACCGTCGATCGCGCGGTAGACGAATCCCGGATAGATGAAGATATCGGTCCATCCGGACGCCTCGGCGAACTGCCCGAACTTGGCCATGACCGACTCCAGCGTCCGCGTCGTCGTCGTGCCGACGGCGATGATCCGGCGACCTTCCGCCTTCGCGGCGGAAAGCGTCGCAGCGGCTGCGGCCGAGACCCGATAGAATTCCGAATGCATCTTGTGGGTCGTGACATCCTCGACCGAAACGGGGCGGAACGTCCCAAGTCCGACGTGAAGCGTGATCGATACGACGATGACGCCTTTCGCCCGGAGCCGATCGAGCAGCTCGGGGGTGAAGTGGAGTCCGGCGGTCGGCGCAGCGGCCGAGCCGACGACCTTCGAATAGACGGTCTGGTAGCGGTCGCGGTCAACGAGTTTTTCATGGATGTACGGCGGCAGCGGCATCTCCCCGAGGCGGTCGAGGAGTTCGAGAAAGAGGCCTTCATAGGCGAAGGTGAATTGGCGGATTCCGTCTTCACCTTCGGCCGTGCAGGTCGCCTTGAGGAGACCGTCGCCGAACCA
>DMTN01000001.1 GCA_003477305.1 Acholeplasmatales bacterium | reverse complement strand
TTTTTCCCGGGTGTTACTTCCAGTTCTAAACGCAATTGATTTACCTATATAAAGATAAAATCACAAAAAAAGGAAGAAAGGGGAAAAATAATAAGACGATTTCTCGTCTTATCAGATGTGCATGATTTCGCGTTCCTTGTCGTCGGTCACCTGTTCGATCTTGAGGTTGAACTTGTCGGTCAGCTTCTGGACTTCGTCCTGCCAGTATTTCGAATCGTCTTCCGGCAGATGGGCTTCCTTCTCGAGTTTCTTGACTTTTTCGATCGCGTCACGGCGGATGCTGCGGATGCCGTTCTTGATTTCTTCGGCTATCCTGCGGATGCTCTTCACGGCTTCGCGGCGGCGTTCCTCGGTGAGCGCCGGAAAAACCAGGCGGACGCCCATGCCGTCGTTGACGGGAGTGATGCCGAAGTTGCCGGCGAGGATCGCTTTTTCGATTTTGTTCACAAGACTCTTGTCATAGGGCTTGACGTAGATCTGGTTCCCTTCGGGGGAGGTGATGGCGGCGACCTGGTTGATCGGCGTTTCGACGCTGTAATAGTCGACCGTCACGCGTTCGAACATCTTGGGATTCGCGCGTCCGCTGCGGACGGTGGTGAATTCCTTGTGAAGCGCGACGATGGCCAGTTCCATCCGCTCTTCGCATTCCATCAATACTTCTTCCGGTTGCAATTCCAGCAAATCAGGCATGGCGTTTCCTCCTTCGATTGGTGCGTTACTTTTTGATCAACGTGCCGATTTTCTGGCCGAGGATGGCGCGGCTGATGTTGCCCTCGACGTTCATGTCGAACACGCAGATGTCGATGTCATTGTCGTTGCACAGCGCCGCCGCCGTCGAATCCATCACGTGGAGTTCCTTCTGGAGAACGTCGGCGTGGGCGAGGACGGCGAATTTCACGGCGTCGGGATTGGTTCTGGGATCTTTGTCGTAGACGCCATCGATGCCGTTCTTCGCCATGTAGATGATCTCGGCGTCGATTTCCGCGGCGCGCAGCGCGGCGGTGGTGTCGGTCGAGAAATAGGGATTCCCGGTGCCGCCGCCGAAGATCACGACGCGGTGATTGTCGAGATGGCTGATCGCCTTGCGCCGGATGTACGGCTCGGCGACTTCGGGGATGTTGAGGCTGGACATGACGCGGGTGTCGAGGCCGAGGGCTTCGAGCGAATTCTGGAGCGCGAGCGCGTTCAGAATCGTCCCGATCATGCCCATGTAATCGGCGCTGGCGCGGTCGATGCCCATTTCCGCCGCAAGCTTGCCGCGGAAGATGTTGCCTCCGCCGACGACGACCGCGAGTTCCGCGACATCCAGGTCATAGGCGGCCTTGATCTCCCGGGCGATCTTCTTGACGACCAAAGGATCGATGCCGACGCCGTTCTTGCCGGCGAGCGCTTCGCCGCTGAGCTTGATGAGTACGCGTTTCTTAGCCATGATTCATCCTCCGTTTCATCCTAGAAAGAAAGGACACGATTGGGTGTCCTTCGATTTCGTGCCAAAATCACTTGATTTGCGACATGACTTCTTCCGCAAAATTCTCGACTTTCTTTTCGATGCCTTCGCCCATGGCCAAACGGTTAAAAGAGACGATGGAAGCGCCTTTGCTTCGGACGTATTCATCGACCGACTGATCCGGGTTCTTGACGAACGGCTGGTTGATGAGGCAGTTTTCCTTCAGGCCCTTCAAAAGACGGCCTTCGACCATCTTGACGATGATCTGTTCGGGCTTCGGCTTGGGGTTCGCGGCGTTCTCGTTCAGCGCTTCGGCTTGGAGAACCTGGCGTTCGTGGGCGATCACGTCGGCGGGAATGTCGGCGGGGGCGAGGTAACGCGGGTTCATCGCGCAGGCGTGCATCGCGACGTCCTTGGCGGCTTCGTCGCTGCCGCCGTTCAAAATGGTCAGGGTGACGATCTTGCCGCCCATATGCTTGTAGACGCCGAAATGCTGATCCGCCGTCTTATGGAAGACGGTGACGTTGCGAAGGGTGATGTTTTCGCCGATGACGGCGACGTTTTCGAGCAGGAATTCGCGGATCGTTTTACCGTTATAGGCGACTTCGAGCGCGGCTTCGTTCGATTCGGCGTTCGAAGCGACGATGGCGGCGCCGATTTTGGCGACGAAGGCGGCGAATTTGTCGCCATGGGCGACGAAATCGGTTTCGCAGTTCACTTCGAAAACGACGGCCTTGTCGCCTGATACGGCGATGTCGGCGAGTCCTTCGGCGGCGATGCGGGATGCTTTCTTTTCGGCTTTGGCGATGCCCTTTTCACGGAGCCAGTCGATCGCTTTCGCCATATCTCCTTCGGTGGCGGTCAGGGCCTTCTTGCAGTCCATCATGCCGGCACCGGTCTTGTCACGTAGTTCTTTGACCATATTTGCTGTAATATCCATGGTTGATTCCTCCTGAACATTCTATAGTAATATTAACACAAAGCGGTAGCATAAACAATCATTGCCCGGAATTTCTTCAAAAAAGGGAGCTGTTTCCAGCTCCCGATTCAGGTTATTTCAAGGCTTCGATGATTTCGGCCTTGCGCATCGCGGATGTGATCGTGATCCCGCGGTCCTTGGCCATTTGGAGCAGTTCCTTGACCGTCTTCGAGGAGAGGTCGGAAACGTCGGTCACGGCAGCGGGAGCGGAAACCGCAGCGGCGGGAGCGGGAGCCACAACGGCAGCAGCGGGNNCAACGGCAGCAGCGGGAGCCACAGCGGCAGCAGCGGGAGCCGGGGTGACGCGAACGGGAGCCGGGGCAGGAGCGGGTTTCGCTTCGGGGGCTTTCACTTCGACGGGATTGACGGCGGCCGGTTTGACTTCGGCGGCAGTGTCGGAAGCGACAGGCGGGACGCCGCCGGCGGCGCCGCCGAGGGCTTCGACGATCGAGTCGGCCATCTTCGAGACGATCAGCTTGACCGAACGGAGCGCGTCATCGTTGGCGGGGATGATATAGTCGACGTCATCGGGGTCGCAGTTGGTGTCGACGATGCCGAAGACGGGGATGCCGAGTTTGCGGGCTTCGAGAATGGCGTTGCCTTCTTTGCGCGGGTCGATGATGAAAAGCGCCTGAGGCAGGTTCTTCATGTCCTTGATGCCGCCGAGGAACTTTTCGAGACGGTCCATTTCCTTGCGGAGACCGATGACTTCCTTCTTCGGCAGAACGGCGAAGGTGCCGTCCTTTTCCATCTTGTAGAGATCCTGGAGTTTCTTGATCGACTTCTTGATCGTCTTGAAGTTGGTGAGCGTGCCGCCAAGCCAGCGCTTGTCGACATAGTACTGATTGGCGCGTTTCGCTTCGTCGCGAACCGGCTCCATGGACTGCTTCTTGGTACCGACGAACAGCACTTTGCCGTCGGCGGCGACGATGTCGAACATGGCCTTGTAGGCGATGTCGAGGCAATCACTCGTCTTCTGAAGATCGATGATGTGGATACCGTTGCGCGAGGTGAAGATGTACTTGGCCATCTTCGGGTTCCAACGCCGCGTCTGGTGTCCGAAATGCACGCCTGCTTCGAGCAGGCTTTTCATTGAAATAACGCCCATTGCTTTTGAATCCTCCTGTTTTCGATTTTGCCTCCACCGAGGTCATCGCTATCGCCTCCGGATGTCCGGCTCTTGGCGAATTGCTCGTCGGTGTGTGTATTTTTTGCGGCGTGAATATTCTAACAAAAATTCGCCGATAAAGCAAGCACAATTTGCGCCTGCGCGAGGTCTCAGTAACCGGTCGAGCCGTGCCCGCCCTTGCGGACCTGCGTGACCGGCGGCTCGGCGTCGACGACGAGGAACTTCTGGAAGACGCCCTGGCAGAACCGCTCGCCTTTCGCAAGCGTCACGGGAATCTCCGAGAAATTGTAGACGTGGAGCTGGATGTGGCCTTCGTTGTCGGCGTTGTTGTAATAGTCGCCGTCGATGATGCCCACGGAGTTCGCGAGCATCAGGCCCTTCTTCTTGGAAAGCGAACTGCGGGCGTAGACCTGCAGCACTTCGTCCGGAAGCATGTAGGCCTTGATGCCGGTCGGTACGACGGCCGTCCCCTTCGCGGGGATGATGATGGTCTCGGCGGCGGCGATGTCGTAGCCGGCCGAATAGGCGGTCGAGCGTTCGGGCAGGCGGACGTCCTTGTCCGCCCAGGTCGTGACGATCTGGAAGCCGCGCGCAAGCATCAGCGGCTCCCCGTCTGGGTCATGGATGCGTTGATGGAATGGAACATGGATAACGACCTCGTTTCATGGGTTCGATGGCATTTATTTAAAAAGCCTTGCTGAAAGTAAATCGTCCCGCCCGAACGGAACAAAAAGGAAGATCGACAGATCCTCCTTGAGGTCAGCGGGTGCCGAAGAGGCGGTCGCCGCAGTCGCCGAGTCCGGGGACGATGTATCCGACCTCGTTCAGTCGCTCATCTTCCTTGACGAGATAGATGTCGACGTCCGGATGGGCGGCGCGCAGCGCCTTGATGCCTTCGGGACAGCCGACGAGGCCGACGAAGCGGATGTCTTTTCCGCCGCGGGCCTTGATGTGGTTGATCGCGACGATGGCGGATCCGCCGGTCGCGAGCATCGGGTCGACGACGAGGATGGTCGCATCGACGATTTCCTTGGGAAGCTTGACGTAGTATTCGTGCGGAAGTAGGGTCTTCTCGTCGCGGTAAAGGCCGATGTGGCCGATCTTCGCGGTCGGGATCACGAGCTGGATGCCGTCGACCATGCCGAGACCGGCGCGGAGGATCGGCACGATCACGACTTCCTTGGCGAGGACCTGGCAGATCGTCTTGCAGATGGGGGTCTCGACTTCGACCGGACGGGTCGTCAGGTCACGCGTGATCTCGTAGGTGACGAGGCTGCCGATCTCGTTGACGTTCTCGCGGAACGTCTTCGTGTCGGTGGCCTTGTTGCGGATGATGGCGAGCTTATGTTCGATGAGCGGATGATTGATGATCGTCAGTTTTCCCATGTCACTTGTTTCCCCCTTCGTAATCGGAAATCATGCGGATGCGTTTGGTGTGGCGCTCGCCCGTCGCCGGCGTCGCGTCGAGCCAGGCGTCGACGAACGACAGGACTTCGGGGAGGGTGTTCGTGCGGGACCCGACGCACAGGACGTTGCAGTCGTTGTGTTCGCGCACTGCGGAAGCCGCGAAAGCGGACTGTACGGCGCCGGCGCGGATGCCTTGTACCTTGTTCGCGGCGATCGACATCCCGATGCCGGTTCCGCAGATGAGAACGCCGAGATCGGCGTGCTTCGCTGCGACCGCGTCGGCGACGCGGAAGGCGTAGATCGGATAATCGGTCGAAGCGGTCGAAGCGGTGCCGACGTCGATGACGTCGATGCCCCGTTCTTTCAGCCGCGCGACGATCGGGTCCTTGTAGGGAAACCCCGCGTGATCGGAACCGATGGCGATTTTCATGAACGCACCCCTTTCAGACCGGTTTTCACGGTCCGTACGCTGTTCACAATCATTATAGCAGAACGATTCGGGAAAGCAACGGAGAATTTCGGCTCAGCCGGAGATCGTGACCGCGCCCTGGCGGAGCGTCCGCTTGGCGATCGGATCGTACACCGTCGAGGCGACGCCGTGCAGGTCGGGACCTGGGACGAGGTAGTCGGCGACGCCGTCATAGCGTGCGGCATCCGCCCAGGACAGGATCGCGGGTTCGTGCGAGAGATTGAGCGAGGTCACGACCATCGGTCCGAACCGCTCGAGGATGGCGATGGCGACCGGACTGCCGGGAATCCGGATTCCCACCGTGGAAAGTCCGGAAGTGACGTAGTCGGGAACCAGGGACGACTTGGGCAGAACCAGCGTGAGCGCGCCGGGCCAATATTTTTTTGCGACCGCTTCGGCCGGCGTGAAATCGATGACGAGCGGTGCGACCTGCGCGATGTTGGCCGCGAGGATCGCCATCGGCTTGACGGCTTCGCGGTTTTTGATTTCATAGATGCGCCTCACGGCGTCCTTGTCCGCAAGCAGGCAACCGAGGCCGTAGACCGTATCGGTCTCGAAGACCACGGTTTTTCCGCGAAGGTCGGTTTCGAGGAGTTGATTGAGCGTCAGGATCATGCGAAGGCGCTCCTTTCGATCAGGTTGATCAGTTCCGCGGGACGGGCGATGATGTGGACCGCGCCGCTTTCGCGCAGTTCGGAAGCATCTCGAAATCCCCACAAAACACCGACCGATACGAGCCCGGCGTTCTTGGCGGTCTCCATGTCGGTCCCGGTGTCGCCGACATATAGGATTTCATCCGTCGCAAGGCCGAGAGCGGAAATGATCTCGTTCGCCGAACGCGGATCGGGTTTGACGGGATACCCCGGTTTCTGTCCGACCACATGGACGAACGTATCCGGTGCGAAATAGTGTTCGATCACGGCATTCGTATCGACATCGGGTTTGTTGGAAAGCACGTTGCAGGCAATCCCCGCGGCGTTCAAGGCGGCGACCGTTTCGACGATGCCGGGATAGGGACGGGTTTTCCGCCGCTGCCATTCGGCATAGGTCTTGAGATACATGCGGCGGACCGCGTTCCACGTCTTCCCGGTCATCCCGGTGCCGTCGAGGACGGCGTCGACGAGATGATCGACGCCGCGTCCGACGAACCGTTTGTAGGCGGCGACGTCATACGATTTCAAGCCGAAATAGAACAACGCGCGGTTCATCGAATCGGCGATGTCCTCGATCGTGTCGAGCAGGGTCCCGTCGAGGTCGAAGATGACGGCTTTGATCGGTTTCATGGCGTTCTCCCTTCCAAGTCGAGCGTAAACTGGCGATGCAGGACGGCGCGGACCGGTGCGTAGGTCCGGCGGTGGATCGGACAGGCGCCGAGGCGCTGAAGCGACGCAAGGTGTTCAGGGGTCGGATATCCCTTGTTTTGATGAAATCCATAGCCCGGATAGAGGCGGTCCATCCCGTCCATGAAGGCGTCGCGTTCGACTTTGGCGATGATCGAGGCGGCTCCGATCGACGCGGACAGCGCGTCGCCGTGGATGATCGCGGAAAACGGTATCCCGCAGCCGGGAAGCGGCATCGCATCGGAAAGGATGTGCTCGGGCCGGATCGGAAGCTTGTCGATGGCCAAAAGCATCGCTTTTCTTGACGCCTGGTAGATATTGATGTCGTCGATCTCGTTTTCCCAGACGTAGGCGGTCGCCCAGGCGAGCGCCCGTTGCTTGATTTGGTCGGCGAGCCGGTCTCGCGCTTTCGCGCTGAGTTTCTTCGAATCGTCGATGCCTTCGATCGGATCGGCGGGATTCAGGATGACCGCACCGGCGACAACCGGGCCGGCCAGCGGCCCGCGGCCGACTTCGTCGACGCCGCAAATGAAGCGAAGGCCGGTCGCCAGCAGCGATGCTTCAAACGCGTCCATCGACAGGCGCTTTTTCAAACGTGATGCAACCGAACTTCTGGTTGCGGAGATCATAGAGGAAAAGCCGGATCACGCGTTCGTAGTCGATGCCGTGCCCGGCAATCAGACAGCCGCGGCGGCGCCCGATCGCATCGAGCGTGCCGACGAAATCGTCGGGATTCACATGCTCAAGCGAATATCTCGCTTCGAGCACGCCGGGATAGTCGCGATGCAGGAGGCGGATGCCGGCCTGGACGACTTCTTCGAGCGGCAGGATTTCGTCTTTGATCGAGCCGAGGAGCGCGAGGTTCATCCCAACGTTGGGATCGTCGAACTTCGGCCAGAGGATGCCGGGGTTGTCGAGCAGTTCGAGCTCGTCGGCGACGCGCACGTACTGCTGCTTCTTGGTGATGCCCGGCTTGTCGCCGGTCTGGGTGGCGGAGCGTCCGGCGAGGCGGTTGATGAACTGCGACTTCCCGACGTTCGGAATGCCGACGACGAGCGCCCGGATCGACCGCTCCTGCATGCCGCGCTCGATGTCCTTCGCCAGTTGTTCGCGAAGGGCGATGCGGGCTTCTCGGATGATTTCCGGTTTCGGGTCGCCGGTGAGCGAATTCGTCGCCACCGCGGCCCGGCCGTTTCTGCGAAAATGGCCGATCCAGTCGGCCACGTCCTTCGGATCCGCGAGATCGGCCTTGTTGAGGATGATCAGGCGCGGCTTGTTCTTGATGATTTCGCCGAGCATCGGGTTCGCCGACGATACGGGGATCCGGGCGTCAAGGAGTTCGAAAACGATGTCGACGAGTCCGAGTTTTTCTTCCACCAGACGTCTGGCTTTCGCCATGTGTCCGGGGAACCATTGGATCTGTTTCATGTTTTCCCTCCTTTCAAGGATGGGTCAGAACAAATCGATCTTGACGACGACCTTGCCGAGCAGACTGCTTTCGGGAATGAGTCCGAAATAGCGGCTGTCGTTGCTTTGCGTGCGGTTGTCGCCGAGGACGAAGCAATACCCCTCGGGGATTTCGAGATCGAGCGGAACATGGAAATCGGCGATGTACGGTTCGATCAGGGTCCCGTTCAGATAGACCCCCGCCGACGATACGGTGATATGATCGCCGGGAAGACCGATCAGGCGCTTGATGAGCAGTTTGTCGGTGCGCTCGATGATGACGATGTCCCCGGCGGCGTATTCGAGGCCCGGTCCGTGGTAGACGACGACCGCGTCCCCTTCAAAGAACGTCGGTTCCATCGACGGTCCGTCGACGACGGCCGGCGAGACGAGGAAGGCGTTGGCGATGACGACCACCGCGAGAAATCCGGGGATCACGCCGAGCAGATCGAACAGGTCGTAGCGCTTCTTGAAGTGCGGAAACGACTGTGCCGCCGCCGCGGGATCCAGACCGCGGCGCCGGCGCAAGACGACGTAGAAGAAGATCGCATATCCGCCCGTGAACAAGAGAAACGCATACGTGAGGTAACTGAAAAACAGACTCGCCGGGGTCACGTTCAGGTTCGCGGCGGTAAAGTTGAAGATGAAGAGACGCTGTCCCTGGCGCAGGATCGCGATCAGGATCACGACCGCCGCGGCGATCGCGAAGGACAGCATCTTGCGCTCCGCCTTCTTGATCAGCGCGGCATCTTCCGCGGCCGCCGCCAAATCGACCGGCGCGGGATCGGCCGGCGCGGCGTCGGGTGCCTCCGGAAGACGTTCGATTTCATCGGTCATGACGTCATCTCCGTCCCAGTTTCATCAGAATCTCCTCGAGTTTTTCGGGGGTGATCAACACTTCGCGCGGTTTCGTGCCGACATTCGCCGTCACGACGCCGTAGAGTTCGAGCGAGGAGACGATCTGCGTCGCGCGGTTGAAGCCGACGCCGAACTCCTGCGTGATCTTGTTGAGCGAGCAGCGCTCCTCGGCCACGACATAGCGCGCGACGGCCGCGAAGAGGTCGTCGAGTTCGGCGGCTTCTTCGGCGTTCTTGCCGCTCTTGATGAGCGACTCGTGCGTGAACAGATAGGCCGGATAGGCCTGGTTCTTGATGAACGTGGTGATCTGTTCGGTTTCGTCGGTGGACAGGAAGACGCCCTGCAGACGGCGGATGAGGCCGTTTTCCGACAGAAGCATGTCGCCCTTGCCGAGCAGT
>DMTN01000013.1 GCA_003477305.1 Acholeplasmatales bacterium | reverse complement strand
GAGCGGCAGCGACGCCCGCAACCGAAAGCTCACCTACGCCTCTCTGCTGGGGGTGGAGGCCGCCGGCCTCAAGGCCGAGGCCTACCTGCGGAGCGCCCTGGCGAACCTGCGCAAAGTGCGCGGCGACCGAAAGGCCCTCGAGGCCCTGGCCGCCCTGGCCGCTTTCGCCTGCAGGAGGGACAACTGATGGCCCTGCTCGACGGCATCAAGAACTCCTCCGACCTCAAGCGCCTGCCGCTCGCCGACCTGCCCGCCCTGGCCGGCGAGGTGCGCCGGCTGATCGTGGAGGGGGTAAGCCGCACCGGCGGGCACCTCTCCTCCAGCCTGGGCGCCACGGACCTGATCCTGGCGCTGCACTACGTTTTCGACACGCCGCGAGACCGTATCGTTTTCGATACCGGCCACCAGGCCTACGCGCACAAGATCCTGACCGGCCGCGCCCCGCTGTTTCCGACGCTCAGGGCATTCGGCGGATTGTCCGGATTCCTGAAGCGTTCCGAATCGATCCACGACGTCTGGGAAGCCGGTCATTCCTCGACCGCCCTCGCGGCCGCGGCGGGGTTTGAAACGATCCGCGTCGCCCAAGGCGGAAAAGGCCGCACGGTCGCCCTCGTCGGCGACGGATCGCTCAACAGCGGTCTTTCGTTCGAGGCGCTCAATTTCCTCGGACAGCGGAGCGATCTTGCGCCGATTATCGTCTTGAACGACAACGAGATGTCGATTTCCGAAAACGTCGGAACGTTTGCGAAACTGCTCACCTCGATGCGAACGTCGAAGTCCTACCGGACCGCCGTCAAGCGGAGCCGGCGGCTGCCGCGGTTTCTGCATGTCTGGAAAGACAAATTGGCGATGATGCTGCGGCAGCTCGCCTCGAACACGACGATCTTCGACGACTTCGGTTTCAAATACTTCGGACCGATCGACGGCCACGACATGAAAAAGCTCGTACGGAGCCTCGAGATGGCCAAAAACCTCAACCGTCCGTGCGTCCTCCACGTCGTCACCCAGAAGGGCAGAGGCTATCAGCCCGCCGAGGACGATCGCATCGGTTCCTGGCACGGTGTGAAGCCGTTTGATCCTTTCACCGGACTTCCGAAAACGAAAAAAGCGGAAAACATCCACTCCTGGAGTAGTATTGTGAGCGACTGGCTGATGCGCCGGGCCGATCAGGGGAAACCGTTCAAGGTCGTCGTTCCGGCGATGGTGGCCGGATCCGAGCTCGTCGCGTTTCAGGCGAAGTACCCCGACCGGCTCATCGACGTCGGCATCTGCGAGGCATTCGCCGCCTGCTTTTCGGCCGCACTCGCGCTCAACGGCATGCCGGTCTTCGCGCCGATCTATTCGTCGTTTCTGCAGCGGGCGTACGATCAGGTCAACCATGACGTCTGCCGGCAGAACCTGCACGTGGTCTTCGGAATCGATCGCGCCGGTCTCGTCGGCGAGGACGGCGACACCCATCACGGGGTCTTTGACGTCAGCTATCTCGGCCATCTGCCCAACCTGACGATCGTCCAGCCCGCCGATGCGGCACAAGCGACGCGACTGCTCGACTACGCCTTTGACGTCGCGACCGGTCCGGTCGCGGTCCGCTATTCGAACGCCTCCCAAGAACTGCTCGATGATCGCGGCGGCGAACCGGTCTTGACGCCGTCGTGGCGCCGGATCACAAGCGAAGGCAAGATCAATCTCGTCGCGTACGGCGACAATCTCCGCCGGATGGCCGCCCTCGTCGCCAAGCACGAACTGCCGGTGCGGCTTTATGACGCCCGCTTCCTCAAACCGCTCGATCTTTCCTGCGTCGCGGAAATCTGCCGTTCCGGACTCCCGACGCTCGTCCTCGAAGACGTCGTCGAAGCCGGCGGACTCGCCTCGATGATGACCTCGGCGGCGTTTGCGACCGGACTGCCCGTTTCCGATTTCCACGTCATCGCCCTTCCCGACCGCTATATCGAACACGGAAAGGTCGATGAACTCTATCGTCTCTATGGCCTCGACGATGCATCGATGCTGCTTCGGATCCAAACATTGATCCAGTCAAAGTGATGAACGCAACACCGAAAGGGGAATGAGGGTCCGTGCTCGAAACGTTGTCCGTCCGCAATTTCGCCATCATCGACCATATCGACCTTTCGTTTGACGCCGGCATGACCGTCCTGACGGGCGAAACCGGCGCCGGCAAGAGCCTCATCATCGACGCCATCTCGCTCATCGCCGGCGAACGCGCCAATTCCGAAATGATCCGTTCGGGCGCCGACAAGGCGGAGATCGTCGCCGTCTTTTCCGCCGGCGGCGACCGTTTGGCCGCGATCCTCGACAAATACCGAATCGAGTCTCCCGGCGGCAAGATCAACATCCGCCGCGAGATCACGGCGAAAGGCAACAATCCGATCCGCGTGAACGACACCGTCGTCACGCTCGCGCAACTCAAGGAAATCGCCGCTCGGATGATCGACGTCCATACCCAGTTCGACAGTCAGAGGCTAATCGATCCGGCGAACTATCTCGATCTGATCGACGGCTTCAAGCCCGACGTGACCGCCCGCTATCGTTTGGCGTACCTCGCCGCGCTTGCGACGTATCACGCCAGCCTCGGCGCTTTCCGCGATCTTGTGAAAGCCAAGGACGAACTCGCGGGACGGCTCGATCTCTACCGGCATCAACTCGACGAACTCGACCGCTTCGGACTCGATCCGGACGAACCGAAAAAACTTCTCGAGGAACGCGACCTGCTCGCCAACTTCGACAAGATCGACGCCTCGCTGCGCGAAGCCAAACGCCTCTTCGATGAAACGGCGTTATTGGAAAACCTGTACGACGCCGGATCCGAACTCGAACGGCTCGCTTCATTCGGCGAAGCTTTCGCCCGCCGCAAGGAGCGCGTCCGCGACGCCTATTACGAACTCGACGACATCAAGAACGAACTGGACAAAGCACTCCGCGAACTCGATTTCGACGCAACCCGCTTCACCGCGGTCGAAACCCGTCTGGCTGCGATTGAGGAACTTTGCCGCAAATACAAGAAGACAATCCCCGAACTCGTCGATCTGCGGTCCGAACGCGCCGCCGCGATCGACCGAAACGACAATTTCGACGAATATCTCGACAAGGCGCGAGCCGCCCGCGACGTCGCCTTTGTGGACGCGGCATCGCGCGCCGCCGAACTTACGACGGTCCGCCGCGAGATCGCCAAGCGCATCGAAACGGAACTGATGGTCGTCTTCGGCGAACTGTGCCTGCCTGGCACGCGCTTCTCGATCGTGTTTTCCGGTGACGCCCCGACCGATCCCGACCACGCCGACGTCTTCCTCGAAACCGGCGTCGACCGTGTCGATTTCCTGATTTCGACGAATCTGGGCGAGCCGCCGAAACCGCTCTCGAAAACCGCATCGGGCGGAGAGATGAGTCGCGTGATGCTGGCGTTCAAGTCGATTTTCGTCAAGAGCCAGGACCTGTCGGCGATCGTCTTCGATGAAATCGACACCGGCATCTCGGGCATCGTCGCAAAGCAGATCGCCCGCAAGATCAAAAGCGTATCGGCCGCGTGCCAGGTGATCGCGATCAGCCACGTCCCGCAGGTGGTCGCCGCGGGCGACCGTCAGATCCACGTCACGAAACGCGAGACGAAGGGCCGCACCGTCGCCGACGCCGCGACGCTCTCGTTCGAGGAACGCGTCACAACGATCGCCGAGATGCTCTCGGGAATGAAGGGCTCCGCCGCCGGGATCGCCTCGGCACAGGAACTCTTGCTCAATATGTAGAAAAAACGTCCTCCGGAAAAAATTCCGAAGGACGTTTTATCTGGAAACTTTAGATTTCGCTGAAATAATTGACGATCTGGACGATGGCCGTGATCAGGATCGACGCGAAGAAACCAAAGGCGAGGATCAGGATGATGATCTTGCCGACTTTGCTTTTGGTGGGGTTGAAGGTTTTGATTTCCCGTTCGACGTTGGCGGGTTTCGGCTTGCTCTTGTTCTGGGACATGGTGTTCACCTCAATGACGATATATCGCTTTTTACATTATACAATACCTGAACCGAAAAAGAAAGCGTTAAATCAGCGGGAGTCGCAACTTTTTCCGATGTCGGGAACGCCGCATTCGTCGTAGTGACGGAGAAACGCGATCACCGCGGCGGTCACGTCGGTCGGCGTCGAGGCGCCGGAGGTCACGGCGACCGACGCAATCCCTTCGAGCCAGGCCGGCTCGATGTCGGCGGAAGATTCGATCCGCTCGGTATGGACACCGGCGACGTCGCGGCCGATGCGGACGAGATTGTTGGTATTGTTTGAATGCGGATCGCCGACGACGAGGAGCAGGTCGACTCCGACGGCGTCGCTTGCGACCGCCTCCTGGCGCCTGCGGGTGGCATCGCAGATCTCGGCGCCGGCTTCGGCGTCGGGACGTCGTGTTTGGATCGCTTCGACGATCGGGACGATGTCCTTGATCGAGAAGGTGGTCTGGTTGGCGATGAACAGGGGTGCGGCGGGGAAGGGAAGGGTCCGCGCCTGATCGAGGTTTTCGATGAGGAGGACGCCGGGGATGGCGAGGACGCCTTCCGTCTCGGGGTGGCCCTGCTTTCCGACGAAGAGGACGGCGTCGCCGCGGGCGATGCGTTCCTTGATTTCATCGTGCGTCCGTCGCACGTCGCGGCAGGTCGCATCGACGAGGTGGAGTTTTTTGGCGGCGATTTTCGCATAGACGTCGTCGCCGACGCCGTGGGCGGTCACGACGACCGTTCCGGATGAAACGCCGTCGAGCAGTTCGAGACGGGATTTCTCGGAGGAATCGAGGACGACGACCCCCTGTGCGGCGAAACGTTCGACGACGAAACGATTGTGGACGATCATTCCCAAAAGATGGATCGGACGCGGGACGGACATATCGGCGAGGCATTGGTTCACCGCGGAAATCGCGGAAACGACGCCGTGGCAGTAGCCGCGGGGCGTGATGGGCAGAACTCTCATGGCATACCTCCCGTATTCGTTTACTTTGGGACGGTTTTATTATATAATAAATTGTATGAATTTCATATGGAAAGTTTGGTGCAAGACATGTTTACGTACAAACCGTTCATCAACGCCGCGCTCGAAGAGCTCGGATTCAAAGAACTCACCCAGGTCCAGAAGGACGTCATCCCGAAGATCACGGCCGGCCGCGATCTCGTCGTCAAATCGGCCACCGGCACCGGCAAGACCCACAGCTATCTGATCCCGATCTTCCAGGCGCTCAACGCCGCTTCGCCGACGCTGCAGGTCCTCATTTCCGCGCCGACCCGCGAACTCGCGCGCCAAATCCACGACTTCGCCCGCCAGATCGCCGACAAATCGCCGCTGCCGATCGACATCCGGCTCTACACCGGCGGCACCGATCGTTCGGAAGAAGTCGCCCGTCTCGGACGCGCCCAGCCGCAGATCGTTGTCGGGACCCCCGGCAAACTGCGCGACCTCGTCAAAAAAGAACTCGCTCTGGATGTCCATCACGTCCGCACCTTCGTCGTCGACGAAGCCGACATGACGCTCGACGAAGGCTTCCTCGAAGACGTCGACATGGTTGCCGGCGCGATGAGCCCGAACCTGCAGACGCTCGTTTTTTCGGCGACCATTCCCGAGAAGATCCAGCCGTTTTTGCGCAAATACCTCAAAAATCCGGACTTCATCGACGTCAAGAGCATGGACATCGACTCGCTTGACATCAAGCACTGGTTCATCAAGACACGCGAAAAACCGCGTCAGGAAATCTTGCCGGAAGTCCTTGCGTGCATCAACCCGTTCCTCTGCCTGATTTTCTGCAATACCAAGGAATCGGCCGACGAAGTGTATCAGCGCCTGCTCGAAAAGAAACTGAACGTCGCCCTGATCCACGGCGGCCTCGAGGCGCGCAAACGCCGCACGATCGTCGCCGGGATCCGAAAACTCGACTACCAATACGTCGTCGCCACCGACATCGTCTCGCGCGGCATCGACATCGCCGGCATCTCCCACATCGTGAACTACGAACTGCCCTCCGATCCGGAGTTCTACATCCACCGTTCCGGCCGGACCGGCCGGATGAACAAGGATGGCATCGTCGTGTCGCTATATGAGTTCGCCGACGACGCCTATCTGAACAAACTCGAGACCAAAGGGATCGTTGCCGAATACAAGGAAATCAAGGACCGCCAGTTCGTCGACGCCAAAAACCGCCGCGAACGCACCCAGCGTTCCTACAAACCCGGACAGGTCGAAGGCGTCGTCCGCCGCAACATCCTCGTCCCGGCCAAGGTCAAGCCCGGCTATAAGCGCAGACTCCGCGAAGACATCGAACTCGCCAAAAAGGTGATCCGGAAGAAACGGGGACAGCGATGAGCCTCCTCCTCGGATCCCACGTCGGACTCGGGGGAAAAGACCAATACCTCGGAAGCGTCAAAGAAGCTCTTTCCTATGGCGCGAACGTCTTCATGGTCTATACCGGCGCTCCGCAGAACAGCTTCCGCAAACCGGTCCGCGAAATGCGGATTCCCGAAGCGATCGACCTGATGCGGCAAAACGGCATCGATCCGGCCTCCGTGATCGTGCATGCGCCTTACATCGTCAATCTCGCCAACCCCGACCCCGAGAAGCGCGCCTTCGCCGTCTCCTTCCTCACCGAAGAAGTCATGCGGACCTCCGCGATGGGCGCCAAAACGATCGTCCTCCATCCCGGCGCGCACATGAAGGACGGCCCCGAAGCCGGCATCGAACGGATCGCCGACGGGGTCAAGAAGATCCTCGCCGCAACCGCAAGCACCGACGTCGCGATCGCCCTGGAAGGCATGGCCGGCAAGGGAACCGAAGTCGGACGCTCCTTCGACGAACTCGGGTTGTTGCTGGCGCTGATCGGTCCGACGCCGCGCGTCGGCGTCTGTTTCGACACCTGCCACACGCACGATGCCGGTTATGACGTGATCGACGACTTTGAGGCGACGCTTGACGTCTACGATAAGATCGTCGGGGTCGACCGCATCCTCGTGCTCCACGTCAACGATTCGAAAAACGAACGTGGCGCCCACAAGGACCGTCACGCCAACATCGGCTTCGGCCAGATCGGCTTCGCGGCGCTTTCGCGCATCGTTCACCACCCGCGTTTCGAAACCATTCCGAAAATCCTCGAAACCCCGTACGTTCCCGACGAGACCAATCCCGCCCTCGGATTCCCGCCCTACAAGTTCGAAATCGCGATGCTCCGCGAAAACGCGTTCGACCCGGATGTGATGGCGAAGATTCGGACCCAGGAAGCGAAAGAAGAAGTCGGGGACTGATGGCGCTTCACGTCGTTTTGTATCAGCCGGAAATTCCCCAGAATACCGGCAACGTCATGCGGACCTGCGCCGCGACGGGAACGCGGCTGCATCTGATCGAACCGCTCGGCTTCAAACTCGATCCGAAGCACATCAAGCGATACGGCGTCAACTATCTCGAACACGTCGAATACGACGTTTGGAAAGACTGGGAGACGTTTCACGCCGCCCATCCCGGCGTGTACGCCTTTTTCACCCGATATGGGACGAAAAGCCCGGACGCCTTCGACTTCACCGTCCCCGCCGCCGATGTCTACCTCGTCTTCGGACGCGAGTCGACCGGACTGCCGAAAGACCTTCTGCGCGGATTCCGCGATTTCTGCCTGCGCCTGCCGATGAACGACCATGTCCGAAGCCTCAACCTGTCGAACGTCGTCTGCGTCGGGCTCTACGAAGCATTGCGCCAGCGGGGGTATCCCGGCTTGTCGCAGACCGAACCGGAAACGCTCAAAGGCGCCGACTGGCTCGACCGCGATTGACGCCGCTTCCGCGAAATTCCGTTCGCGAACGCCGCTTGTCTGTTATAATGGTTTCAACAGTCATGAAAGCGAGGTGGCCGCATGGCCCTTTCCGTCGGCAAACCCATCATCGTCCAAAGTTACAAGCATGATACGACGCTGCACCGCATCTGGTCTCAGGCGACCGTCCTGTTCGATGACGACGATGTCGTCATCGTCGCCAACGACCGCACCAAGGTCGTCGAGGCCAACGGCCGTTTCTGGTTCACCAAGGAACCATCGGTCACCTATTTCTACAAGAACCGCTGGTACAACGTCATCGGCATCATCAAAGCCGAAGGGATTTCGTATTACTGCAACCTGTCTTCCCCCGCGCTCGTCGACGAGGAAGCGATCAAGTACATCGACTACGACCTCGACGTGAAGGTGTCGATCGACGGGACGATCACCGTCCTCGATCAGAACGAATACAAGAAGCACGCGGCCGAAATGGGCTATCCCGCCGACCTGTGCGCGATCCTCGAAACCGAATTCCGCTCCCTGCAGGCCGAAGTCCGCCGCCGCGTTGAACCGTTTGCGACCGAAGGCATCGCCGCCTGGTACGCCAAATACCAATCCATCCATGAGGAGAACTGAAAGAACATGCTGAGAGACCCACGCCTCACGAAACTCGCCGAAACCCTCGTTTCCTACTCCGTCGCCATGCAACCGGGCGAAAACGTCATGATTTCCGCCACGATCAAGGCGAAGCCGCTGATCCTCGAACTGATGAAGACGATCCGCCGTCTCGGCGGAAACCCGATCGTCGAGTTGTCCGACGACGAGATTACCCGCGAAACGGCGCTCTCCACCACCGAAAAGGCGCTCGACCGCCAGTATCGCTGGATGGACTGGAAACTCGACGACGTCGATTGCTACATCGCGATCCGCGCCAGCGACTCGGACTATGTCCAGGCCGACGTCCCGCAGGCGATCAAGACCGCGATCGCCAAGAAGATGAACCCGATCACGGCCAAGCGGCTATCCAAGAAATGGGTCCTGCTCAACTATCCGACCGAAGGCGGCGCCCACAAGAACCGGATGTCGCTGGAAGCCTACTACGACTACATCATCGGCGTCTCGACCGTCGACTATTCGCGCATGAACGAAGCCTTCAAACCGCTCAAGACACTGATGGAAAAAACCGACCGGGTCCGCCTCGTCGCCAAGGGAACCGATCTCTCCTTCTCGATCAAGGGCATCCCCGCGGTGCCCTGCGCCGGCGAATACAACATCCCCGACGGGGAAATCTTCACCGCCCCCGTCCGCGATTCGGTGAACGGCAAGATCACCTATAACGCGCCCTCCGCGCAGCGCGGCACGGTCTTCACGAACGTTTCCCTGACCTTTGAAAACGGCCGCATCGTCGATGCCGTCGCGGATCAGGAGAACGACCTCCTCCAGTCGGTGTTCAATACCGACGAAGGCGCCCGCTACGTCGGCGAATTCGCGATCGGGGTCAATCCGCTCGTGATCAAGCCGGTCGGCGACACGCTGTATGACGAAAAGATCGCCGGCTCGATCCATTTCACGCCGGGGCGCTGCTATACCGAAGCGCCGAACGGCAACGATTCGGCGATTCACTGGGACCTCGTTTTGATCATGACGCCCGAGTACGGCGGCGGTGAAGTCTGGTTCGACGGACGGCTGATCCGCAAGGACGGCCGCTTCATCGTCCCGGAACTCGACGGACTGAACCCCGAACACCTCAAGTAACGATCCGTTCCGCCGAAGCGTCCCCTAAAAGGGGGCGCTTTTTGATTTGCGTGAGGGCTCGGACCCTTAAAAAATGTTACAACGGGGCGCATTTATGGTAAAATATTAGGGAAAGGTCGTGGTCTTCATGGAACTCGCGTACAAAATCAAAAAACCGGCGTCGATCAAGGATTTCATGCATGAAAACAACATTCCGCACAAACTCGTGCTGCAGGACGGAAAACAACTCATCGTCGTCAACGCCGAGCCGCGGACCTGGAACGATTCCGTGAAGAAAGGCGACACCCTTCGCATCACCATCCCGGACGAGGATATCGATCCGGAAATCGTCAAGGAAGCGATTCCGCTCGACATCGTCTACGAGGACGAGTATCTGCTCATCATCAACAAAGCCTTCGGCATGCCCGTGATGATCACCAAGTCCCATCCGACCGGCACCCTGATGAATGCGCTCTGCGACTATTACGACAAGCATGGAATCCATGCGAAGATCCATCTCGTCAACCGTCTCGACAAGGAAACGGTCGGGTTGATGATCATCGCGAAGAACCGTTTCATCAAGTTCCTGCTTTCCGAAGACCTCAAGGCGAAGATCGACCGGCAGTATTACGCGATCGTCGAGGGCATCCTCGACGCCAAGGAAGGCACGATCGACCTGCCGATCGGAAAAGCCGACGAACTGTCGATGAAGCGGGAAGTCCTGATGAGCGGGGAAGATGCCGTCACCGACTTCGAAGTCGTCAAGGAGTTCGGTCTGAAGACGCTCGTGCGGGTCAAACTCGAAACCGGCAAGACGCACCAGATCCGCGTCCATTTCGCGCACTTCGGCCATGCCGTCGTCGGCGATCCGCTCTACAATCCGAAATATCGAACCGGCGAACGGCTGATGCTCTTGAGCTATCGGCTTTCCCTGAAACACCCGATCACGGGCAAGGATCTCGATTTCACCCTGGACATGCCGGCGGATTTCAAAGCCTATGTGGCCAAGTACGGAGGATTATGATGCGACGCATGCTTTTGTTGGCGGCGGTTATCGCCGCCGTTTTCCTGACCGCCTGCAGTTTCACGCTGCCGACTACGACAACCGCAAGTCCCGTGACGACCGACAACGCGACGGGCCTCACGACGACCGGAACCGGGACCACCGCGACCGATGCGACCACCCTGACCACCGGCGAAGAGGTCGATCCGCTCTATCAGGCGCTCTTCGAC
>DMTN01000030.1 GCA_003477305.1 Acholeplasmatales bacterium | reverse complement strand
TGGTTTTCGGAAATCGAGAATCAGTAATTCGTTTTGACTTCTTGGGCATTGTAGATGTCGAAAAGTTTCAGGCATTCGTCGCGGTCGATCGGTGTCATCTTCTGCTGGAGGGCTTGTTTCGACAGTTCGTAGAATTCCTTGTCGCGGAAGCCGATCCGCTCGGTGTCGGTCACGGTACAACCGTAGTAGACCTTGTCGACGTTCGCCCAGTAGATCGCCCAAAGGCACATCGGACAGGGTTCGGCGGTGGAGTAGAGTTCGCATCCGGACAGATCGAAGGTTCCCAGTTTCTTCGCGGCGCGGCGGATCNNCGTGGGTGGCGACGACGCGATTGTGACCTTTCGCGATGACGGCTCCGTTTTTGACGATGACCGCGCCGAACGGACCTCCGTCATTCTTGGCGATCCCTTTCTCCGCTTCGCGGATGGCCAGTTTCATGTATTGGTTCATCGACATCTCTTCCTCTCTCGTGATTGCGCTTACATTATAACAAAACATCGTCGTTTTGTCTTCCGCATTTCGAAAAATATCATTCGATGCGTTTCTCCGAAGTAACGGTGAATCTGCGAGGAGTCGTCTCGTATCATAGATACGATACTTCGTCGAATTGCGTGTATTTTTCAAAAAGGGGTGGCTTTTTGCCGCGAAGGATGGTATAAGACAGTTGAGGGGTTCCCGCGGACCCCATTGGACGGAACAGAACCAGCCATATCGCAAGACGTTCGTTCAAAGAATCATGCCGGATGCGCGGACATCCGCAAGGCAAGGTTTTTTGAGGGGGTAGGATGACGGATCCAGGTATCAGTTTCGTTTCATGATGATTTGATTTCGTACCATTTTGTTCACGATCGACGCTTCTCGAATATATCCGTTTTCCACGTCGGAGTATTCTTCCGACCCGGCCGCCGGGGATTCAGGCAAGCGCAAGGATTTCGTTTCAGATCAAACGCAACGCATCCGCTTCACGATCCATCATCAGGAAACACGAAACGTCCCGTTTTTTTCATCCGTCCGATTGATCTTCATCGATTCAAGTTCATTCGCTTTTGCACACCCCTCGTTTTCACGTCATCCCCTGTCTTTACGGAGCGGTTCCGGCGGACCGCTCCGCTTTTCTTTGCGAACCCCCTTCGGGGGACGTTGACAACGCTTTCACGCTGTGTTATGATGAGTACGGATTTTAAAACAGAATCGATTTACAGAGGTGCGGTGCCGCGGGTAGACCGCCGATGCGAACGGAACGGATTCCGGAAGCGACGGTCGAATGGCGTCATCGTCGGTGGAAGCCCGGATCCGTCCCGGAACCTTCCAGGTGTCGGAACGACGTTTCCGCCGCTGTCATCGATCGGATGAAGAGCTGTCATGTTCCTTACATGGCGGCTTATTTTTTTTGGAGGTGCAACCCATGAACCGAAAAACCATCGAAGAACTCAAGATCGGCGACCAGGCGTCGTTGAAAAAAAAGTTCGTCGAGGCCGACATCGTCGGCTTCGCGGAAGTGTCGGGCGACCGCAATCCCGCCCACATGGACGAGGCCTACGCGCAAACGACGATCTTCAAGACGCGGATCGTCCACGGGATGCTCGTCGGCTCGCTGTTCAGCGCGTTGCTCGGAACCGAGCTCCCCGGACTCGGCAGCATCTATACGAATCAGACCCTGAAATTCACGAAGCCGGTCTATTTGAACGACGAAATCACCGCGACCGTCACGGTCCGGGAATTGATCGTCGAAAAGAACCGCGTGATTCTGGACACGACCGCCGTGAACCAGAAGGGCGAAGTCGTGATCCTCGGCGAAGCGACGATCATGCCGCCCCGCAAGGTGTCCGGATGAAGCGCTTCCTTGCGGTCGAAGAACTCCGTTCTTTGCTGTCCGACGGGATGACGCTCATGGTCGGCGGCTTTCTTTCCGACGGATCGCCCGAGAAACTGATCGGCGCCGTCATCGACGCCGGCGTATGTGATCTCACGATCATCTGCAACGACGGCGGCTGGGAAGACCGGGGCGTCGGACGCCTCATCGTCCTGGGCCGCGTGAAGAAACTGATCGCCTCCCACATCGGCACCAATCCGACCTGCGGCCGGCTCATGCAGGAAGGGAAGATGACGGTCGAACTCGTGCCCCAGGGCACGCTCGTCGAACGCATCCGCGCCAAGGGCTCCGGCCTCGGCGGGATCCTCACCCCGATCGGCCTCGGCACCGTCGTCCAGGAAGGCAAGCGGATCGTGAACGTGGGCGGTAAGGACTATCTCCTCGAAACGCCGCTTTCCGCCGACCTCGCGCTTCTCGGCGGGGCGATCGCGGACCGCTACGGAAATCTCCGGTACGTCGGAACCAAGCGCAATTTCAANNCGAAGCGTCGAGCCTCGTCGACTGCCTCGATCCGGAAGTCGTGATCACACCGCATCCGGTCGTCGACTACATCGTGATGGGGGACTAAGATGGAAGACAAATACATCATCGCCAAACGCATCGCGATGGAACTGCAGGACGGCGACCTCGTCAATCTCGGCATCGGCACGCCGACGCTCGTCGCCGACTTCATCCCGAAGGAAAAGAAAATCACGCTCCAGTCCGAAAACGGCGTCATCGGCCTCGGCGGGGCAAGCGATGTCCCGACCGGCATCGTGAATGCCGGCTGCGTCCCCTCGAAACTCGAACCCGGCGGCAGTTTCATCGACTCCGCCACCTCGTTTTCATTGATCCGCGGCGGCCACGTCGACGTCACCGTCCTCGGCGCGCTCGAAGTGGACCAGGAAGGTTCGCTTGCCTCCTGGATCATCCCGGGCAGGAAAGTCCCCGGCATGGGCGGGGCGATGGACCTCGTCGTCGGCGCCAAGCGCGTGATCATCGCCACCACCCACACGAACAACGGAAAACCGAAGATCCTGATCAAGTGCGCGCTGCCGCTCACGGCATACCGCCAGGTCGATCTGATCGTCACCGAACTCGCCGTCATCGCCGTCGAATCCGACGGCCTCCGGCTGCTTGAAGTCCATCCCGACCACACGGTCGAGGAAGTCGTCCGCCTGACCGAAGCCCCGCTTCGCGTCGAGGGCGCGATTTCCATGAAAGGAGTCGAAACCCTATGAAAACGATCCTCCGTCTCAGACTCTCCCAGGCTGACGCCCATTACGGCGGAAACCTCGTCGACGGCGCCAAGGCGCTCGCCCTCTTCGGCGACGCCGCGACCGAACTGTTGATCCGCCACGACGGCGACGAAGGTTTGTTCCGCGCCTACGAATCCGTCGAATTTCTCGCCCCGATGCATGCCGGCGATTTCCTCGAAGTCACCGCCGAACTCATCCTTGTCGGGAACACCTCCCGAAAGATGACGTTCGAATGCAAGAAGATCATCGCCGCGCGTCCCGACCTTTCGCCATCGGCCGCCGACGTTCTTCCTGAGGCGGTCTTGTGCGTCGTCGCGGTCGGCACCTGCGTCGTTCCCAAGGATTGCCAAAGGAACGGATAACCGATGGAAAAACTCATCATCACCTGCGCGATCACCGGCGCGGAAGTGACGAAGGCGCAAAACCCGGCCGTCCCCTACACCGTCGCCGAACTGGCCGAAGCGGCCCGCGGGGCCGCGGAAGCGGGCGCCGCGGTCATCCATCTGCATGCGCGCAAAGACGACGGGACGCCGACCCAGGAGGTCGGGCGATTCCGGGACATCATCGATGCGATCCGGGCTGTCTGTCCCGACGTGATCATCCAAGTCTCGACCGGCGGCGCCGTCGGGATGACCCGGAAGGAACGGCTTCAGCCGATCGCGCTTCATCCGGAGATGGCGACCTTGGACTGCGGCACGCTCAACTTCGGCGGCGACGACATCTTCGTCAACACCGAAAACGACATCATCGCCTTTGCCAAGGCGCTTTCCGAGGCGGGTGTCGCGAAGGAACTCGAATGCTTCGAAAAGGGCCATGTCGACATGGTCCTGCGCCTCGCGAAGAAGGGACTCATCGTCCCGCCGCTGCACTTCAGCTTCGTACTCGGCGTGAACGGCGGAATGACCGGCGAGTCCCGCGACTTCCGCTTCCTGCGCGAAAGCATCCCGGCCGATGCGAGTTATTCCGTCGCCGGGATCGGACGATACGAATTTTCGCTCGCCGAACTGGCGATTTCCGACGGCGGCCATGTCCGCGTCGGGTTGGAAGACAACCTCTTCATCGAAAAAGGCGTGCTCGCGACCTCGAACGCCGAACTCGTCAAGAAAGCCGTTGCGATCGCCCGCAGACATGGACGGGAGATCGCAACCCCCGCCGAAGCCCGGCGGATCCTGCACATGGAGGTGCGCCGATGATCCAGCCCTGTCCGTACGGGACGCACCGCGTCCTCGCCCCAAAAGGGACCTTGCCGCAAGCGGCCGAGAAACTCGACAATGCGATGCCCATGCAGGAAAACGAGTTGTTGATCGACGTCGAAACGCTGAACGTCGATTCGGCCTCCTTCCATCAGATCATGGGAGCCTGCGGCAACGATCCCGCCCAGATGGCACAGATGATCCTCGAGATCGTCGCCAAGCGCGGGAAGCTCCAGAACCCCGTCACCGGCTCCGGCGGGATGCTGCTCGGGACGGTCAAGGCGGTCGGTTCGAAGTTCCCCGGAATCGTCAAGCCGGGCGACCGGATCGCGACGCTCGTCTCGCTTTCGCTCACCCCGCTGTTGATCCGTTCGATCAAGGCGATCCACATGGACAATGACCAGGTCGACGTCGACGCCGAGGCGATCCTGTTCTCGACCGGCATCTACGCGAAGATCCCGTCCGACCTCGATCAAAAGGTCGTGATGGCCGCGCTCGACGTCGCCGGGGCGCCGGCGCAGGTGCACCGGCTCGTGAAGCCGGGCAGTTCCGTGTTGATCCTCGGCGCTTCCGGCAAGTCCGGCGTGCTCTGCGCCTACCAGGCGAAGCTCGACGCGGGACCGGAAGGAAACGTGATCGGGGTCGTCAACGACCTGTCCCAGTTGCCCGATTTGGAAATGCTTCACGCCTGCGACGAAATCATCGTCGCCGACGCCAAAGATCCGATGGATGTCTACCATAAGGTGCTCGCCGCAAACGGCGGGAAGAAGGTCGACCTCACGGTCAACGTGGTCAATGTCGCCAACACCGAAATGGCTTCGATTTTGCCGACCAAGGATGACGGGATCGTCTATTTCTTCTCGATGGCGACCTCGTTTTCCAGAGCCGCGCTCGGCGCCGAAGGCGTCGCGAGCGGCGCCACGATGATGATCGGCAACGGCTTCACCGCCGGTCATGCCGAATTCACGATCAGTCTCATCAGGAAATCGCCCGAGCTCTACCGGCTCTTCCGGAAGCGCTACGGCGGAAAGCAACCGGTGTGAATGTCAAGGG
>DMTN01000014.1 GCA_003477305.1 Acholeplasmatales bacterium | reverse complement strand
AAAATCGAAAGGCGAGGTCACTTGGGCGGAAAACAGCGAGTCGATCCCGGCGCGGATCGCATCCCGGGAAAGCGTCGAGAGGGTGAATACGGCAGAGTTGTTGACGTCGCGGACGATATTCTCGGCGGTCGCGTCGGCGTCGAACGTCAATGCGTCGAGTTCGATGTCGTACAGGTACCCTTGGAATCCGAGCCGGTACGAAGCGGTAGACCGCCATTCGGAAACGCGCCGTTCGAGATAGCTGGGATAATCCGCCTCCGGACGGTTGCCGAGGTAGATGTGACCGACGCTCGTCTCATCGATGGCGAGGGCCACCGTCAACGTAAAAATGGTGCCCGCGGCGAAAAGCACCGAGAGCGAAAGGACGGCAAACGCGAGGATGAAATAGACATTCCGTTTGAAGCGCACATTGTATTCGGCCAACGGGGTCACCCCTTTGCTTTTGATTATAGCAAAATAACATTTAAAAAACCATATGAATGGCGAGATACGATCGAAACGGCGGACATTTGTGCGTTCATACAACCAAAAACGGCCGATTCATACTATAATGGTATCAGATGGGAGGTGGCGAGATGAAACGACTGAACCGACGCGGCTTTACGCTGATCGAGGCAATCGCTTCTTTTGTCATCGTTTCGATCGTCCTGACGACCGCCGCGATCCTCATCGTCAACTCCTACAACCAATCCGTGGCGACGTCTCGTCAGGTCGATGCGGTCCATGTCGGTTCGCTCATCCGCGATGACATCGCCGCCGACGCGACGTATGCGACCGTGCTTCTGTGGTTGGACGGAGCGGCGGCGACTTTGACCGCCGATAACTGCGATGACCTGGGATCCCCGTTCGCATGCACGCTCTTTGCATACGAGGCGGACGGCATCGTCTATGACGCGGAGGTTGTCGTTTCCTTCGAAGCTCCCACCGTCGAATCGCTCCTCTACAAAGTGATCCGCTTCACGGTGACGGTCACCTACTACGGTGCGCGCACCGTCATCATCGAAGGGATGATTTACGATGTCTAGGAACCGTCGCGGCGTCACCCTTCCCGAACTGCTCGGGGCGATCGTGATCCTCGCCCTCGTCACTTCCCTGCTCAGCGCCGTCGCATTCGCGATGGTCCGCGCGATCGACCGGATCGCCGTGAACGAAAGCGCCGAAACCACCGGCCTCTCCCTGATTTCCCAGCTTGAGAACGCGATGGAAGACGCAAGACCGAACACGTATTCGCAAACGTGCGAAGGTACGGGCGGATGCGTCGTCCTGATCCAGGAATACATCTATGAATATGATCCGGTCGATGGGATGATCGATCCCGTCATCCACGCATCCCCGATCGAAAAGACGCTTTCCATCCATGACAACGCAATCTGGATCGACGCCGCGATGGTCGGTACCGGCGTGTTTACGATCGGCCCGGCATCGACCCTCGCGGTCGTCGACGATGCCGGAACCGTCACCGTGACGATTTCCTTCGGNNGCTCTCGTTGAATTCAACGAGAGCGCCATCCCCGCATGACGCCGGAAAGGAGGATCGGCATGCGTATCCTCAAAAGCAGAAAAGGCATGAGTTTCGCGGCCGTCCTCGGTCTGTCGATGTTCATCATCGCCACGGTAACCACGGTCTTCGTCATCAGTTTCCAGCAATCCCGCCTCGTCGATGTGACGATCGAAAACACCGCGGAGTATGAAAATGCGAAAAACGCCGTTATCGCCACCCTCAGCATCATCGCCCGCGACCAAGACCTCGATCCGACCTATCTTTCAGGTCTCGCGGCCTATATGGGAGTGACTGTTTCCGATCTCGGCAACGGCGCTTTTTCCGTCACCGGCACGGTCGACGCCGATGCGAGCGTGACGAGTTACATCGTGTACGAAGACGCGCTTGAAACGAGTTATGAAACCTTCCTCCAGTTTACCGGTTCCGAACCGGATTTTTCGCTGGACCCGACGGTCCGCGTCGAGCCGATTCTCGTCGCATACATGACCCAGTTCGTCGACGCCGAATACGGTTTGACCGCACCGACGCTGACGACCTTCCAGTCGGTCATGACCTATTATGAAAACACGGTCCGCATCGCCGAAGGCTATGCGAGCATCACGGCGGCGACTCTTCAGAACATGGCGAATCCGACGATCAACGTCGATACCTATGTCACCGGCGGGGTATCGCTTGCCAACAACAAGGATCTGACGATCAACAGCGCGAACTGCTACATCAACGGCAATTTGACGCTTGGAACCTCCGGCGACATTACGATCACCGACGGCAGCGTCCTGATCGTCGACGGCACGCTCACGATCAAGAACAACGCCAAAATCACCGGGGGCACGGTGATTGTCAAAGGCAATCTGACCATCAGCTCAAGCAACAACAACACCTACGAGTACATCCATTCGACGATCTATGTCCGCGACACCTTCACGAGCGACCGGCATGTCGTCTTCGGCGACGCAACGTACGGACCGACCTTTTTGTTCTGCGGGCTCAACTGCAATCTCGACAGCAACAAATCAAATACCGCGACCGGCATCCTGTATGCGGTCTGTAACAACTTTTACGGGAACAATGCCGCCGTGGTCTTGTCCGGCGGGGTCTACGCCGCATCGACCAAGCAATTGTCGGCTTCGGGTATCGCGGCGAATGCGACTCTCGACGGATCCGCCGATTTGTTCGCGATGGGCGTCCCCGACACGCTCGGCGTCAGCACCGGCGGGTTTCCCGGGTTCCGTTTCACCTACCCCGCCATTGACTGATTGAACGCGATCCAAGCCGCCGATGATCTGTTCAGCGGCTTTTATTTTGCTTGGCAGGCGGCAAAAACGGGCTTGAAGTGCGTGCTTTGTGTGATATAATGATGAAGTCGTCATCGTTTTCTCACGCAGGAGGACGCTTCATGGGCAGTCTGTTCGATTTACCGCATCTTCTCTACATCGTCATTTCGCTCGGTGTTACCGTCTTGCTTCTCATCTACGCAAAAAAAACGCTGGTGCGCCAGCCCTCGAAAGATCGTTTTCTGAAGATGTTCGGGCTGCTTACGTTTTTCCTGCATGTCAGCGTCCTGTGGGTCGATTTCATCAAAAACGGAGCCGCCTCCGTACCGGACAACGTGCTCTTCCCGATTTATTTTTGCAACCTTTCGATGTACATGCTGCTTCTGACGGCGTTCGTCGAGGACAAGGAATCGAAGTTCTATCGGTTCGTCTCCGTGATGACGGCGTATGGCGGGTTCTTCGGGGCGATGATCTCGCTCATGTATCCGACCTATTATCTCGGCAGCGCAAGCATGTTCGAATGGGGCGTCTTTAAATCGATGACATCGCACAGCGCGATGCTTGTCGGCTCGCTCTGGCTCTTCGTCGGCGGGTACGTTCCGATCCGCAAGTCCAACACGTTCGTTTACTTCGGCGGGCTCCTGCTTTATGGAGGCATCGGTCTTGCGGTCAACGCGATTTTCGCGTCCGCCGGACTCCACGATCCGAATGCGATGTATCTTTCCGCCCCGCCGCTCTCCGAAGCACCGTTCCTCTCCTGCTGGACGATCGCCGGGCTGATGATTTTATCGATTCACGGGTTCACCCTCGCGTGGCAGAAGATCGCGGCAACCCGTGAAGAACGGGGCGATGCGATGAATCACGAAGGCTCCGTCGCCACAGCAGGAAGATAAATATTTCCAAAAGAGAAGCGGTTCCGCGACGGAACCGCTTCTTTCATTCAGCTTTTTGAAACGAATAGGTGCAGCCGAACTGTCCCTGGATGAAGTCGCCGATTTCGGCCCAAGCCTTCGCCGCTTCGGGAATGAGGCCGAAGGCAAGCTGGAAGACGTGGAACATCCCGCGGTAGATCGAGACCGACACGTCGACGCCGACTTCGCTTGCCTTCCGCGCGACACTCAG
The DNA here is from genome assembly GCA_003477305.1 of Acholeplasmatales bacterium. Classification (GTDB taxonomy): domain Bacteria; phylum Bacillota_I; class Bacilli_A; order Izemoplasmatales; family Hujiaoplasmataceae; genus UBA12489. The sequence goes on along the minus strand of DMTN01000014.1, from coordinate 16,661 downwards.
GGTGTCGCTTTCGAGCAGTTCGAAGCTGCCGACGTGCATCATCATCGGCGGAAAGCCGTTGAATGTGCCGTAGGCGGGGCTGATGGTGGGTTCGTGAAGGTCGTGTTCGCCGGCGTATGCCCGGACGTCGAGAGGATTCGTCCCGGCACCGAGGAGCGGATCGAGCGTGAAGTTGCGCAGATACGATTCGCCTTCCTGGGCGAGGTCGGTCCAGGCCGACATCGTGATGATCGCTTTCGGAAGCGCGATCTTTTGGTCGCGCAGCCAAAGACCGAGCGCAAGCGCCAGTCCGCCGCCGGCGGAATCGCCGACGACGATGATATGGTCGGCCGCATATCCCGCGTCGAGCAGGTATCGATAGCTTTCGACGGCGTCTTCGAGCGCGGCGGGGTAGGGGTTCTCGGGAGCGAGCCGGTAGTCGAGCGAGACGACGTCGGTGCCGCACGAGATGCGGTAGTACTTGACCGCGCTCTTGCGGTACATGTCGCTGTAGCCGGAAACGTAGGCGCCGCCGTGAAACTGCAAAATCACGTTCGGGCTTTTCCCCCGTTTCGCGGAGACGAACTCCAGACGTGCGTATTTGAGCGGAATCCAAGCCGCCGTGAGATCCTTGGGCCATCGGTAATCCGCGGACACTTCGGTGGTGAACAGTTTGCCGAGATTGACGGGACCGTGATCCGCGAAGTGCGGGAGCAGCTTGCCGAGACGGAGCAGCTGCTTGGCGAGGCTGCCGCGGATCGTCTTGTTGTTGACGTGCAGATAGAGCATGCAATCACCTGCTTTTTTACAATTATATCATGATCTTCGCGGTTTACGGCGCGGACCCCGGCGCAAACGAAAGCATTTTTGAAGATTCTTTGCACGAGCGTTGCAAAACGTTATATAATAATAACGATATGTGAAAATTTCCTGCGGAATCCCGCGCAAGAGGGGGGACTTGCGGCCGAAAGGCCGAGCCTATGACCAAAAAGCTGATCTTCTACGTAATGTTCCTGTTTTTCCCGATCCTGATTGCGGCGGTCGGCTCGTCCGGCCTGTCGTTTGGCAGCAACATCGTCATCGATCGATACGATGCCGACATCACGCTCGATCAAAACGGCGACATGTCCATCGTCGAGACCTGGGACATGGATTATCCCTCGGCGGAGTATTGGGTCCGGTTCCGTGATTTCGGCTACGGCAAGTACGCCGACGGATATCCGCTCTACATGGATTTTTCGAACGTCGCGACGTTTGATGAAAGTTCCGCTTCCGTACGCGTTTTCAAAGACGGCGTCGATATCACCGACGACGTCCGCGTCGGCTTCTCGTGGGATTACGATGTAGACGAACAGGGATTCTTCGTCGAATGCTATCCGTCGCGGAGTTACTGCGAATCGATCTTCACCGAGATGGACGACCATGCGTTGTCCGAAGGCAAGGTCACTTTCGTCTATGAATACAAGATCATCGGCGCCATCACCGAATATACGGACATCTCAGAACTCAACTGGAGACTCTTCGAATACGCCGAAGGCAAGATCAAGGAAGCTTCCGTCACGGTCCATTTGCCGGCAAACGCCCATGCGATCGATGACATCTATGTCTGGGGTCACAGCGGCGCCGCCGGATCGATCGACATCGTTTCCGCCCAGCAGATCGACATGTCGCTTTCGAACATCGGGACGAAGGACTATATCGAATTCCGCATCCTCGCCCCGCGCGACCTGTTCCCGAATGTCGATTTGATCAACAAGGTCTATAGCGCCGAGATGAATCTCGCTTCGTTGATCGCCTATGAAGCCGAGCTCGCGGAGTATAACAATCTTCGCATTACGATCGCCCAGATTCTTCTTTATGTGGCGATCGCCAGCGTCGTCGCGATGGGATTCGTCACGGTTTATGTCTATCGCAAATACGATAAGGAATACGAACCGCGCTTCCAGGCCGAATTCTACCGCGACCTGCCGGGCGAGGAATCTCCCGCCGAAGTGAGTTATCTGTACTACATGCGCAAGATTAACGACGAAGACGTCACCGCGACGCTTCTGGATCTGATCCGCCGCAAGTTCGTGACGATCGACTACACCGGCCAGGACATGATCGACGCCGACGCCGATTTCCGGCTCATTCGCGTCGATGCGGCCGACCGTTCCACCCTGCGTCCCCATGAACAGCAGATCATGCACTGGTTCTTCGACGTCATCGGCGCCGGCAGCTCGGTTTCGACGAAACAGATCGAAAACTATGGCAAGCAGATCCGCAACGCCGAGCGTTTCCAGTCCGAGGCGAAGCAGTTCGTCCGCCTCGCGAAACAGGCCGGCGCAGAGCACGACTATTTTGAAAAATCACTTGCGGCCAACAAAACCAAGGCCTACTCCTTCGCGCTCATCCCCGGCTCGGTCCTCGCCGCGAGTCTTCTCACCGGCGCCTTCCTGTCGATGGACAACACGCTCGCGGCGATCGTCACCGGGATCGTCACCATCGGGTATCTCGCCTATGTCGCGACGATTCAGAAACGCTCCGTGAACGGCAACGAGTCGTTCGTCAAATGGCGCGCCTTCCGCAACTTCCTCGTCGGCTTCGGCAACATGAAGGACTATCCGATGCCCGGCGTCACCGTTTGGGAACACTATCTCGTCTACGCGACGTCGCTCAAGTGCGCCGACAAGGTGATGGACCAACTCCGCATCAAGCTTCCGCTCGATGACGCGGCGGTTTCACAGTCGACCTTCATGGGCGTCGGCTATCGCACGCGCGGGTTCTACTACGGATATGCGCTCGGACGCTTCCAGCGATCGATTACGACGGCGCGCACCAACGTCACGCAGACGATCGTCGCCTACAATGCCCAGAAAGCCGGCGGCAGCGGCCACGGCGGCGGCTTCGGCGGCGGCAGTTCGTTCGGCGGCGGCGGCGGTGGCGGCAGAAGCCGCTGATTCACATCCCCACAGGGTTTTATGCACAACAAAATAAAAATTTCACAGGAGGTCATTGAACTATGTTTTTAGCAATTACGGCAGGAACCATCACCCTCATCGTCGTATTGGTCGTCGTCGCGGCGATCGTCTTCTGGGTCATCGGCGCCTATAACACGCTGGTCGCCCTCCGCAACAAGGTCAAGAATGCCTGGAGTCAGATCGACGTTCAACTGAAACGTCGTTTCGACCTGATCCCGAACCTCGTCGAGACCGTCAAAGGCTACGCCACCCACGAGAAAGACATCTGGGAGCAGTTCGGCAAAGCCCGCGGCCTCTACCAGCAGTCCGCCCAGACCGGCGACGTCGCGAAAGCCGCGGAAGCCGAAAAGGGTCTCGTCGGCGCGCTGTCGCGTTTGATGGTCGTCTCGGAAGCCTATCCCGAACTGAAAGCCAACGAAAACTTCAAGGAAATGATGGCGCAGCTCAAGGACACCGAAGACAAGATCATGTTCAACCGCCAGTTCTACAATGACACGGCGATGAAGTTCAACGTCAAGGTCGAAATGTTCCCCGGCAACATCGTCGCCAAACTCTTCAAGTTCGAAGTCGCGAAATACTTCGAAGTCTCCGAAGAAGCCGAACGTCAGGCCGTCAAAGTCAAATTCTAAAACGCACCGGTGGAAAAGGCATGACTCCGGCCGGATGAACCCGGCCGGTTTTCCATGTCTTTTCCCAGTCTGTTTTTTCGGGAGGAAAGCCATGTTTCTGTTCGACGAACGCTTCGCCACGTTTGAAATGTTCACCGTATCGCATCTGATTCCGGTTCTTCTGACCTTGATCGCGGTCGTCCTGATCGGCGTGTTCAGGAAAAGATTGAGCGCCGCTCCCCGCTTCGACCGTGTTTTCCGCATCACCCTCGCGATTTTTACGGTTGTCATGGAGTGGGTTTTCTATGCGTGGGCGCTCGATGTCGGCGGTCCGACCTTGGACCTGCTGCCGTTCGGTCTTTGCGCGTCGTCGATGTACCTCACCGCGATCGCGCTCCTCACCCACAACGACCGGCTCGCCAAGGTGGTCTATCCATGGGCGGTCGCCGGTGCGCTTTTGTCCCTGATCGTCGCCGACCTTACCCACGATTTCCCGCATTTCCGTTATTTCCACTATTTCGGGAATCATTCCATGTTCTTGATCGCGAATGTCTACATGATGACGACCTCGAAGACGCCGTTCACGTATCGGGCGCTGATGAAATCATGCGGCATTCTGTTCGGGATCGCCGTGCCGATGTACTTTTTGAACGGCCTGCTCGGCACGAACCACATGTTCCTTGCGGAGCTGCCGGCGGAGGTCGCCTTCATGTTCGAGTGGATGGGATCGCCGTGGTGGGTGTTCGGATTCGCCTTCGCCATCTTCCTTTTGTTCCACCTCGTGAGTCTGCCCTTCTTGCTTCATCGCAGAAATCCCGTCAAAGCGTGAAAAAAAGCACGATTCCTGCGGGAATTGTGCTTTTTTGAATTTAGTCGATGGATTCCTGTTCGACGAGCGCATCCTTGATTGCGAGCAGGATCACCTTCGAGGAGTAGGTGGCGCCGGCGATGGCGTCGACTTCGAGCGAATTCGCGGCGATCACGGAATCGACGACGGCTTCGCCGGAAGCGCCCTGGCCGTTGAAATGCTCGACGATGACGATATCCGTGATCACATGATCAACCACGGTGACGCGGACCGTCGCAATGACGGGAAGCTGCGTATAGGATCCCTCGTAGGTTCCGTCGGGGAGCGTCGTGAGATCGACATCCTCGATTTCCAGGGTCAGGAGATTTTCCAATCCTTTTCCCATCGAGGAGAAGAGGATCATCCCGGTGAGGATGAGAAAGAGGAAGACGCCACCCACGATCAAAAAAATCTTCAGCGGCCGCTTCATCTTAGAATTTTCCTTCGAAGTTCGTCAAGGCACGCATTGCGGCGTTGACTTGCTCGTCGCGCTTGCGGCTGCGGACGTGGACGATTCCCGCACCGTAGAAAACCGGTTCGAAACGGGCGAGCGCGGCGACGGCCTGTCGAACGGTACGCGTTCCGCCAAGCCAGTCCGCTTTGAAATACTGCGTGACCAGGACGCCGAGTTTCACGCCTTGAGCGAACGTCGCGCGAGCGAGATAGTCCTGCACAGGGACAGGCAGCGAGAATCCTTGCACCGGCGTGCCGAGGATGACGAGATCGTATCGATCGGCGGCGGGAGCGTCGCGCAGGGTGCGGTCGAGTTTAATGTCATTACAGGTGATTTTTGCGAGCGTGACGGTCTGACCGTACCCCGTCAGAATATCACGCGCTTGCTCGCAGAGGGCGAGCGTGTTGCCGGTTTCCGAATAGACGATGATTCCGATGTTCATGGGGACCTCCGGCCGGACGTTGTTCGACCGCATCCATTATACCACCGGTCCGTGCGAATCAGCAGACGCATTTGCAAAAAACGTGCATGCGTTCACGATTCATACAGGGACAAGAATTGTTAAAATTAGGTATTGTGTTTCGCACAGTACTGTGATATTCTACTAGTGTGCAATGCACAGTAGTGAGGGACGCATCGCGCGATCGCTCGAAACGATGGACAAGAAGGTAGATCAGCCGTGAAAGAACTGTTGTTGTCAAGAAAAGACCGCTTCATCAAATACATCGTTGCCTGCCTCATGTTCATCGTCTCCGACGTGCTACAGGCATTCATCCTCGCGATGATTTTCAACGCGATCGAAATCGCGACGATCGAGTACTTCTGGTGGACCGTCGCCGCCGCGGTCGGGTACGTGGTCATCAGCGCCTCGTTCTTCCTCGGTTCGCGGATGATGCGGATCGCCTTCATGCGAGACACCCTGCTCGACATCCGGGTCCGCGCGTTCGACAAGATCCTCGACATGAGCTACAAGGGCTTCAACAAGCAATCTCGCGATGTCTACGTTTCGAACCTGACCAACGACATCAATACGATCGAAAGCAATTTCTTCGTCTCGCTCCTGAACTTCATCCTCCGCGGCGGGTCCTTCGTCGTGATGATCATCATCCTGTCCATCGTGAACTGGCGCGTCGCCCTGATTGTCTTCGCCGTCTCGCTGATCGTGCTTGGGCTGACGAAGCTGTTCGAACGGCGGACGATCAAGCTCGACCAGGAGAAGTCGACCGAAAACGAGCGCTTCACCGTCGCCGTTGCGAACACCTTCAGCGGTCTCGAAATCCTCAAGCTGAACAACATCGAGAAGAAATTCCTGATCCGTGCCAAGGAACAGGTCGCGCAGCTGGAGAAACGCAAGCTGAAATACAACTTCTTCACGGCGCTGCAGAACCACATGAACGAGGCGATCGGCTCGCTCGTCATGTTCGGACTCCTCGTCTACATGATGTACAGCCCCGCATCGCCGGTCGGCCTCGGCAAGGTCGTGCTCGTGGTCCAGCTGGCGGGCTCCTGCGTCTTCCCGCTGATGCGGATGCTCCCGCTATTGAACGTCATCAAGTCATCCGATACGATCTATAAGAAGATCACTTCCGCCGCCGATGTCGACAAGGAAACCAACGGCCGTCCCAATCCGTATCGGTTCAAGAAAGCCATCGAGGTCCGCGGCCTCCGCTTCAACTACGATCAAAAGGAAGTCTTCCGGTATCTCGACTTCACGATCGAAAAAGGCAAGAAGTACCTGATCAAGGGACCGAGCGGCGCGGGCAAGACGACGCTCGTCAAGCTGCTCTCGATGGCCTACGACGACTATGACGGTTTGATCGCGATCGACGGCGTCGACCTCAAGACGATCAAAACGAAGTCGTTCAACGAGAACGTATCCTTCATCTACCAGGACGTCTTCCTCTTCGAAGCGTCGATCAAGGACAACATCGCGCTCTTCAAGGACTATCCCGCCGAGCGGGTCGCCAAAGCCGCTGAAATGGCGGGACTCGGCGATTTCATCCGTGTTCAGGAACACGGCATCGACGAGCCGGTGGCAGAAAACGGGAAGAACCTTTCGGGCGGCGAACGGCAGCGCATCTCGATCGCCCGCGCGCTTTGCAAGAATGCCGACATCCTCTTCGCCGACGAGGCGAGTTCCTCGCTCAACGACGAGCTCGGCCGCTCGGTCGAAACGACGATCTTATCCCTTCCGGCGACCATCGTGGCGATCAGCCACAAATACTTCGCCGGCGTCTCGGAGCGTTACGACTACGTCCTCGAACTGAAGGACGGCTACGTCAACCAGTATACGGCGATCGACTATTTCGCGGAGGTGAACGGCAATGAAACGGCGCATTAAGTATTTCGACCGCTTCCCGCTCGTCCTGTTGCCGATCGTCGCGACCGCCATCCTCGCGTTCAAGATGTCGTTTGCGATGAAGGCGACGATCGACGCCGCGCTCGCCCAGGACTGGACCCTGTTCTGGAACCAGGCGATTTGGATGCTCACCTTCGTCGGCCTCCTGTTCCCCACGAACATCCTGACCGCTTATGCAAAGACGGCCTTCTTCAAATACGCCGTCTCGCGGATGAAGACGGATTACGTCGAAGCCGTCTTCCACAAGAACATCGACGAATTCCAAAAAGACAACAACGCCGCCTACGTTTCGGCCGTCACGAACGACTTTGCGATCATCGAGTCGGACTTCCTCGAACCGATCGTCGCCGTCTCCGAGGGCGTCATCCAGTTCGCGACGGCGATCGTCATCTTTTCGCTCATCAGTCCGATCATCCTGCTTGTCGGGATCGGGATGATGGTCGTAAACGGATTCATCGGGGCGTTGATCGAACGTCCCGTCAAAAAACACAACGAGGAACGCAGCAAGCTCTTCGCCGGCTACAACAGCTTCGTCAAGGAAGTCCTCTCCGCGTTCGGCATCATCAAGAACAACGGACTCGAAGACCGCGTCCGGACCAACTTCCGCGAGAAAAGCACGTCGGTCCAGGAAAAGCGCTTCGTGATCGACCGGCTGATGAGTTTCGTATATGTCGGTCAAACCGCCACCACGAACTTCGTCGTCACCGGTCTGTTCCTGCTCGTGGCGCGCCTTTCGATGGCGGGCGCCGTCGCCTTCTCGGGCGTGGTCGTCGTCGTCAGCAACATCGACCGGCTGATCGGGCCGATCTTCACGGTCTCCGAGGCGATTCCCCGGATCCGGTCAGTCAAAGCCATCTTCAAGCGCATCGACGACTCGCTTCAGTCCCGCAACACGCACCCCGAAACGCTCCCGCTCGAGCGGTTCGACCGCTCCATCGAGTTCCGCGACGTTTCGATCTCGTATGACGACAACGTGGTCCTGAAGGACGTCAACCTGACGTTCGAGAAGGGTCGCAAGTATCTCGTCATCGGTCCTTCCGGCGGTGGCAAGTCGACCTTCCTCCGCCTTCTCCGAAAATACTTTGATCCGACCGCCGGGACGATCGAGATCGACGGCGCCCCGCTCAAGGACGTCCGCAAGCAGGACTATTACGCGCGGATCGCCAACATCGAGCAGCAGGTCTTCCTGTTCGAGGATACCCTCCGCAACAATCTCACCCTGTTCAAGGAGTACGACGAAACAGAAATCGCCGACGCGATCGCGAAGGCGGGTCTCGGCGAATTCGTGAAGAGCAATCCCGAAGGACTCGATTATATGATCTATGACAACGGCAAGAACGTCTCCGGCGGCGAGAAAAGCCGCATCGCGATCGCCCGCGGCCTCCTCAACAAGGCGGACTTGATCATGCTCGACGAAGCGTTCGCCTCGCTCGACCGCGACCGCGCGCGAGCGATCGAAACGACGCTCCTCGACCTCGTTGGCGTCACCGTGATCAACGTCAGCCACGTCGTCATCGACGAGAACAAACCCCGTTACGACGGCGTCGTGGTCGTCAAGAACCGCTCCGCGAAATTTGTTTCCTGATGTCCGATCCTCTGAGTGGGACGCCGAATGCGCTCCGTTTTCAATCGATGGCGGGTTGTCAGACAGCCCAAAGATTGAATCACTGTCATTGTCTGGAAGTTCACCACCGATTTGCGTACGGCATGCTTATCGGCGAGTTTGATTAGCGACATCGCTCTTTTGATGTACATCTTGGCGACTTCATTCTTCTCGCTGATGCTGGATAAGCATGTTTATGCGTCTTGCGTTGCATTCCAACATGACTTCCTCTCCTATCGAATACCAAAATCAAAGGACAGAAACCGAGTTCAACTCGATTTCTGTCCTTTTAGATTTCGTGTCCATTTTCAACCAATGCTTTCGATGAGGGTTAATTCTTCTTGTTAAGCAAGGATAAGGCATGACGAGGCCAAAAGGACTCTACTTTTGGAGACACTATTGAAGGAATCGCATCGGTTGCATCATAAATCAAATCAATTCAAGGTCAAAATGACCGATTCGGTGGCAACATTTCCAGCGTTGTCTTCGGCTGTAAATACAAATGTATATGTCCCCGGAACAAGATTATCAACCCAATTCGTCGGATATGTCGTTTCCACATAACAGGTGGCGTCTACATCGTCAATACAAGTCGCGGTGGGAATCATAATCATGCCTCCCAACGTTTGTGTAGCGACGAAATCCGGATTGACTGAAATCACCGGTGGAATGGTATCACCACCCGAACAAGCTGACAGCAAACATAACGAAGTGATGAACATACTTAACGCCAAAATTTTTTTCATAGATGGATTCTCCCCGTTGAGATGGTTATGCAAACTGAAATTGACTTCTTCGATTTCATTCTATCACTCAAGTAAGGATTAGTCCATAATATGAAAGTAAAAAACATGTCCTCTTCTTTCCATACGATCATTGAATTTGAACGATACCGGTGTGAACAAATCTTCTTGTACCACTGGACGCACAGAACGTCGCGCTTTCATTATAAGGTGGTCCGTAGTATAATGGTGCACAAGAGAAACGAGAGAAAGGGATACCATGAACGACGCGACGATTTACAAGACACCCTTTCATCCCTGCTGGACCGAAACGCTTCTTGCTTGGTATCGATCCGGCCGACGCGATTTGCCCTGGCGGGATAAGCCCGACCCCTATCTGATACTCGTCTCGGAAATCATGGGACAACAGACGCGGATGGCAGTCCTGGTCCCTTATTTCGAGCGGTTCGTCAAACGCCTTCCGACGATTGCAGACCTGGCGCGGGCCGATGAGGACGTCCTCTTCAAACTTTGGGAAGGGCTTGGCTATTATCGCCGCGCCGTGAACCTAAAAAAGGCCGCGGTTCTCGTGAGGGAACGTTACGGCGGCGTCATTCCGAACACACGCGAGGAACTTATGACGCTTCCCGGAGTCGGCGCCTATACTGCCGGGGCGATCCTGTCGATTGCCTTTGGCGTCTTCGAACCGGCGATCGACGGCAACGTCCGGCGCGTCATCGCCCGGCAATTCGGCATCGACCGGTCGCCCGCGTCTCCTGATGGTTCGGCCGTGATCGAGGCAATCGTCCGTCATCATGCGCCAATCGGCGAGAGCGCCGATTATACCCAGGCTTTGATGGAGCTCGGCGCGTTGGTCTGTCTGNNCCGGCGCGAAGGCCGGATTGACGAGCTTCCAGTTCAATCAACGAAGAAAGCACGCCGGATCGAACCAATCACGATCCTCGCGATCCGGATGATCGATGGCTCGATTTTGTTCGAGCGGCGTCCTAAAGGCGGCCTGCTTGGCGGGATGCGAGGGCTCTATGCCATTCCCGGAACGCTCTCGACCGATGAACTGTCGCGACTTTGCGAAAATCGCGGGATTGGCATCGATTCGATCGTGCCGCTCACATCCCGCAAGCACGTTTTCACCCATGTCGAATGGCACATGACGGGATATCTGGCGACGGTCAGCGGTCCGCTTCCGCCAGAAGCGGGCGAAGTTTTCACGCCATCCGAGATCGCCTCCGGCGTCGCCGTAGCATCCGCCTTCCAAGGGTTCCTCGCGGAGATTCTGAAACATCCGCAGTCATCGTGAATATGGCGCGTTCGAACCCGGACGCGCCTTTCTTTTTCGGATCAGGAATGATATAATGATGAAAAACGAGGTGGCCTTGATGAACCGATTGCATGCGATTTTGGCCGGATTTTCCGGCGCCCGGATCCTCGACGTCGGCTGCGGCGTCGGGAACTTCCTGTTTATTCTGAAAGAAGTCATGACCGACTTCGACGCAGCCGTCGGCATCGACCAAAGCGAAAACGCCCTCGTCATGGCGCGCAAGAACTTCGCCGATGATCCGCGCATCCGGTTCGAGCGCATGGAAGCGACGTCGATGACGTTTCCGGACGCCGCATTCGACATCGTCGTGCTGTCAAACACGCTTCACCATCTGGCCGACCCGCTTCCCGTGTTTCGCGAGATGGAGCGGGTCCTCAAGAACGACGGCATCCTGCTTGTGAACGAAATGGTCTCCGACGGTCTTGACGAGAAGCAGATCAGCCACCGCGAACTCCACCATTTCGCTGCCGCGCTCGACCGGGTCGCGGGAGTGTTCCATGCGGACACCTACACTCGAAACGAAATCGCCGGTGTGCTGGCTCAATCATCCCGTCTTCATCTTTCCGACGTCTGGGACGTTGTGTTCCCCGATGGTCCGGAGCCGACTCCCGAAGAGGTCGAACAGACGGCGTGCACAGTCGACCGGCTGTTGGGTCGCGTCCNNGCGTCCTATCACGAACGCGGCGAAACCGTGAAAGCCTACGTGCGCAAGCATGGATTTTCCGGCGCGACCCAGCGCATGGTCGTGCTCCGGGCGATCGGATCGAACTGACCGGGGAGTCCCGATCGTTCCGGTTCATAAAAAACAGGACGTCCCGAGGGGCGTCCTTTTGCGTTGAATGAGGGTTATTTCGCAGGTCGATGGGAGAGTTTCCAAATGAGTTCGGCAATCCCCAGGGTCAATGCGGATCCGCCGACCGAGATTCCCGCGAGAATCAGGAAATACAACCAGTAGCGGTCGGCGATCAGGTAGTTGAAGGGGTTGCCCCAGCCGTGTTCGAGGGTCATGAAGTCGGTCACGCCCAGAAACAACTTGTTCATCGTGATGGCGAAGATGGCCGTGGCGACGAAGACGACGGTGGCTTTCCCGATATCGCGAAGGCGCGGACGGTAGAAGCCCGAGAGCACCATGTAGAGCGGGACGAACAGCAGGGTTCCGTGGTAGGAGAAGGACTGGAACGGGAGGATGTTGTCGTAGACGAACGACCAGTTCGGCAGATTGCCGAGGATGCCGGCGAAGTCGGGGACGACGAGCAGGATCGCGGTCACGAGGAGCGTCACCGCGAAAGCGAAGGGCTTGACGAATTCGGCCAGTTTGTGATGGCGTCCGGCGATCACCGGATAGGCGTATAGCGCCATCGAGCAGATGTGAAACGGCAACATGTAGGCGGTATAGACGCCGACGCTGCCATAAGCGGGGCTGTTGAAGATGAAGATCGTCTTGATGATCTCCCAAACCCAAATGAAGATGGAAGCGCCGAGGATGACCTTGCGGTCGAATGACTCGCCGTACCCTTTCTTTTTACGGAGGACGAGCAGGACGACGAGCAGGATGGCGATTGACGGAAGCAACCAGGCGAGGCCGAGCAGATGTTTCGATCCGAAGTTACCCATGGTGGTTCTCCTTTCGATGCACGAATCCATCATACCACCATCACCGAAAAAGTCAAGAGTTCACCGAATTTCAAAGAGTGCTCGCCGCCTTGTCGGAACGACGGACTTCTGTTATAATGACGGTGAATGGTGGGGATCGCGGCCAGTGCCGTTCCCCGAAAGGATCTCCCATGCCCATTTCGTTGCGACGCGCTTTGCTTTGTTTGACGTTGTTCGCGATCCTGATCGCGAGCATCATCGTGCCGGTGCTGATCGTGCTCGGACTCTCCGAGCGATGGTTGTTGTTCTTCCCCTATGCGCTCTTCGTCGGCGCGTTGATCGTCTTGATCGCGCAGTCCGACCGCTCCGAGCGGCCGGTTCCCACGGCCCGGCCGACGCTCCGGGAATTCCTTTCGACGCATCTTTTGCTCGTCGCCGTCGGGACGGTCCACGTTTTTCTGCTCGTCTACGAATGGTTCGGCGTCAAAGGCGATTCCGGCTGGTGGCCGGAACTCGCCGTCCTCGTTTTCCTTGCGGTCGGGGCGGCAAAATGGCTCTTGTCCCGCATTCCGGCGTTGTCTATCCGTCCGCTCTGGTATGAGAGCGTCGTCGACGCCGTCGTCCTTGCGACCCTGTTTGCCAGCATCATCAAGGTCACGCTTCGCTGAACCGGCTTTACCGCCCGGCGATCTTGAAACGATTCTTGCCGCTCGTCCGTCGATCGTCGAGACGATTCCAAGGAACCGTCTTCCCATTCGGCGGCGGGGGTGGTATAATGATTTTCAAAACGCATGCCGCTCGGCCGTCGGGCATTCTTCGGTTCGTTTGAGTTTGATCTGCGACCGATCTTGAAGTTTCGCCTGCGCGCTTATTCTTCAGGCGCGGCGCTCATCAAAGGAGGAACCACCATGTCCATCGAGATTCGCGCGCTCGGTCCCGCCGACGCGATGCTTTTTGTCGGTCTTTTCGATGCGATGGCATTCGATCATGCCCGTGAATGGAAATCCTGTTACTGCCGCTACTATCAGACCGCCTGCGACTTCGATGCCTGGATCAAACGCACCGGCGCGGAAAATCGCGACGACGCGTTGAACGCGATCCGGGCACAAACGATGCACGGCTACGTCGCGATCGAAGACGATCGCTGCGTCGGCTGGGTGAATGCCGGCGATTGCCTCGACTACGTGCGGCTTCATGACGAACTTTCAGGATATGTCGGATCCGGTAAAATCGGTCTGACGATCTGCTTCGTGATCGAACCGTCGCATCGGAACAAGGGTCTGGCCCGCGCCCTTCTGCAAGCCGCGATCGACGGATTCCGATCGCAAGGATACGATGCCGCGATCGCCCTGCCCGTCGACCGTCCGATGGCGGACGAACGCCGCTACCGCGGTACGATGAACATGTATCGCGAAGCCGGATATATCGAGAGCGAGCGCCACGACCCGGTCGTCGTGATGCGGCTTGAACTGAAGTGAGGAGGCTTTGACCATGGAAACCGGAATGCGCCGTCGCAAGTACGCGACGATCGTGATGATTGCCGCCCTCTATCTTCTGACGTTCGCCGTCGGGGGAGCCTGCTTCTTTCTGATTCCCGGCGACGTCGTCGTCCGCGCGTTTGTCGCGGACATCGTGATGACCCTGATGATCTGGATCGCTTCGCTTTTCGTCAAAAACGCAAGCGTCTACGACCCGTACTGGAGCGTCGTGCCGCCGTTTCTGTTGCTCCTCGCGGTGATCGACGCGGGCGCCGTCCATGCGACGATGACGATGCTCTATCTCGCCATCCTGATTTGGGCCGTCCGCCTCACCGGCAACTGGGCGTCGCTTTGGACCGATTTCTCCGAACAGGACTGGCGCTACGACATGTTCAAGGAGAAGACCCCGAAACTTTGGCCGCTCGTCAGCTTCTTCGGCATCATGTTCTTTCCGACCTTGATCGTCTTCGTCCAACTCGCGGTCCCGCTCCGGATGGCCGGGGTGACGGAGGGCGGCGCCTGGGCGTACCTGGGAGCCTCGATCATTCTGCTCGGGGTCTTTCTGCAATGGCAATCCGACCGGCAGATGGCAAGTTTCCGGCACCGCAACCACGGTCGCAAGGCCTGCATCGAGGAAGGTCTCTGGCGGTATTCGCGGCATCCGAACTATTTTGGCGAAATCACCGTCTGGTGGGGCGTCTATGTCGCTTCGATCGGCTATGCCGGCCCGATCGGCCTGCACCTTCTCGCGCCTCTCGCGATGACGTGCATGTTCCTCTTCATCAGCATTCCGATGATGGAGAAGAAGATCCTCGCGACCCGGCCCACCTATGCGGACTATCAGAAACGCGTTTCGGTCCTGTTGCCGTTTTTCCGACGCGGCGAAGAACAGGATGAGGATGCGCTTCCCCAGAAAATCGACTGAACCCGACGCCGGCATGCAAGCCGGCGTTTTTTCGTACTTGCGTTTCACGCGCCGCGGTGATATGATGGAAAGCGGATCGTTTGAAATTCAAACCAACCCCCGGAGGTCCCCATGAAACGCGCGAACGGCATCATCGTCCTGACCGTCGTCCTCATCTCGTTTTTGCTCGCCACATTCGTCCTCTACACCCCGGCTCCACAACATTCGGAAACGGGTTTCTCGGCCGTTTACGCGGCCGGACACATCGCGGAAATCGCGCGCGAACCGCATTCCGTCTTCGAACGCGAAGCGCACGAAACGGTGCGAGAGTATCTCATCGACCAACTCGAGGGGTTTGTCGGCGCCGCCAACGTGACCGAAATGAATTATACGCCCGCGGAAGTCGGCGCGGACATCGACTACGACGTCCAAAACCTGCTCGCGGTGATTCCCGGCGATTCGCCGAAGGGAATCATGATCGTCGCCCACTACGACTCGCGCGGCCACATCGGCCGATCGGGCGAACTCGGCCGTTCCTACGGCGCGGCCGACGATGGCTATGGGCTCGCCGTCCTACTTGAAATCGCCCGTCTATACGGCGATCGCGATCTCGCCAATACAATCTACATCCTCGTGACCGACGCCGAGGAAACCGGCTTGTACGGGGCCGCGATGGCCGCCCAGGAAGCGTTCATGGACGACGTCGCATTCGTCATCAACATCGAAGCGCGCGGCGTCGACGGCGCGGCGTACATGTTCGAGACGAGCGGAAATAACGCCGCCGTCATCGACTTTTACAAGAACGCCGAGTGGCCGGTTTCGTACTCGATCGCAACCGCCGTCTACTCGGTCATGCCGAACATGACCGACTTCACCGAATTCGTCGCGGTCGGGAAGACCGGCGTGAATTTCGCCGTCCTCAAGGGTCTCTACTATTACCACACTCCCAACGACGAATACATCAACATCGACCTGTCGTCGATCCAGCACTACGGGGCGCAGATCATCCCGCTCGTCGAGGAATTCGTCACCGACGCCGCCTACGCGGCCGACGGCGCGCTGGATAGCGACCAGGACGCGGTGTTCTTCACGATCTTGCCGAACTGGTTCGTGAGTTACACCGAAACCGCCGGACTCGTCATGACCCTGATCTGCTTCGCGCTGCTTTTCCTCTTTGTCTTCCTCCTGGCGCGGAAGAAGGAGCTGAAACCGCTGCAGGTGCTCAAGTACGCCGGACTCGTCCTCGCGGTCGTCGTCCTTTCTTTCCTCGTCGGACTGATCCTCGGGAACATCATCGCCTTCTTCGGAAAGGTACCCTATTCGCTCACCTATACGCGCATGGAGGGAACCGACCTGCCGACCTTCGTGATCCTCGCCGGCTGTCTCTTCGACCTCTATCTGCTCCTGAAGCTGTTCGTCCGCCGCGACAAGAACGTCGCGATGATGCTCGGCGGCATCCTCGTGAACCTCGTGCTCGCGCTCGCGACCGGGTTCGTCCTGTCCGGGGCTTCCTTCCTGTTCTTCATCCCGGCCGCGGTCGGAATCGTTTCGCTCTACGTGAACGCCTTCGTCAAAAACCGCATCGTCCGCCACGTCGCGCTCGGACAGAACATCCTTTGGAACATGCTTTTGATCGTCCCGCTCTTGTATTCGCTATATCTCGCACTCACCGTCGGCGGCCTTCCCGCCCTGCTCGTGATCCTCGTGATCGACGCTTCCGTCTGGCTGCCCGCGACGCGGATCCTCATCACCGCGGATTAACGGCCAAGAAAAACATCCTGAAACCGACATTAAAATATACCCTGTAAAGCGCAC
>DMTN01000059.1 GCA_003477305.1 Acholeplasmatales bacterium | reverse complement strand
AGCAACCGGTGTGAATGTCAAGGGGAAGAATGATTAATATACGGTTGAAATTCCACTCGTCAGATCAATTCGAGTATACCGAAAAGAATCGCGAAGGCGATGAAGAGAATCGGCGGGATCGGAATCACTGATAGAGACGGCCCGAGCTCATCAGTCCATGGACGAGTCTCACCAGTTTGCGAGCGGTCAATGCGAGTGCGCGTTTGTGTTGATGGGTAGAAACTTCATTATACTTGGTTTTGTAATATCGAGCGAATTCGTCAAGATGACAATGCACGGAGTTGGCAGCTTCGCAGAGATAATAGCGAAGAAAAACATTGCCAGTACGGGTCATGTAGGTGTCCTCGGCGTTGAAACGTCCGGACTGGCGTTTGCGCCAGGTGAGGCCGGCATACTTGGCAAGGGCGGCCTCGTCGCGGAACTGGGAGATATCACCGATCTCGGCGAGGATCCCGGAAGCGTAGACAGGACCGATGCCAGGGATGGAAAGCAAGGACTGGTACTGCGAATCGGAGAAGCCTTTGACCTGGTTGGCGATCGCGCGATTGACATCCTTGAGTTCGTTTTTGAAGCAGTCGATGCAAGTGAGGCTGGAAGCGAGCGCGATATTGATGGGGTCATAGGCGGCCTGGTCGAGGCGGAAACTGGCCTTGGCGGCTTTCTTGAGAAGATCGGCGGTATGCAAGGGATCGTCGAGACGATTTTTGGAAGAACGGATCAGGAACGCAGCGAGATCTTCAAGCGGCGTCTCGACGATTTCATCGGTAGTACGGAACTCGGTGAGAACGGACATGGCCGAGACGGCGAAGGTGTCCGAGAAAACCGGCTTACCGTTTTGGATGGCATCGAACGCGGAGAATTTGAGATAGATGTTATTGAGCGCATAGTTTTTCTCGGCGGTGATCAAATCAGAGACGTGCATGCGATGGCGCGTGAGCCGCTGCAGGGCGAGTTTCTGAGAACCGCGGAAGGGAAAGAGTTTGTCGGTTCGCCCGACGCGTGCCAAGTCGGCGAGCAGATAGGCGTCGGCGGGATCGGTCTTATCCATGTCGGAGAAACTCTCGCGATAATTCTTGGTAATTTTGGGATTGATGAGATAGACGCGGGTGTCGATGGCGGAAAGCGCGGCCGAAGCGGACAGATACGTGGCGATATGGGCGGAGTAGATACCGGTGGACTCGATGACGATCGTACAGCGCGAAAGATCAGCGGAACGGAGAGTCGAGAGAATCTGCGTTTCGAGACGCGAAGCTCCGTCCTGATCGTTGGGCGCCGAGAAGGCGGCCAGACGGTGGCGGTCGAAATCCATCGCATGAACGCGATTGGAGTCCTTCGCGACGTCGATTCCGACGAACAGGGTGTTTTGAATGTCAGACAAGGAATCACGACCTTTCAAGAACTGAATGGATGCGACCGGGACCCCGGCCATGCATGACGATCTCAACCTCGCAACATGAGAACCCACCCGCACCTTGGACTTTGGATGAGCTGGGGAACGGGGGAACAACAACCGGTGAGAGAACGCGTCATACAGGCGGGGAAGCAAGCTTTTGAAGCGGCCGAACCGCAGGAGTGATAAGCATCAAACCCGGTCATCACCAAAATTGATTATAACACCGGGGTCTCGGTCGCATCCATCCAGTCTGTGGAAAAACAAAGCAAATACCAAAGAAAATGATGAACAAAGGAACAAAAGAACGCATATGTAGTGGCAAAGAAACACTGCCAAATCCACACTACATATGATACGAGGAGTGATTGGAATGAAACTGGATGTCAGAGGAAAAAGCGGCCTGGAAATCACGCCGGCGATCCGCAGTTACGTCGAAAAGAAACTCCGCAAGATCGAAAAAGTCTTCAATCAGGAACTCGATGCCGTCGTCGTCTGCAAGTACTACCGGGACCTTACCAAGGTCGAAATCACGATTCCGATCAAGTTCATCACCATCCGCGCCGAGGTCGAAGACAAGGATATGTACGCCGCGATCGACCTGGCCGTCGATAAATTGGAAGCCCAGATCCGCAAGAACAAGCACAAACTCAACCGCAGCCTCCAGGAGCGGGCGGGACTCAAGGAAGCCTTCAAGGAAGAGGAGCCGCTCGACCTCGAGGCCCTCGAGAAAGAACTCATCGGGCCGGTCCGGAAGAAACAGATCAAGCTCGACATCCTCTCCTATGACGAGGCCCTGACCCAGATGAGCCTGCTCGGACATGATTTCTTCATCTACAAGAACGAGGACAAGCAGGTCTGCGTCATGTACAAGCGCGAGGACGGCGGATTCGGCCTCATCGAAACCGTATGAACCGCAAGGGTGACCTTTAAGGTCACTCTTTTTTTGAACCGGGAATTAGTATTGAAGAAAAACCGTGCTTTATGGTATGATAATAGATGCATACAGAGGTGAACTTATGTTATCAATCTTCGATCCAAACCGGCGCACGCTGAAGCGTCTGGAAAAAATGGCGGACCAGGTTCTCGCCCTCGCTGAATCATTCAAGGCGATGACCGATGACCAGATCCGCGCCAACACCGAGAACTATCGCACCCGCGTCCAAGCGGGCGAGACGCTCGACGCCTTGCTCGTCGAAGCCTTCGCCAATGTCCGCGAAGCCTCGACCCGCGTCACCGGCATGACGCCCTTCAAGGTCCAGGTCATGGGCGGCATCGTGATCCACGAAGGCAACATCGCCGAAATGAAGACCGGCGAAGGCAAAACCCTGACCGCCGTCATGCCGGCCTATTTGAACGCGCTTTCCGGAAACGGCGTCCACATCGTCACGGTCAACGAATATCTCGCCGGCCGCGAAGCGAACGGCGAAATCGGCGATCTGTTCCGTTTCCTCGGCCTCAGTGTCGGATTGAACATCCGCGAACAGACCCCCGACGAAAAGCGCGCCGCCTACGGCTGCGACATTTTGTATTCGACCAACAACGAGCTCGGTTTCGACTATCTCCGTGACCACATGGTGATCTACAAGGAAGCATTGGTCCAGCGTCCGCTGTCATTCGCCATCATCGACGAAGTCGACTCGATTCTGATCGACGAAGCCCGGACCCCGCTCATCATCTCCGGGGGCGAGAAGAACACCGGCGAACTGTACCAGCGCGCCAACGGTTTCGCGATCCGGCTCTTGCCGGAGGACTTCGCGGTCGACATCAAGGACAAGACTGTGAACCTCACCGAGAGCGGCGTCAAGAAAGCCGAGACGTTATTCGGAATCGAGAATCTTTACGACCTCGACAACGTCGTTTTGCTCCATCACATCAACAACGCGCTCAAGGCGAACTATACCATGGCGCGTGACGTCGACTATGTCGTCCAAGACGACAAGGTCATCATCGTCGACCCGTTCACGGGCCGCCTGATGCACGGCCGGCAGTTTTCCGAAGGCCTTCACCAGGCCCTCGAAGCGAAGGAAGCCGTGCAGATCAAGAAGGAAACGACGACGCTCGCGACGATTACTTTCCAGAACTTTTTCCGCATGTACAAGAAACTCTCCGGCATGACCGGCACCGCGAAGACCGAAGAAGAGGAATTCCGGAACATCTACAACATGTTCGTCGTCGAGATTCCGACCAACATGCCCGTCGTCCGCATCGACGACAACGACCTCATCTTCGCCACCATGAAGGCGAAGTATAACGCCCTCGCCGACGAGATCGAACAACGCTACAAGCGCGGTCAGCCGATGCTGATCGGCACGATCTCGATCGAAAGTTCGGAGCTTCTGTCCGATCTGCTCCGCCGGCGCCAAGTCAAGCACAGCGTCTTGAACGCCAAGCAGCATGAGCGCGAAGCCGAAATCGTCGCGAACGCGGGTCTGATGGGTTCGGTCACGATTGCGACCAACATGGCCGGCCGCGGTACCGACATCAAACTCGGACCCGGCGTCAAAGAACTCGGCGGCCTCGCCGTCATCGGCACCGAGCGTCATGAATCACGCCGCATCGATAACCAGCTGCGCGGCCGCGGCGGCCGTCAGGGCGACCCCGGATATTCCCGTTTCTATCTTTCCGCCGATGATGATCTGCTCAAGCGCTTCGGCGGCGACCGTTTCAAGAAACTGCTTTCGATGATCACGATGACGAAGGGGTCCGACACCGAAACCCCGCTCGACTACGGGATGTTCTCCAAACTGGTCCTGCGCGCCCAGCACCAGATCGAAGGCAACAACTTCGACCGCCGCAAGACCGTTCTGCAGTACGACGAAGTCCTGCGCCGTCAGCGCGAGATCATCTACCAGCAACGCACCGACGTGCTGTTCAACGAATCGATCGAACCGTCCGTCGACCAGATGATCGAAGCGACGGTCGACGCCATTATCACTAGTCACGGCGACGAACCCGAGAAACTGTACCAGCAGCTCGACCGCTATTTCGCCAAGGACGTCGTCGACCGTTCGATCGCCGTCAATCCGGCGACCGACGTGAAACAATATGCGATGGATCTCTATCACCGCGAAACCGCCGCGAAGAAGGCGATCGCCGGCGAAACGCCTTACAACGATTTCCTGAAGGCGATCACGCTTCGCGTCGTCGACACGTTCTGGGTCCGCCATATCGATGCGATGAGCGAACTCCGCCAGGCCGTCACGCTCCAAAGTTACGGCCAGAACAATCCGTACCGCGAATACCAGGAACGCGGCTTCCAGATGTTTGAGACGATGGTCCAGAACATCCAGCACGACGTCACCCGCTTCGTCCTGAAGGCCCAGGTGCGTCAGAACACCGAACGCGTCCAAGTCGCCAGGCCGATCCGCGCCGTTTCGGGCAAGGAAGACGAGAACGTCAAGAAGCAGCCGGTCCGCACCACCAAGACGGTCGGACGCAACGATCCGTGCCCCTGCGGCTCGGGCAAGAAATACAAATACTGCCACGGCCAAGGCCGCTAGGCTGAAACGGGGTTTTGACCATGACTTATCCGGAACTGAAGGTTCTGCTCGCGGAACTCGACGCCGAATTCGCGAAGATGTCCGATTCGTTCGATCATAACGGCTACGTCGCGAAGATCGCCGAACTTGACGCGAAGACGAAGTCGGACGGGTTCTGGAACGACCAGAAAGGCGCACAGGCGATCATCGCCGAGATGAACGAATACCGTGCGCTCGTGAGTCTCCGCGATGAAATCAACGATATCCTGGAAACGCTCCGGATGACCTACGAGCTCGCCCTCATCGACGAGACGATCGACCTTACCCAAGTCGATCACGACGCCCTCCGGTTCAGAAACAAGATTTCCGAACTTTCCGTCCGGCTGTTCCTGAACAAGCCGTACGACAAATTCAACGCGATCATCGAATTTCACCCCGGCGCCGGCGGAACCGAATCCCAGGACTGGGCGCAGATGCTCTACCGCATGTATTTGCGGTGGGCCGAGTCGCGGCGCTTCAAAGTCGCCGTGCTCGATTACGAAGACGGCCAGGAAGCCGGTCTCAAATCGGCCACGATCGTCGTTTCGGGCAAGAACGCCTACGGATACCTCAAAGCCGAATCCGGCGTCCACCGGCTCGTCCGGATCTCGCCGTTTGACGCCGCCGGCCGCCGCCACACGAGTTTCGCCTCGGTTTCGGTCGTTCCCGAACTCGATGATTCGATCGACATCCAGATTCCCGACGGCGATCTGCGCATCGACGTTTACCGGTCGAGCGGCAACGGCGGACAGTCGGTCAACACGACCGACTCGGCGGTCCGTATCACCCATCTGCCGACGAAGATCGTCGTGACCTGTCAAAACGAACGCAGCCAGATCCAGAACCGGGAAACCGCGATGAAGGTCCTCAAGGGAAAACTGTATCAGCTCGAACTCGAGAAAAAGCAGGCGGAACTTTCGGGGCTCATGACCAACACGCTCCAAAACGCGTTCGGATCCCAGATCCGCTCGTATGTCTTCTGCCCGTACACGATGGTGAAAGACCATCGCACCAGCCAGGAGACGGGCAACATCCAGAAAGTCATGGATGGCGATCTCGATCCGTTCATCAACGCCTATTTGATCCAGAACAGCGCATCCTAGGGGGAATCGGAACATCCATGGAAAAACTCGCCACCGGGGGCAAGCGGCGCTTCCGAATCCGCCGCATCGGTAAATTAGAACAATATTTCTGGATCACGCTCGGCATCTTCATCATGGCCGTCGCCTATTATTTCTTCATCATCCCCTCGGGGCTCGTCACCGGCGGCGCGACCGGCCTCGCCATCATCATGGCGCGCTTTTTGCCGTATGTGCCGATCTCGTTCATCTCGCTTCTCTTCAACTTGGTATTTTTGCTCCTCGCGCTCGCCTTCCTCGGCAAGCGCGAGTTCCTGAACACCGTCATGGGGTCGCTGTTATTCCCGCTGTTGCTCGCGTTCTTCGAATGGGTGGTGCCGGATCCTTCGGCCCTCTTCGGGGAGAACGACCTGTTGCTTGTGAGCCTCTACGCCGGCATGCTCGTCGGCGCCGGCTTCGGGATCGTCCTGAAGTATGGCGGCTCGACCGGCGGCACCGATTCGGCGATCAAGATCGTCAGAAAGTATTCCAACCTGTCGCTTGCGACATCGGTCTATGCCGTCGAAGCGACGATCATCATCGCCGGCGCGCTGACCTTCCCGATCGCCGACGGCGGCCTCCAGACCGGCATTCTGACGGCGCTCTACGCGATTGTCGTCGTCTTCATCTCCGGCAAGGTGTCGGATTCGATCGTGATTGGATCGCAGTCGAAGAAGTGCGTGAACATCGTCACCGACATGCCGAAGGAAATCAAGGCCGAACTGTACAAGATTCTCCGCCGCGGCACGACCGAAATCGAAAGCACCGGCGGCTATACCGAAAGCAAGAAGACGATGCTCATCATCGTCATCCTCAACGACGAGTACCATATCGTCCGCAACATCATCGTCAACACCGATCCGAAAGCGTTCGTCTATGTGACTCCGGCCTCGGAGATCCACGGCGAATGGTCGAGCAGGGAAGAGGCGGTCATGCACCATGAGGACGGTCAAAAGCCTCGCAAGAAACGCTAGGGGACAATACGATATCACGATCGCGGGCGATGACGGAGTCACCGCCCCGTTTCGGCTTTCCGAAGACCTCGTCGTCGAGTTCCGGCTACTCGTCGGCAGGGTCGTCGACGAACCGACGTACGCCCGTTTCCTGAAGGAACTCGACCTCGACGGACTTTACGACGCGGCGCTGCGCCTGATTTCCCGCGCCGCCAAGACGGCGCGCGAGATCCGCACCNNCGCACCTATCTCGCCGAAAAGACGATCGATACCGCGCTTGCCGACAAGGTCTATGCGAAACTGCTCGCGAAGGGGTTCATCGACGACCGCGCCTATGCGCTTTCCTACGTCGATTATCATTTCGGCGTCCGCCGCGAGGGCCCCGTCAAGATCCGTTTCGACCTCGAACAGAAAGGCGTGTTCCGCGACTATGTCGACGAAGCCGTCGGGGCCATCGAGGATGACGCCGTCAAGCGGAATCTGACCGTCCTCTTCGATAAGAAACTCCCGGCATTGCATGCGCAGCCGCGCGAAAAGGCGCTTCAGACGATGAAGGGATATCTGTACCGCAAAGGCTATGAACCCGGCATCGTGTTCGCTTACTGCGACGGACGCAAAAGCGACTTCCCCGCCGGGGAAGCAGAGGATCAAAAAGCGGCGGCCGACCTCGCCAAGGTGAAGCGGAGGCTCCGTGATTCGAAGCTCGACGGCTACGCCCTCAAAGCGAAGCTCGTGAGTGCCATGATGAACAAGGGATACCGTTATGAGACGATAAAACGCGTGATGGAGGAGAGTGAAACCGATGCATTCGAAAATGACCGAGTTTGATCTGTTCCTGTTCAACGAAGGCAAGCTTCAGGAAGCCTATCGCCACTTCGGCAGCCACCTTGAAAGGGATGCATCCGGCGCGAACGGGGTCCGCTTCACCGTGTACGCGCCGCATGCCCGGATTCTCTCCGTCGTCGGCGAATTCAACGGCTGGGATTCCCGCACCCATGTGATGGAGAAAACCGATCCCGTCGGGATCTGGAGTCTCTTCATCCCCGGAATCGGCGAATGGACGAAGTACAAGTACTGCATCGTCACCAGCTACGGACAGACCATCTTCAAGGCCGACCCGTATGCCTTCTTCGCCGATCTCCGTCCGGAAACCGCCTCCAAAGTGTACGACCTCGAAGGGTATCAGTGGAACGATGCGACCTATCTTGAGAAGCGCCGCAACCGCAAGCACGAGACCGACCGGATGGCGATCTACGAAGTGCATCTCGGCACCTGGATGACGAAACCGGACAAGTCGTTCCACAAGTACAACGAGTTGGTCGACTATCTGATTCCGTACGTCAAGGCGAACGGGTTCTCGCACATCGAACTGATGCCCGTCGTGGAGCATCCGCTCGATGAATCGTGGGGCTATCAGGGGACCGGCTATTATGCGGCGACCTCGCGCTACGGCGTGCCGAAGGATCTCATGTATCTCATCGACAAATGCCACGAACACGGCATCGGCGTGCTCTTCGACTGGGTTCCCGGGCATATCTGCAAGGATTCCCATGGACTCTACATGTTCGACGGCGAGCCGACCTATGAGTACGCCGACTACAAGATCCGCGAGAACGTCGTGTGGGGTACCGTCAATCTCGACCTCGGCAAAGGGATCACCCGCAGTTTCCTGATCTCGAATGCGCTGTTCTGGATCCGCTACTTCCACGCGGACGGATTCCGCATCGACGCCGTGTCCAACATCGTCTACCATCTCGGCAATTCCGCCGTCGGAACCAATCGGCCGGCGATCGAGTTCCTTCAGAACCTGTCCGTCGCGGTCAAGGCCGAGGACCATTCGGTGCTTCTGATCGCCGAGGATTCGACCACCTACCCGAACATGACGAAGTCCGTCGCCGAGGGCGGCATCGGTTTCGACTATAAGTGGAACATGGGCTGGATGAACGACACCCTTCGCTATTTCGAGAAGGATCCGGTCTACCGCAAATTCCATCACGACCTGATCACCTTCGGTCTCGTCTACGCTTTTTCGGAACGCTTCATCCTGCCGTTGTCGCACGACGAAGTGGTCCACGGAAAACGGTCGCTCGTCAACAAGATGCCGGGTGACTACTGGCAGAAATTCGCCAACTATCGCACTCTGCTCGGACTCCAGTTCACCCATCCCGGCAAGAAATTGATCTTCATGGGCGGGGAATTCGCGCAGATGCACGAATGGAAGGACAAGGAAGAACTCGACTGGTTCCTCCTCCAGTATCCGCTGCACGAACGTGCCGGACGCTTTTGCCGCGACCTTCTCCAGGTCTATGGAGCGCACAAGGCGCTCTATGAACTCGACGGGTCGCCCGAAGGCTTCCGGTGGATCGATTCCGCCAACCGCGACCAGTCGATCTACTCGTACTTGCGCTATGCGGCCGATCCCGACACGTTCTGTCTCGTCGTCCTCAACATGACGCCCGTCCCTTACGACAGCTACCGCGTCGGCGTGCCGCGCGAAGGCGTCTACGAAGAGATCCTCAACAGCGACAAGGACGTCTACGGCGGCTCGAACGTCTACAACGGCCTGCCGATCGCGTCGGTCCCGGAACCGATGCATGCATGCGAGCATTCGATCACGATGAAGATCGCGCCGCTCTCCTGCGCCATCCTTTCGTTCCGACCGCTCGATCCGCTCGAACCATCGAAGGAAGACTGAAGGAAGGGTCGTGACCCGATGAAAAAAACGCTCGTCGCCATGATCCTCGTCGGCGGCAAGGGCACCCGGCTGAAGGAAATCACGAAGGACACGGCGAAACCCGCCGTGTCTTTCGGCGCAAAATACCGTCTGATCGACTTCACCCTCTCCAACCTCGCCAACTCGAACGTCGATGTCGTCGGCATTGTGACGCAGTACGAACCTTACGAACTGATGAACTACATCGGCGCCGGCGCCTCCTGGGACCTCGACAACATCGACGGCGGGGTCCGGTTCCTCACGCCCTACGCCTCCTCCGAGCATGTGATGTGGCAGAAGGGGACCGCCCACGCGGTCCGTCAGTATTTCAACTTCGTCCGCGAATTCCAGGCGGATTACGTCCTGATCCTGTCGGGCGACCAGATCTACAAGATGGACTACCAGAAGATGCTTGCGCACCACATCAACCGCCAGGCGGTCGTGACCGTCGCCGGAATCGAGATCGACTGGGAGGATCCGGCCCGCTACGGCATCATCGAGACGGATGCGAAAGACCGCATCATCGGGTTCGAGGAAAAACCGGAACATCCGAAGTCGACGCTCGCCTCGATGGGCATCTACCTCTTCAATACCCGTGATCTGATGCGTTTGCTCGAAGGCGGACCGCAGGACGAACTCGTCGATTTCGGAAAGAATGTCATCCCGCATGCGATCAAAGCCGGGAATGTCGTCTCCTGTTTCCGCTTCAAGGACTACTGGCGCGACGTCGGCACGATCGAATCGTTATATAGCGCGAATATGGACATGCTTGAGGATCCGGAGTTCCTCGGCCTCAACTCCTCGAAGAACCTGCCCGTCTATTCGAAATCGCTCAATCTCCCGCCTCACGTCGTGCTGNNCGGTGAAGTCGTCGGTCGTCGCCGACGGATCGGTGATCGACGGGACGGTCGTCCATTCGACGATCGCCTACCGCACCGTCGTGATGAAAAACGCCCGGGTCGAACATTGCGTCGTTTTACCCGACGTGTTCGTCTCGGAGAACGCCGTCTTGAAGAACGTCATCGTCAACAAGGGCGTGATCGTGCCGGAAAACTACCGGCTCGAAACCGTTACCCCGGTCGTGCTCGACCAATCCAACCTGAAAGAGCTGGGTGAGATCGATGAATGACCTCTTCATGGTCGTCGACGCGACGTCCAAGGGAAACTTCTACAAACTGACCCGCCACCGCATGCCGGGGGCGCTTCCGTTCGGGGCGAAATACCGCCTCGTCGACTTCACCCTGTCCAACTGCAAGAACTCGGGAATCCGCAACGTCGCCATCTTCCCATACGGCAATTACCGGTCGCTCGCCGACCACATCGGGTCCGGGGAGCGATGGGATCTCTCCCGCCGCAAGGACGGCATCTTCATCCTCCAGCCGAAGAACCTGAACCTCACCTACGAGGACGCGATCAGTTTCCAGCGGATGTACGAGCATCAGGAATATTTCTTCCGGAGCACCCAGGATTTCGTGGTCGTCACCTCCGCGAACATCGTCTGGAACATCGACTTCAACGTCGTCCTGCACGACCATCTGATGAAGAAGGCAGACATCACGGAAGTCCGCGACGTCGACGGCAAGCGCCTGAACACCTTCATCCTTGGGCGCAAGACGCTTCTTTCGTATATCCTCGACTATGACGCGATCAACTTCCGCAACATGCTCGAAGTCTTCGACTACGCCCCCGAACTCGTCCGCAACACCTATGTGTTCGAGTCCGCCTGCTACATGATCGAGAATCCGAAAGACCTCTACAACGCCAACATGGCGCTTCTTGAGCTCGACGTCAAGAGCCAGATCTTCAATCCGAACCGCCCCGTCTATTCCAAGGAGACGATGTCCTCCCCGTCGCGCTACGGCGCGGACGCCGAAGTGAAGAACGCGATCGTCGCTTCCGGCGCCGTGATCGACGGCGTCGTCTACAACTCGCTCATCGGCCGGAAGGCCGTCGTCAAGCACGGCGCGACCGTGCTCGACTCGATCGTGATGAACCAGTGCGTGATCGGCGAAGGCGCCGTCGTCAAAGGCGCGATCCTCGACAAGGAGACCGTCGTGCTGCCCGGAGCGGAAATCTTCGGAGACGCCGACGACCTCTTCATCACCGAGAAGAAGCAGATCGTCGCCAACGACGAAAACCTCAAGGTGCTCCAGATCGCCGCCGAATGTCTGCCGTTTGTGAAGACGGGCGGCCTCGCCGACGTCGTCGGCGCGCTCGCCGTCAACTATCCCGCCCTCGGCGTGCGTTCGCACGTGATGATGCCGCTGTATACCCGGATCAAGGAAAAGTACCATCTCTTCCTCGAAAGCGTCTGCGACCAGATCGTCCCGTACGGCGGCGAAAACTACAAGACCTCGCTGTACCGCATAAACGACAACGGCGCCGTTTTCTATTTCGTCGAATCCTATGATTTCTTCGACCGTCCCAACCTCTACGGCTACGCCGACGACGGCGATCGGTTCGCCTTCTTCGCGAAGGCGGCGATCGGCTATTTCGCGGCGATCGAGGAAGTCCCGGACGTCGTCCATATCCACGATTGGCACCCGGGACTGATCCCGCTCTTGATGAAGCGCGACGAGCGGTACAAGAACGTCAAGACGATCCTCACCGTCCACAACGTCGACTACCAGGGCGTCGCCTCCTCCGAGGTGATCAAAAAGCTCGGCGTGACCGATTACCAGATCACCTCGCCGACCGTCAATTTCCTCGAATCGGCGCTCTACAACGCCGGGCGCATCACGACCGTGTCGCCGACCTACCGCGACGAACTGCACTACGAATACTACGCGAAGAACCTGATCGAGGCGTTCCTCCGGCGCGACCGGGACTTCTATGGCATCTTAAACGGCCTCGATGCGACGATCGGTCCGGAAAACGACCTGACGATCCGCAAGCGGTACGACGCCTTCACCGCCGTCAGCGGCAAGCGCGTCTGCAAGCTGCATCTCCAGCAGACGATGGGACTTCGCGAAGGCGACGACCGTTTCGTCGTCGGGATGGTCACCCGCATCGCCGAACAGAAGGGGTTTGACATCCTGCTGGCGGCGATGGACGAGATCATGGCTTTTCCGGAGGTGGAGTTCGTCTTGCTCGGTACGGGCGACGAGCATTACGTCGAGAGGTTGCGCGGCTTCGAGCGGAAGTATCCCGGCCGGATTTGCCTCAACATCGGCTACGACGCCGCCAACCCGAACGCGATCTACGCGGGCTCCGACGTCTTTCTGATGCCGTCGCGGTTCGAACCGTGCGGCACCGGTCAGATGATCGCGCTCCGCTTCGGGTCGGTCCCGATCGTCCGCCAGACTGGCGGATTGAACGATACCGTCGAAACCTTCGATGCGGTCGCCAAGCGCGGCAACGGCTTCAAGTTCTACAACTACGATGCCCGCGACCTCGTCTACCAGTTCCAAAACGCGTACAATCTGTTCAAGAACCGGCACGATGACTGGGACCGGCTGGTGCAGAACGGGATGGCCGCACGCTTCTCGGTCGAGGCCAGCGCGAAAGCGTACCTGCGGCTCTATACGACCATGCTGTAACCGTTTACCCGCAAGTCTCCTCGCTAGCGCGCGGGTGAAATGATATAATGCTTGAGGTGAGGTGTTTTCCGATGAACAATGGCCATTTCAAATCCGCAAGAACCTTCGCGAAGACGTTCGTAGAACGCCTTCGTTCGACCTACATGACCGACGTCGCTTCCTCCAGCGTGCGGGAACGTTTCAACGTGCTCGGCACGCTGGTCCGCGAATCGATCGCCGACGACTGGATCCAGACGGCGGAGCGGCTCGCCGCCCGCGCCGCCAAGGAAGTCTACTACTTTTCGATGGAATTTTTGATGGGACGTCTGATTACCAACAATCTGATCAACATGGGCGTCCGCGACGTCGCCGCGGCGGCGTTCGACGAACTCGGGATCGATTTGAACGAACTCGAGGACTATGAGTCCGACCCCGGTCTCGGCAACGGCGGCCTCGGCCGGCTTGCGGCCTGTTATCTCGACTCGATGGCTTCGCTCGGCTACCCCGGGTTCGGAAACTGCATCCGCTACCGCTACGGGTTGTTCCGCCAGGTGATCAAGAACGGCTACCAGGAGGAACGCCCCGACAACTGGCTCTCCGACGGCTATGTCTGGGAAGTCCGCAAGGAAGAAGAGGCCGAAGACATCACCTACGGCGGCCACGTCGATTGGCTCGACGGGAAGCTCGTGTACAAGCCCGCGATGTTCGTCAAGGCGGTTCCCTACGACGTCCCGATCGTCGGCGCCGACAACGGCGTCGTCAACCATCTCCGCCTGTGGAACGCCGAACCGTCCCGCAAGTATCCGAAAGGCCGCTCCGCCTTCGAGTATGAATTCGAACTCCAGAAACTGTCGGGATTCCTTTATCCGGACGACACCACCGAGGACGGGAAGAGACTGCGGCTGATGCAGCAGTATTTCTTCACCTCGGCCGGCGTAAAAAGCGTGGTTCGGCGCCATAAGGCGAAATACGGTACCCTCGCGAACCTCGCCGACAAGGCGGTGTTCCACATCAACGATACCCATCCGACCCTGATCATCCCCGAATTGCTCCGCATCCTGCTCGATGAGGAAGGGATGGAATGGGACGCCGCCTGGGCCATCGTCTCGCAGTCGACGGCGTATACGAATCACACGATCATGTCCGAAGCGCTCGAAAAGTGGCCGGTCTACCTGATCCAGCCGGTGCTTCCGCGGATCTTCCAATTGATCGAGGAAATCAACCGCCGTTTCACGAACCGGCTCCTGGAAAAGTATTCCTACGACAAGATCGATCTGATCAACCGGATGGCGATCATCGCCGGCGGACAAGTCCGCATGGCGAACCTCTGCCTCGTCGCCTGCCACTCCGTGAACGGCGTCGCCAAACTGCACACGGAGATTCTCAAAAACATCGAGATGAACGATTTCTACCGGCTCGATCCGGACAAATTCTCCAATGTCACCAACGGCATCACGCACCGCCGCTGGCTGATCCATTCGAACCGAGAACTCTCCGCGATCCTCGACGATGCGATCGGTTCGGGCTGGCGTCATGATCCCGCGCAACTCGCCGACTTCGAGAAATGCGCCGACGACAGAACGGTCCGGGCATCGCTCATGGCGATGAAGCGGGCAAAGAAGGTCGCGCTCGCCGCCAAGATCCAGTCCGAGCACGGCGTCGTCGTCGATCCCGATTCGATCTTCGACATCCAGGTCAAGCGGCTCCACGAATACAAGCGCCAATTGATGAACGCGCTGCACATCATGGCCGTCTACGAACGGCTCAAGACCGATTCCGCCTTCAAGGCCGCCTATTTTCCGCACACCTTCATTTTCGGCGCGAAAGCGGCCGGCGCCTACCACTTCGCCAAGAAGGTCATCAAGCTGATCAATACGATCGGCGACAAAGTGAACGGCGATCCGGATACGAACGCGCTTCTCAAGGTCGTCTTCGTCGAAAACTACAATGTCAGTTACGCCGAGAAGATCATGCCCGCCGCCGATCTCTCCGAGCAGATCTCGACGGCCTCGAAGGAGGCTTCCGGGACCGGGAACATGAAGTTCATGATGAACGGCGCGCTGACGATCGGCACAGAAGACGGCGCCAACGTCGAGATCCATGAACTGGTCGGCGACGACAACATCTTCATCTTCGGGCTCCGTTCGGAAGACGTCACGCGCATCGCCCGCGAAAAGAACTACCGCCCGATGGACCATTACGAGGCCGATCCGGAACTCCGCCTCGTGCTCGACCGGCTCGTGAACGGCTTTTTCGCAAATGTCGAGGTCAACGAGTTCCGCGAAATCTACGAACGGCTCCTCTATGACGACACCTACCTGATCCTCCGCGACTATCGCGCCTACGCTTTGGCGCACGAACGCGCGAACGCCGCCTACCGCGATCCGCAGAACTGGTGGCGGATGGTCGTCGTCAACATCGCGCGCAGCGGCGTATTCTCCTCCGACCGCTCGATCCGCGAATACGCCGACGGCATCTGGAACGTCGCCGCCAATTGCCTCAAATGAATCCGGACCCCGGAATATCGGGGTCCTTTTCAACGGTTTTTGATGCGCGCGAACGCCGAATCTGTTATAATCTTCATCGAGGTGAAATACGATGAAGAAACCGCTCCTCGCGCTCATTGCGGCATTGCTTGCCGGCGCGCTTCTCGCCTGTGAACGCACCATCCCGGATTATTCGGTCGCCGAAGCCTTCGATCTGATGAACGATGCGATCGACGGCTGGCTCGATGCGAAAAGTTTCACCCTGTCCTATGAAGGAACCTATACCGTCGGCGACAACGTTTCCGAAGAAACGATGTCGGTCAAGTTGAAAAACGGCGGAAGCGACAATCTGATCGCCTTCGTCGTCACCTCGATCACCGAAACGGACCGCTGGCAACAGTCGGAGACGCAGTTCGAAGACGGACGCAGCTACGCCGCAAGAAATGAAAACGGCTCGATCAGCCGGACCTGGAAGGCGGAAACCGGCGCTTCCTTCGAGACCCTCTACCGGACCTTCCTGAAGCGGACGATCGATCTTTCCGACATCCGCAACGAATCGATCCTCGTCGATCCCGACCAGTGTACCTTCCTGTTCGAATACGACGCGAACGAAATCGAGGAAACCTTCTACGTCCCGCCGCAGATCACGAACGTCACCTTCGCGACGGTGTCCGTCACGTTCTCCCATCGAGGCGAGCTCTTATCGATCGACGTATCCTACGGAACCTTCGAAGGCGAACTCCGCGGGACCGAAAGCTATCAAGTCACCTTCGCCAAACTCGACCGCTATGTCGTCATCTCCCAGATGTCGGCTACTGAAAAAGCCTACTACACCGAGGCGACGGACGATGAAGAATAAGAAAATCGTCGACCTGTCGCGGCTTTTGTCTCCGACGACGCCGGTCTATCCGGGCGATCCGCCGTTTCAGACCGTCGACGCGCTGTTTCATGACCCGGTTGGGTTCAATCTGAAGACGGTCACGACGGCGATGCACGTCGGCACGCATCTTGACGCGCCGCGCCATTACTTCGCAAAGGGCGACGGTGTCGATCGGATTCCGCTTGGGACCTGCGTCGGCCGCGCCGTACGCTTGAAGGTCACCCCCGTCGACGGAATCATCCGCACCGCCGATCTCCTTATGGCTTGGGAACGCCTGCCCGTCAAACAACCGCGCGTGCTGTTGTCGACCGGCTGGGAGACGACCTTCGGGCGTCTTGAGTACTTCACCGCGCATCCCGGTTTCGAACCGTCGCTGTTTTCCTTCCTCAAAAACAACGGCGTCGTCCTCTTCGGCGTCGACATGCCGTCGGTGAAATACGGCGCTTCCGACAACGCCGGATGCCACGCCGACCTGCTCGGGGTGAAGATCGTGATCGTCGAGTCGCTTCAGAATCTCGCGCTCCTGCCGAACGAATTCTTCCTGTCCGCGGCACCGCTTCCGATCGAAGGCATCGATGGGTCGCCGATCCGCGCCTATGCGATCGTCGATTGACAGAGTTTGATTGCTATTCACCGCGTTTTGGTGTATAATCGATTTGAAAATCGAATGAATCGTCTTCGGGGCGGGGTGAGATTCCCCACCGGCGGTGACAGTCCGCGAGCTTTGGCACGATCGGGTGGAATTCCCGAACCGACAGTACAGTCTGGATGAAAGAAGATACGTACGTTATAACCACGTCCGGTCGCCTCCAATTCAGGGGCGATTTTTCATTCATTAGGAAATTGTAATGGCTATAAACTATATTGGTAATTAAAATAACTTATAAGGAGTATTACCTTCATCTTGTTTCAAACCTCTCATCACTTTTTCGACGCATGAAAGCATTT
>DMTN01000053.1 GCA_003477305.1 Acholeplasmatales bacterium | reverse complement strand
CTTGAAGGTTCCGACCAATACCGCGGCTGGTTCAACAGCTCGCTCACGACCGGTGTCGCGACGATGAACGCCTCGCCCTACAAGACGCTCGTCTCGCATGGGTTCGTGCTTGACGGCGAGGGCCGGAAGATGTCGAAGTCGCTGGGCAACGTGATCGATCCGAACAAGATCATGGACACGCTCGGCGCCGACATCCTGCGCCTCTGGGTCGCCTCCGTCGACTACCAGTCCGACGTGCGCATCTCCGACGACCTCGTCAACCAGGTCGCCGAAACCTACCGCAAGATCCGCAACACCTTCAAGTTCCTCTTGGGCAACCTCGCCGACTTCGACTTCCATACGGACCAGGTCGCCGAAACGGCGATGACCGAGATCGACCGCTATTTCCTCGGAAAGACCCGCCGCCTCGTCAAAGAATGCCTGGAGGCCTACGAGGAATTCCGCTTCGACGACGTCTACCGCAAGGTGGCCAACTTCGTCACCTTCATCTCGTCCTTCTATCTCGACTTCACGAAGGACGTCCTCTACATCGAGAAAACGGACCATCCCGCCCGCCGCGCGATCCAAACGGTCATGTTCCGCATGACCGACGCGCTGCTCCGCCTGGTCGCGCCGCTGATCCCGCACACCGCCTCGGAAGCCTACGGGTATCTCCCGCACCATGACGCGCTGGACGTCGCGCTGCTTCGCATGCCGGCGGTCGAAGCATGGGACGAAGCGCTCGAGGCCAACTACGATGAATTCATGACCCTCCGCGAGACCGTCCTCAAGGCGCTTGAGGAAGCCCGCGCCGCGAAGATCATCGGCAAGTCGCTCAACGCGGGTGTCACTCTCTATCCCAAGGGCAAGGTCGCCGACCTGCTCGAACGGCTCGATGTCGACCTCGCCAGCGTCTTCATCGTCTCGCAGATTTCCGTGCGTAGGGACGGCTACGGTTCCTTCAAGGCCGTCGACGTCTCAATCGACGTCGAACCGGCGCCGGGGAAGCCCTGCGAACGCTGCTGGACGGTGTTTGAAACCCTCGACGAAGACGGGCTCTGCCCGCGCTGCGCCGCGATCGTCAAAGGCTGATGCCGCGAAACTGATCGACACGACAGGAGGTCTGTGATGCGTTCCCGACTCACCCCGAAAAACATCCTTCTCTACATCCTCGGGATCGCGACGATCGCCTTTGGCGTCGTGCTGTCGCTCAAAACCGGCTACGGCGGGAATCCGGGCGACACGCTCACGGCGATTCTCGGCAAGGTCGCCGGCGTCTCGTTTGGGATCGCGTCGCTGTTCCTCTGTACCCTCTATATCCTGTTTCTGTCGCTTTACTTCAAAACCTGGAAGTTCATGCTTCTGTTCGCCCAGGTCGCGCTCTTCTCCGTGTTCGCCGATTTCTGGGGCGTCACCGTGTTCGCCTCGTTCGCGCCGACCGGCCTCTGGGCCTTTGGCACCTTTCTGGTCTCGGCGATCGCGATCCCGCTCGGATCGGCGATCCTGATCCGGACCAAGTTGCCGGCCGGGATCTTCGACGAACTGATGTTCTTCACCGCGCACGTCACCAAGCTCAAGCTTTCGGTGGCGCGCACGCTCAACGAATCGCTGATCGTCGGCTTGGCGATCGCGATCGGCTACGCCACCGGCAACGGTCTCGGCGAGGTCGGGCTCGGCTCGATCGCCTACGTCCTGTCGGTCGGCTGGATCTTGAAAGGGATCCTGTTGCTTTTCGAAAGCATCTTCCCAGGGAGGGAACCCGCATGAATCTGAACCTGTTGATCGACCACACCTATCTCAAAGCCATGGGCACGTCGAAGGAAATCGACCAGCTCGTCGTGGAAGCGGCGCAGTGGAAATTCAAAAGCGTCTGCCTCAACCCGGTCTGGGTCAAATACGCCAAGGAAAAGCTCGAAGGCACGGGCGTCCTCGTCTGTACCGTCATCGGCTTTCCGCTCGGCGCCAACACGACCGAGACGAAGGTCTTCGAAACCCTCGACGCCGTCCAAAACGGCGCCGACGAGATCGACATGGTGGTCAATGTCGGCCGCGTCAAAAGCGGCGACGACGCCTATGTCAAGACCGAAATCGAACGGATCGTCAAAGCCGCGCATGGACGCGCTGTCAAGGTCATCATCGAAACCTGTTACCTCACGAAGGAAGAAATCGCCCGCGTGAGCGCCGTCGTCGGATCGACCGGGGCCGTCTTCGTCAAGACCTCGACCGGCTTCGGCACCGCCGGCGCGACCCCCGAAGACGTGAAAATCATGAAAGACGCCTCCCACAAGCAAGTCAAGGCCGCCGGCGGCGTCAAGACCAAAGAAGATCTCGACAAGATGATCGACGCCGGCGCAACCCGGATCGGCACGTCCAACGGCGTCGCCCTGATGACGTCGGGCGAAGGGACCGGGTACTGATGACCCTGCAGGAACAAATCATCGACGGCACCCTGTCCGCCGTCAGCACCCTGAAACCCGCCAAGGTCGCCATCAACGCGGGGTTTTACGCGCTGTTCGCGGGGGCTTTCTATTACCTGATCGGCGGTGCCATCGACCTGTTCGCGATTCTCGCGTGCGTCGTCGGCGGTCTGCTCTACAGCCTCTTCCGCGACGTTTTCACGCACCGCCGGATCAAGGCCGCCCTCGCCGGGCATCTCGCTTATGTGAAGGCGAAGCATCCGCAGCTGGAACTCTACGTCCCGATGGTCGAAAAACTCGGACGGATGATCCTGTTGAAGCGCGCCGGGCTGTTCTTCGAAGACGGCGAACTCGCCCTCGAGGCGTTTCACCAGCCGGCCTTCGCGAAGCAGCCGAAGGATTCGATCACGGTCCCGTGCGGGGTCGACTTCAAGATCCTCGAGGCCACGCCCGAAGCGACGGTCCCGCTCGTCGTGTTCCGCTCCGAACTGATGAAAAACAATTACCGCTTCCACATCGTCAATGACGAACGCGTGATCTCCCGCATCACCGCTTTCATGGTTGCGCCGGAAGCCGCCCCGATGAAGGAAGCCACCGCCATCGAAGAAAGGAACGAATGACATGCCCACTCCCCACAACACCGCCGCCGTCGGCGACATCGCCAAGACCGTCCTGATGCCGGGCGATCCGCTTCGCGCCAAGTACATCGCCGAACACTTCCTCGAAAACCCGGTCCTGTGCAATTCCGTCCGCAACATGTTTTGCTACACCGGCACCTACAAGGGCAAGCCGGTCAGTGTCATGGGTTCGGGAATGGGGATGCCCTCGATCGGCATCTATTCCTACGAACTCTTCAAGTTCTATAACGTCGAACGGATCATCCGCGTCGGCTCCGCCGGCGCCTATTCGCCCGACCTCAAGCTCTTCGACGTCGTCATCGTCGCCCATTCGTGGAGTGAATCGAACTACGCCGCGGCGCAAAACGGCACGCCGGACCACTTGATCCCGGCGAGCCCGGAGNNGCTGACCGCGCTTCGAAACGCCGCCCAGAAGACGGGCATCCGGCTTCATGAAGGGACGATCCATTCGTCCGACGTGTTCTACCGCGAAGGCGGCACGCCGTTTCGGCAGCTCCTCGCCGAGCACGGCTGCCTCGCCGTCGAAATGGAATCGTTTGCGCTCTTCCACAACGCCCGCGTTTTGAAGAAGCAGGCGGGTTGCCTGCTCACGATCTCCGACTCGCTCGTCACCCGCGAGGAGACGTCCGCCGAGCAGCGCGAAAAGGCGTTCACCAACATGATCATCGTCGCCCTCGAGGCGATCTGATCTGCAAGCGACGGATCATATCCGTCCGGAGGCGAACATGGCAAGCCGACTGATCACGCTCGACGGGTTCCGGCTGCGACTGGTCCCGACGACGAAATTCAAGACCGCATTTGTGCAGTTGCGCTTCAGCGCGCCGTTTTGCCCGGAGACTTTGAATCTTCGGGCGCTTTTGCCGTACGTGCTGCTTTCGGGAACCTCGTCGTATCCGACCAAGCGGCGCATCCAGGACCAGTGCGACCACCTGTACGGCACGCAGATCGGCGCCGGCGTCGCGAAGCAGGGGATGATGTCGGTGATCTCGTTTTCGCTCTCGGTCGTCAACGAATTCTATCTTCCGGGCGAAGCCAAGGTGTTTGACGCCGCGCTCGATCTCTTTCGTGACGTCGTCTTTTCGCCGCGCCTCTATCGCGGCTCCTTCCGCAAGGTCGTCGTCAAAGACGAAATCCGCCTGCTTCGGGAGGACATCGAGGCCGATTACGCCGACAAGGCGGAATTCGCCTTCCAGCGGATGGTCGAACACATGTTCAAGGACGAACTCGCCCGATTCCGCCCGAAAGGCGACGAGGCTACGCTCGACCAGGTCACCCCGGACGCGCTTCTACAAGCTTACCGGGACATGCTGCAAAACGATTATATCGAGTGCGCCGTCGTCGGGTCGTTTTCCGAAGACTACATCGTTGCGGCGATCCGCCGCCGTTTTTCGTTTCAGCCGCGTCCCGCCGATCCCGTCTGGACCGATACCGAGACGAAGCTGATCGAAGCTCCCGCATCGATCACGGAATATGGCGATGTGAGCCAAGCGCGACTGCAGATCGGCTACCGCGTCCCGACCCGCGCCGGATCCCCCGATTACTTTTCGATGATCGTCGCATCCGCCCTGTTCGGCGATTCCGACAATTCGCTGCTCTATCGGACCGTGCGTGAGCGGGACCATCTCTGTTATTATGTCTTCAGCGCCTACGCCGCCGCGAAGGGCGCCGTCTTCGTCTCCGCCGGCGTCGAACCCGGTCGCGCCCAAGCCGCCGCCGCGACGATCGAGGCGGTCCGCCAGC
The DNA here is from genome assembly GCA_003477305.1 of Acholeplasmatales bacterium. Lineage (GTDB taxonomy): Bacteria > Bacillota_I > Bacilli_A > Izemoplasmatales > Hujiaoplasmataceae > UBA12489. Next base: position 13,254 of record DMTN01000053.1, on the reverse strand, counting down.
AGGTCGCCAGCGGCATGTTCAGCGACGAAGACCTCGCGGTCGCGAAAATGGCCGTCATCAAACGGATGCGCCAGGCGACCGACTCGCTCCGCGGGATCGTCGCCGACTATGCGCATTTCGACCGGCTGTACGAACGTCCCTACGATCTGCTCGAGAACATCGCTTTGGTGGACGCCGTGACCAGAGCCGAGGTCCAAACCCGGATCGCCGCGTTCGTCCTCGACACCGTCTACGAACTGACGAGGAGGGATGCCTGATGTCGACCGCATTCTCCCGCAAGCTGAACGAAACGCTGATCCGCGCGACGACGTCCTCCGGACTGAAGATCACGATCCTCCCGAAACCGGGATTCCACAAGACCGAGATCCATCTTGCGGTCGGCTTCGGCTCGATCGACGAAAGCGGCGCCAAGGGAACAAACGGCCTGCCGCAGGGAACCGCCCATTTCCTCGAGCACATGCTCTTTGAGAACGAAGCGGCCGATCCATCCACCGCTTTCGCCCGGCTCGGGGCGCAGGTGAACGCCTATACCGCCGCCGACGTGACCGTCTATTATTTCTCGACGACCGATCCCTGGCAGCCGGCGGCCGACCTGTTGTTTCACCTCGTCCTCGAACCGACGATCCTCGCCGCGGGCGTCACGAAGGAAAAACAGATCATCGCCCGCGAAATCCAGATGTACGAAGACGACGTGAACGACCTGATGTACGAGGAACTGTTGAACGCGCTTTACCACGATCATCCGGTCGCGCACCCGATCGCCGGCACGATCGCCTCGATCGCCGCGATCGACGAAGTTCTTCTGAGAACGGCGCACGAAACCTACTATGTCCCCGCGAACATGCATCTGATGGTCGTCGGCGACGTCGATCCCGCCGCCGTGATCGCCGCCGCCGAACACCATCCGGCTTTTCGCAACGGCACCAAAAAACCCGTCTCGCATGTCCGTCCCGAGGACCATCGCCCCGCGAAGACGGAAGTGACGAAGAAAAAGGACATCAAGAACGACATGCTGATGCTGGGCGTCAAGTTCGACCGTCCGATGACGAAGACCTGCTTTGAAAACGACGTCGAGGAAATCGCCTGGGCGTTCCTCTTCGACAGCCTCTTCGGGAAAGCCTCTCCGAACTACCAGGATCTGATCCGCAAGGGTCTTGTCAACGAGGCGTTCGAAGCGACCGCGCAGTGCGAACCCGACTACGGCCATATCGTCGTCTATACCGAGACGAAGAAACCGGCGTCGGCCGCGAAGGCGCTTTGGAATCTCTTGGACACCGCTTCAAACCGTCTCGACCTCGCCCGCTTCGAAACCGCCAAGCGGCGCCTCATCGGCAACTACGTGCAGACCTTCAACAACGTCTCGGCGCTCGCCGGATTCGTGCTCGACTACGAACTTGAGGACGTCGACGTGTTCGATCTGATCGAAGCGATCGACAAGATCACCCTCGACGACCTGCGCGCGCTCCTTCCGAAACTGTCGATCGATGCCAGAACGACGATCACGTACCACCGCTGAAAAAGCCGCTCCGGCGGCTTTTATTCATTAAGAAAGCGACCACCGTTGATTCGGTGGTCGCTGGCGAGCGGACGATGCTGAGTCACTCATTAGGTTGTGAAAAGATAGGGTATTTCAAAGGCGATGCGCAGATGCGAACGGATGGCAGGATCAATAGTGAAATCGAAGGATGGTTCATCGACTCCTTCGATCGCGTATAATGTCAAATCGGAATCGATGTGAAAGAAAACGGTTATTTCCTCATCGAGATAACGCTCGTGTTCCAAATGAACATCATAATAGATGTATACGTGATCGCCTTCGGTATATGCACCATGATTGAGTGGGAAGGTAACGTTGACGACCGTTTCGGTTCCTGAACCAAGAAGCGGTCGCAAAATCGAAAACACATTGACGAGGTCAGTGACGTTCGGCACGTTGTAGCAATAATAATAATCTTCATATAAATCATCGGAAGCGATGAAAGATGCCATTCGGTATCGCAAAAACGCAAGTCGAAGTTCAGGCGTTCCAAATCGTCCAATCCTCTGCTCAAACGTCGTTGTCGATGAATATAACGTCATTTCGTAGTCACCCGAAAAGGAAAAGACAGCTGGTGCGCCGATCGAAATGAAGCGTCCGGTCGTCGGATTGTCAAATGAAGGGACGACGATTGGACCGCCATCATATGAAAGTCGGCCATTCAAGATGCTACCCGCTTGATCAATTAGTGTATGATACATATCGCCCAGGATCGGCGTACCAGGGGGTAATGTGATTGTCAGGGTCTCGAACGTGCCCTTCCGCGGTGCTAAGAATTCGTATTGATAAAAAATCTCATTCACCGAATATTCATTCGGATTGATGAAATCGTCCTGAAGCGCGGTGAAACTCACATCACTCGGAGAAGGAAAGGTTGAAGCACCATTGCGAAATGTCCATGTCGTCATTTGTTGAATGCCGTCAATGGTGATCGTCAACCCAGAATGAAATTCATCGACTTCATCGAGGTTGCTTGGATAAAACGGCACGGCGAGTCCGAAGACACTGTCCTCGCCATCATTCATGATCGTGTATGTGGCCGAAACGGTCATCAATGATTCGGACGGATTGATTTCGTCAAGTTGATTCGTCGTCTCGCAAGTGAAAGACTCCGAAATGATGGATGCACCCTCAGGCAGAGAAAAAACGGCTTCGCTTTGTGGAAGGGATGCATAGTGCGGCCCGCGCGTCGTGAGCGGCGGACACCCCATCATGGACAAGGTCAATGAAAACACGCAGATGAGAAGAAACGTCTTTTTCATTCGTATCCTCTTTTAGTGTCGTAATTTGAAACCTTTGTTCATTTTATATTCAACCATAAAAGGAAGTTATTGTCAACGAATCCAGCGAATATCGAGATATATCCGACGATAATTCAATAGAAAATCAAAGGGAGGATTCATCTTGATTTGCGTTATTCATTGATTGCGATCCCCTCAAGTGAAGATGGCGTTCCCCCTCGATTCATGCTATAATGGAAATACGTCTGAGGGGGTGAGCCCATGGAAACGTGCAAAGTGACGCTACGACCGAAAGAAGATGTCCGGATCCGAAACGGACACGCCTGGGTCTATAACAACGAAGTCGCGAAAATCGACGGTGAAATCATTTCCGGCGAACTCGCTCGGGTCTATTCGTCGAAGGGCGATTTCCTTGGCAAGGGCTTTCTCAACACCGCTTCGAAGATCTTCGTTAGGATCCTCGCCCGCGAAGACGTCGAAATCAACCGCGCATTCTTCAAGGAACGCCTCGCCGCCGCCGATCGGGCGCGCCGCGACCTCGGGTTCAAAGGCAGTTATCGCGCCTTCTTCGCCGAAGCCGACGGGATCCCCGGGTTGATCGTCGACAAATACGAAGACTGGCTCGTGATCCAGGTCCTCTCGCTGGGCATCGACCAGCGCAAGCAGATGTTCGTCGAGCTGCTCGTCGAACTGTTCCACCCGATTGGCATCTACGAACGCAGCGATGTCGGCGTGCGTCTCAAGGAAGGCCTTGCGGAATGCAAAGGCGTGCTTTACGGCGAAGTCCCGGATTTGATCCGCTGTCACGAATCCGGCGTCCTGATGGACGTCGACGTGAAGAACGGCCAGAAGACCGGATCGTTCCTCGACCAACAGGAGAACCACGCCGCGATCGCCGCCTATGCGCCCGGCAAGGACGTCCTCGACTGTTTCTCGCATACGGGGGGCTTCGGCCTTTCCGCCGCCAAGGCGGGGGCGAAGCATGTCACTTGCGTCGATCTCTCCCAATCCGCCTGCGACCGGATCGCCGCCAACGCCGCGATAAACGGTTTTACGAATGTTTCCGTCGTCAAGGCCGACGTCTTCGACCTGTTACGGAAAGAACACGGGGAAGGCAAATCCTACGACCTCGTGGTGCTCGATCCGCCGGCCTTCACGAAGAACGCCGAACATCTTGCGAACGCCTACGCCGGTTATAAGGAAATCAACATCCAAGGCCTGAAACTGGTCAAGCACGGCGGCTACCTCTTCACCTGTTCGTGCTCCCATTACATGACCCCCGCGCTGTTCCTCGATATGCTGCTCGAGGCGGGTATCGATGCCGGCAAGATCGTCCAGATGATCGAATTCCGCACCCAGGGGAAGGATCATCCGACGCTGCTCGGTTCGGAAGAATCGTTTTATCTCAAGGTCGTGGTCCTGCGCGTCCTCGACAAACGCTAGGAGGCGTGCCATGATCATCCGCTCCGTCGATTTCTTCGGTTCCTGCGTCAGGGCCGAACAATACCCGAAAGACGACCTTCCCGAACTCGTCGTCGCCGGTCGCTCGAACGTCGGAAAGTCGTCGTTCATCAACGCGATCCTGAACCGTCGCAAGGTCGCCCGCGTCTCGGCGACGCCGGGCAAGACCCGGCTCCTCAACTTCTTTCTCATCAACAGCGCCTTCTATCTCGTCGACATCCCCGGCTACGGCTTTGCCGCCGCCCCGAAGACCGAGATCGACCGCTTCGCCGGGATGATCGAGGAATACTTCTCCATCACCTCGAAACTGGTGCACGGCATCCTCTTGCTCGACATCCGGCGGACGCCGTCGGCCGACGACCTGATGATGTACGCTTTTTACAAAAACAACAGCCTGCCGGTGACCGTCGTCCTCACCAAGGCCGACAAACTCTCCAACAACGAGCGCGCCGTCCAGATCAAGGCGATCAGGGGTGTCCTGAAAGCCGAGACCGCCGACGAACTCGTCGTCTTCTCCGCCAAGACCAAGGAAAACGTCGACGTCGTCTGGCGCCGCATCGAAGCCACTCTCTAAATTCCATCGACCCGGGGGAATCGTCATGATTCAAGAGCTGTTCGACCGACTCGCCGCTTCCTACGACCAAGGCGTGATCGAAAGCGACAAGGAAAACGCGTTTCCGTTCGCAGGGTATCAGAAAACCCTCGATTTCATCGCGGACGAAATCGCCGGAAAGGCGCGGCTCGGCCGCGTGCGCTTGCTCGATCTGGGCATCGGCACCGGTCTGCTCGAGACCCGGCTCGCGCCCGAGACGATCGAACTCACGGGCATCGACCTGTCCGAAAAAATGCTCGAGATCTGCCGGTTGCGCCATCCCGACGCCAGCCTCCATCAGGCCGATTTTCTTCGCGGGATCCCCTCCCGCGAGGACATCAAGTGGGACGTGATCGTCTCGACCTATGCGATGCATCACCTCCCGACCGCCGACTTCATGCGGTTCATCGACGAACTGCTCTTGATGTTGACGCCGTTCGGCCGGATCTACATCGGCGACATCCTGTTCCTCGATAGTCGCGAACGCGAAGCCTGCCGGATCCGCAACCTCGATTCCTGGGATGCCGCCGAGTACTACCACGCCTACGACGAGATCCGCGCGATGGCCGATGGGACGCTGGCGCTCTCGTTTCTGAAGACCTCGTTCTGCGGGGGCGTCCTGATCGTCGAAAAGTACCACGAACTGAGCGCGCCTGAATGCGCTGCGAATCTGAAGGTGCGGCGTTGAGCCGAATCCGGATCGATTCTCCTTTACAGGCGTCGGAAAACTGAGTATAATAAAGGAAGAAAATGCATGGAAGCGGAAGAGTAGCGAATCACCGGCTTTAGCGAGTGGACTGTATCGGTGCAAGGTCCGCGCCAGGTTTCGTGAAGGTCGCCGCCGAGCAGCCAGGGCGAACAGAGTAGTCTTGGACGTTTCCCGGCGTTAACGGGTCGAGTGCCGGAGTGATCCGGAACAAAGGTGGTACCGCGACATTGTCGTCCTTTTCGAAGGACGACTTTTTTTATTTCTTACAGCGAAGGGTGAAAAACATGGAAAAGCAAAGTTACATCGCATGGATCCGCGGCCTCGTCGGGGACGCGAAGATCATTTTGAATGCCGCCTGCGTCGTGATTCCCAACGACAAAGGCGAAATTCTCCTGCAGAAGCGCAGCGACAACCTGAAATGGGGCCTGCCCGGCGGACTGCTCGAACTCGACGAACCGATCGCCTTGGGCGCGGTCCGCGAAGTCAAGGAAGAAACCGACCTCGACGTCAAGATCACCGGGTTCATCGGGGTCTTCATCAACCCGCTGATGACCTGGCGGAAGACCGACAAGGCGGAAGTCATCTGTCATAGTTTCGTCGGCGAAGTCACCGGCGGAACGCTTTCCATCCACGACGACGAATCGCTGGCATTCGGCTGGTTCAAGAAGGATAACCTCCCCGAGATCCATTCGTCGGACAATCGGGAAACCATCATGGCCTATTTCGCGGGCGAGCGCAATCTCGTCGAAGGGAGATCCTACCGATGATCGACATGAAACCGAAATACGAACACACCGAAGTCGAAGCCGGAAAGTATGCGTTCTGGCTACAGCACCACTGTTTCGAAGCGGACGGCGACCCCGGGAAGCCGCCGTTTACGATCGTGATCCCGCCGCCGAACGTCACCGGCAAGCTCCACCTCGGCCACACCTGGGACACGACCCTGCAGGACATCATCATCCGCCGCAAGCGGATGCAGGGCTTCGACGCCCTCTATCTGCCCGGCATGGACCACGCCGGCATTGCCACCCAGGCGAAGGTCGACCAGCGCCTGAAGAGCCAGGGCATATCCCGCTTCGATCTCGGCCGCGAGAAGTACCTCGAAGCGGCCTGGAACTGGAAGGAAGAATACGCCAGTTTCATCCGCGACCAGTGGCAGGGGATCGGACTCTCGCTGGACTACCGGCGCGAGCGTTTTACGCTCGACCAGGGACTCTCCGAGGCCGTCAACGAAGTCTTCGTCCGCCTGTTTGAAAAAGGCTACATCTACCGCGGCGAACGCATCATCAACTGGGACGTCGAAGCCAAGACCGCGCTCTCCAACATCGAGATCGAGCACGTCGACATCCAAGGCGCCTTCTACCACATCACCTATCCGTTCGCCGACGGCACGAAGGGTGGCCTGACGGTCGCCACGACCCGTCCCGAGACGATGTTCGGCGACGTCGCGTTGATGGTCCATCCAGACGACGGGCGCTTCGCCGGACTGATCGGGAAACAAATCGTCATCCCGACCACCAACCGCAAGATTCCCGTGATTGCGGATACCTATGTCGACCGCGCCTTCGGGACCGGGATCGTCAAGGTCACCCCGGCCCACGACCCCAACGACTTCGAAGTCGGGAAGCGCCACAAGCTCGAGATGCCCCTGTGCATGAACGAAGACGGCACGATGAACGCGCGCGCCGGCAAGTATCAGGGGATGGAACGCTTCGCCGCCCGCAAGGCGCTCGTCGCCGACCTGAAAGCGGCCGGCCTGCTTCAAAAGGTCGAACCGGTCACCCACAACGTCGGGCATAGCGAACGCACCGGCGTGATCGTCGAGCCGCGCCTCTCGAAGCAATGGTTCGTCCGGATGGACGAACTCGCGAAAAACGCGATTGACAAGAACACCGTCAACTTCGTCCCGGAACGTTTCAAAAAGACCTTCACGAACTGGATGGAAGCGATCGAGGACTGGTGCATCTCCCGACAACTCTGGTGGGGCCATCGGATCCCCGTCTGGTACAAGGGCGAAGAGATCTATTGCGGCCGCACCGCGCCGGAAGGCGCCGGATGGAAGCAGGACGAAGACGTCCTCGACACCTGGTTCTCTTCGGCGCTCTGGCCCTTCTCGACGCTCGGCTGGCCGCACAAGACCGCTGATTTGGAACGCTACTATCCGACCGACTGTCTCGTCACCGGCTACGACATCATTTTCTTCTGGGTCGCCCGGATGATCTTCCAGGGCATCGAATTCACCGCCGCAAGTCCGTTCAAGGATTGCCTGATCCACGGCCTCATCCGCGACGCGGACGGCCGCAAGATGTCCAAGTCGCTGGGCAACGGCGTCGACCCGCAGGACGTGATCGCCCAGTACGGGGCGGACGCGCTGCGCTACTTCATCTCCACCAACTCGAGCCCGGGGCTCGACCTCCGCTACGAACCGGAGAAGGTCGAAGCCGCCTGGAACTTCATCAACAAGCTGTGGAACATCTCCCGCTATGTCCTGATGAACACCGAAGGGGCCGGTGTCGGGGATATGAAGTTGGATCCGGCAACGTTTGGGATCGCTGAACAATGGATCGTCGGAAAACTCAACGAGACGCTCGACTCCGCGAACGCCGACTACGAGAAATACGAGTTCGGTGAAGCGGCGAAGAAACTCTACAACTTCGCCTGGAACGACTTTGCGAGCTGGTACGTCGAAATGGCCAAGCTCACGCCCGAATCGAAGGCGACGAAGGCCGTGCTCCTGCACGTGCTGTCCACGATCGTCAAAGCGCTTCACCCCCTAATGCCCTTCGTTACCGAAGAAATCTGGCAGAAACTCCCGCATGATGGGATCTCGATCATGCGTGCCCCGTGGCCCGTCTCCGACGGCCTTGCCTTCCCTGTGGCGGCCGGTCTGTCGCGCGTTTTCGACCGGATCGTCGGCGTCCGCCAGATCAGGAATGAATACAACGTCGCGCCGTCGAAACCGATCGAAGTCCTGATCAAGACCGAGAGCGGCGCCGACGCCGCGTTCCTCGAAATCAACCGCCGCCTGCTCGAGAAATTCCTGAACACGTCGCGACTGTTGATCGCCGCCGATCTGGCGCCGGCCGACCATGCGCTCACCGTCATCCTCCCCGGCATGACGCTTTATCTGCCGCTCGGATCGCTCGTCGACCTGAAGGCCGAAACCGACCGGCTGGAAAAGGAAATCATCCGTCTCGAAAACGAAATCCGGCGGAGCGACGCGATGCTCGAAAACCCGTCCTTCCTTCAGAAGGCCCCGGAAGCCAAGATCGTCGCCGAGAAACAGAAACGTTCCGACTATGCGGAGAATCTGCGTCTGACGCAGGAACGCCTCGAGGCTGTGAAAAACTGACATGTTCACGAACTTTGATGATGCCGTCGCGTGGATCGAAAACTCCCGCCGCTTCGGCGAAAAGACGGACCTTACAAGAATGCGGGACTGTTGCCGCAGGCTCGGCGATCCGCAGGACAGCTTCAAGTCGATCCACGTCGCCGGCACCAACGGCAAGGGCTCGACCGCGAACTATCTGAAAAACATCCTCCACGCCGCCGGATACAAGACCGGCGTCTACACCTCCCCCTATGTCGTGAAGTTCAACGAACGGATCGGCATCGGCGACGATTTCATCCCCGATGCGACGGTCGTCTTCTACGCGAACTTCCTGCACGATTTGTGGGACCGCTATTACGCCGAAACCGGCGATTCGATCACCTTCTTCGAGATCGTCACCCTGATGTGCTTTCTGTGGTTCAGGGACGAACGGATCACGTGGGGCGTGATCGAGGTCGGCCTCGGCGGTCTCTTCGATGCGACCAACGTGATCGTGCCGGAAGCCTCCTGCATCACGAACATCAGCTACGACCACATGAAGCAGCTCGGCAACACCCTTGAAAGCATCGCCTTGAACAAGCTCGGGATTGTCAAGCCGTACCGGCCGTTGATCACCACGGAAGACAAAGAACAACTGATCCCGCTCTTCAAGCTGCATTGCCATGAAAAGCATGCCCCGTATGTGTTCGTCGACGTTACCACGGCGACCGACGTTGCGATCGGCGAACAAACTTCCTTCACCTGGGGTGGCGCGCGCTTCGACCTCCGTCTGACCGGCGCGCACCAGATCAAGAACGCCGCGCTCGCGATCGAGACGATCCGCGTCCTTTGCGAAAAACAAGCAATCGTCGTCTCACCGCGTAATCTCTATGACGGACTCCATCGAACCACGTGGCCGGGCCGCTTCGAAATCTTCGGTCACAAGATCATCCTCGACGGCGCCCACAACATCGGCGCGTTCGAAACGCTCGAACCGGCCGTGAAGGCCGTCTTTCCGGGCAAATACGTCAAATGTTTCTTCTGCATGATGAAGGATAAGGACCACAAGACGGTGATCGCCCTCCTCGACAGGTTCGTCGATGAGTTCCACTTCACGACGATCGACTATCACCGCGCCGCACCGCCCGAGGAACTGATGGACGAAAGCGCGCATCCGAAGAAGTTTTGCCATGACGATTTTCTGTCGGCTTTCGCGGAACTCTCGCACCTCGGCGACAACGAGGTCCTCCTCGTCTGCGGATCGCTGTACTTCATCTCGGAAATCCGCAAGCTACTCGTCTTATGAAGGCACGTCGCGTCCCAAGCGGGGCGCGATGTTTTTGTTCGGGGGTGTTCATATGTATCTCATCCGGGAAATGCCGGCCGCCGAGCGGCCGCGCGAACGGTTGGTCAAATACGGCGCCGAGAACCTCGGGACCCACGAACTGCTCGCGATCCTGCTTCGGACCGGGACGAAGGACCTGTCGGTCCTCGAGGTCGCCAAGGATGTGCTGTATGAAGCGGGGAGCGCCGCCGGGCTGCGCGAGAAGACGGTGCCGGAACTCGCGGCGCGGCGGGGCGTCGGGACGACCAAGGCGATCGTCCTCCTGGCGGCGTTGGAACTTGGGAAACGGGCCTTGCAGGACGACCGCGAACGGCCGAAGATCCTGTCCGCACGGGACGTCTTCCAGGAAGTGAAGGACGAACTGATGCCGCTGAAACAGGAAGTGATGATGGCGCTCTACCTCGACGCGAAGCTTTCGCTCGTCGCGAAGCGGACGCTGTTCGTCGGAAGCCTGAACCAATCGCTGGTGCATCCGCGCGAAGTGTTCAAGTTCGCCGTCAAGTATTCCGCCTTTCAGGTGATCCTCGTGCACAACCATCCGTCCGGCGATCCGGCGCCGTCGCCGCACGATCTCGAAGTGACGAAGAAGTTCCGCGAGATCGGCGAACTGCTCGGCATCCGGGTGGCCGACCACGTCGTCGTCGCGGGCGACCGATATGTCTCGATCGGCGAACTATTGAAACCGTAGTTTGCGATAGGAAGGGCTGTTCTTTCGCAATGCGAGTGTAAAAAAAACACCTTGAGGTTCGCTTCATGCCTTGAGGCATGGATTTATTCGGAAACCTATGGTATAATTTATTTATTCCAAGATTTCGTTCTTGGGATTCGCTATGGCAAACGGCGATCTTCACAAGGTGCCATTGCATTGAAGGAGGAAGTATGGATACGCTCCAAATCTTTATGCTTTGCGTCGCGATTCTCGCCTCGCTGGTCCTGGTTATATGGTTGATTGGATTTCGCTTGATTCCCAACGACCGCGTCGGCATCATCGAAAAACGCTGGTCCACCAAAGGCTCGCTCGATTCGCAAATCATCGCCTTGCATCGCGAAGCGGGCTTTCAGCCGCACGTCATCCGCGGCGGCATCCACTTTTTGTCCCCCATTATGTACAAAGTCCACGTCGCCACGCTCATCACGATTCCGCAAGGCGAGATCGGATACGTGTTCGCCCGAGACGGCGAACCTCTCCCCGGCACGCAGACGCTGGGCCGAGTCGTCCCGGAAAGCGAAAATTTCCAAAACGTCGAAGGGTTTCTTATGAACGGCGGTCAAAAGGGCATTCAGCGGGCCATCGTTCGCGAAGGCGCGTACGCGTTCAACCTGGCGCAGTTCATCATCATCACCGAAAAGGAAATCTATGCGCTCTCCATGGGTCTGGCCGAAAGCAAGACGATTCAAAGCATGGCGGAAAAAATCCGCGAACGCGGCGGCTTCACGCCGGTGATCATCAGCGGTTCCGAAGACGTCCTTGGCGTCGTGACCGTGCACGACGGTCCTTCGCTATCACAGGGAAACATCGTTTCACCTATCGTCGGCGACGATTTCAAACAGCCGGAAACGTACCACAACAATTTCCAGGACATCGAAAAATTCATGAAGGCCGGTGGCTTCCGCGGCCGTCAATACCAAGTTTTGACCGAAGGCACCTATTTCATCAACCGCATGTTCGCCACCATCGAACTCATTCCCAAAACGATCATTCCCGTCGGTAACGTCGGCGTGGTCATTTCCTATGTCGGCGAAAAAGGCGTCGATCTATCCGGCGACGACTATAAGCACGGCGAACTCGTCGACAAAGGATCCAAAGGCGTCTGGCATGAAGCCTTGTCTCCCGGCAAATATGCGTTCAACACATACGCCGGAAAAATCGCGATCGTGCCGACGACCAACATCATCCTCAAATGGATTTCCAACGAAGCCGGCGGCCATCTGTTCGATTCCAATCTGAAAGAAGTCAACCTGATCACGAAGGATGCCTTCGAACCGTCACTTCCGCTATCCGTCGTTCTTCACATCGATTACAAGAAAGCTCCCTACGTCATCCAGCGGTTCGGCGACATCAAGCAGCTCGTCGAGCAAACGTTGGATCCCATGGTCTCGGCCTACTTCAAGAACATCGGCCAAAGCAAAACCCTGATCGAACTGCTTCAGGAACGCTCTGAGATTCAAGTGCTGGCCTCGACGCAGATGAAGGACAAGTTCCTGCGCTACAACATCGATTTGGAAGAGGTGTTGATCGGCACGCCGTCCGCCTCCGCCAAAGACAACAAAATCGAGATCATCCTAGGCCAGCTCCGTGACCGCCAGGTGGCCAGAGAACAAATCGAAACCTACACCCAGCAGGAAAAAGCGGCGGCAAAGGAAAAGGAACTGAACGAGGCCAAATCCAAGGCGGAGCAGCAAAAGCACCTGACGGAATCCTCCATCGACATCGAGATTCAGGCAAACCAAGGCAAGGCCGGGTTGGAACGCGCAAAGCACGACGCCGAAAAACTCGTCGCCATGGCGAACGCCGACGCCACCAAAATCAAGGCGCTTGGCGAAGCCGAAGCGGCGCACATCGCGGCGATCGGCAACGCGGAAGCCGAGGCGATTCAAAACAAGGTCAAGGCCTACGGCGGCGCGAAGCTTCAGCTGATTCAAGATATCGTGCAGAAATACACGAAGGCCATCGAAGCCGGAAACGTCCAGATCGTACCGAACACGATGGTGTCGTTCGGCGCTGGTTCCGACGGCAAAATTCCCAGCCCCCTCGAAGGCTTGATCGGTTTGATGTTCACGGAAAAAATCGACGCCCTCGGACTCTCGGACGATGAAAAAACCGTTTTGAAGGCCGCTGCGAAGAAATAACGAGTCGCCTTCCAAGAATCATTTTCCGACAATCACACGCTCCCCTGCAAAACGGCTCCGACCCGCGCCGTCTGCGGGGGAGTTTTTTGAGGTAATGACGGCCAAGATGATCGATCTGACCCCTCAGGATTCATCGTCGCAAACGAACGCTAAGTCTCGATCGGCGAATTGTTGAAACTATAGTTTGTTACTTCTAGTTCTAAACGCAA
>DMTN01000005.1 GCA_003477305.1 Acholeplasmatales bacterium | reverse complement strand
CCGCGTCCTGACGATCCTCGAACTGATCGCCAAGCACGACGAGGGTCTGACCCTCGGCCAGATCTACCGCATCCTCGACGTCCCCAAGGCGACCGTCTACGACTTCCTCCAGACCCTCTACAAAGCCGACGCGATCTATTACAAGGATCCCCGTCTGAAGAACTACGTGATCGGCTCGAAGATGTTCGCGATCGGTTCGGTCTACACGAAAAACTCCAATTTGATCGAAGCCTCCCAGTATGATCTGAAGGAATATGCGATGCGGCGCGGCCGCACCGTCTATATCACCAAGCGCATCAACGACAAGTTCGTCTACGTCTTCAAATATCAGCCGTCCACCTCCCCGGTCAACCTGCCGGAAGAAATCGGCTCGGTCTCGCGCGATTTCGAGAACTCGCCGATCGGCCGCTGCTATTCCGTCTTCGACAAGAAGATCGCCAATCCGTCGCTGCCGCATTTCGCCGATTACCAGGCCGCCCGCTACGTCGCCTGTGATTCCGACGACGGCGGCCACGTCTGCACGTTCGCCGTGCCGGTCTACAACTTCGAAAACCGCGTCTGCGGCGTGATCTCCGCCTCGTCGCTCGCCTATGACGGCACCGACCGGGACAACGCCGCCCGCGAACTGGTCCAGATCGCCGAACGGATCTCCCGCAAGCTCGGCTATTTCGGGAACTTCCATGAATAAGATCGGCATCCGCGCGCACGACCTCGGCCGCCTGCCGGCCGCGGAACTGGCCGCGCAGATCCGCGCGATCGGTTTCGACGGTCTGCAGCTCGTACCGGCCAAGGCGCTCGACGGACCATTCTCGCCGGAGCACGCGGACGATCTTTCCGCCGCTTTTTCCGGCCTGGAGCTGATGATGCTCGGAGCATACTTCAATCCGATCCATCCCGATTTGGCCGTCGTCAAGGAAGGCATTGCCAACTTCAAGAAGATGCTGCAGATCTCAGGACCGCTTTCCGCGCTCTGCGTCGGCACCGAAACCGGTTCGCTTATGGGCTCGCCGTGGGGCTATGTCCCGCGCAACCACGCGCCGGAAACGCTACAAACGGTCATCCGGGTGTTCCGCGAACTGTCCGACTACGCCGGCGGAACCGGCGGGATCGTCGCGATCGAAGGCGCCTGGGCGCACGCCGCCTATTCGCCCGAAAAGGTCCGCGCCGTCCTCGACGCCGTCGCGAGTCCCCATCTGAAAGTCGTCGTCGACCTCTTCAACTTCCTCAATCCGGCCAATCACGAAGACCGCATGAACCTCTTCGAACGCTGTCTTTCGGCGCTTGGCGACGACATCGTGATCTATCATCTAAAAGACTACATCCTCGAAGACGGCATCTTGAAACAGGTCGGACTCGGCAAGGGTCTGATGGATTTTCCCGCCCTCCTGCGCCGCATCCGGGCGCGGACCCCCGACGCCCGCCTCGTCTTCGAAGGCGTCACCGGAACGGACATCGTCCCGAGTTTCGAATTCATCGCTTCACTGTTGCGAAAGGAGTGTTGACATGAAGTTTGACATCCGCTACAACAACCATCCCGAGGATTCAAAGCAGTATGATACCGCCACCCTGCGCTCGCGCTATTTGATCGAAAGCGTCTTCGCCGCCGACGAACTGCTGCTCACCTACTCGCACCACGACCGCATCATCGCCGGCGGCGCGATGCCCGTCAAGGGCGAACTCGCGTTGCCGACGTCGAAGGATCTCGGGACCGCCTTCTTCCTCGAACGCCGCGAACTCGGCGTGATCAACGTCGGCGGAAACGGTGAAATCGTCTGCGACGGCGTCGTTTACGCGATGGGACCACGCGACGGCCTTTATGTCGGCGCCGGCGTGAGGGAAGTCGTCTTCCGTTCCCTCGACCCCGCCGCTCCGGCGAAGTTTTATCTGAACAGCGCCCCCGCCCACAAGTCCTACCCGATCGTCCACATCCCGCCGTCGAAAGCCAATCCGCGCAAGATCGGCGCGGCCAAGACCTTGAACGAACGGACGATCAACCAGTACGTCCATCCGGCCGTCTGCCAGAGCTGCCAGCTCGTCATGGGGCTCACCGTGCTCGCACCCGGTTCCGTTTGGAACACGATGCCGTGTCATACCCATGAACGCCGCATGGAAGTCTACTTCTACTTCGGGATCGCCCCCGACCAGCGCGTCTTCCACATGATGGGCGAAGTATCCGAAACCCGCCACCTCGTGATCAAGAACGAACAGGCCGTGATTTCGCCGTCATGGTCGATCCATACCGGCGTCGGCACCTCCGACTACGCCTTCATCTGGGGCATGTGCGGAGAAAACGTCACCTTCGACGACATGGATTTTGCCTCGATGGACGACCTCCGCTGAGTCGTCACCATTCCACAACCAAAGGAGAAACCCCCGATGTCCATTCTGAATTCATTCGCCCTCACCGGCAAGGTCGCGATCGTCACCGGCGCGTCCACCGGACTCGGCCAGGGCATGGCCCTCGGCCTCGCCGAAGCCGGCTGCGACATCGTCGGCGTCGACTATGTCGACATGCCCGACACCCGCAAAGCCGTCCTCGAACAGGGTCGCCGTTTCCTTTCGATCGTCGCCGACCTCGTCGCGATCCATCCCGACGGTCTCAAAAAGATCGTCGAGGACGCCGTCGCAACGTTCGGCAAGATCGACATCCTCGTCAATAACGCCGGCATCACCCGCGACGGGCTGGCCATGCGCATGAAGGACGACGACTGGAACATGGTGCTGGCGGTCAACCTGACGGGCAGCTTCTACTGCGCGCGCGCGGCGGTGAAGACCATGCTGCGCCAGCGGGCGGGCCGGATAATCAACATCGCCTCGGTGGTCGGGGTCATCGGCAACGCCGGCCAGGCGAACTACGCGGCGTCGAAGGCCGGGGTGATCGGCATGACC
>DMTN01000034.1 GCA_003477305.1 Acholeplasmatales bacterium | reverse complement strand
CGATTTTGACCGCGAAAGACGGGACCGAGCATTACATCGAGGACTGCGCCTCGCCGATCAAGGACAAGGCGGGCGCGATCATCGGCGTCGTCCTCGTCTTCCGCGACGTCACCGAAAAAAAACAGCACCAGCGCGAAATCGAACACCTCGCCAGCCACGACTACCTGACCGGGCTTCATAACCGCCGCCATTACGTCGAGGCGTTTGAGACGTTGAATCATCCGGAGATGTTCCCGCTCGGGATCATGATGCTCGACGTCAACGGCCTCAAGATCATCAACGACGCCTACGGCCACGACATCGGTGACATCGCCTTGAAAGCGGNNATCGGCGGCGACGAGTTCGCCGTGCTCCTTCCTTGCATCACGGATGAGGAGCTGCATGCCTTCAAGACGACGATCCGCGACGGCATCGCCTTGAAGATCGTGATGAACGTGCCCTTATCGCTCGCGGTCGGCTACGAAGCGAAGACCGTCGTCGGAAAGTCGCTCGACGAGATGCTCAAGACGGCCGAGAACCATATGTACCGCCACAAGCTCGCCGAAGGCGTCGGCGTCCGCAACCGCGCGATCAAGGCCATCCTCAACACCCTGACGGAAAAATACGTCCTCGAAAAGAACCATTCGGAGCTCGTCAGCCGCTACTGCGTCAAAATCGGCGAAGCGATGGGACTTCCGCAGGACGACCTCAAGGAACTCGCGCAGGCCGGACTGTACCACGACATCGGGAAGATTTCGCTTCCGGACAACATCCTCAACAAGCCGTCCGCCCTGACTGCCGACGAATACGACACGATCAAGACGCACGCCGAGATCGGCTATCAGATCCTCCGCGCCGCGGACGAGTATTCCGATCTCGCGATCCACGCGCTCTATCACCACGAGCGCTGGGATGGGACCGGCTACCCGACCGGGCTTGCCGGTACCGCGATCCCGCTCTTCTCGCGCATCATCGGCGTCGCCGACGCCTTCGAGGCGATGACCGCCGACCGTCCTTACCGAAACCGGATGAGCGAAGCGAAGGCCGTCAAGGAAATCGCGAAATGCGCCGGCACGCAGTTCGACCCGGAAATCGCGGATGTCTTCGTCCGCAAGGTCCTCGGAAACGATTGATGAATAAACCCAAAGCGCCACCGCAAACCCGGAAACCCGGATCGACGGTGGCGCTTTTCATTGGTGGCGGTTTTCGCTTGCGTCGCGACAGCAACGATCGCATCGGACCCTTCGTTCAGTCCGGGAAGCGATCGCCGATCTCGACGCCGTTGTAGACGATGCTGGTGCGGTAGGTGACAAAGACGAATTCCGGCGTCATGATGAAGTATAGATACTTCGAAGTGCCGATCGCGGTAAAGGACATCGTCTGTCCTTCGATCACAAGGGTTTCGAGATCGTCCGCAAGATTGTGTTCGATGATGACGAGTTGGGAACCGTCCTCGAGTCGAAAACCGAAAAAGTGGATGAGTTCACGCGTGCCGGCACCATCGTCATAGATGAGCGTGAGATCGATCCCTTCCTGATCCGATGCATAATACCCAACCAGCCAGGGTTCATACATCACGATTTGGGAGTTCGTGAAGACGTGATCGGAATCCGTCATTACGTAATCGTACGCCGAGATCGAAAAGAACGCATCGCCATATGAAAAGGAATCGACATGCCTGTGTTCGTCGAACGACAGGTTTTCTTTCCCTTCCGCGGCAGCTTTGAACAGAATCTTGGGAGAATACATGAACAGCACGTTCGCGATGAACAAGAGGGTGACATTTTGGATGAAAGTGTGCTTATTCAACCACCGGCGGAACGGGAAAATGACCGCAAAGGCAATCGCGAAGGTGACGGTCAAGATGATTAATCGATCCAAGATGAACAGCATGGTTCCCCCGAGGATGCATATGACTTTGGATTCATTATACTACAGAACAGACCAAACCAACACGTTTGAATCGCAGCTGTTTTGTATACAAAAAACTTGATCGACACCTCAGGCGTTCGACAGGCGGTTCGCGTGCACGTTCCGACATGCAGGAACGGCTTGCGTGGCTTTTTGGAGGAATAGAACGTTCAGGCGGTAGAACAGTCGGAAGGACCAAAGGACGAGGAGGATCAACGTGATGTAATACACCCATGACCACGTCTGCCATGTACTCGCGGACATCATGCTTCTGGCATGGATGCCGTCGAGCAGTTCGTAGATGAAGAGCCTTCCGTCCGGGTTGGCGAGCGGACGAGACACGATCGCGTTCAAGAGGACCATCCCCATCCCGACATAGAGGGTCGGCTTGCCGTCACGGAGGAATATCTCGGTCTTCAGACGGGTCAGCCCGAAGAAATACAACGATCCGTGGCAAAAGAACGAAAGATAGATGTTCGCGGGGGTGTATTCCGCATAGATCCGGCCGCCGGCGACGATCATCGTCATATAGTAGAAGAAACCGGCGAGGATCCCTGCATAGGCAGCCCACGTTTTCCCCCGCTTCGATCCGGAAAGATAGAGCAGCGGAACGACGAAGTAGGCGACCGTGGAAAACTCGACCGGCATCCGCCAGATGCCGCCCCAGAGCGGGGGAAACACGTATTTGACGATGTTGAAGGCAAGCAGGATCGCCAATAGCGACCGCAGGATCATCGTTCTCGTTTTTTCATCGAGGCGCGATACGCTACCGGCGAGATGGTTCAACGCGAGAAAGACGAGGAGCGAAAAAACGTTCAGCGCGAGCATCTCCGGACCGATCAGACGAACCAGTTCCAGGCGTGCCAGAACCCGGGAGTGCCTGCGGTGATGCTTGCGACGATGTAGCCCAAAACAAAGCAAAGCGCGAAGATCGTGAGCGAACCGAGGACGACTTTCCGGAACAGCCGGTTTTCCCGTGGCTTGAGCTTCGGATAAGCCCGTAGCGACGGAAGGACGGGCTTTCCCGCGGAAACGGCGAGGCGGTTGTGGTGGAACCGTCCGTACGCCTTCAGAAGTTGTTTGACATAGAGTCCGAAATAAAGACTTCCGGCAAGCGACAGGACGGCCAGTGCGAGCAGCGAGGCGGCGAACACCGCACCGACCCAATACGGCATCGGGGGCAAGATTCCATACGGGTTGAGTTCGATCAGATAGGCGACGCCGATGGCCGCGGACGCGAACGCGAAGCCGATTATGACCATGGTCCAAGCCGCAAGCAGGATGAAGAACAATCCGGTGAAGAAATCGGCGAAAACCAGGCCGGTGACGAGAAGACCGCGGCCGATGTCATGCTTCTTCGGCCGTTCGACCGCGACGAACTGACAGGCGAGTTCGTCAGGATCGCCGAGTTTGATCGCAATCTCTTCTTCCGTATAACCGTCGGCGAGTTTATAGGCAAAGTGAGCCTCATACTCGGCGATGATCTCGTCAATGTCGCCGACGTTCTGTTCATTCAGTCGTTTCGTCAAGATGACGATGAATTCATTTCGTTTCATGTTATTCTGCCTCCAGCATCATTTTGACCGTCTCCACGAAATCCAGCCATTCGCCCCGGTCGGACCGGTAGAGTTTCCTGCCGAGATCCGTCATCCGGTAATAGATCCGCGGCGGACCGCCGCTCGTTTCCCGGACATAGGTCGTGACCAGTCCGTCGCCTTTCAACTTGCGCAGGATCGGATAGACCGTGCCGTCGGAAATGTCGATTTTTTGGGAGATCGTCTCGGAAATGTCATACCCGTAGCGGTCTTCCTTCGCCAGCATCGACAGGACGCACAACTCGATCACGCCTTTCTTATATTGAATGTTCATCGTTTCCACCTCGTGGTCGGTTCAGGATTGTGTCTATCGTTAACTACTATACATTGTATACTACTGAATATTGCTTGTCAATACACATATTAAAAAAAGAGAAGGGTTGTCCTCTCTTCATTTTGACGACGATATCGGAAGAACGGGATCATTCCGTCCCTTATCGAAGGATTGTCATGCGAAGCAACAAGTGCGCTGAAGTGACTTGCGTTCAGGTACGTTCGGTTTCGACAACTTCGTTATCGCAGATCGAAGAAACAAACGTCGATCACTTCGCTATCAAGTGATCGACGTTTGCATTCAAAGATTCAGTCATTGATATCCGATCTTGATCATCAAGACAGATCCATCGCAATTGATTTGTTTCCTTACCTCCAGAGACTTTCGATGAACGCCTCGTCCACATCGAAGGGAAACAGCGCCAACAGCGTCGCCTGGTCGGTCGCGTCGTCGAATGAAAGACCGTGGCGGTTCTTTGCATTCAGAAGGGCCGTCGGCCCATCCATCACATTCCACATCAAGGTTTCGGACGAAATCGCGTCGAATCCGAGGCCGTATGCGGACAAGTCGACCACGGCTTCGTCGATGTCGGCGACCGGAAGCATCAGATACGCCATCGCGATCGGATCCGCCGGATCGAGGTCGATTTTGATCCAAGCGTCCTCCAGGACCCAGACGCCTTCCGCCAGGATCCGGTCGGATTCGCTCGTGTAAAGTACTGCCTGATCCCACCCGGACACGCGATAGAGATTCCAGCCGAGTCGTGCCTGATGCGGTTCCGAGGTGAACCATTCGGTGAAACTGAACACGGTCTGCCGGTACCCGAATGACAAGGACAAGGAAGTCATCGCATCATCCAGACCGTAGTTACCGACGATCGTCACGCCGGAAGCTAAATCGGTGTAACTCATCTCCGTCCCGAAAAAACGCGTCGATTGGAACCAATAGTACTCGCCCGCCGCAACATCGTATGAATGGTAATACTTCTCTTCATCCCGCATCATGTCGAGGGCGATGTTCAAACACCCGCCGTCCGCCTCGAAACGGTCATACCAACGGTGATGGAGGTGTTCATCCTCCGTGATCCTGCGATCATCTCTGACCAGTTCCACACGGAGTTTTCCATCGATCCGGTCGAAGACGATCCGATAAGCCGTGACACTCTGGAAAGGCAATTCGGAATTCGCATCCTGTTCGAAGGTGTACCAGTCGATCGTCAGGGTTTCGCCGAGATAGTGAACCCGGATGTGATGCTCCAATTCGCCTGCGACGAGGGTGCAGAAGGTGTTTTCAACGTATGCGGAACAGGATGAGACGACGTTATACGCCTGGGACAAAGTGATTCCCGCGGCAAAGATCTTTTTGTAGTTGGGTGTCATGCGAAGGTTTTCGGGATCGGGTTGGTCCGGGAGGACATCGCGATCGATATTGATCCCCTCGCCTGAAAACACCTGATCGGAAGAATCCGGAAGCGTCGCCTGGGCCTCGGGCGAGGAGTAGGCGAAGGTTCCGAAGTTCGCTTGATAGGCAGCGAACAGCGCAAGCAGTTCTTCCTGCGATTCGAGGTATTCGATCGGAATCGTCGTCGGGACAGTTGTCTGGGCCGTTGTCAAAGTGGAAGTGACGTCGCGATCAACGCATCCGCCAAGAACGCATATCATGGATAGCAGCAACAGCAAAACGAGCTTTTTCACGGAATTCACCCCCTCACTTCGCAAACATGCCGGTAGATTCTTTCTCCAAGGCTGAATGGCAAATCCTTTCGCCTCTATGTTATCGCTTTCGGTGACAAGATGCAACGGGATATCGAAAAATCAAACAGATTCTCTTGAACAATGATTGTCGTGGGAGACCATCCCGAATTCGAGAAAATCCTCATTGCATGCGATCTTGAGGAAAGTAGAAAGGCATGCGGAATCGCATGCCCATCGATTGAATATGGATCACATCAACAAGCCCTCGCATCGCCGTGGGGCGAAGGGCGAATCGGCGATATGGCGATGGATATAGTTCATCTCGCTCCTCTTCTGTGGCTATTCTCAATTTCAATTTGATTACAGCCGCATTTCATCGAATTGCCAACCCAATCAAGAAAAAACCTGCCATCGGCAGGTCATCGGTTTCCCATCAAAGCAGCGGATCGATCCGTTGGGTGATGAGCGCGTATCCGTCTTGATTCATATGAAGCCCCTCGACGGTATATCTGCGGTCGAAATTGCCTTCCGCATCCGCGATCGCATCCGTACAATCGAGGAATGTCACTCCGTGAATCTGTTTCATCAGGGAATTGATCGTACGGATGTCTTCGTTCTTCCGTTTCCCGACCGTCCCTGGATCAACATGGGCATTCACGGGATACACCGCCTGAAGAATGATCTTGGTTTCAGGCATCTTCGCTTGGATCGTCTTCACGATCGTTTCGATCCGCGATGCCACTTCTTCCGGCGTCGTCACGAGGAGCGCCAGATCGTTCGTCCCGATGAGCAGGACGACCGTTTTCGGCGCGAGGTCGAAGACGCTCTCGTCGAGCCGCTTCAGAAGACCGACGGTCGTATCGCCGCCGATTCCGCGATTGTAGACGAGCCGCCCGGGAAAGTACTCCGAGACGTTATAGTCCTGCGTGATCGAATCGCCGACGAAGACGATCCCGCCTTTTTGCGCGCGTGCATTCAGCTTGCGGAATGATTTCACTTTCTCCGCAAACCCGGCGACGATGATCATGTCGAGAAAGTCGATCGCGCCTTTGGCGTGACCGATCGCATAGCCCTTCTTCTTGCCGAAGGCATACGTAAAATAACCAAAAAGCGCGAGCGTCAGCGCGGTGCCAAGCACACCGATGATGATGACGAGGAGATCGTACATCGAACCCATCCTTTCGAAATCAATCGACCGGGTCGTCGGGAACGAAGGTCCGGACGAACGGGGCGAAGAGTCTGCCGAGATGAAAGGACTCGATCGCCGCATAAAGGGCGATCGAGAACAGAATCGTACCGTACCACAGTCCGAACAGGACGATCGGGACGGCGAGCCCGCCGAGGACAAGCATCGACGAGACGGGATGCGCGGCCGCCATCAGAAAGGCGTTCTTCAGCATCCCGCCCCACCGCTTTGCCTCAAACACCGCGAGCATCGGGAAGAAATACGAAAGATAGACGACAAGCAAGGCCGCCGAAGCGACCGCGGCGCCGGCGACGAAGGCGTTTCCGCCGTCGAGCGCAAAGACGACGAGAAACCATAAACAAATCAGGAGTCCGGCCGAGATGACCCACACCGTCGTGG
>DMTN01000071.1:22408-26724 GCA_003477305.1 Acholeplasmatales bacterium | reverse complement strand
ACCGATCGTCGCCGAGGTGATGGTCCCGGTGACATTCAGATCTGTGATCGTCGCGTCGGCGCCGAGTTCGTAGAACATCCCGGCGTTCCCGGATACGGAAATCGTCAAGTCGTTGCCGTCGAGGCTGCCGTCGAAGCGGCCGCCGAGAATCTCCGCATAGGACACTTCGTGACTGAAATCGTGCGCGACCTTGTAGTATAAGCCGGCGCCGACGACGGAGCCGGAGGAAATCGCGATCAGATCCGCGGATTCATAGAGAAGATAGGGATTGTCGACCGTTCCGTTTCCCTTATAACAGACGTCGTCGACGGTCGCTTCGTTTTCACCGTCGGCGAGGATCGTGACGCGGTACATCCCGCCGGGGATGTCGCCGGCGGGAGTCCAGAGGACATCGTTGCCGTCGATGGTATGGGTCCCGTCGTACACGACGCCGGTTTCGTCATAGTCGTAATATTCGACCGTCACGGTGACATAGGCGCCGTCCTGGTCGAGCTGGGTTTCCTGGCGCGTGCTGAGGGTGCCGTGGTAGAAGGTAAGGATGAAGTCGGTTCCGGTCCCGACGCCGGTCTGGATCCAAGTGAGGACGTTGCTGAAAGGCGCGTCCGTCAACATGATTTCGGTGGGATACGACTGGGACTTGATCCATTTCGCGTAGAGGACGACGTCCGCAGTCACGATATCGATTTGAAAATCCCAGGGATCGGCGAACGTTCCGTCGTCCTTGAACCAGCCGACGAATTCGGAGCCGTCGTCTTTCGTCGTCACCGGCGCCCCGGCGGTGATCTTTCGTCCGTTCTCGACTTCGATGGAAGCAACTTCCGTTCCCCCGTTGGTTTCAAACGAAACCGTGTGCGTCTCGGGCAGCGTCGTCGCCTGCGTGCATCCGGAAAGCACGGTCAGCGCGAAGGCGCCGCACAGGAAGGTCATGAAGATGTGGTGGATGGGGTTTGTTTTTTTCATATTGGGTCTCCCGTCAGGTCGAAATGAAAGCGATGACACACCCCAAAAGTAACACGCTTTCAAGAGCCCGTCAATTATCAATATTTTATCGGACCATCGATTTTTGTTATAGTTCGCAAAAAAATAAAAAAACCGCCGACGGCGGTCTTCCATCATCTTTATGGATGGAGCGGAAACGAGGCCTTGATATGGTCGATGAAGTGCTCGGCTTCCGAGTAGAGGATGCCGTGATGCTTCCAGATCAGACCAATCGAAATCTTGATCGGCTGGTCGAACGGAACGGCGACCATGTCGTCGTCCATGTCGGCGATCTCGCGGAAAACGAACGCGCCGCAGTTGCCGTAGGAGACGAATTTCTTGATCGTGTAGAGCTGACTCGAATAGAGGAACACGTTCGGTTCGATGCCGAGTTCGGCGAAACGCTCCTTGATGCGGGGGTTTTGGAACGAGTCGGCCTTCATCAGAATGATCTTCTCGTCCTTCAGCGTTTCGAAGCTGATTTTATCGCGACGCGCGAGCGGGTGATCCTTATTTACCGCGAAGACCAGTTCGGTTTCATAGAATGGCAGGACGTTGAAATGGGGTTTCATGTCCTCGTCGAGGATCCCGATGGCGATATCGACGACGTCGTCCACGACGAATTGTCGGATTTCGAGCGATCCCGATTCGTGGATGCCGATCTCGGTTTTTGGGTATTTCGCCTTGAATTCGTTGAAAATCTTCGGAAACAGGAAGATGCCGATCATCGGCGGAACCCCGAGGCGGATCGTGTTGTGGGTTCTTCCGAGGTCCTTCATCCGCAGTTCGAGTTTCTCGGTCTGGTCGAGGATCGTCTTGACCTGCTCATAGAAAAACTCCCCTTCCGCGGTGAGGAAGAGCTTGTTGTTGTTGCGATGGAACAACTGCAGTCCGAATTCGTCCTCTAGGGTCTTGATGGACGAGGAGATCGCCGGCTGTGAAACGAACAGATTCTGGGATGCCTTCGAGATGTTCATCGTCTTGCAGACTTCGCGAAAATAGACCATTTGCGAAAATTTCATCCGTGCTCCCCTCCCTTGTGCCCTATTGTATCATTTGCGACAAGCGTTTACAATTATAAGCAGAAATTATGCTTCCCAAAATTTTTCATAGTGTCTTATCGAGTTCTTTCATGATATAGTGGGTTTGTCAGAGCCTCATCGAAAAAGGAGCGTGCGCATGATGGCAGATTCTTCATCCCGACCCCGTCACGGAAACCCTTTTACATGGTTTTCATCCCGTTCGAAGGAAGTCCGGCTGCTCTTGGCGGCCTTTTTGCTCTTGCTCGTCGGCGTCATCGGCGCACGGCTGATCCTCACCGATGCCGGCGCGATCGACGTCTACGAGGTCAAACTGCCGACGCAGGACGGTCAATGGATCGTAGCCGACCTGTACAAGCCGACGACCGCGACCGCCGCGCATCCCGCCCCGGTCGTCGTCGTCGTTCCCGGATTCCAGCGTTCCAAGGAAACCCAGACCAACATGGCCCTCGAACTCGCGCGGCGCGGTATCGTCGTCTTCTGCATCGACCCGTATGCGCAGGGAGATTCGAGTTCGTCGTTTCAGACACAGTCCGCCACGACGGAAGGCTACGGTCTGATTCCGCTCGNNATCTATTCGACCCCCAACCTGAACTATATCGACAAATCCAAAATCGGCGCGACCGGCCATTCCGCCGGCGGGAACGCCGCGATCCGCGCCGCGGCCTATTTCGGCACCGAGGCGATCGACGGCACGGTCGATGCTAGCAAGCTTTCCGCCATCTACGTCTCCGGCTATGTGCTCACGCTCACCGACTCCGTCCTTTCGACGATCCGTTCGAACGTCGGAATTGACTTCGCCTGGTTCGACGAGGGCGCCTACCGCAACGAACTCGCCGGCGTCGACGGCGTCCTGGACGCGGACATGTCGATCGCTCCGGAAGCGATCCGGACGATCAATTCCGGACTCGCGTTGAACGATGATCCGCTGATCACCTCGGTGGACATCGGCCGCATCTACGGAAGTCCCTACAACCACACGATGCGGATCGTCCACAACGTCAGGACGCTTCACTCCTTCCAACCTTACACCCCCGAATCCACGGCGAAGATGATCGAATACTTCGAGATCGTCTTCGAACTTGATTTCTCGATCGCCTCCTCCCATCAGACCTATCTGTGGAAGGAAGTCTTCCAAGGATTGATGCTCGTGGGCGGCTTCCTGTTCGTCTTCGGTTTCGGCGGCGTGCTTTTACGGACGCGCTTCTTCGGTTCGATCAAGCGCCCGCTTCCGGAACGCTCGCCGCGGTCGACACGCTTCGGCGCCATCCTCTTCTGGACCGTTTTGACCGCCTCCGCCGTGATCGCCTGCTTCATCTACGTGCCGATGTCCCGGCTTGCGCAAACGATGTTCCCCGAAGCGCAGAACGCGATTCAGACCTGGGTCTTCCCCGAACGGATGACCAACGCCGTCCTGCTCTGGGCCGTTTTGAGCGGTTCGATCGGCTTCATCCTCTTCTTCGGCGTTTATTTCCTTTACAACCGCCGGCGCGGCGCGACGCTCGACGCCCTTCGGACGACCCCGGTCCAACTCGCGAAGACGATTTTGCTCGCGCTTGTGACCTTCACCGGATTCTATTTACTCGACTATCTCTGTTACCACTTGTTCCACGTCGATTTCCGCTTTTTCCTGATCGCCGCGCGGCCGCTCAACAACCCCACGCTTCTGATCGTCGCCCTCATGTACATCCCGTTCTTCTTCATCTTCTACCTGTCGAACTCGGTGCGCGTGAACCTGTCGATGCGTTTCGTCCACTGGAGCGAGTTCAAGAGCACGCTCGTCGCCTGCCTGGCGAACAGCGTCGGCCTCCTGTTGATCCTGGCGATCCAGTACGTCGTCTACTTTTCGACCGGAACCGTCCACTGGACCGACGAATGGCTCTACGTGAACATCATCTTCGGATTGCTTCCGATGATGTTCATCCTGCCGATTTTCAACCGCTTCTTCTTCAACCGTTCCGGGTCCGTCTATGCCGGCGCGATGATCTCGTGTTTCATCTTTATCATGATGACCCTGAACAACAGCATCTGCTACTTCCCCATCTGATCGGAAAAGAGGACAACCCCATGAATGAAAAATCCGAAGCCATCCTGCTCCACGAACAGCTCCGCGGCAAGATCGAAATCACGCCGCGCATCCAGATCCGCGACCGCCGCGACCTGTCGCTCGCCTATACTCCGGGCGTCGCCGAACCGTGCCTCGCGATCCAGCGGGATCCTGATTTGAGCTATGTCTATACGCGCCGCCACAACACGGTCGCCGTCATCACCGACGGCACCGCCGTGCTCGGCCTCGGC
>DMTN01000071.1:0-22312 GCA_003477305.1 Acholeplasmatales bacterium | reverse complement strand
TTCCACGACGACCAGCACGGCACCGCCGTCGTCGTCGGCGCGGCCGTCGTGAACGCGCTGAAAGTGGTCAAGAAGGAGTTGTCGAAGGTCCGGGTCGTGATCAACGGCGCCGGCGCCGCCGGCCAGGCGATCGCCTATTTCCTGCTTGAACTCGGCGTGACCGACATGATCGTCTGCGACCGCTTCGGGATTCTCGTCGAAACCGATCCGACGTTGATTCCCTCCCATCTCGCGCTCGCCAAAAAAACCAACCGTTCGCTTAAGCGCGGCGTGCTCCGCGACGCATTTGCCCTTGCGGACGTGTTCGTCGGCGTTTCCGGACCGAACTGCGTCGATCAGGCGATGATCCGCTCGATGCGCCCGAATGCGATCGTCTTCCCGCTCGCCAATCCGATTTCGGAGATTTCGCGCGAGGACGCCCTCGCCGCCGGCGCGGCGGTCGTCGGCACCGGCAGTTCGAAATTCCCCAACCAGATCAACAACCTCCTCGTTTTCCCGGGGATTTTCCGCGGCGCCCTCGACGTCCGTGCCAAAGACATCAACATCGCGATGATGAAGGCCGCGTCGCAGGCGATCGCCGCCTGCGTCTCCGAGGATTCCCTCACCGCCCTCCGGATCATCCCTTCGCCGTTTGAAATGATCGTCCACGAAAAAGTCGCCGAAGCCGTCCGCGCGGCCGCCGTCGCCTCGGGCGTCGCCCGCGTCGCCTACGATCCTACGCTCTTGCGCTGAACGATGGCGATCCGACGGATTCTGATCCTTCTCTGTCTTCCCGTCGTCGCCGTCCTCTTCGGATGCGCCGGCAACGGGACGGCGACGACCCTTTCGACCTTCGAGACCACCTCGGCCGGATCTTTGGTCAGCCGGCTCGAAGCGGACGACCTGCGATCCTCCGACCTGGTCCGCTGGATCGGCCGGACGGCCTACGACGAAACCTTGGAACGGATGTTCTTCTACCATACCGGCACAGGCTTCACGGTGACGTTCGTCGGCACCGAACTCTCCGTCCGCATCCTCGCGACGAACACCACGGTCGCGTCTCGCCGTCCCTATTTCACCGTTTCGCGCGACGGCGAAGTCGCCCCCGAAGGAACTTCTTTCACCGTCGATGAGGCGGATTCCATCGTCAAGTTGGCCGAAGGCCTGTCATACGGCACCCACACCCTCACCTTCCTGAAGCGGAGCGAATCCATCGATTCGGTCACCGCGATTGCCTCCATTCAAACCGACGGGGTGTTTTTAACCGCACCGGCCGCGCCGGCGATGAAGATCCTGATCCTCGGCGGCAGCGGCGCGAGCGGCTATGGCAACCTCGGCAGCCCTTCGGTGTCCCGCACGACCGCCAATTCGGACTCTTTACAGTCGTTCGGCTATCTTGCGGCACGCGACCTTGACGCCGACTTCCAGTTCGTCGCCGCCAGCGGCTGGGGCCTCAAATGGGGCTTCAATCCGACCAACAATCACGGCACGGTGAACATCCGCGCGGCGTTCGAGCGGGTTGGAATCGACGATGACGAAGAACTCGTCCCGACCGTGTACGACGTCGCTTCCTATGTGCCCGACGTGGTGATCGTCAATCTCGGTGGAAACGACTTTGACTCCTATGTCCTGAACCAGACGGGTTCGGCGCTCACCGCCGCGAAAGCGGCTTTCCGAGCCGCGGTCGCCGACCTGGTGACCCGCCTGCACACGCTCTATCCCGACGCTTGGATCATTTGGACCCATACCGGCAGCCAGAACGGCGCCGAAGCCGAAACCGCCATCAGCGACCTCGATCCCAAACATGATTACACGGTGATCCTGATCATCCCCAAGGTCGGCGAATACGATCTCCCTGAAGGGTCGAATAATCACTACGGAATTGAAAGCCACCGATATGCGGCGGATTTGCTCGTCGATTTGATCGGCCTGCTATCCTGAAACGAAAAAGCGATCGATCCCCTTTGGGAATCGATCGCTTTCGTTGATTGGCACTCCGCTCAGACGGCGTCCTTCCCGCGAATCATATCGCGTCTAGACAAGCCACGCTCTCATCACTTTTCAAAATCAGGCCCGTTTCCAACCCGGAAACCGGCTTTTTTCTTCATGGATGTGCTAGAAGGTGAGCGTCTTGTCGGCCCATTCGACGAGCGCCACGCAATCGGCCATCGTCGACAGCGGACAGGCTTCCGTCCCGCCAAGGAGGCGGGATTTCAGACAGGTCCCGCAGGCGAGGATGGTGCCGCCTTCAAGGACGAACTTCGCGAGCTGATCGGCCACGTCGAACTTGACGTGCGTCAGGGTCTCGCATTCGACGGCCTCGCCCATCAGAAACACCCGGACCTCGTGTCCGGTCTTCTTGGCGGTCCGGGCGAAACGGAAGGCGTTCCAAGCCTTCTCGTATTCTTTCGTTTCGAGGATGATGCCGATCTTCATGGACGGTTATTTGTTTCCCATCACCATGGCCATGACGGCCTTGGCGGTGTGCAGGCGGTTCTCGGCTTCCTGATAGACGATCGAGTGCGGACCGTCGATGACGGAATCGACCACTTCGTTGCCGCGGTCGGCCGGGAGGGCGTGCATGTACTTGACGTCCGGCATGCCGAGGGCGATCATTTCTTCGGTGCACTTCCAGCCGCGGTTGGCCTCGAGCAGATCGTCGACGACCGCCTTCGACTGGTTGCTGACCCAGGATCCCCAGTTCTTCGGGATCACGATGTCGGCGCCCGTGAAGGCTTCCTTCATGTCATGGGTGATCCGGAAGGATCCGCCGTTGGCGGCGGCGTTCATCTTCGCCTTGGCGATCGCCCAGTCGGGGAGTTCGTATCCCTTCGGATAGGCGAGCGTGACGTCCATCGCATAGCGCGGGAACAAGAGGATCTGCGAGAGCGGGACCGAGATCGGTTTTTTGTGGGAAGTGGCGTAGGCCCAGATGATCGAGACCTTGAGATGCTTCGTCTCCCCCTTGACTTCCTGGATCGTCATCAGATCGGCGAGCGCCTGCATCGGATGGAACAGGTCGTCCTGGAGGCTGATGATCGGGACCGTCGACCAGGCGGCCATTTCGCGCAGGTACTTGTTTCCGACTTCCCAGAAGCAGTTGCGGCAGGCGATGCCGTGACCGTAGGAGGAGAGGATGATCGCGGTGTCCTTGGCGGATTCGCCGTGGGAGACCTGCATCATCGAGGTGTCGAGGAAGGTCGCGTGGCCGCCGAGCTGGGCAAGGCCGGCCTCCATCGAGTTGCGGGTGCGGGTGGATTGTTCGAAGAACATCAGAAACGCGGTCTTGTCCTGCAGGTACGGCGTCGGGACGTTGTGGAGAAAATCGTGTTTCAGCTGGTACGAGACCTCGAGCAGTTTGTCGATCTCGGGTTTCGTCCATTCTTCGAGGGTGATGAAATGTCTACCTTTGAACAGGGGTTGCATGGGGTTACTCCTCCTTGCGGCCTTGGCGGCCGTCCATATACAGTTCGGGAAGGGCCGCATAGAACGCGGCCGCCTTCACGAGTTCATCCTTGTAGGTCTTTTCGTTGGGGGCGTGGGCTTCTTCCTCGCGACCGGGTCCGAACCCGACGCAGGGGATCTTGTGCCGCCCCATGATCGTCACGGCGTTCGTCGAGAAGGTCCACTTGTCGACGACGGGCTTCGTCTCAAACAATTTTTCGTAGGTCTTGACGGCCGCCTGCAGGACCGGATGGTCCTCGGGCAGCACCCAGGTCGGAAAATAGCACTGGGTCGGATACCGGAGACCGGTGTAGGACGGACGATCGTAATCGTACATCGTGACGACGGCTTTCGCCTGCTTGACCGACGACAAGGCGCGGATCTCTTCGAGCGCGCTCTCGTAGGTTTCGCCAGCCGTCAGACGGCGGTCGACGGAGACCGCGCAGCCGTCGGCGACGGCGCAGCGGGAGGGCGACGAAAAGAAGATTTCCGAGACGGTCAAAGATCCCTTCCCGAGGAACGGATCATTCTTCAGATGTTTGTGCAGTTCCTGCAGTTCGAGCAGAATCGGCGCCATCTTGAAGATCGCGTTGTCGCCGCGTTCGGGGGCGCTGCCGTGACACGAGATCCCCGAGACCGCGACCCTGATCTCCATCCGGCCGCGGTGGCCGCGGTAGACCCGGCAGGCGGTCGGTTCGGTGATCACGACGAATTCGGGCTTGATGTGTTCTTGTTCGATCAGGTATTGCCAGCAAAGCCCGTCGCAGTCTTCTTCCTGGACCGTGCCGGTGACCAAAAGCGTATAGTCGCCTTCAAGATGCAGATCCTTGATGATCTTGCCGGCGTAGACCATCGCGGCCATTCCGCCTTCCTGGTCGGACCCGCCGCGGCCGTAGACGCAGGTGTCGTCTTCCTTGCCGAGATACGGATCGAAGGTCCAGTTTTTGATGTCGCCGATCCCGACGGTGTCGATGTGGGCGTCCATCGCGATGAGATGCTTTCCGTGTCCGATCGTTCCGAGGATGTTGCCCATCGCGTCGATTTTGACTTCGTCGAAGCCGACCTTTTCCATTTCTTTCTTGATGCACAGGACGACGTCCTTTTCCTGGGCCGATTCGGAGGGAATCCGAATCATCTCGCGCAGGAAGGCGACGATGTCCTTGCGGTAGAATTCCGCCCGTTTCCTGATGTCTGCGAAGGTGGGATGCATGGCCTACCTCCGCGTGCGGATCTGTTCGTCGTAGTCCGCGATCTTGGCGAATTCGTGGTCCCAGAACGACTGATGCTTCATCTGGTCGAGATAGTCCTTGGCGTAGCCGAACGGCAGCCAGTCCTTTTCCTTCTGGGCGAAGAGACGCTCCTTCTCGGCGCCGCCTCGCGTGTCTCTCACATCGGTCGCTTCCATTTTGAGGAAGATGTCGCGATACCAGCGTTCGAGGACGTGCGGAGAGGTTTCCAGATACCGGCGGTCGAGGTCGGCGATGACCGAGTCGTAGCGGTCGAAGCCGTCGGTCGCGATCGTCACGACATTGTCCTCCGGACCGAGTTTCAGGTATTTCGCCATCTTGATCGCACCGATGATGTTGCAGATGGTGCTGACGCCGAAGAGGTTTCGGAGTCCTTCCGCGGTCGTCTTGGAAATGCCCGCCGCGACGAGGATCGCCGGCGCGTCGTGGATGACCTTGAGGCCGCGCACGCAGTCGTCGTCCTTGATCATCGCGATGAAATCGGTGTTCAGGACGTTGTGGATCAACGTGCACATCTTGTCGCCGATGCCTTCGATGCGGTGCTGGCCGCGGCCGCCGTCGGTGAGCGTCGAGCATTCATAGGGTTCGAGCGCGGCGACCTTCGCCTCGGGGAACGCCCTTTTGATCTCGTCGCCCGCGGCGAGCGTGCCGGCGCTGCCGGGCGCCGAGGTGAAGCAGGCGACGCGGCCGTTGCCGACGCCCTTCACGGCTTCGATGCAGGAATTGCCCGTGACATACCGATGGAACCGGTAGTTGGGCAGCAGTTCGAACTGCGCGAGGGTCCGGTTGTTCGGGTTTTTCTTGAGTTCGTAGGTGCGTTGCAGGGTCAGGATCACGTCCGACTCGGTGCCGGGCGTGAGATCGAGCTTCGCCCCGTACTTCCTGATCCGTTCGTAGCGTTCCTTCGACATGTTGTCGGGCATGATCACGATCGCCTCGTACTTCATCAGGTTGCAGATGTAGGAGACGCCGATCCCGAAATTGCCGGTCGACGGTCCGAGGATCGTATGCGTTCCGGGCAGGATCGTGCCGTCGACGCAGCCTTCGATCAGGGTCGAATAGGCCGGACCGACCTTGTGCGACCCGGACGGGAAGGTCGTTCCCAGCAAAACGACGACGTTCGCGTCGATGCCCGTGAGCGCCTTCGGCAAGACGATCTTGTTGACCTTGTTCTTCTCATTCTTCCAGGTGATGTTGAAAAGATTGATCGGGTCGAGTTCGTCCGCGGTCTTCGCCGCAAGCGCCTTCGTTCGGATCGTTTTGTCCGCTTTTTCCGGATGAAGCATTTCTTCGTAGGTCGGACCGAATGGAATCTTGTTCATCGTACACACCCCTTGTCGTGCTTTCGTTTCATATAGTCGATCAATTCCTGTAGATCGGGTTTTAACAACGCGGGGGACCCCACCGCTTTTCCGGCGTTCGCCGGATCCTTGAGGCCGTTGCCCGTCATCAAGACGACGACGCGTTCGTGCGGCTGGATCATCTTGGCCGCGACGGCAACTTTCAGTCCGGCGAGGCCGGCAACGCCGGCCGGTTCGCCGAAGATGCCTTCGGCGCTGCCGAGCGTCTTCATCATCGCCAGGATCGCTTCGTCGGAGACGGCGATCCAGGCTCCGTTGGATTGCGCGATCGCGCGCTGGGCTTTCACCGGATTTCTCGGAATCCCGACGGCGATCGAGTCGGCGATCGTGTTTTCTTCGCATTCGACGAGCGGGTATCCGCTTTCGGAGGCGGTCACAAACGGCGCGCATCCGGACGACTGGACCCCGAGGATGCGCGGGATCGACGGCGTGATCCCAAGCCTGAAGAGATCGTAGAATCCCTTGTACACCCCCGCGACGGTGCAGCCGTCTCCGACCGAGACGACGACCCAGTCGGGGACGTCCCAGCCGAGTTGTTCGGCGAGTTCGAGCGATACCGTCTTCTTGCCTTCGACCAGATGCGGATTGATCGCGGCGTTGCGGTCGTACCAGCCGTAATGGGCGATCG
The DNA here is from genome assembly GCA_003477305.1 of Acholeplasmatales bacterium. Classification (GTDB taxonomy): domain Bacteria; phylum Bacillota_I; class Bacilli_A; order Izemoplasmatales; family Hujiaoplasmataceae; genus UBA12489. The sequence goes on along the minus strand of DMTN01000071.1, from coordinate 15,653 downwards.
CCCGTTTCGATAGTGCAAAGGCGGCCTTGTAATCGCCGTCGACGGCGATCACGGTCGCGCCGTACGCGAGCAATTGGTTGAGTTTTCCGACGGGAGCGCGCTTCGGCACGAAGATGACCGCATGCAGGCCCATCCGGGCGGCCTGGCCGGCGAGGGAACTCGCGGCGTTGCCGGTCGAACTGCAGGCGACGGTATCGTATCCCCGCGCGATCGCGTCGAGCACGGCGACGGCGGAGGGCCGGTCTTTCAGCGACGCGGTCGGATTCAGCCCCTCGTCCTTCACGAACAGGCGCTTGAGGCCGAGGGCCTCGGCGAGCCGTTTCGTTTCGTAAAGCGGCGTCCAGCCGGTATGGAGCGTTTCTTCATGGCGCGTCCCGGCGATGCTCAGAACCGGCAGATACCGCCAGATCGAGAAATCGTGGTTTTCCCGGAAAGACGCCTTCGTGACGGTCTTTTTCATCGCCTCGTAATCATAGACGATGTCGAGGATGCCGGTTTCGCCGCAGGAAGGACAGGTCGTCATCACCCCGTCGAAGGGAAATGTCCGGCCGCATAAGGTGCATTCGTAATGGCTTGCGTAGGTCATGCTTTCACTCCTCGATCGCAACGAGCGTAAAGGATGGAACGTCGAACAGCCCCTTGTCGGTGAGCTTCAACTCCGGGATCACCGGAAGCGACAGGAAGGCGAGCGCGAGGAACGGATCGTCGAGATCCGGATCGACGCCCATCGTCCGGATGACGACGCGCATCGACTCGAGTTTCGCGACGACGACGGAAGCGTCTTCGGTCGTCATGATCCCGCCGACTTCGAGCGGCAGGCATTCGGCGACGACGCCGTCCTTCACGAGCACGATCCCGCCGCCGATCGCGACGGTCTTCGCGATGGCGACATGCATGTCGCGATCGGAATCGCCGATCACGATCAGGTTGTGCGAATCATGGGCGATCGTCATCGCGACCGCGCCGCCCTTGAGGCGGTATCCCTCGACGAGGGCGAGGCCGACGTTTCCGGTGTTGCGGTGACGTTCGATCACGGCGAGCTTCAGGAGGTCCCGCGCGGGATCGTTTACGAACAACCCGTTTTCGACCTTGACGGTCCGCACGAGTTTCGTCGTCGAGGCGTTCCGCGGATCGAGGCCGATCACCTTGACGACGGGACCCGACAGCCGAAGATCCAGCGACACGCGGTCGGGGCGCACGCGGACGGTGTTCACGACGCTTTTGCAAGGAAGCGGTTTGACGTCGAAGAGCGCGGTTCCGTCTTTGGCGACGAGGACGCCGTCCTTGAAGACGGCCGCCGGACGGATCTTGCAGAGATCGTCGAACACGACGAGGTCGGCCCGATACCCCGGCGCCACGGCGCCGCGGTCAGAGAGCCCGTAACAGTCCGCGATGTTGAGGGTCGCCATCCGGATCGCTTCGACGGGGTCGACGCCGTTTTGGATCGCAAGCTCGATATTATGACTGATGTGGCCTTCGACTTGGATGTCGGCGGGATGCTTGTCATCGGTGCAGAAGGTGATGCGGCGGCTGTTGCGGATATCGACGGCCGGCAAAAGCGAAAGCAAGTTGCGCGTATGGGAGCCTTCGCGCAGATGGACATACTGACCGAGGCGGACGCGTTCCGTCAATTCTTCGGGCGTGCGGCATTCGTGATCGGTCATGATCCCGGCGCCGACATAGGCGGAGAGGTCCTTCCCGCTCACGGCGGGCGAATGCCCGTCGACCGGACGGGTGCCGACGGCGGCGATCTTGGCGAGGATGACGGATCCGCCCGCAAGTACCTGCGGGTAGTCCATCACTTCGCCGAGGCCGAGCACGGCGGGATTTTTGAGAAGGCGCTTGACGTCGGCAGGACCGATCTTCGCGCCCGCCGTCTCGAACGGGGTCGTCGGGACGCAGGAAGGAATCATCATGAAGACGTCGAGCGGCGCCTGGCGGGCGGCGCGGATCATGTACTCGACGCCCTTGACGCCGAGGATGTTGCCGATCTCGTGGGGGTCGGCGATGACCGCCGTGGTTCCCCACGGGAGCACCGTGCGGGCGAACTGCGGCGGCGTCAGCATCGAGGATTCGATATGCACGTGGCCGTCGATGAATCCGGGGGAGACGTACATCCCGCCGAGTTCGATCTCGACGATTCCGTCGTAGTCGCCGAGACCGACGACGAAACCCTCGGCGATCGCGACGTCGCAGTTGTCGATCGCGCCGGAAAAGACGTTCAAAACCCGGGCGTGCTTGAGCACGAGCGGCGCTTTCTGTAGTCCTCTTGCGATGCGAATGCGTTCCGGTTTTCCCATCGTGCACCTCCGTTTGTAGCGTATGGTCGGATCGATCAGATCGATCGGATGAACTCGGACAATAGATTCAGGGCGACCGTCTTGCGGTAATGCGCGTTGGAACGTTGGTCGTCGATCGGCCGGACCACATCGCCATAGGCAAGGATGATGTCTTTCTCGCGTTCCCGCACTTCCGCGCAAGACAGACCGACGAAGGTCCGCTCGATCGCGGGCAGGCGCAGGATCGTCGGACCGACGGCGCCGAAAGCGACCGCAAAGGCCGTGACGATGCCGTCATCGATCTTCACCGCACTGGCGAAGGACACCTTTGATATGGCGTCGGCCTTGCGGCCGCCGACTTTGACAAATGCCGTGTTCCAACCGTCATCCATCGGGACTAGGACCGCCGTCAAGAGCTCATCCTGGTTCAAGATCGTTCTGCCGGGGCCGGTCGACAGGCCGAGGACCGGGACTTCGCGGACGCCCTTCACACTTTCCAGCCGCACGGAAGCGCCGAGGCAGGTGAGCGCGAGCGCCGGATCGGCGGCCGGGGAGGCGTTGACGAGGTTGCCGCCGAGGGTCGCCGTGTTGCGGATTCCGGGCGAGCCGGTCTCTTTGATCGCACCCCGCAACAGCGCGGGTGTGAGCGGATGTTCGAGGATGATCTCAAGCGGCGTCGCGCCGCCGATTTCGATCTTGGAGCCGCGACGTTTGACGTAACTGAGTTCGGCGATGTTCGCCACATAGACGGCCGTTTCGGGAATCGCCGGAGCCAGTCCGCTCCAGCGGCGCCGTTTCACCATGAGGTCGGTGCCGCCGGCGACGACGGGGCCGCCGCCCGCGGCGAGCAGGGCGAGCGCTTCGGCTTTCGACTGCGGGAAGCGATCGGCTACCATAATCCGTCGCCGTCTTTCGCCGCGCGCAGGATGGCGCGGATGATCATGTTGTACCCGGTGCAGCGGCAAAGGTTGCCGGAAAGACCGATGGTGATTTCTTCGGCGGTGGGATGGGGATCCTTCGAGAGGAGCGCCTCGGCGGCGATGATCATGCCGGGCGTGCAGAACCCGCACTGCACGGCGCCCTCTTCGAGAAACGCCGTCTGGAGCACCTGGTAGCGTTTTGTGTTCCGGAAGTCCTCGATCGTGACGACGGCGCGGCCGGCGACGTTGGCGACGGGGTACAGGCAGCTTGGCACGACGGCGCGGTCGACAAGCACCGAACAGGCGCCGCATTCGCCTTCGCCGCAGCCTTCCTTCGTGCCTTTGAGGCCGAAGTCGTCGCGGATCACGTCGATCAGGCGGCGCGCGGCGTCGCCTTCGTAGACGACGGGTTCGCGATTCAGCGTGAATTCAATCCTGGCCATGTTCGATCAACTCCAATATCGTCTCGGGGGTCGCCGGGATGCGCGTGATCCGGCGCTTGATGGCGTTTTCGATCGCCGCGGTCACGGCGGGGGCGCCGCCGATCAAGGTCAGTTCGCCCAACCCCTTCGCCCCGTACGGACCGTACGCGAAGGGATTGTCGACGAAGACGGTGTCGGTCGGACAGACGTCCGAGGCCGTCGGAATGACATAATCGGTGAGGTTCCGCTGCTTCAGGCGGCCGTCCTTGATTTCCATGTTTTCCAGATAGCCGTAGGCGATTCCCTGGGTGACGCCGCCGTCGGCCTGGCCTTCGGCGAGGATCGCGTCGATCGTTTTCCCGACGTCGTAACAGGACCAGACGCCTTTCAAGGTGACGGCGCAGGTCCGCTTGTCGACTTCGACCTCGACGGCGGTCACGCCCCATGAATAGGCGGGATAGGCATCGCCTTTGAACGCTTCTTCGTCCCAGGTGATGAACGCGGGCTGGACATACCGTTCTTCGGCGGTCTGGACCATTCCGTCGACCCACGCTTCTTTCAGGTTCGCGGCGCAGCGGGCGAGCAGGCCGCCGACGATCATCGTCGTGCGCGAGGCGACCGTCGGCCCGGAATCGGGCGACGTGTCGGTGTCGGGATGGGGCACATGGACCGTGGCGACGGGCCGTTCGAGGACGCCCGCGACGATTTTGGCAAGCGCCGTCGAGGAACCCTGGCCCATGTCGACCGCGGCGATCCGGACGATGACGTGATCATCGGCGTCCTTCTCGAGGCGGACGCGCGCCTTGATGTGGGTCGCTTCGCCGCTGCCGGTGAAGCCGCATCCGTGGAAAAACACGGAAAGGCCGATGCCCTTCCAGGCGTCGTCTTTGGCAAACGCGCGGATCTTGCGCTTGTAGTCGGACCGCTGGAGGACCGTGTCGATCATCGCCGGAAGGAGGATCGGATCGCGGAAGACGCCCTGGGTCGACGTCAAATCGTTCTTGCGCGCCAGATGACGGCGCTTGTAAGCGACCGGATCGAGTCCGGCGAGGGCCGCGAGATGTCCCATCAATTGTTCGATCGCGTAGAACATCTGGGGCGCGCCGAACCCGCGGAAGGCGCCGGTCGGCACCGTGTTGGTGCAATAGGCGTCGCCTTCGACGGACAAATGCGCGATCGTGTAGGCGCCGGTCGCCGCGATCAAGGAGCGCGAGAGCACGACGCCCGACAGACCGAGATACGCCCCGGCGTCGAGGCCGACACGCGCCTTCAGCCCGATGACGCGGAAATCCGCGTCGAGGGCGGCCGAAAGCGTGATTTTCGAGGGGTGGCGCTTGGTCGTGACCTCGACGTCTTCGGTCCGTTCGTAAATAAGAGAAACCGGTTTGCCGGTCTTTTTGACGGCGACGGCGATCTGCGCGCCGGTCAAGGACGGAAATTCTTCCTTCCCGCCGAACGCGCCGCCCGTTTCCGCCTGGATCACGCGGATTCCGTCATCGTCGCAGGCGATCACGCCGAGCACGGCGTTTTTCACGTAATAGGGGCATTGCATCGACCCGACGAGGGTGATTTTCCCAGCCGCTTCGGGATAGCCGATCATCCCTTGCGGTTCGATGTAGGCCTGTTCCTGGTAGCCGGTCTCGAAGGTCTCCGTGTGGATCCGCGCGGCGGTTTTGAAGGCATGGTCGGGATCGCCTTTTTGATATGCGTAATGCGATTTCGAGGTCGTCCAGGCGAAGACGCCCGGTTCCTCTTTGTAGGTGACGACGATCTTTCTGGCGATCTTTTCGACGACCGCCTTGTCGGGTCCGCAGACGAGCAAGATCGGCTCGCCGATGTATTTGACTTCCGTTTCGGCGAAGACGGGCATCTCCTTGAAGATGATCTTGACGCCGTTTTCACCGGGGATGTCGGTATGATCCACGATCACGACGCCCTCCGGAAGCGGCGGGATCACGATATCCAGAATCGTCCCATTCGCGATCGTCGAACGGACCGTCTTCGCATGGAGGATGCCGTCGATCGAAAGATCGGCGACGTAGGCGGCGCGGCCGGAGATCTTGGCCGCGGCGTCACACCGGACGATCGATGCGGAAATGTCGTTCATGTCGTTTCCCCCTTTCCGGGTGACTAGCGGAGCGCTTTGGTCGGGCACTTCGCGATGCACAGTCCGCAGCCGAAGCATTTCGCCGGATCGATCGTGATGCGATCGAGAAGAACCATCGCGAAATACGGACAGACGCGGACGCAGAGCTGGCATTTGGTGCATCGTTCCGGGATCAACACGGGAACGACGGGTTCGTAGGAGACGGGTGTCGAAAGCGTGACGGCGGCGGCTTCCGCCATCGAGGAAAAGCCGTACTTTTTGAGCGCCGCCGGCATGTCGGCGACGATCTTCGCGTAGAGGTCCTTGCCGCGGAGGAGCGCTCCAGAGAGCATCTGGACCGCGGACGCGCCGCTGACCAAAAACTCGAGGACGTCGTCGGCCGACTGGATTCCGCCGGTGCCGATCACGGTGAGCGATGGCGCGGCTGACTTGATCTTGCGGACGGCGGCGAGCGCGAGGTTCTTGATCACCGGTCCGGAGGTCCAGACGTATCCGTCGGCGTTGCCGTAGACGAGGCGGCGGTTCATCAGATCGACTTTCATCGTCGGGCCGAGCGAGTTGACGGCGACGACGCCATTGGCGCCGTTTTGCCGGATCGCTGCGGCGAACCCGGCGGCATCCGGCAGATGCGGGCTGATCTTCATGTAGATCGGCTTGGCCGTGCGGGCGCGGATCGCCGCGACGGTCCGGCCGATCTTGGCGAGGTCGGTCCCGACGTAGTGCGTCGACACCTCGAAGGCGTCGGCGAAGCGGTCGAGCGCCGGGATCAAAAGTTCCATGTCGGCTTCGGTGTAGCCGACCGAGATGATGAGCGGGCGGTCTTTGATCTTCATGAAGGCGGGGAGAAAAACGTCGACCCAGGTCGCCAGCGGATGTTCGCTCCACAGTTCGGAGTTCATCACGTAGTCGCGGTCGCCGTAGATGCACGGCCGCGGGATCACCGGCGCTTTCGTCGAAATCGTTTTCGTGACGACGGCGCCGCAGCCGGCGTCCTGCATGAACCGGAGCTTGTCGAAGTCGCCGACGAGCGGGCCGGAGGCGGGCATCAGCGGATTATCGAGTTGGAGTCCGTCGAATTGGACGCCGAGGAGATCGTTCATCGTTTCCTTCCTTCCGCGGCGATGCGGTCATGGACCGCTTTCGCGCATTCGATCGATTCTTTCGCGTGTTCCGTGAGGTGCGCCGCGGGGACGTAGTCTTTGACCGCGGCGACGCCGGCGGCGAACACATGGCGCGGCAGAAACGCTTGGCAGAGCCCGAAGACGACGTGACCGAAGGCGTTGTCAGAATCCATCGGGGTGGGCGGGAGATAATCGAGGGCGGCGAGGTCCGCCGCAAAGCCGGGTTCGATCCGGCCCAGCTTGACGCCGAGCAGGGCGGAAGCGAACTTATACGTTTCGAGGATGATCTGCCGCTCGTCGTCCATCGTGAACACGGTCGGATTGCCGTAACGGTGGTTCATCGCGAGGCGGAGATTGCGGATTTCGACGGCCGCCGAGGCGGACAGACCGTCGTCGCCGAGAATCACCGGGATTCCCATCCCGAGCATTTTTTTGACATCGGGGAGCCCGACGCCGTTGTTCATGTTGGACGATGGATTGACAACGACCGTGACGCCGCGCGCCTTCAGAAGCGCGAGTTCGTCGTCGTCGCAATGGACGCAGTGGACCAAAAGCGACCCCGGCGAAAGCAGCCCGAAGCGGTCGAACCGCTCGATCACGCGGCACCCATACCGCTTCAAAGCGAGTTCCTCGTCTTCGGCGCTTTCGGCGGCGTGGACGTGGACGGGCAGGTCGCCTTTCGCCTCGGCGACGAGGGCCAGGGTGTCATCGGAAAGCGACATCGCGGCGTGCAGGCCGAACAGCGCGGCCGATCGGCCGGGTACGGCTTGCTTGGCATACGCGAGGTTTTCCCGGATGCAGGCGGCGACGTCGAAGCGGTCGCTCGTCTCAAAGCAGAACGCGGCGCGCATCCCGGCATCTTGAACGATCGCCTGCGAAAGCGTCGAAAGCGATGCGTCGATCGCACCGGACGCATGGTGGTCGATGATCGTCGTCACGCCGTTGCGCAGATACTCGTAAGCCATCGACGCGCCCGAGGCGTAGACGGCGGGAAGATCGAGATTCCGGTCGAGTTTCCACCAAAGCTGGTCGAGCAAATCCTGAAACGTCTTCGGGGCGAACGGGACGTTCATCCCGCGGGCGAAGGCGGAATAGACATGGGTGTGGCCGAGAATCAGTCCGGGCATCAGCAGTCCGCCGTGCAGATCGACGACGTCGCCGCCCTCGGGGCGGTAGCGCGACATCGGTCCGATGGCGCGGATCGTGTCGTCGAAGCGGACGAACTGGTTTGTGCGGTAGGTGACGAAATCATAGAGGTTGGCATTCGTGATCGTCGTCATCGCTCGGGCTTCCTTCCGACATACTGTCCCTTCGTCCCGAGGAACCGGCCGTCCTTCACCGCGAACGCGCCGCGAAGGATCGTGGCTTCGATCCGGGCGTCGACGTCGGTTCCGGTCCAGACCGTGTGACCGTGCGAATGGTCCGAGACGATCCGTTCCTTGACCGACCGGACGATCGCGAAGTCGGCGTCATGGCCGATCGCGATGGTACCCTTCCGGTCGGACAGCCCGTTGATCTTCGCGGGATGTTCGGTCATCTTCGGGATCACCGCGGCGCCGAAGCGCGCGGACAGGACTTCATAGGCGTGTTCGACGCCGCCGATCCCCATCGGGATGTCGCGGAGCCGGTCGTGTTCCTTCTCTTCGCGACGGAACGGACAGTGGTCGGTCCCGATCGCATAGACATCGGCGAATCCGGCACAAAGACGGTCGCGCTCGGCGGCGGTGCGGAGCGCCGGGGACATCGTGTAGAGGCATCCGTCCGCACGCGACAGGACGTCTTCGGTGAAGGCGAAATAATGCGGACAGCTTTCGATAAAGAATTTCCGGTTGAGCAAGTGCGGATAACGCTCTCGCAAGCGGTCGAGCGTCGTCCCGCTCGACAGATGGACCATGTAGAGCGTCCCGCCGTGCTTCTCGACGAAACCGGCGAGCTTGAGCGCCTCCGCCGTTTCGCCCGCGGCGGGGCGGGATTTCGGCAAATCGGCGGGCACGTAGAAATCCTTCATCGTGATCATCGAATCGTCCTCGATATGGGCGAGGATCGTAAACCCGTAGCGCTCCGACAGGGCGAGCAGACGTTCGATCTGGTCGTCGTCGGTGCGGCGGCCGGAATCGGAATAGGTGGTGAAGAGTTTGAGCGTGGTCATCCCAAGCGACAGCATCTTCTTCACATACGCTTCCAGATCGCCCTTCGGATGCTTGATCGTGGCGTGGAACCGGTAGTCGACGACGGATGAGGAGGCCTCGATGAGGCGCGCATAATAGGCGCGCTCGAGGTCGTTTTCGTTATCGGTCGGGGCGAGGAAGTCGATGAACGTGGTGACGCCGCCGAAGGCCGCGGCGACGCTGCCGGACCGGAAGTCGTCGGCCGAGTGCAGCTTGCCGAGATCGAGCGAAAAATGCACGTGCGGATCGATGAACCCTGGCAACACGAACCGCCCCGAAGCCTCGAAGACCGTTTGGGCCGGTCCTGCGTTTGTGCCGATCGCGACGATTTTGCCGTCTTGCACGGACACGTCGGACACTTCAAAGCGTGTGCCGTTCCAGATCGAGCCGTTGCGAATGAGAAGGTCGTCCATCGTCCGCCTCCTAGATCGATTCGACCAGGCGACAGCCCTGAAGGCCGTACCGGTCGATCGCGCGTGACACGAATTCTTCGCGGATGACGACGACGAGGTCAAGTCGGGAGGCGACCAATTCCTGCATCACGTCGTCGAAACCGGAACCGGAGAGCTCGAGTTCGCCGATCTCGTCGAAATAGATCGGCGCGACGCGGTCGGCGATCATCGCGCGCAGCTGTTCCTTGACGGCTTGGAACGGCGCCGCCGCGAACAGGTAGGGACCGATCGAGCAGGCCACTTCGAGGTTCTCGGGTTCAAAGCCGCTGCGGTAGACGAGCGGCGTTTCCGCGCCCGTCGCGAGCCGGCGGGCGTCATAGCCGCGGACATGCCTTCCGGCCATCCGCTTGATCATCGCGAAACCGTCGCCTTGCCCGGATTCGGCATAAAGCGACGTCAGTTTCGTGGTTTTGCAGGAGTCGATGCCCCCGGTGACGATCGTGATCAAGACGGATTCCCCCTTTGAATGATGAAGAAGCCAAGGCCGACGGCGCTTGGCTTGAGGTTCAGGACAGGAAATAGGTCGCGGCGACGGCGATGACAAGGAGCACCGCGGCGAACGCCGGACGGGTGAAGNNGTTGAAGAAGACGAATTCGGCCCCCGCCGCAAAACTCGTGATCTGCCCGGAAAGAATCCCGAAAATCCAGAACTCGAGGAAGAGCGCGGCAATGAAGACGAGCCGCCAGCCGAAACTGACGGCGAACTGCAGTTCGACCCTGCGCCATGCGCCGGCCTTCGCAATGAGCGAAATCACCGCGGTCATGACGAGCGTTTCCATCAGGATCGACAGCATCGGGTTGGCGACGCGAAGCGGATTCATCCCGGGAATCAGGAAGTCGACGGCCTTGATCGCCGCGGCGATCAGGCCGACCGCGAAGACGGCTTTACGACTGGGCGTGGTCTTGTACAGACGGACCAGGATCGCCGCGCCGATGGCCGGCATGACGAGTCCGGGAAGGTAATCGTGGACCAGATGAAGGACATAGCCTAGAGTCGCCTCCAAGAGACCCCAAAGGGCGCCGAAGGCGATGACGCGAACCAGCGTTTTCATGGATTCCTGCTTCATTTCGATTCCTCCTGTTTGCCGGCGCGGAGCTGCATCCCGCGCCAGATCTTTTCGGGTGTGATCGGCAGTGTGCGGATGCGCACGCCGACGGCGCTGTAGATCGCGTTCGCAAGCGCCGCGGGCGGCGTGTCGATGCCGATCTCGGCGACCGACTTGGCGCCGAACGGACCGCTCTCCTCGTAGGAGATGGCGAACTCGGTCGTGAGTTTCTTGATTTCGAGGCGGGTCGGGATCTTGTAGGACAACAGATCGTTGTTCACGGTTTTCCCGTCTTTGCCGTAGATCGGGTCCTCGAAGAGGGTCATCCCGATGCCCTGGACGATGCCGCCTTCGACCTGGCCCTGGGCCAGTTTCGGGTTGATCGTGGTGCCGCAATCGACGACCGACGCATAATCGATCAATTCGACTTCGCCGGTTTCGAGGTCGACCTCGACGGTCGCGAACCCGGCCATGAAGGGCGGCGGCGACTTGTGCCCGCAGAAGCTTTCGGTGACGGACAGCTGCTTCTGGTCGTGGTTGTAGAAAAGCCGGTTGGAAAGGTCCTTCAGGGACAAGCGGCCGGTTTCGGCGACGAACGTCGTGCCGTCGAAGGCAACCTGGTCGCGCGTCGTCCCGAGCACGATCGCGGCTTCGGCGATGAGCGTTTCCTTCATCTTCGTCGCCGCCTTGAGGACGGCGTTGCCGGAAACATACGTCGTCGAGGAGGCGTAGGCGCCGGTGTCGAACGGGGTCACGTCGGTGTCCGAGGACGTCACGACGATTTTGTCGAGCGTCGTGCCGAGGGCCTCGGCGGCGATTTGCGCGAGGATCGTGTCGGACTTCTGGCCGATGTCGGTTGCGCCGATGAGCAGATTGTAGAAGCCGTCGTCGTTCAGTTTGACGGTGGCGGCCGCCATGTCGATCAAGGGAATCCCGCTCCCCTGCATGGCGATCGCCATGCCGACGGCGCGGACGCGGTTCTTCGCGATGATGCGGCGCGGATGGTTGTGCGCCCAGTCGCAGAGTTCGGCGCCGCGGTCGACGCAGAACGGGAGCTTGCAGGTGTCCATCGTCATCGCGGTGCCTTCGGTGCCTTCGCCCATGATCGCGAAGATCGGCGAAGTCTCGCCTTCGCGCATCATGTTCTTGCGGCGGAACGCGAGCGGATCGCACTGCAGTTCGACGCACAGTTCGTCGATCGCCGATTCGAGCGCGAAATTGCCCTGGATCGCGCCGTAGCCGCGGAAAGCGCCGGCCGGCGTATGGTTCGTATACACGACCGTTCCGGCGAACCGGACGGCCTCGACCTTGTTGTACAGCGGCAAAACCTTCGAGCCCGTCACCATGAAGACGGTGAGGGCGTGCTCGCCGTACGCGCCGGTGTCGGAAAGAACCTGGCAGTCGATCGCCTTCAGGGTCCCGTCCTTCATCGCCCCGAGCGTCATCTCGATTTTCATCGGATGGCGCGAATAGCTCGCTTCGAAGACTTCCTTGCGGGTGAAGACGTAACGGCACGGCATCCCGGTCTTGATCGCGACGGCGGCGACGATGATCTCGGCCGCGATCGCCTGCTTTCCGCCGAAGCCGCCGCCGACGCGCGGCTTGATCACGCGGATGTTGGCGATCGGATACTCCAGCGCCTGGGAAATGATGCGGCGGACGTGGACGGGAGTCTGCGTCGTCGCATGGATGACGAGGCGGTTCTGATGGTCGAAATGGGCGTTGGCGGCGTGCGTCTCCATCGCGACGTGGGCCTGGGCAGTGGTGTGGTACGTTTGCTTCACGACGACTTCGCACGTCTTCAGGACGGCTTCGACGTCGCCGACGTTCATCTTGTAGCCGGCGGCGATGTTCCGCTTCGGTTCGAAGCCGATCGGGAACATTTCGCAGGCTTCGGGTTCCGGATGAAGGACGGAGGGATTGTCGACGGCGGTTTCCATGTCGAGGACCGGCGGCAGGAGTTCATACTGGACCCTGATGGCCGCGACCGCGGCCTCGGCGGTTTGAAGATCGACGGCCGCGACGATCGCGACTTCGTCGCCGACATAGCGGACGTATGCGTCGAGCACGAACTTGTCGTGCGGCGACGGTTCCGGGTATCCCTGCCCGGCGCGGGTGAAGGCGATCCGCTTGAAATCCTGGTGGGTGAGGACGGTCGCGACGCCGGGAAGGGCGCGCGCCTCGATGCAATCGATCGAAACGATTTTGGCGAACGGATGCGGACTGCGGAGGACCTTGACGACCAGCGACTGCGGCAGGGCGAAATCGTCGGTATAGGCCGGGCGCCCCATCATCAGGGCTTTTCCGTCAAGGGAAGCGAGCGGTTTGTTGACGACGTTCATGGCCGTTCCTCCAGATAGCGCTTGATCGCGACGAGCTGGGACTGATAGCCCGAACACCGGCACAGGTTCCCGACGAGCCAGACGCGGATCTCGTCGTCGGAGGCGCCCGGATTGATCTGCTTCAGCGCATACACGGCGAGGGCGAGCGAGGGATTGCAATAGCCGCACTGGTCGGCGCCTTCTTCGCCGAAATGGCGGGCGAGCCGGGCGGCTTCGTCGGGGATGCCTTCGACGGTGGTCACCTTTTTGCCTTCGGCGCGGATTGCCAGATACGAACAGGAAGGGACGGGTTTTCCGTCGACGAGGACGGTGCAGATGCCGCATGAGGTCGAGTCGCAGCCGCGACGGACCGAGGTATAGCCGGCCTCGCGCAAAACGTCGAGCAGGAAAGCGCCGGGAAGGACGTCAAACGATCGCAGCCGGCCGTTCACATCAACGTTGACGATCATCGAAGGTCACCTCTTTCAGGGCGCGGAGCAAGAGCACGCGGGCGAGTGCCCGGCGATACTCCTCGGAAGCGCGGTTATTGGATCCGAAATCGAGTTCGGCGAGGGCGTCGGAGACGGCGCGGTCGAGGTCGAAACGCGACACGGGATGGATCTCGTTCAGCCGGTCGGCGGCGATCTTCGCCAGCCGGGCGACGCCCGGTCGGGCGCCGACGGCGATCAGGTAGAGGCCGTTCACGTTGGTGACGGCGAGGTTGATGACCGCGAAGTCGAGCCGGGTGCGGGAGATCTTCTTGAAGACGCCGCGGCCGTTTCTTTGCGGAATCGAGATGCCGACGAGGAGGTCGCGGAAACTCGCCTTTCGATCCAGGTAGTCCGCGAGTTTCATCGGTTCGTGCTTTTGGAAACGCAGGGTCGCATCGGTGGCGAGGAGTGCGGTGAGGACATCGGAGAAGGCATAGCCGCCCATCACCGAACCCCCGAGGGTCGCGACGTTCTGGACGTTGATTCCCATCACATGGCGACAGGCATCCGCAAGCATCCCGCCGTAGAGACTCCCGAGAACCGGGTGCGAGGCGACGTCGGATAGGGTCGCGAGCGCGCCGATCTCAACCGTCGCACCCGTGACCTTGATCTTTTCGAGGCCGAGACCGTCCAGCAGGACCGCGGTCGAAATCTCCTTGAGGGTCAGTTTGATCCACGCGCCGCCGGCGAACGGGACGGCGTTCTTGTCCGCCGCGATCGCCTTGTAAGCTTCCTCGAGGGAAGCCGGTTTCAGGACCGTTTCAATCCGCATGGGGTGGTTCCTCCTTATTTTCTGTCTTCAGTTTCCGGTAGTCGTCGATCGAATCGATGTCGATCAGGATGCCGGGATCTTCGGTCGGTACGACGGTGAAGCCGGCGCGGTCCCGGAAACTCCGAAGATCGTCCGTTTCGTCCGCCGAAAGCAGTTTGTGGCGCAGACCGGCGGCGATGAAGATCGGGTGACCCGTCTTCTTCTGATACCCCGGAACGCGGATCTCGCCGGTCGCCGCAAGCAACGCGCGCACTGTATCCGGCCGGACGAGCGGCATGTCCCCGGGCAGGATGAGAACATCCCCGGTGGCGGCGCCGACGCCGCAGCGGACCGAATCGAACATCCCCCGTTCGAACAGGGGATTGCGGACGAAAGTGACTTTCGGATCGCCCGAAAGGACCTCGACGATGTCGTCGTGGAATCGACCGGTCACCACGATGACCTGGTCGACGAAAGGTTCGACGCATGCGACGGCGTGTCCGATCAGCGGCCGACCGCGGAACGGCAACGTCATTTTGTTCATGCCGGCCCGGCTTGAAAAGCCGCCGGCGAGGATGATCGCCTGGGTCATGGGTGTTCCTCCGTCTTTGTAAAAACGCTTTCAGTTGGACTATAAAAAAAATATGCCCGGATGAAACCTTCATGGAAAGTTGATTTGAAGGTTATTATATCACCGACGCATATATTTTTCTATATCGAATACGATAATTAGTTGAAAATCGCGTGTCCGCGCCTTACGCGGGCAGGATGGAATCAGCGCTCGACGCGCGTTCCCGACTTCCCTTCGATCGCCAGGGACGCCTTCTCGAGGGCGCCGATCACGGCGACGCGTCCGTCTTTCTTCGCGGCGAAGCGGACGGCGGCCTCGACTTTCGGAAGCATCGAGCCTTTGGCGAAATGACCCTGGGCGATGAAGTCGAGGGCCTCGTTGATCTTGAGGACTTCGAGGTCGATCTGGTCGGGTTTTCCATAGTTGAGCGAGACGTGTTCGACGGCCGTGAGGATGAACAGCATGTCGGCGTCGAGCAAATCGGCGAGCGTCTGGCTGGCGAAGTCCTTGTCGATGACGGCCGGGACGCCGGTATAGCCGTTGCCGTCACGGATCACCGGGATGCCGCCGCCGCCGACGGCGATGACGACGTATCCGGCGTCGACGAGGGTCTTGATCATCGGCAGTTCGACGACGTTCTGCGGTTTCGGACTGGCGATCACGCGGCGATAACCGCGTCCCGCGTCTTCCTTCATCGCATAGCCGTTGGCGGCCGAAAGCTTCTCGGCATTTTCCTTCGTGTAGAAGGCGCCGATCGGTTTTGTCGGGTTCTGGAAGGCGGAATCGGTCGGATCGACTTCGACCTGGGTGACGACCGTGACCGCGCGTCTGGCGATGCCGCGGTCCGCGAGTTCGCGGTTGAGCGCGTTCTGCAGATGGTAGCCGATGTATCCCTGGCTCATCGCGCCGCATTCCGGAAACGGCATGGGATGCGACATGGCGCCGGCGCGGGCGGCGGTCTCGAACGCAAGATTGATCATGCCGACCTGCGGACCGTTGCCGTG
>DMTN01000039.1 GCA_003477305.1 Acholeplasmatales bacterium | reverse complement strand
TTACACAAGATATTGTACAGTCTCGAATATACGGAATACATATACGCAAACGCATATATTTGACGAGTATGAATCGGTTGGACAATAGGAGACAGCTGGCATTCCCGTTTCACTGAATCCATTGACAGAATGTCCGTTTTCTGTTATGTTCGTGATATGGTCCGCGTGACATCGATAGATTCGACCGATGCTTTGCGGCACACCCGATCCCCGACGAACGACTGGAGAGTCTTATGACGCAAGAACATCAGAAAAGCACATTCAAATCCGTATTCTATTTCCTTGAACTGGTCTTCTTTCCGCAACTGTTTTTTTGTGTCGCCGTCGCCCTCGCGATGCGGATCCCGGTCAATAATCCATTCCTCTATGTTCCGCAAATCATCCTCCTCCCGTTATGCCTTGGATTATACGTGTTGAAACAAGCGGGAAGGACGGCGAACGAGATCCATAAAACAGTTGTTCGAATCCTTTATGCGGTCGCGTTCGCGGTGTCATTCGGTTCAACTTTCTATCTCACCTATGGGACGATCCCCATTTGTGATGCCCAGGATTTCGCACGGATCGAATGGAATCCGCGCGGGAACTTCCTGATCACGGAGAACATCGATTTCGATGATGATCCGGCGGATTCGACCGGATGCGTCATCGAACTGTTCTCGGGCGTGTTGGATGGCGGGAATCACGCCATCACCGGCTTGAACAAAGCTTTGATCTGCCGCCTCGATTCGGAACACAATCGCACGACCATCGTCAAAGATTTGACGCTCACGGATGTGTCGATTCTGAATCCGGATCTCTATTGGAACGGTGCCGTCGTCGCCGATAACGGCGGGACGATCCAGAACGTCCATGTCACCGGGACCGTCAGCGGAAGCCTGTTCGTCGGCGGCTTGGTCGGCTCGAATTACGGCACGATCGAACAATCGTCCTTCACCGGCACGATTCAGGCGTCCTTGGGCAGCATCGCCGGCGGGCTGGTCGCCGTAAACCACGGCACGATTCGCGAGTCCTTCAGCGCCGGATCGATCACCGGGGTGATGGTCGTCGGCGGCTTGGTCGGGACGATCGACGGTGGGACGATTTCGAACTGTTATACCCGTATGAACGTTGTCGGGGCGAATCATGTCGGCGGCATCGCCGGAACGATCCTCGACCGCATCGATTCCGTCATTCAAAGCGTCGCCGTGTACGGCGACATCACGGGCGACGCGGTCGGCGTCATCTCCTCGACGTCCTACGTTTCGGATGTTCCGATCTTGTTTGCCGGGCACGTCGATTCCGCCGCGTACGTCGCTGAAGCGTATGTCATGTACACGGAGGACCAGACGTTCGTCGTTCCGCCTGAGAACACGATCGACGTCGCCGCGCTCGACGATGCGTATTATCTGTTTGTCTTGGAATTCAACCCATCGGTCTGGATCATCAATACGGGGGAAGCGCGCTTCCTTCCGACCTTGAGAGACAATCCGGAATGAAACGAAACGCCGCATCGATCCATCGCGGGATCTCGATGAAAAAAGGCTTCTTGATGATACTAATCACAACCCTGTGTTCCGTCTGGATCATGTCGTGCACAACCGCAGCGACGACATCCACCCTGTCACAATCGGAATGGAGTGCCCTGTTGTCGCCCTATGCCGATACCGACTATGACATCATCCTCGTCGCCGGACAGTCGAACGCCGTCGGCGTCGGTCACGGCGAGGGCGTTCGATATCTCGAAGACGAACGCGTCGTGATGTTGAACGAAGATCATTCCATCACCACGGCGGCCGAACGGGTTGTCGGCGACGATACCTGGAATAACTTCTCGCTCTTTTTCGCCAAGGCATACGTCGAAGCAGAATTGCTGGAAGAAGGAAGGACGTTGCTCATCCTGAACATGGCGGTCGGCGGAACCGGCTTCAAGGATCACCGCTGGAATCCCGGTGAGGACCTGTATGAACGGATGATCACGACCGCGCTGGCGGTTTTATCGCTCAATGCCACGAATCGGATCGTCGCCGTGCTTTGGCATCAGGGCGAGACGGATGCGATCCTCGATTCCGCCTACCGTGAGTATGATGACCATCTCCGTGCCATGATCACGTCGCTTCGGACCGATCTTGCGCTCGACGGGATCCCCTTCATCGCCGGCGACTTCGTCCCCGCATGGAAGGAAGAAGCGAAAACGCAGTATCCGATCGACGAAGTGGTATCAGCCGCCAGGCAGGTTCTCGCCGATCTTCCGCATTGCGGTTTCGTGGAAACAGACGGACTGACAAGCAACATAAACGATTCAATCCATTTCAGCCGCGCAGCGAACATCGAGCTCGGGCAACGGTATTTCGATCTTTATCTCACTTTGATCGACGGGTGACATCCTATCGATCGGGAAGGCAATCGGCCTTCCTTTTTTTCTGCGGGATGAAAAAATACGCGAATAGCGCTTTACAAAGAAGGTGGTATCAAGTAGAATATGGTTACTGACTACAAATGTAGTTAACGAGGTTCGCCATGAAAACACCAGCTCTGCTCACCGATTCCGAATGGCGCGTGATGCGCGTCCTGTGGGAGAAATCGACATGCACCGCCGCGGCTGTGACCGCGGCGCTCGTTGATGAAACCGCCTGGAGTCCGACGACGGTCAAGACCTTCCTGTCGCGGCTGTGCGTCAAGGGGCTTATCGCCTTTGCGTCCGATCACGGGAAGTATCTCTACTCGCCCGCCGTGTCCGAGCGCGACTGCGTCGTCGCCGAGATGAAGGCGGTTTTGAACCGCGTCTACGGCGGGATCGTCCGCGGCGAGACGGACCATTTCGTCTTCTACGGCGTCGACGACGCAACGCTTGTGCGTCGTCTCGGCGAATGTCTCGAAACCTTCCATGACAGGTTGGCACGCGATTTCGGATACCGCCGCGGGGAGAAGCAGATCGTCTATCTGTATCAATCCATCCATCGCATGCACTCCGCCCTTGGCCTCCAAGCGGGGCCGGACTGGCTCCGCGCCAGCGGCGACTGGGACATCCTCCATCTCGCGCCGGAACGGTTGTTCGACGATATGACGATCGAACAGGCGGCGTCCCACGTGTGGGTCCAGATCATCGTCCGCGATCTTTCTCCCCAGGTTCCCTATTGGTTCGAACAGGGCTTCGCCGCCTACGAGAGCGGCTGGATCAGGAAGGACCGTTTCGATCGCGCGATGCAAAGGCAAGCGCAACGCATCACCACGAAGACGATTCCGAACCTGGCGATCCGCTACGACGGCTTCAGGGCGGACGACGGGTATGAACTATCCTGGACGATCATCGATTTCATCCACCGCACCTTCGGTCGGTCGGCGATCGCGACGTTTTTGAAGGACCCGCGGCGGTACGATACCGCCTTCGGTTTGGACGAGACTGCGTTCTGGGTCGGTTGGGCAGAGGACTTCCAAAAACAGTACGCATCACTTGAGGGGAGCGACAAGCGATGAAGAAGCATTTGATCCTGCTATGCATGTTCGCTCTCATATCCGCGGTCGTCGGCTGCGATGCCGTCACGACGACGGGTACCGTCGCAACGACCGTGCCGACGACCATATCGACCACAAGCGCGACATCGACGAGCGTGTCGACGACGATCCCGAGCACCTTGCCGACGAGTACCGGGACGATGGCGGTCCAAACGTATTCGCTGGTCCATGTCCGCTCTGATTTCGATCAGTTCGTCGACACCATGGTTCGCAACCCAAAGGTCTTCACCGATTGGGAGGAACTTGCGGATGTGATCACGGCGCAGCGCGCCCTGCTCCATGCCGGGATGACGGCGCTGGAATTCTATCGCGTCCTGGCGGTGGCCGTCGCGGCGTACCGCTGCGGGCATTCGGTCGTCCGGGTCCCGGATACGGCGTATGCGGACATCTTCGACAGTGCGTTCACCTATCCCGTCGATGCCCGTCTCTTCGCGGGAAAACTCATGGTGGTTTCCGTCACGGGAGACAGCGCGATGGAAGTCGGCGATGAAATCATCTCGATCGACGGCGTCGCAGTCGCCGCGATCACGCAGTCGATGATGCCCTTTCTACCCGCCGACGGCGTCGGCACGTCGCTTCGGACGAGCGTCCTGGCGGAATCCTATTTCCAGTACTATCTGTTGTTTTTGGCCGACGACGATACGCTCGCCATCGAATACATCGATGCGCAAACTGCATCGATCGATGAAGAAGCGATGGTCCGGGACACCGTCAACACCTCGTTTTGGGAGCCGTTCCCAGCGGTCGTAACGACCTTTTTCGAGGGGTACGCCGTCTTGAAGGTGCAAGCCTTCCAGCCGATCACAAACGAGAGTATCGAGTCGATCAACGCCGCCGTCGACGCCTTCTTCACCCGGGTGAAGACAGAAGGCATCGGCCACGTCATCCTCGATCTGCGCGGGAACGGGGGCGGCGATCCGCGTCCCGCCAGTCATTTGTTCTCGCATCTGGCCGCGGTTGCCCAACCGTATTTCCGCGCCGATGCGCCCGGGTACTATCCGGGGCTGAAGTCCGATGTGCCCTTGTCGACGCCGCACTACGACGGCGAAGTCTATACGCTCATCGACGGACGCTGTTTCTCGACCTGCGGGCATTTCGCAGCCTTGCTCCAATATCAGGAGATCGGGACCTTCATCGGGACGGAAACGGGCGGATCCTTCGTCTGCTCGGACGGGTCGGTCGAATACACGCTTTCGCGGACGCATATCGAATTCCGGACGTCGACGATGGTCTGGGGCGTCGCGGTCGAGGGATTCACCCTTGGGCGCGGAATCGAACCCGACATCCCGTTGGAAATCACCTTTGAAGACTATGTCGCGGGCATTGACACGGTGATGGCCGCGGCCGTCGCCCTGATCGAAGCCGACTTGCACCCGTGACCGATCGGAAGAAGCATCACAAAATCACTTTCAAAGCCGGGTCGATTTTGTCGAACCCGGCTTTCCATTTCCGTTCGACGATGTTAAGATAGAGGGGAATCCACGTCAAGGATCATTCATTCAATATCGGGCGGAGTTGACCCCAATGCACATCCAATGTACCAAGAAGATGCTCGATTTCCTGAAACCGGAAATCATCGTCAAGAACACCGATGACGATTTCTTCGCGTGGCACGCCGACTATTTCAACGTTTTCCGCAAGAAACTGTTTTGCCTGATGAACGACCTGACGCGCTATTGCGTCGTCCTGTACGGACTCAAAAAATCCGATTTCAAGAATCCGACCGAACTGTTCGCACGGGCTGTCTTCATCACGATGGCGGTGCAAGGATACGATTTGCCTTTGGCAACGGCATATACCAACCAGATTCATGATGTCACCTTCGGGAAGACGAAAGACCGCAAGTTGGTTGCCCGGTTGAACCGGGCGATGTTCGATCTTTCGTGGTGTTGCGACGGTGAATTCCTCGCCGAATATCCCGAACAACCTCAACTCGCCCTGCGCTTGAATGAATCGCCGGTCGGACAGGATAATTGGAAAATTTCCTTTTTTCCATTCCAGAAAATGCTGGAATACTTGAAGATGCTCCAATGAGGTGAAGCATCGATCTGATCACTCATAAAAAAACAGACCCATCCGCCGGCATTGGCCGTTACGGATGGGTCTGTTGTCTTTTCGGTTCAGAAACCGGTGACCACGTAGATGAACTGGACCGATCGGGGCGTCGGATTATCCGGCGACGTGAACGAAACGGGATCCGTCGGCTCGAGGAACAGGAAGGATAACGCCGTCGCCGCATCGTCGAATCCGTCCGAAATCGTCGTCAGCGCCGCGTTCATCGCCAATACTCCTTCGGGCATCGCCGCAAGCGCCGCGTCAATTGACGTAAGGCCATCCGAAATACCGGTGGAACCGTCTTGAAGGGCAAGCGCCGCAAGAACGAGCGCATCCAGACCCGCCGCAAAAATCGCATATTGATTGGAAAGATCAAGAAGGCCGTCCGCGAAGGCTTCCATCCCGTCGAGATGATCGGACAATGCCGATTCGATGGCGCCCGCCGTGCCGGAAAGCGTCGCGAGTTTGGTAAGCAGGTCCATATCCCCCGGATGAAGGGCGGAGAACGTCGCCTGGACATCCAGTACCTGAAGCATCAGTCCCGCGTAGGCGGCCGCGAGGTCCACCTCACCGGACGCCAATATCGCCGCGGTATCCGCAAGCGTTTCGAGCGCGTCGGCGGTCGCATGGGCGCCGAGGGCCGTCGAAACCAGACCGTCATGCAGTTGGCCGATCCCGTCGGTCAAGTCGGCCGATCCGGTCGAGAGCGTATGAACCGCATCGGACAAATCAAAAAGACCCTGATGCAGTTCGGCCGTACCGACCGCAAGCGCGGCGATTCCCTCCGTCAGTTCGGGCATCGACGTGGCGAATCCGGAGAGTTCGGAACCGAGGAAAGCCGGGGTGAAGCGGGTGAAGGTCGCCTGGATCGAAACGATCCCAAAGCCGGTCCCGAGATACTCGATGCGATAATCGCCGATCGATCCGGGAAGCGCGGTCAGCGAGATCAGATAGTTTCCGCCCGCGAGCACGACCAGTCCGCCGGTGACGTCCGGCGCCTGGACGACGTCGCTCTTCAGCGTGACTTGCAGCGCACAGACATACCCGGTGCGGAACGCTTCTGACGCATCCGGATTCGCTTCTACGTGAATCACGATCGCGTGATCCGTGGATTCGACCAAAGCTATACCGGGATCGGTCTCAAGAGTGTCCCTGAAATAGGATAAAGAGATCAAAAACGGCGATGCGTAGCCTTCTCCCAGTTCGGCGCGGTAGTAATGTTCCACTCGCTGTGATAGAACCGGGACCAATAGCCTTCCGGCTTCGACCAGGATCGTCGCGGAACCGGACAGATCTTCGCCCGCAGTGAAGGTCCCGTGGTCGACGTACAACCCGGAAACGACGTTTTCAAGCCGGACGACCGCGACGGCATGTTCGACCGTCCCGTCCGTCGCGGCTTCCAGATAGATCGTTTCGTCCTTGACGGCGTCGATCTCATTCGTCGGAAGCGATCCCGACGTTGCGGCGGTCGATGTCGTCGTGCTTTCACAGGCGATGACGGAGTACGCAAGGAGCGCGATGAGCGCTCCGAAAAGCATTTTCTTAAGCATGATCATGATCTCCTTTCGATGATTGACGCAAGGCTTTCGGAACCAGGAACCGGTCGAACAGGAAGAGAATCGACGGCAGGAAGAGAAGGATGACGAGTGCGGAAAGAAGCGCGCCGCGACCGATCAACATGCCGATCCCGCTGACGGCGGGGATCTTCGAGACGAACGCCTCCGCGAACCCCGCGGCCGCGAGAACCAACGACGAGGTGAGGATCGAAACGGTGCTCCGCTTTCCGGCGAGCCGGATCGCCTCGGCGGGACCATACTCCTTGCGGTACTCGAGATACCGGGACGTGAAGAGGATGCCGTAATCGACGGTCCCGCCCATCTGAAGGGCGGTCACGATCAGATAGCCGATATAGAGCGTCTTCGATCCTTCAAGACCGATGACGGCGAAGTTCATCCACACCGCCGCCTGGATCACAATCGTCAACAGGATCGGCGCGGCCGCCGTGCGGAAGAGGATGAGGATCACGAAGGCGATCGACAGAAACGTCACCCAGAGGACCAGATCGGCGTCGCCGAGTACCGTCGTGCGGATTTCCGAGGTTGCCGGCGCGTATCCGACGAGCCAGGCGTCCCCCAACGTCGCCTGGGTTGCCGTTTCGAGGAAGGCGACGGCCTCATACAGGTCGGTCGTCTCGCTGTCGATTGAGAGCATCACCACGATTCTTGTGGTCGTGCCCGACACATAGAGATCGAGGAGTGTGGCGGGAAGCAGTTCGCGGGGGACGGACACGTCGGCGATCGCGGAAAGCGAATCGACCGACCGGACATAGGGAGATGATAGGATTGCCGCGACGAACGCCGCCTCTTCGGCCGCCGTGACGTCTTCGGCGAGGATGATGACGGGTGAGTAGGGACCGAATGCCGTTTCAATCGTTGCCCGGTCGATCGTGACCGGGCTTTCGGGATCGGCGACGGCGGAATTACCATAGAGGTATTCGTTCTTTCCCTGCAGGTACCAGGCCGCGACGGACAACACGCAGAACAATATGACGATGTACCTGTGGCCGCGACCGCGGCCCGGGGTCGCCTTCGGTTTCGGAAGATGGCGTTCGAAGAGCGGCCGGTGCGCCGTCTTTTCGAGAAGCGGCGTAGCGAAGTAAAGCAAGACCGGGAGAAAGAGAATGGTCGTGAGATAACTGAAGAAGATGCCTTTCGACAGAACGATCCCGATGTCGAAGCCGATCGTATAGCGCATCAGAAAGAGCGCCAGGAAGCCGGCGATCGTCGTGAACGCGGAGCCGGTGACGGAACCGAACATCTTCTTTGTCGCGGTGGCGATCGCGTCGACGACGCTTTCGCCGCGATCACGCTCCTCATGGTAGCGGTGAAGGAGGAAGATCGAATAATCGAGCGAGAGCGCGAGCTGAAGCGCCATCGCCATCGTCATCGTGATGTAGGAGACGGATCCGAGCAAGGCATTGGTGCCCATGTTGAGGATCACGGCGATCCCGAGATTGCCAAGGATCAACAGCGGCTCGAACCACGAACGCCCGACAAACAGAAGCACGAGGAGGGCGATCGGGACGACGATCAACAGGATCTTGAAGATTTCCTCCGATGCGACGCGGCGCGATTCGATGTTGTCGATGACGTCGCCGCGGATCGCATAGGCGGTATCTCCCATTGCTTCACTGATCGCCGCGACGATGTCGTCGGCCGCTTTGTCATAGGTGCCGCAGTCGAGGGTGATCGTATAGAGGAGCGCCCCGTCGCGGTAGAACCGCGCCAAGAGCGACGGATCGATCCGTTCCAGCGGGACGGAAAGATCCGTCGCCGACCCGAGCCAGACGACCGACGCAACGCCGTCGACCGCGGCGATCCGGT
Source organism: Acholeplasmatales bacterium (assembly GCA_003477305.1). Classification (GTDB taxonomy): domain Bacteria; phylum Bacillota_I; class Bacilli_A; order Izemoplasmatales; family Hujiaoplasmataceae; genus UBA12489. The sequence goes on along the minus strand of DMTN01000039.1, from coordinate 124,803 downwards.
TCGCGATTTCTTCGCCATCGGTGATCGGCACATCATCGGTCATGATCTGGACGGCCGAGGCGACGCCGAACCGTTCCTCGAGGAGCGCGAGGCCTTCGGCCGTCCGCGCATCCTCGGGCAGATATTTCGACAAATCGTAGTTGATGTTCGTCCAGAGGCAGAGGATGATGCCGGCTCCGACCAAAAGGGTCAAAAGACAGGACAACCACCATTTGGCGTTTCCGTTCAAGATTCTCTTCATGATGCCCCTCCGGCCAAACAACTATTTCAAACAAACGTTTCAAATGACTGTTCATATTATAGCGAACGAATGGTATAATAACTACGGAAACGATGTTTGAACTTCCGTTTGAAACATCATTTCAAATCCCGTTCAAGGAGTCGAACATGCCGAATAACGAAGACATCCGGAAAAACATCATCGACGCGACGCGTCGGCTGATCATGCAGAAACCGTCGATCACGATCCGCGAGATCGCCGACGCGTGCTACGTCAACGTCGCCGCCGTCAATTACTATTTCGGTTCGAAGGACCGCCTCTTGGCGATCGTGCTTGAGGAGATCATCGGCGAAATCCAGGGCGTGGTCACGACGCGGCTGGCGCAGGTAGCGCCGGACGCCCCGATCGAAGCGACCTTCGAGATGATGATCGATCTCATCTACAGCTATGCCATGAGCAACATCGGCGTGCTCGCCTATCTGATCATGAACGTCGAAAACCGCGACTCGACGTCGCGGCAGTTCATCGAAGCCTTTTTCAACGACAGCGACTTCAAGAAGATCATTTTCGTAAAACTCCGGGAAGTGACGGGATTGGAAGACGATGATGCGCTCACCGCCCGCTACGTCCTGATTTTTTCCTGTTTCGTGATCCCGATGCTGATTCAATTGATCCAGGATCCCGTCAACGGAACGAGAATCGCCGATTTGGAAAACGAGGCGTTCAAGCGGCAGTACATCCAACAGTTGGTCAGAATGGTGCGTTGAGCCATGCGTCAATCTTCAAAACGCACTTTTTACAGAACAATTACTCAAATGTAACCGTTTTCAAAGCAAAATTCATGAATATTTATTCACTAGCGAGCGCACTCCTGTTGACAGGCACCTTTGAAGTTGCTATAATATTCTCGAAAAATGAAAAGAGCAAATCTAGAGTGATCTAGAGACGCAAAGCTAAAGGGTCTCCCCGAGACAGCCAGCTGCCATGATCGATATCGATGATGGCATTTTTTATTTGCCTGAAGGAGGCGTGCGGGATGAAGCTGACGACGAAGCGATTGTTGACCTCGGTCTTCAGTTTGATTTCCGTATCGCTGCTCTTCGTGCTTGCCTCCTACGCTTGGTTCAACCTCACCCAACAGACCCAGACCGACCTTGCACTCGTGGTTGAAGGGGAAGAGTACGAGTATGAATTTTATGTCTATCGCGACACCGATTTCCTCGGCAACGCCGCCCCGACGCTCACCGACGACATCTGCCTCGACGGTTCTTCGCAGGATTGTTACGTCGAACTCGTCGACCCCGAACCCCGGCATCTGTTCGCCGAAGCGAGCATCCTGCGTCCGGGGAACCGGTTCTCTTTCGCGCTGAAGATCACCAACATCAGCGGTTCCGATCAACTCTTCGTGCTCGCCATCGACGAACTCGCCTCGACCGGATACGCGCTTTCATCCAACAAGATCCAGCGTGCCTTTGTTTACTCGGTAGTCAAGATCGTCTATCTTTCCGCGGGCGTCGAAAGCGCCGACGTCAAAGATACCGCGGGCATCGCCTACGCGGGCAAGGCGCCCTTGAACGATCCGCACTTCGAGGTCGGAAGTGACGGTCCGTACGAACTTGCAAACCAACTCCCGCTCGATGCGGTCGGAAGCGAAGCCACGATGATCGTCTTCTTCGATCTGTACTTCGATCCGCTCGTCTACGGCGTCGATGAACTGGATGTCTCGACCGGCAACAGCAACGCTTTCCAAAACCAGGTCTTCATCGTCGGAAAGCTCAAGATCGATCCGGTCCAATAAAACGCCTTCCTCTACTTTAGGAATCACCGAACGAATCAACTGACGCCTCACGGGAGACCAAGCGCATGTCCAGGGCTAAAAACATCCTTCTATCCACCTTCATCCTCGTCGTCGCACTGACGTTGGCGGTCTATCCCGTCTACGCCTGGTTTGCCGTCGACAATACCCCGTCGGTCGCGGAGATCCGCGCCGGCGAAGTCAAGGTGGAGACGACCCTCGAAGGATCCGACCTAAGCGGCGGAATCGCCATCGAAGATCTCCTGTACGTCGATTTTTCCGAAGACATCATCTACGATCGGACCGGGACGCTCAATACGATCGCCACCGGAATCGTCCTGGAAGTCGAGGCGCTCGACGGCACGATTCCGATCAAGAATGAAATCGCGCTCGTTTTCCCGGAAGGGCAGGACGAGCTTTTGTACGTGATCGTCTGGGAGGGGTTGAACCTCGATGAGACGCACGTGAATCTGAGCGACTATCACACCTTCCTGCTCACGCTGGTCGCCGAAGGCATCACCGACGAAGCGACGTGGCGCGCCGCCATCGCCGCCCACAACGCATCCGTATTGGCGATGCTCGCCGACTTCGACATGACCCCGGGCGATACGGCCCGGATCCAGATCGTCTTCTGGGGCGATTACGACCAACTCGTCGATCCGACCGGATTTCTCACGTTGAACTACTCCGTCCAGCTGCATGTGAAGACGGTCCAGGCGGAAAAAGAATGAAGACGATGCGGCTGAAACGGGCGCTTGCCCTCCTTGTCGTTTCCCTCGTCCTGACGATCGGTGTCACCTTCGCCTGGTTCGAATGGGTGAACGACCATCCGATCGAAATCGAAACGGGAACGTTCGACGTGTCGATCGACATCCTCATCGACGATGTTCCCGTCACCGGGTTGGAATCCTATTACGATCCGATCCTGGAATTCGTGGAACTGAACGCGTTCACCCCGGCGGCGGCCAATTACATCGACCGCATCAAGGTCGTCATGACCGTGACCGCCCACAACGCCGCCAGGATCCGCTTCCGGGTCCAGGACGAATGGCGGCTCACCCGCCATTTCACGAGCGGCGAGACCACGACGATCGTGCTCTCCTACGACACCCTCACCGAAGGGGTGAAGAGCTTTCCGTTCAACGTGAACGCAGCCTTCTTCACGACCGGAACCGATCCGTACTTCTATTATGACGGGCTCGTCGAAGCGGGCGACACCATCTCGCTCACCCTGATCGACGGCGGCACGCCGTACGATGTCCGCACCACCCTCAACTATTACGAAGAAGTCTTCGTCCGTTTCCAGGTCTTCCTCGATGTGGTTCAGGCGAACCGCATCGCGGCCGTCTGGAACGTCGACGCGGACATGTTCGACTAGGAGGCGCCGATGAAACGAAACCGCATCCAGCGCATCCTGTCCATTTTCTCCCTCGCTTTACTCGGGCTCTTCATCCCATTCTTGCCTTTATCGGATACGCTCGGTATCCCGAATGAGTCCTGGACCGAAAACGTCGTCCTCCCGACGCAAGCATATACCGACTATGTGACCGTCTACCACCCGTTTTCCGACGTCTATCTCGGCGTGATCACGGCGAACGTGAACCACATCTATGTGATCGAAACCGCCGAGGACCTCTACCAGTTCTCGCAGTTCGCCAACGGCGTCGACCGCACGACGTATCTGTCGCTCCATTATGTCCTCGGCGACGACATCGACTATTCCGCCGCTTCCGGGTCCGGCAAGTTCTTCCGTCCGGTCGGGTTTTTACCCAATCCCTCGCCCGACCCCCAGAAGACCGCGATCGAAAACCAGGCGGCGAATCCGCTCGCCTTTCAAGGCACCTTCGACGGCCAGGGGTTCGAGATCCTCAACCTCGTGTTCGAGTCGATCGGCGCGATCGAGTACCAGAGCGTCTATCAGAACGTCCTCACGCACTACTCGATGTTCTCCGTGCTCGGCGAAGACGGCATCGTCCAAAACGTCGGGTTCATCAACCCGATCATGATCCAGCCGCTCAACTACGGCATCATGAACTATGCCTCCGTCGTCGTCGGCGCGAATCATGGGAACCTCAACCATGTCTATGTGATCGACAACCGCGCGACGGCCGATGCCGGTTTGAATGTCAACGGCGCCTTCCATCTCGCCGGCGCCGTGGTCCAGAACTACGGCACGATGGCCGACGTCTTCGTGGCGGTACCGCGCGTGAAGAGCGCGGCGGTCACCACGAACACATCCACCTCGATCGTGCTGACCGAGAATTTCGGGACGCTCACGCGGGTCTATTACGACGTGACGATCTATGCCCCGGACACACCCTCCCCCACCGAACTCGGGACGGCGCTTGCGACGTCCGCCTTCCAGACGTCCGCGTACTTCGATGCGGCGTGGTTCTATAACGCCACGTATCTGTCGGCGAACAATCCCAACAACACCTATCCGATCCTCAAGGGCTTCGCCCGCTACAACTCGACGCTTTACGTCAAGCGGGCGGCCGATCTGTTGTACATGGCGGAGATGTTCGACAAAAACATCGGCTTCCAGACGCTCAACTATCAAGTCTTCAACGACATCGACATGGCGTCGGTGTCGCGTTTTGCGTACGCACCGCCCGCCGCGGCCTTCACGAACACCTTCGAAAGCCGCACCATCTCGACCAACCCGACCGGGATCCTCTATACCCGCGAGGTCGGTGAGAACGTCTATTTCACGATCCTCAATCTGTCGATCACGAAGGGGACCGACCTCGGCATTTTCGCCGGGTACGGTATATTCGGATTCCTCTCGGGGACGGTGCGCAACCTCAACATCCTCGCCGCCACCCTGACGCTTTCCGATCACGAGTCGTTTCTGGCGGAGGACTTCATCTCCGCCGGGATCGTCGCCGCCCGTCAGACCGGCACGATATCCAATGTCCACGTCATCGAAAACGCCTCGATCCCGGCCGGCGAGATGACCAAGGTCTATCTCGGCGGGCTGGTCGGATCCGGTACCGGCACGATTACGCTGTCCTCGACCACCGGCAATCTCTATGGCGGAACCCATGTCTTCAACGCCAAATCGAAGGATACCGCGCTCGGCGGCTTCATCGGCTATGCCGGCGTTCCCGGGTCGACCGCCGCAACCCTGAACATCAACAACTCGACGAACCGCATCGATCTCGTCGGACCCGGATTCACCGCGTCCGACGATTCGCTCACCGATCTTGGTGGTTTCGTCGGAACGGGCTACATCACCTCCTTCGTCAATCTGACCAACGAGGGCGACATCACCTCCCATCCGGACGACGCTTACCTCGATTCCGTCTTCATGGGCGGCATCATCGGCTATCTGACCTGGATGAATTCCAACAATACGAGCAACGTCGTGAACAACGGTACGGTCACCTTGGTCGTCAATCAATCCCAGCGCGCCCGCCTCGGGATCGGGTTCGGCGTCGGCGCCAACACCGTGAACTTCACCGCAAGAACCTATACGAACGTCGTCAACCACGGCGCTTTTGTGCTCGACATTCCGGTCGGTGTCACTTTCACGGAAGCCGACCTCGCCGCGATGGATATCCAGATGGCGGGGATCATCGTCGCCTACAACATGCAGCGAACGACCTTCACCCGGTTTGTCAATGACGCCGACATTGAGATCGATCTGAGCTTCATCCAGGAATACGCCGGGATCCTGCACGCCAACCAAAACTACTATGCGACGGAAACGGAAACGGACTTCCGCTTCCGGTACAACAACGCCGGGACCTCGTACATCGTCGGGACGTCAGCGTCTTCGTATACGACGACGCTGACCTACAGTTCCAATACCGGAAACATCACCGCGACGACGTCCGAACCGATTTACCGGCATCAGCTGAAACTCTCCGGCGTCGCCCTCGGCAAGGGCTCGAATTTCTTCTACATCCGCAACGAAGGCGACATCTCCGTCGACATCACGGAAGACGCCCCGTACGAACTTGACACCGCGCCGACGACCGACGGCGTCGTGTTGCAGAAGAAGAACATCATCATCCTCGGCGTGATGGAGGAAGTGTACAACGCCAAGCGGGCGACCGCCCTCTACAACGGCGGACACCTCTCCTTCGTCAGCGATCCGACGAAGGATGTGCGGTTCAACGTCTTCATGAGCGGTATCCTCTATCGCAATAAAAACACCGTGACCACATCGCCGGCGACCAACGTCTCGGGACTGCTGAACGACGGCTACGTCACCGCCGATGCGGCGGTGAAAGGAACCGTCCGCGCCTCCGGCATCGTCAACGTTTCGCTCGGCTGCATCCAGTCGGCGATCAACGCCGGCGATATCTACGTCAAAAACGCCGTCAAGGAAAACACCACCGGGAACGTCAACAACGACTTCCTCGTCGACGCCGGCGGCATCGCCGGGATGCAGGCGGTGAACTCCTCGAGCGCCATCCTGATGAACGTCGCGAACTACGGCGACGTCGTCGCTTACTCGACGACCTCCCACGGACGCGCGACCGCCGCCGGAATCCTCGTCCGCAACAACCGCCGCGAGGACCAGGTCATCATCTCGTCCTCGGCCGACAATTACACGACCGGACAGATCCGCCATGCGATCAATTACGGCAAGATCTACGCCTGGAACGAACGGACCGACACGCTTCAGGTCAAAGATGAAACCTACGCGATCGCCGGCGGGATCCTCGGCATCGGACTGCTTCGGATCGACACCACGATCAACTATGGCGACATCTATGCGAAGACCCTGTCGGGCGGGATCGTCGGCCATCTCGATTTTTACGATTTCGCGCGCTATCTGAATCCCTCGACGGTCTATCTCGCCAACCTGATCAACTACGGATCGGTGCGGCGGATCACCGCCGCTACGGCGTTTTCCTTCTCGACCGCAAACGGCATCGCCCACAATGCCGCATCCGTCTCCGGCTCGACGACCGCGAATGGCAATCAGGCGCAGGGCGGGATCCTCGGGAATATCTATGTCGGTACGTCGGATTGGAACTTCTCGTCCGGCAACTCCGCCTTCAATACGACCCGCTACCGCCAGTGGCTCAATTTCGATCCGTTGACCGACATCTTGGGCAACGCCCCGCCGACTTCTTTGACCAACGACACCCTCGCGGCCAATCTGTCCGCACTTGCCTATGCGATCAAGAGCCCCGACAACTCCGGGTATCCCTACAACAGCGTCGCCTCCTATACGCTTGACGACACCGCGACCGGCGTCTTCAACGCGGCGTTTCCGTTCATGGCGCCGGCGACCACGACGCCGGCGCTTCTGAACTACATCGGCTTCATCCCGACCAATCGCGTCAATTATCTTTTGCTCGAGGAAATCGGCTTCGATTTCGATCCGAACGACCTCACGAAGGGACTCTTCGCGCTCGGACCGTCGACCGGCATCGGCTCCGAAGGCCTCTATATCCCGGACAATTTCGATCTTGATGCCCTCAACCCCTATCTCGGCGACGGGTCCTGGCGCAACGTCGTCAATTCGGGCGGCGAAACGCTCAACCACAAAGTCGCCTCCGGGATGAAGCAGCTGTCCGAATCGCTGGCGACGAACATCGTCAACGCCCAGCTCGTCGACAACGTCACGTCCCCGACGCTCCGCATCCTCAATCCGGTCATCGACCTGGTCAACTATACGATCACCTACTACGTGGCCAACAACTCGACGTTCGCCGCGGATGCGAACAAGACGAGTTCGTCGGAGAACGCCTATTTGGCCGCGGCGGCGAATCTGACCGCCTATGGCGCGTATCTCGACGGGTCGACCTGGCGCGGCACGCATGTCTGGAGCGGCACGTCCTATGTCGCCCAGGCGGGCGGGACGCATGTCCTCGTGCCGGTCACGATCTTCTCCTCGACGACACCGACGTCGTTCTATGTCAACACGACGGAAACCGCCACGTTCTCGCTTGGCTACCGGGCGTCGTTCTATTACGAGGAAGGCAATCCCGCCGCCTGCATCAACCTGCCGGCGACGATCCAGAACAGTTACGGACCGTATGACGCCAGTGGAGAACTCAGGGACGTCAACGGCAACCTGCTTGACTCCGTGTTGCTTCACAGCGGCACGATCCGGGTCTACTCGGAAGCATACAATTACGATCCGCTCGATCCCGACGCCGATCCGATCACCTATCGCGACTATCAGGTCAACATCGTCCGCCTCGAAGACATGGCCTACACCGCCGTCTCCGCACTCACCGTCGACTCGGTCGCGCAGACGCCGACCTATACGGATGTCCACGACGTCGATGCGACCGCCTTCCCGCTGTACTTCAAACCGGTGTCGACGACGCAGGGACGCTTCGTCCTCACCTACGCCACGATCAACGTCCCGTACGGCGCGACGCCGCACATGGCGACCCGCCTGCTCAATTCAAGCGACACCGTGATGAACTACGGCACTTACTACACGCTCGCCTTTACCAACAACCAGACGGTCGGCGGGTTGAACGTCGCGACGAATACCTGGGCGCCGTCGACGGCGACGTATACGCTTGCGATCACGCAGGTCCTGCCGGCGGGGGACTATACCTTCGAAGTGCGGATCGGGGACGCCGATATTTATGAATTCCATTTCACGAAGATGATCTCGACGGACGCGCTGATCACGACGATCCAGACGACCTCGCAGACGATCTCGGCTTCCGGACTGAACTGGATCACGGCGCTGCCCTACGGCATGTACTACGTCGCGGCGGACACCTCGACGCGCATCATGGAATTCTCCAACCTGAATACGATCAGCGAAATTCCGGCGGCTTCCGTCAATACGACGTTGAACCGGCCGAGCTATCTGACGAGCCTCGCGATCACGCCGTTTGCGACGCTCGTGAGCGTCGATGTCACCATCAATCCGGTCTTGGTCGACGGGTATCGCCACGAATACATCGTCCGTTTCGTGATCCGCTCGGAAGCCGGGGTGGAGACCGAACGGACCCACACGATCACCGAGCGCGCCCTGTCGCCTGCCGTGACGGCGGCGTACTGGGGCGTGAACCCGCTCGAAGCGCCGTATGCGACGCAGAGCTTCGAGCGCGAAGAGAATCCCAACTACAAGTACGAATACGGTTTGACCTATGTCTACAAGTACCAGAACGTCGGCCTCACGCCGACCCTCACGTACTATGGATCGGGCGAACCGGTCGCGGGAAGCGAGTACCTTTTGACGCTCCAGTCGACCGGGTTTTGGCTCGACTTCTACGCCACCGCCCCGATCGGCATCTATGAGTTGACCTACGAATACCTCAACTCCTATACCTACGGGACGGTCGGCCATCCCCTCGAGGGAACGGTCGTGACGTGGGACTATGCGTTCGAGACCGTCGAGTTCACGAAGATCGGCAACTCGAACTCGCACTTGTCCAACATCAGCTTCACCTCCGATGCGGTGTACGCCGGCCTCAATACGATTCTGCATCATTCGTACATCGACGAAGCGCTCTACATCTCGCTTCTTGCCAATCCGACGCTGCGCGAAATCGTCTTGATCCCGACGATCGGGATCAACTACAACCAATACGCCGAAGCGACGAGCTACTATGTGGTCGGGCAGGTCGCCAACACCGACCTCACCTACTTCAGTCCGGTCTTCGAAGCCCCGGTCGGGGCGGTCGTCGTCCGGATGAACGGCGACGGTACACCCGCCGATGACGTCTATACGGACTTCAGTCCGGCCGAAGAAGACGTCTTCAACTTCATCTGGTACCGCATTTATGCGGAAGACTACATCGAGGGGCACGAGACCTACGGCACGCATTTCACCGACTACCGCGTCGCCGTCCAGGACGTCACCAACAACATCTATCTCACCGTGCGCGTGCACATGGACGCGACCGATCCGATGTCGCTCATCTTCCTCACGTTCATCCTGAACCGCACCGACGGATCGCAGGCGATGATGTCCTTGTTCTCGTCCTTCGACGGGATCGACCCGATCGGCGCGAACCTGGCGATGCGCGCGACGACCTCCGGAACCTTCGACGTGTTCGTCGATCTTCCGGACGGGTACACGTTCTCCGTATCGTTTGAGGAAACGCCCCAAGCGGGACCGGAGTTCATCATCCCCGAATCGGTCATCCCGCGCCGCTACACGATCGACATCTACGTGTTCGACGCGACCGGCGCCCCCGCCTGGGGGCAGCGCGTCGTCGAACCGTTCCAACCCTAAGAACCGCGGAAGAAGCAGATGCTCCTTCCGCTTTGTTTGCGATATTTTCGCGGCGGATCGCAGAACGGCTTTTCATCCAGGGCGATCGGTGGTAAGATAGATGCAGTGCGGGAAGATCGAAACAACCGGCGGAAAGCGGTGAGGACATGCCCGGATATCCCTTTTATCAATCACGCGGGTACGAGCGACGCCACGAACCATCCAACCCCACGCTCCCCGACCGGTTCGTCGTCCTTGACACCGAGACGACCGGACTCGATCCGAGCAGCGAACGGATCGTCGAGATCGCGATCCTGACGTATCGCGACGGGTCATTGTTCGAGACCTATGAAACACTCATCAATCCCGGCAAACGGATGCCGGCGATGGCCTCCGCCGTCAACGGCATCACCGACGACATGCTGATCGGGGCGCCGGCGTTTCCTGAAGTCGCGGCGATGATCCAAGAACGGATCGACGGGGTTCTGATCGTCGGCTACAACATCGATTTCGATCTGCGGTTTTTGAACGCGTCGTTTGCGCGAGCGGGACGCATCGTCGACCTCGCGAAGAAGCTTGACGTTTTGGCGGTCGCGCGACAAGCGCTCCCGTACGGGACGTTGCCGAACCATCGGCTCGAGACCCTCAAGCGGCATTTCGGGATCACGCGCGGATCGCACCGCGCCGCAGACGACTGTCTCACGACTTATGAAATCCTGCTTCGCTGCCGGAAAAACGCCGACGCGACGCATTCAAGAGGTGACGGACCAAATGATTGAAAATACGTCTCATATCGACAAAGCGGCATTCATCGCCTTGCATCGGATCAGTCTGATCAAACGATCGATTCCGATCATGGTCGGATTCGAATTGGTTTTTTTGACGGTTCTCGCGGTTGGCCTCGCATATGGCATCACCAGGCCGTTTCTTTGGATCGTCCCGATCGTCTATCCGGTTGTGGACGGTTTCATGATTTGGGTGCGGCTGCAGAGCTACATGCGAAGCGACAAGCGGCTTTCGTCGACGACGACGTTGAAGATGACGTTTCATGACGACGGCGTCGATCATGAATCCCATGGTCCGGCGGGAGAATCCAAGGGACGGTTTACCTATGCGTCCTTCCATCACGCCTTGATCGCCAAAAAGTATGTCTTCCTTTATCAGAATGTCTCGTCGGCGTATCCGGTCGAGCGCGCGGGATTCACCCAAGGGTCGGCCGCCGATATGGTCGCGCTTCTCAAACGCATGGGCGTCAAGGTCGTCGGACGACTATGAAGGAATTCGATCTGAAAAGCGACATGCCGACGACGTTCGTCGCCGTCATGCGCTTGAAGAACTATATCAAACTCTCCCGTTCGACCGAGAAGGTCATCAAGGTGATCCACGGCTATGGGTCCTCCGGCGTCGGCGGAAAGATCCGCGTCGCCGTCCGGGAAACCCTGGACGAGATGCTCTCGATGCGGCAGATCAAGGCGTTCATCCCCGGCGAAGCGATTTCGACGCCGATGGGGTTTGACGATGTGATCCGGCTCTACCGTCCGCTGATCGGAAGGGATCCGGACTTCCGGAAAGGCAACGACGGAATCACCTATATCGTTTTGTAAAAAATTGTGTCGGCATAGCCGACACTTTTATATTGTTAAAAAAGTTATAATATATGCTTGACAATAGTGTATGGCGTACAGTATAATGATAGTCGAGGTGGAAAAATGATCGATAAAACATTGCTTGAAAACATGATAGGCGAACTTCGAAGGGGCACACAGATCCTTGCCGTCCTCTCCCAGCTCGCCGACAACCAGTACGGATACTCTCTGCTCCAGCGACTCGAAGAGAAGGGCGTATCGATCGAAGCGGGAACGCTGTACCCCCTGCTTCGCCGGCTCGAATCCCAGGGTCTTCTGAAAAGCGAATGGGATACGACGGAAAACCGGCCGCGGAAATACTATCTGCTTTCCGACGCCGGAACCGAAATGTACGACCAACTGAAACTGGAATGGAACACGATCGTCAAGGAACTTGACCATCTGATCGAAGGAGCGAAAACAAAATGAAAGACCTGATCGAACGCTACGTATACGACGTCACCCGCCGTCTGCCCGAAAACACCCGCGCCGAAGTCGCCAAAGAACTCAACGCCAATATCGGCGACATGCTTCCCGAACAGCCCGCCGAAGCGGATATCGTGAAAGTCCTCACGACCCTCGGCGAGCCACGCGAGCTCGCCGCCGGCTATCGCACCACCCAGCGCTACCTGATCTCGCCGAAGTGGATGGACGAGTACCTGATGGTGTTGAAGATCGTTTTGATCGTGCTCGCCGCGATCAGCCTCGTGTTCACGCTGATCGAGACTTTGACCGATCCGCAAGCGACGACGGTCATCGGGATGATCGCCGAAGTCTTCGGAACAACGTTCTCCGAAGTCATTTCCAGTCTCTTCCACGGGTTCACGCTCGTCACCCTCATCTTCGTTGCGATCGACCATTACGGTTCGAAGTGCGACAAGGAACCGTGGAGTCCGAAGTCGCTCCCCGAACTCCCCAAGGACAACGTGCGGAAGATCTCCCGGACCGAGTCGATCATCGGGATGATGATGGCCACGATCTTCGGAGCCATCTTCGCCTACCTGCTTCTGAACAACCAACTCTATATCGCCTGGTTCGATGAAGGCACATGGAACATCGGCGCCGGCATCCCGCTCTTCAACGATGCCGTCATCCTGGCCTTTCTGCCCGTCTATGTCGCCTCGGTCGTCGTCACGATCGCCGACCATGCGGTCAAACTGAAGGTCGGACACTGGAACGTCGCCACCGCCGTCTCGCACACGATCGAACATCTCTTCTCGATCGTCCTGATGATCGTCTTCGTCAACACCCCGAACCTTTTGAACGCCGCGTTTTTAGACCATGCGGCCGCCTTCTTCGAATCGCCCTCGACCACCGTCCTCGCCGAAGGCATCGCAAGCGCCGCCACCGGCATCGTTACCTTCATTGCCATCTTCGTTGTGATCGATTTGATCGTCACCTGGGTTCGCGTCTTCAGACCGTCCCGCCGATCCGTCAAATAACGTTCTCTTCTTCCACAATCAAATCGCCGAAATCGGGCGATTTTTTTGTTTTGCTCCGCGGGATTCATCACGGTCTATCATCGCTGGGGTTGATATGGTATCATAAAGGTGCGATCAAAAAGATGAAGAGCCGCGCCGAAGGGGAGAATCGAAAATGAAGCCGAACTTTCAAGCATGGAAGGCCAAACACGCCGGTTTATGGCAATTCGTGATGTTCACCCTGATGAGCATGATCACGACCGTCGTCGACCTCGGCAGCTTCGCGCTGTTCCATTTTCTCGTCTTCGCCGGGTTGCGCGATCGCCCGTTCGCCTGGTGGATCATCGCCTACGGCGTCGACGACGGCGGCCTCGGCGCCTTTCTGGCGTTCGCCCTGTCGTTTGCGATCTCGCAGACGTTCAACTTCTTTTTGCAGCGGAAGACGACGTTCAAAGCCGACAACAACGTTCTTTGGAGCGGCATCATGTACGCCGTCATGGTGATTGCCGTCTACCTCCTGCAGATCCTCGTCCCTTCGTGGATCCTCGCGCCGATCGCCGGCGTCTTCGGCATCGCCTTCGGGGCGATCCTCGTCAAGTTCGTCAACATGACCTTGTCGATGCTGATCCAGTTCCCGATGAACAAGTACGTCATCATGCGGACGTCCATCAGGAAACCCGCAACGACGGACGGCGCGGAATCGCCGCGCGAGGGATTTTAGCCGACTTTTCGTTTTTCGCTTGACGAACCGATGCGTTCGTACTATACTGGTCACAATATCAAATTTGACGAACAAGAAGAGTACTCGCTTCAGTCATGGTACAAGAGAGTCGGGGACGGTGGAATCCCGGCGCATGCGGCGCGACGAATGGCCTTGCGAAAAGAGCGGCGACAAGTAGCCGTCTCCGGGAACTCCCGTTATCGAGCTGGGCATTCATGGTGATGCCGAGAAGGAAGACGTATTTTCAGTCTTTAAATTTGGGTGGCAACACGAGTCATCGTCCCAAGACGGTGACTCGTTTTTTGTTTTTACGGAAAGGAGGGGAAGATCATGCACGCGCCTTGAAGGGATCCGGATTCAGAACGCAACAGGCAAGCAACGATACAAACTAAAAAAGGAGAAATCAAATCATGCAAAAACACGAATTCGGCATCTACGGCGGGCAGTATCTTCCCGCCGACATCCTCACCGCGGTCCAGGAAGTGGAACGCGCCTATGACCGGTACAAGAACGATCCGGAGTTCCAAAGCGAATTCCGTGATCTGTTGAAAAACTACGCCAACCGTCCGTCGCTGCTTTACTTCGCGAAGAACATGACCGCCGACCTCGGCGGCGCGAAGATTTATCTGAAACGCGAAGATCTCAACCATACGGGCGCCCACAAGATCAACAACGTCCTCGGCCAGGCCCTGCTCGCAAAGCGAATGGGCAAAAAACGCATCATCGCTGAGACCGGCGCCGGGCAGCACGGCGTCGCAACGGCGACGGCGTGCGCCCTCTTCGGACTCGACTGCGAGATCTACATGGGCGAAGAAGACACCGTTCGCCAGGCGCTCAACGTGTCCCGTATGGAGTTCCTCGGGGCCAAGGTCCATCCGGTCGATACCGGGACGAAGACGCTCAAAGATGCGGTGGACGCGGCCTTCATGGACTTCGCGACCCATCTCGATACGACTTATTACCTGATCGGCTCCGCGGTCGGTCCGCATCCCTATCCGACGATGGTCCGCGACTTCCAGAAGGTCATCGGCGAAGAGATTAAAACGCAGATCCTCGCCGCCGAAGGGCGGTTGCCCGATCTCGTCGTCGCCTGCGTCGGCGGCGGGTCGAACGCGATCGGTGCCTTCTATGATTTCTTGAATGACAAAGAAGTCGGACTGCTCGGCTGCGAAGCCGCCGGCAAGGGCATCGATACGCCGTATCATGCGGCGACGCTCACGCTAGGAAAAGACGGCGTCTTTCACGGCATGTTCACCCGCTATATCCAAGATGACAACGGCAACGCCCTTCCGGTCTATTCGCTCTCGCCCGGACTCGATTATCCCGGCGTCGGGCCGGAACACGTCTACCTCGAAGAAACCCGTCGGGCGAACTATATCGCAATTACCGACGACGAGGCGGTCGATGCGTTCCGCTATCTTTCCCGCACGGAAGGGATCATCCCGGCGATCGAATCCGCCCACGCCGTGGCGGGGGCGATGAAGCTTGCGCCGAAGCTGCGGAAGGATCAAATCATCGTCATCAATCTGTCCGGACGCGGCGACAAGGACGTCGAACAGATCACGGAGTACCTGAAGCACAAACCCGTTCCGGTCGGATTCTGAGATTGGCAAGGAAATCGCGCGCCATCACGACAGACGACTGGATATCGGCAGATTGAAGCTCGTCATGTCCATGTGAAAGTCCGAAGAAATGACAGAGCCGCCGGGAAAATCCGGCGGCTCTTTATCTTATTTGACTTTGAAATTCGGAGGAACTCTTCGCACCGCCGAACGCTCGTAGAAACTCGCGACCTTGATCAAATCGGATTCTTTCCATTTCTTCCCGATCAGGTTCAGGTTGCGGGGATTGTCATCCGTGAGCGGACGCGCCGGGACGGACATGCACGGAGATCCGGCGATCGGGGCGTACCCGGTCCGTTTCGCCGAAACGATGAGGTCGAGCTTGTGTTCGCGCATCAGATTGTTCGGCAGATGCGCCTGGTCGATCAGGACTCTGCGGGCTTCGAGATAGTCCGGATCGTTGGGTCCGCCTTCATACTGTTCGGCTTCGATGAGGATATTCTGTCCGTGGACGAGGCACCGCTCCGCATGCGCTGCGTTGAAGGCGATGACATCGGAAAGCGACTTGATCGGCGTCTTGCCTTCGACCGATTTCAGATAGTTGTTGAGATCCGCCTTGAATTCGCGGATCATCGTGTAATAGTTGTTCATCCGGGTTGCTTCCACGGTAAGTTCGATGACGGTCGCGCCGGCTTGTTTGAACAGCGTTTTCGCTTCCGCAAGGAGTTCTTTCTCAATGTCGTCGTCGGGGTAGTTGGTAAAAGCGAGGAAGCCGATCTTCATACCCTTGATCGGCTTTCCGCACGCTTCGGAATAGCGTTCCCGTTTCTTCGTGGCGGTCTTCGTGATGCGGTCGCGCGAGTCGCTTCCGGATATCGCCTCAAGCAAGAGCGCACAATCCTTCACGGTCCGTCCGAGCGGACCGGCGGTGTCCTGCAGATGGGTGATCGGGATGATCCCGGTACGCGAGACGAGTCCGAGGGTCGGTTTGATCGTCGCGATCATGTTCTGCTTGGCGGGAGCGGTGAGCGAGCCGTTCGTCTCGGTTCCGACGGCGATCGGAATCATGTTCGCGGCGACCGCGACCGCCGATCCGGTCGAGGAGCCGAGCGGATCGATCTTGTCGCCGTAGGGGCTTTTCACCTGGCCGTTGAGCGAACCGAAGCCGGAGGGCATCTTGTCGGTCGACATGAAATACGCCCATTCGGAGAGGTTGGTCTTGCCGAGGATGATCGCGCCGGCCTTCCTGAGTTTCTTCACGACGAAGGCATCCGAACCCGTATAGAGATCGGCGAGGGCGAAGGAGGACGCCGTCGTCGGCATCGCTCCTTTCGTATTGATGTTGTCCTTGAGCAAAACCGGAATGCCGTGAAGCGGTCCGCGGACCCGCCCCTTGGCGCGTTCCCGATCCAGCCGGTCCGCATCCTTGAATGCTTCCGGATTCGTCGTGGCCACGGCGTTCAGCGCCGGGCCATTTTTGTTATATTTGTCGATCTGTTTCAAGTACATGCGGACCAGGTCGCGCGATGTGACGGTCCCGCGCTCGAGTTTTCGGCGCAGTTGATCCAGTGTGTATTCCTTCATCGGTTTCTTCCCCCAGATAGTCATTTTCCGTGCGTATGTTCGAAAAAGTGGCGGGTCATCACATTTCAGGACCCTAAAAATGGCAATTCATCACATTTTGGTTACATAAGGATGGTGTGTTCTTATTCTATTATGGACCAAAAGCGATGGTTTTCACCCAAGAATCGTCGATGTGTCCCGATTGATGTTCACTCACCCTATAGGGTGAGGGATCCACCAAGCGTTTTCATTGATTTAAAGGGCGGTTTCACCCGACACACGCCCAAATTGAAATAGACAATCCTCTTGGGATGGGCTATAATGATGTTGGCTCGCGCCGTGCGTCGTCTTCCGCATCGCTTTGGCTTTCGCTTCGTCTTTACTTGACGATCCGCTGATTTCTTCTTTGAAATCGGATGACATAGAAACCTTTGCTTATACTCCTTTTGACCGAAGTCAAACCGTGTGACGAGGTACCTGATGACATTGATCGAGTTTATGAGAGCGTTCGCCGAGAACTGGATTCTGGCGGTGACCGTCATCCTGGTTCTTTTGGTGATCATGATCAACGGCTGGACCGACGCGCCGAACGCGATCGCGACGGTCGTCTCGACCAAGGCGATGACGCCGAAACGGGCGGTCTTGATGGCCGCGATCTTCAACTTCCTCGGCGTCCTCGTGATGACTTCGGTGAATGCCTCCGTGGCCGCGACACTCTATAAAATCGTCGATTTCGGGAACAATCCCGCCGACGCCCTTGCCGCCTTGTGCGCCGCCCTGATCGGGATTCTCATCTGGGCGACGGCCGCGTGGTACTTCGGCATCCCCACCTCGGAATCGCATGCGCTGATCGCCGGCATCTCCGGCGCCGCGATCGCCCTTCAGGGCGGCATCGCCGGGATCAACGGCGCCGAATGGGTCAAGGTGCTCTACGGCCTCGGCCTCTCGACCGTGCTCGGTTTCGGGACCGGCTGGCTGTTCGTGAAAATCATCGAACGCATCTGCCGGCGCATGAACCGCCGTAAGACGACCGCCTTCTTCCGCAAGGCGCAGGTCGCCGGCGGCGCCTCGATGGCGTTCATGCACGGCGCCCAGGACGGGCAGAAGTTCATGGGCGTGTTCCTCCTCGGCATCGCCCTTGCGCAGGGGAACGTCGGCACCGGCAGTTTCGCGGTCCCGCTCTGGCTGATGGTCCTGACGTCGCTGGTGATGGGCCTCGGCACCTCCGTGGGCGGCTACCGCATCATCAAGACGGTCGGGATGGACATGGTCAAGCTCAAGGAATACGAAGGCTTCGCATCCGACATGTCGGCGGCCGGCGGTCTGTTGGTTTCTTCCCTCTTCGGGATCCCCGTCAGCACCACGCACATGAAGACGACCGCGATCATGGGCGTCGGCGCCGCCAAGCGCCTCTCGAACGTGAAGTGGAGCGTCGTCCGCGATCTTGCGCTCACCTGGGTGCTCACCTTCCCCGGTTGCGGCCTGATCGGCTTCCTCATGGCAAAACTGTTCATCAATGTCTTTTAAAGGAGAACCGCGCCCATGGACAAGCTGAAAGAGAACTATTACTTCACCTCCTTCGTCGATCTTTCCGTCTACTGCGTCAAGGCTTCCGAGTATCTTTCCGAAGTCATCGCCAATTTCAAACCGTCCGGACTGCTCGAAAACAAGCGGGCGATGCATCACATCGAACATACCGCCGACGTCGAACGCCATACCGTCGTCGCCAACCTCTTCAAGGAGTTCATCACGCCGATCGAACGCGAGGACATCCTCGCGATCCTCAGAGCGATCGACGACGTGACCGATTCGATCGAGGAAGTCATCCTCAGGATGTACATGTACAACGTCACCGAAATCCGCCCCGAGGCCCGGCTCTTCACCGACCTCATCCACAAGAGCGTCGTCTCGCTCAAGGCGCTGCTCGAAGAATTCGCCCATTTCAAGAAATCCGCCAAGATGAAAGACCTCATCTTCGACGTCCTGCGGCTGGAAGAAGACTGCGACGTCGTCTATTCGGAAACCGTCCATAAACTGTTCGTCAACGAGAAGGACCCGATCAAGCTCTTCATCTGGGAGGATTTGTTCCTCCGCTTGGAAAACTGCTGCGACGCCTGCGGCCATGTTTCGAAGGAAATCGAAACGGCCATGTTCAAGAATCTCTAATCGTATCTGAGGAAGGTGAACCCATGAACAATGTCATGATCAATACGATCGAAAAGGTCGGAAAAGCGTTGAACGAATCGAAGATCCGCTGGGCGATCGGCGGCTCGGTGCTCCTGCAGGCGGCCGGCTTTGCGGTCGAACCGAACGACCTCGACATCATCTTCGAAACCCGCGACGCCGAGGAAGCCCTCGAGGTGTTCGAGGCGATCGGCGCGAAACATGCGTCCGACCCGTCCTACCATTACCAGTCCTATTCCTTCACGGAGATGATGGTCGGGTCCGTCGAAGTCGACCTGATGGCCGGCCTCAAGATCATCAAGGACCGCACGCCCTATCAGTATCCGTTTGATGAGACGACGCCCATCGACCTGCGCGTGATCGGGGACGTGACCGTTCCGTTCATGTCGCTTGACGACTGGCTCGTCCTCTATTTCCTGATGCCCGGAAAGGTCTGGAAGGCAAAGCTCATCGCCGACCAGTTCAAGAAGACCGGCGCGACCCATCCCGGCCGCATCGACCAGTTGATCCACCTGATGGGGATCGATTTGGAGAAGGCGGAAGCGATCCGCGAACTGTTGAAATGATCTCAAACCGACCCTTCGCGGGTCGGTTTTTTCGAAAACCCGCAAAAAAAGCGGTCCCGCAAGCGTCTATATATATGGAAGGAGCGGATGCCATGAAGATTTCGACCGAAACCGTCCGGCGGCTTTCCGCCGGTGACGAGGACGCTTTCAACGAAACATACTACACCTACGCGCGGCTCATCCACTATTTGGCTTACACGCTTGTGAAAGATCGCGGCGCGGCCGAAGATCTGGTCCAGGAGGCATTCGTCAAGATGTACGAAAACATCGGAAAACTGTCCGATCCGAATCGCTTCCAAGCCTGGTTCATCACGATGGCGGAACGTCTCGCCCTCGACCACCTTCGGCAGATGAAACGCGATCCGACGCAAAACGCCGTGGAATTGACGGCGGAACTCGTCGACGCCGGTCCGGACTACGTTCCGGAACGATTCGATTTCAACGGGATCCTCCCACCGTTCGAAAACCACGTCGTGAATCTGAAAATCGTCCATCGGATGACGTTTCGGGACATCGCCGACATGACCGGAAAAACGATGAGCGTCGTCACGAAAGCTTATTACGATGCGGTGGAAAAGTTGAAGAAGCAGTATCGGAAAGGAGCGCTCTGACATGTACCTCTGGAAAAAAGCCTATCGCACCAGCTATCGCGCATGTCTTGACACACCCTTTTTGCTTGATCGGATCAAGTCACGACTGGTGTTCTCGAAGGTGCGTCGCAGGGTGTCCGATCTTGCGTTTTTCGTCAGCGTGGCGATTGAATGCGTCGCCGCCTTCATGATGGTCGGCTCGGGAATCGTGCTCCTCACACAATGGCAGGTCTATGCGGAATTGGACCTCCTCACCGGTCTTGACGCCCGAGAGCGAATCCAGATCGGCCGAACACTCCTCTTTTTCGGATTCTCCCTTCTCGTTGCGACGGGATTGCTGCTCCGGTGGCGGATGAAGGTGCGTCGACCTGACACGAAAGGGTAATGATCGGGTGAGACGAATGCTGATCGGGTTGATCCTCCCGTTGTTCTTTCTGCTGGTCGCATGCGTTCCCTTCGGATACGTGCGCGAGCGTCCGGCGGACCTTCCATCGCGCGCCGACCGCGTCAACTTCCGATTGGTCAGCCTGCCCTTGACGCCGCTGGGAAGCGACGAACCGGAAGACCATCTGGACCACTCCGCCTGGTTTGATGACCACGAATCATTCTCCCTTTGGTATGCGGAAACGGTTGTAACGCTCGAAAACGATGCGAAAGACGATTTTGAAGAAGCGTATCACGGGTATGACGAAGACTACTTCGATCGGCACGGGCTCGCCTTCGTCACATTCGTCGAAACGTCGGGTTCGATCCGACCGGCGATCTGGCGGACCTATCTGACGGATGGGACCCTGCGGATTCTCACAGAGGAACTCTATCCGATCGACGGAATGACCGAAAACATGGTCTGGCATTCCGTCGCGTTCGAGTTCGACCGCGATGCCGCGGTCGATGAAATCTTCCTCGTTTTTCCGAACCGCCACTGACGGAAAACGGTTGAATTCGTTTCATTGAAATTCGTTCGAAAAGTGGTTGCGTTTTTTTTCCGAACTGGTATAATGATTGTAGTTTAGGTCCTTTAATCGACGCCCGTGAGCGTCGCAAGGGTTCGCACTTTCAACATACCCTCTGAAGGACACCTGCGTGTCCTTTTATTTTTTGCGGGCCGAGACTAAAAATCCAGAGAGCAAAAAGGAGAAGAACCATGGAAAACGTCAAGAAACAAGCTGTCATCGGGTACCTCCCCGACGAACGTCCCTCATTCGGACGCCTGATCCTCTTCGCGTTCCAGCAGATCCTGGTCATGTTCCCGGCGACGGTGCTCGTCGCGCTGCTGACCGGCTTCCACATCTCGACCACCATCTTCGCATCCGGCTTCGCTACCCTCTGTTTCATCCTCGTGACCAAGGGCAAGATCCCGCTGTACTACGGGTCGAGCTTCTCCTACATCGCCGCGATCGTCGGGATCACCGGCGCGACCTACGGCACGCCGGCCTCCGACGCGTTGATCGGACAAGCCCAGTTCGGCATCATCCTCTCCGGCCTCGTCTCGATCGCCGCCGGCCTCGTGATCATCAAGTGGGGAGCGAAGATCATCGATCGCGTCCTGCCTCCGGTCGTCACCGGACCGATCGCGATGATCATCGGCTTCTCGCTCGCCGGCGTCGCCCTCACCCAAGCCGCCGGGATGAACGGGGGAGTCGCCTCCTCCGCCTCCTGGGTCGTCGCCCTCATCACCCTGATGACGATCCTGATCCTCACGGTCGCCCTCAAGAAGGGCGTCGCGAGCCAGCTGCCGATCCTCTTCGGCATCCTGATCGGCTATGTCATCGCGCTCTTCTCCGACCTCATCTTCAAAACCGAGCTCGTCAACTTCTCGCGCGTCTTCACCGAAGGCGTCGTCAACGTCCCGCACTTCACCCTGCCGATCCCGTCCTGGACCGCCGTGCTCGCGATCATGCCGATCGCGCTCGCCACGATCCCCGAATCGACCGCCCACCTCTATCAGCTCGACTTGTACGTGAACAACCTCGCCCGTGAAAAAGGCGCCAAGGAATACGACATCCAGAACAAGCTCGGCATCAACCTGATCGGCGACGGCGTCGGCGACATGGTCTCCGCGCTCGTCGGCGGCCCCGCCGGCACGAACTACGGCGAGAACATCTCGACGATGGCCATCACCAAGAACTTCTCGATCTGGGTGCTCGGCGCCGCGGCCATCCTGACGATGGCGCTCTCGTTTCTCACCCCGCTCGCCAATCTGATCGGCACGATCCCGTCGGCCGTCATGGGCGGCGCCTCGGTGTACCTGTTCGGCGTCATCGGCGCGCAGGGCATCGCGATCATGATCGAAAAGAAGGTCAACCTCTTCAGCGCCCGCAACCTCGGCGTCATCGCCGTGATCCTGGTGATCGGAATCGGCGGCACCTACGGCTTCGCCGGCGGGCTCATCGACATCTTCGGCATCAAGCTGCCGGCGATCGCGACGGCCTCGATCGTCGGGATCGCGTTGAACCTGATTCTCTCGATCTTCGACCCCCGTGCGGAGAAGAAAGCCGAAATCTGATCCAGCCTCAATGAAAACGCCCTTTCATCCACCCGAAAACGCAATAAGGGGTGGAAAAAAAGGGCGTTTTGTGTTTAGATGGAAGATAGCATCATGGATCATATCGGGGGACGGGCACGATGAGTAAAACCAGCTTTCTTTCCAGCTTTTACAAATACCGCGACTGGGATTTCAACAAGCCGGTCGTGATCAACGCAAATGAGACGATGGGACCGATCGACCCGGTCGCGCTTTGGCGATCGGACGACCGAATCGTCCTCGACGTCGCGCCCGAACTGGTTGCGAAAGTCGAAAACGCGAACATCACGCCGGAGCTGTCCGACCGCGAAATCGCCAAGCGCATCCTTGGCAACGAACGGTTCGCCTTGTACCGCGGCGTCGTCACCTACACCGAACATCCGCTGCCGCAGCCGCCGTGCTGCGAGCACGCGTCGTTGCGCGTGCTCACGCGCAAGGACAAGCACGCCCTCGAATTGATGAAGACGACGTGTTCCGAACCGGAACTCGCGCACGGACAGGTCGCGATCGACGACGATCTCGTGATCGGCGTATTCAAGGACGAAGAACTCGTCGGCGTCGCCTCGCTTTGGTTCTGGGGCGATGACATCGCCGACATCGGCGTCATCACCGGGCCGCGACATCGGAACACCGGCGCTGCCTCCGCGGCCGTCGCCGAAATCTCGAACCGGGCGCTCGCGATGGGACGGATTCCGATCTTCCGCTGCGATGACGACAACATCGCCTCGGTGAAGCTCGCGCTCGCGCTCGGCTTCGAAGTCGCGATCGTCGGTACCGACATCATCATCGAGGAGTAAGGAATCTTCCGAACAGGAGAAGAATCAACCGGACGCAGGGGAATCCCGTGCGTCCGTTTTATATGTCGATTGGCCGATATGCCTTGTCGGTGGGATCGAAAATGAGTTTTCTGTGAGGTTTCTCGGCTTTCCCAATATCCGCCCGTTGCGCCTCGTATATTTTGCAGAAAGAACCACAGGAGGTTCAACCACATGAAAAAGCACATCGTCAAAACGCTCATCGTCACCGGCGTCATCGCCTTGATCGGCTTCGGCGCAACCCTCACCGCGGTCAACGCGGAACCCGTCGACTTCGCCGTCACTCCGGAAGTCATCACCGAGCTTGGCATCGATGGATACACCCTCGAAGAAATGCTCACCGCCGCCCTTCAGGATGAATGGCTCGCTCTCGCCGAATATCAGGCGATCATCGACACCTACGGCGTCATCCGCCCGTTCACGAACATCATCGCGGCGGAAGCGACCCACGTCGCGCTGCTCCTCCCGCTCTTCGAAGCCTACGGCATCGAAGTCCCCGAGAACACCGCGGCTGCGCAGGTCGTCGTTCCCGATTCGATCACTTCGGCGCTCGCCACGGGCGTCGCGGCAGAACAGGCCAACATCGCGATGTATGAAGTGTTCCTCGCCCAGGCAGATCTGCCCGAGGATGTCGCCAGCGTCTTCTCGTATCTGAAGACCGCGTCCGTCAATCATCTGAACGCCTTCTCCCGCGATCGTTATACGTTCGTCGGCCAGGACATGATGAACGGCTTCAAGAAAATCTTCCGAAACGGCTACAATCAAGGCGGCAATACCGGAAACGGCCAGGGCGGAAATGGCCAAGGCAGCCAAAACGTCGGCTCCCGCTCGCAAGGCAACGGCGGCGTCTGCCCGATCGTCTGATCACAAGCATCCATAAAAAAGCTCGCACTGTCAAAAAGTGCGAGTTTTCTCTATTCAGGTATTGGCGCGGATCGCGTCGCGGAGAAACGCCGCGGCGCCTTCGCGGTACTTGTCGTATAAGGCGCGGAAACGATCGTCTTCGACATAGGCGTCGCCGAGGCCACGGTGCGCTTCCGGCGTGTATTCCGTCCAGAAGATCATCAGCCAGTCCTTGTGCAGACGGACCAGCCGCTTTGCGGTTTCGCCTTTGACATCGCCTTCATCCATCGCCTGAAGCAGGGTCCGAATGAGTTCGGATGACATCGATTGCATCTTCGCGTAGGCATCCGGATTCATCCCGGCGTACTGCGCGTTTGAGGCGTCGATGGCGGGTTCGCCGTATGTCGCGCGGGCTTCCTTGCCGTACTTCCGCTCGTTTTCTTCGAGATCCTGTTTTTTTTGTGCCTTGAACTTGTCTTCATCCTTCATGATGGGTTCTCCTTTATATGCGCGCAGGACATCCTCCGCGAGGGCGATCCGCCTCTCGATGCGGGGGCAAGGTTCCGCCGCCCGGATCCGGGATCCACCTTGACGCATCGTCTTTGGCAATCTCATTGTATCATACTATTGCGGTTGGAACGCGAAGCACAAGAAAAAAGACTTCCGGCAAGCGGAAGTCTTGGTGGGAAGCGGAGGTCAGGATTCGGGTTTCGGCTCGACGGGCGCGGGCTCGACGGGCGTCGGTTCCTCTGGCGTGGGCACGACAGGCGCGGGCTCGACAACGGGTTCAACGACGGGTTCAACGACGGGCTCGACAACGGGTTCGACAACGGATTCGACGACGGGTTCGGGCTCGACGGGAGCCGGTGCGACGGGCTTGGGTTCAATCACCGGCAGCGGTTCTACGGGCGCCGGTGCGACGGGTGCGGGAGCAATGGGCGCGGGAGCAACAGGCGCTGGCGCAACGGGAAGGGGCTCGACGACGGGAGCCGGTTCGACCGGCATCGGGGCGACGGGCGCATAGGCCGCGGGATGAAGAATCTGAGCCGGAATCAGCTTGGCGATGATCTTTTCGATGAGGTGCGTGAAGAACACCGAGATGACGAGCAGTCCGAGGAGAATGATCATCAGCCAGAAACCGAAGGAATAGACGACCGTGATGCCGACGTATCCGGCGATTTCGTCTTTCGTCATTCCGAAGGTGATCATCAGCATGCCAAGATAAAGGACGATGTAGACGATCTGAATGATGCCGACGATCTTGACGACCTTCACATTCTTCAACAGGCTGAAGATGACGAAGAGAATCATCAGAATCCACCAGATGAGGACAATGACCTTTCCGACATTGCCGTAATCGGCGACGGTGAACCGGCCTGGGCCGTTCGGGCCGCCCAACAGCGTGAAGGCGGCGATATAAAACGCGATCCAGAAGAGGAACATGAAGAAGAAGCGGGTGCAAGCGAGGAAGAATCCGGGGCGGTCGGCGTAGAAGCCGGTGAGAAGCGATTTGATCTTAGCCATTCCATACCTCCATTGAATTGTTTTGATGTTCTTAATAAAAAAATACCACAAACCGCGCTTTATGCCAAGCCATCATGATAAAATTTTGGCGAAATTGTGGTGAAATCGCTACTTTTTTTGGTGATTCGAATCGTTTCGAAGAAAAACGGTCCGGATCGCATCGAGCGAAACCGGACCGGGGCGGATCAGGATGGATCAAGCGATGTCTTTACTATGACGACTGATCAGGACATAAGCAAGATAGATGAGGTGAAACAAAGCGAAGACGAAGGCGACGAACAGGACGATCCACCAGTCCCCGACGGCCGTCTGAAGTGAAGCCGCCGGGCCGGGTAGATGCGACAGGAAGAGATGGTTCGTACCGTATGCCTGGTTGAAAAAATACACCGGGACGGCCAGTCCGATCAAAACGCCGCCGGACATCCACAGGCTCTTGTAACTGATCGTATAGCCGCGGACGATCATCATGTAGAGGACGCCGAAGAGGAACATCCCATGGTTTCCGAAGTAGTGGATGTAGCGGAAGTGCGGGAATGCGAAGGTGAGGTCGGCGATCACAAGCGACAAGAGCGCGCCGATGATCGCCCACGGGAAGACGATCTTGAAAAGTGTCTTCGACTGCGTCAGAAGCATGAGCGAGGTCAAATACATCGCCAGATGGCACAGTCCGAACGGGAGCAGTTCGAGCGATGCGGCGCCGCGCCAGAACATCCAGAGATAGAAAGTGAACTGAAACGTCAGCATCGTGATCGCGAGGAAGTATCGGATGAAGCGGTCGAACCGAGGCATGCCCCGCAGTTTTTTCCGAAACACGATCATGAGGGTGATCGCAGTGACCCAGAACAGGACGCCGAGAAGATGCGACAGCGAGAAGATTTCGAACGTTTCGAGGCTTTCATCGAAGAGGAACATGGAAGCACCGCCTTTCGGTTCTTGATGGTTCTACTATAACGTAACCGGCCGGATGTGTCAACGCCGCCGGTCATCGTTTTTCCCGAAACGAAAAAAACACAACCTTGTCGGTTGCGCATTTTTTGCTTACGGAACCCATTCGTCAAGCATGCGGTAGCCGACGCCGATTTCCGTCATGATGTATTTCGGTCGGCTGGAATCGTCTTCGATCTTGCGCCGGACCGCCGCCATGAACACGCGCAGCGACTGGTAGTCGTCGACCGAGGCATATCCCCAGACCGCATTCTGGATATAGGAATGCGTGAGGACTTTGCCGGGGTGCGTGATGAGCAGCGTCAGAAGCTTGTACTCGATCGGCGTCAGATGGATTTCCTCGCCGCGCAACAGGACGCGGCGCTGGTCGAACCGGATCGTCAGATCGCCGAACGTAATCGGTTCTTCCGTATCGGGGGTCGCTGCCGACTTGCGGAGCGCGACGCGGATCCGCGCCATCAATTCGCCGACGCTGAAGGGCTTGGTGAGATAATCATCGGCGCCGAGGTCGAGCGCTTCGACTTTTTCGCGCTCTTTGTCGCGCGCCGACACGACGATGATCGGGACGGCGGAGCCGGCCCGGATTTGCCGGATGACTTCGGTGCCGTCGATGTCGGGCAACCCCAGATCAAGCAGGATCACGGCCGGGCTGGCGTGCGCCGCGAAGGCGACGCCGGCAACGCCGGTTTCCGCTGCCACGACTTCGTAGCCTTTCGCGTTCAAGGCGATATGCAGAAAGCGGGCGATGACGTCGTCGTCTTCAATTACGAGGATGCGTTCGTTCATGCGGATTCACCCACTTCCAAGACCGGAATGGAAAACGCGACCGTCGCGCCGCCGCGCGCGTTGTTCGTCGCGGCGATCGTGCCGCCGTGGGCGTCGACGACGGCCTTGCAAAGCGAGAGACCGAGCCCGGTGCCGCGCGATTTGTCCGCCTTATGGTCGCGGACGGACGCCATTTCGTTGAACAAATCCGGCAGGATCGCCGGATCGATGCCGCCGCCGTCGTCTTCCACGTCGAACCAGACCAAGGCGTGTTCCTGGCGGCATCCGAGGCGGATCGTGCAATCGGGCCGGGTGTGCTTCACGGCATTGTCGACGAGATTCACGAGGACTTGGATGAGCAACTGGCGATCGGCATCGACGAAGAGCGCATCCGGTCCGTTTTCGATGATCA
Organism: Acholeplasmatales bacterium; assembly: GCA_003477305.1. Classification (GTDB taxonomy): domain Bacteria; phylum Bacillota_I; class Bacilli_A; order Izemoplasmatales; family Hujiaoplasmataceae; genus UBA12489. The sequence continues at coordinate 96,579 of DMTN01000039.1, read as the reverse complement.
AGCGATGCGCGCCAAGCCGTTTGCGGACGCGCTGGTAGACCTCGTTCAGGATCTCCTCGACGAGTTCATGACCTTTGGCGACGGAAAGCCGGTTCGCTTCGATCTTCGTGAGGTTGAGCAGGTTGTTGACGAAATCGGCGAGATAGACGGACTCGTCGTAAATGTCGGTCAAGATGCCGACGCGCTGGTCCGAAGGGATCGTCTCGTAACTTTCCAGAAGCAGGCTGCTGCCGGCGCTGATGCTCGTGAGCGGCGTCTTGATGTCGTGGGAGATCGAGCGCAGAAGCGAGGACTTGAATTTTTCCTTTTCCATTTGAAGCGTCGCCCGTTCCTTGAGAAGCGAGGAATATTCGCGGTCGCAGGCGACGAGCAGGCTGGTGATGGCGGTATCGACGAACATCGCGTCCTTCTGTTCGAGCCGGTCATGTCCGACATGGATCCCGACGGTGCCGCTGATCGCCGCGACCCGCTTCGAGCGGATCGGGAAATACTGATACTTCGAATCGGAGAACGCCGGCGTGCCGGCGCCGCATTGCGTGATATGCATGGAGCACCAGAGGACCGCCTCGCGGTGGCTCTGCAGTTCGAACGACGTCGGCGCGGTGAATTCCTGCTGCTCGATCTGCAGGAAGACGAAGACGTCGCGCTGCAGAAGTTCATGGAACGACGACTGGATGAAGTCGGCGATTTCAAGAAATGAATGAGCGTTCAGAAGCAGGCCGTTGATCCGATTCAACAGCACGCTGCGACGCTCGCTTGCCTTGGAGAATTCCATCTGATGCTGCAACCGGGAAGTCAAGGTGTTGGCGATCAGGGTGACGATGAAGAAGATGGTCATCGACACATAGTAGTTCGGATCGGCGATCATGAAGGTATAGTACGGTTCGACGAAGAAATAATTGAAGATCATGACGCAGACGAAACCGGCCGCGATCCCGGTCGGCAGACTGCGGGTCTCGATGTTGATGAGCAAGACCGCGGCGATGAAAATGAGCAGGAGATTTTCGACCCGGATGCCGAATTCGCGCATCGAAAAGGCCAACGCGGTAGAAACCGTCAAAATGATCAGGACCGTGATCGCATGCTTGAGAACATTTCGTTTCGTGACCATGCTATGCAGCTCTTTTCCGCATCGCGCCGAAGCATCGGGCGAACGCATAGAGGATGACCATGATTTCCAGACGGCCGACGAACATCCCGAAGATGGACGTGAGCAGGATGCCGTTCGGAGCGCTGAAGCCGGTGATGCCGACGGAGAGGCCGACGGTTCCGAGCGACGAGGCGAATTCAAACATCGCGTCCCCGAGCGGATACCCGTATGCCGTGAAGATGAGCGAACCGACGATGAAGATGATGAGATAGAGCAGGACGAACGAGACCGCATCGTTCTTTTCGTGCTCCTCCAGGACCGATTTGGTTCCGGCCTTGTTGAGGAAGATCGTCGTCAATTTCCGATGGTTGGCGATGTTGGCGCGGATGTTTCGGACGATGCTCTTGAGTGAAATGAGCACGCGTTGCTGCTTGATGCCGCCGCCGGTCGAGCCGATGCCGGCCCCAATCAGCATTAATACTATCACAAATCCGTTGAAAATGCCAGAAAGGGTCCGGAAGGAGGCGACCGTCTGAAAGCCGGTCGTCGTGATCGCCGAGATCAGCTGGAACGATCCGATGCGCAACGCCTCCCCGAATCCATAGCCGCTGTCGATGATCAGGGTCGCGACGAAGACGGGAAGGCCGAGTGCGATGAGCGCAAGCAGAAGGATCATTTCGCCGTGCCTGAGGACATTCGCAATTCGTCCCTTGAGCAGTTGCAGATGCACGAAGAAGTTCGTTGCCCCGAGCAGCATCAACGCCATCGTGACGATTTCGATCGCGAGGCTGTGATAGGCGCCGATGCTGTCGACCTCGGTGGAGAAGCCGCCGGTCGACACCGCGGCGATCGAATGGTTGAATGCGTCGAAAACGGGCATCCCGAAGATGACGTAGGCGATCACGCCGATGACGATGTACAACAGATAGATAAGCAGGATCAGCCGGGCTGATTTGACCAGGTTCGGGAGCAGCTTGTCGCTGTGACCTTCGGCACTGTACAGCCGCATCCCGTAGCGGTCGGAGAGGACCGAGGTGATGACGAGCACGAGTCCGACCCCGCCGATGAAGAGCGTCAGGCTTCGATAAAGCAGGATGATGTGCGGAGCGGATGCGACGTCGACGACCGAGAGACCGGTCGTCGTGAAGCCGCTCGTCGCTTCAAACAGGCTTTGGATGAAATTATAATCTCCCGACATCAGATAGGGCATCGCGCAGATGACGATCATGATGATCCAGGCAAGCACGATCAAAAGCGCGTCCTGATGTTTTTCCAGCCGTTTGACCGGGTTGCCCTTGATGAAGAGAGAAAGCATGTACCCTGCCGTGAGCGCGAGCGCACCGGGAATGATGAAATCCTTCGCGTATCCGATTTCATCGGGATAGAAGAACAAGGTGATGAGCGGAACGAAGCAAAAGGCGCCGACGACTTCGACGGTCACGCCGAGATAGCCGAGAATCAGCCGCCAGCCGGTGACTTCCTTTCGCTCGTCCGAAAGAAAGACGTCAGCGGGAGAGAGCATGTCATCGTTTCCTTTGCAGATGGTCGACGATCGCGGTCTGATGATCCGGCGTCGAAACGATCACGAGGATGTCGGCAGCTTGAATGACGGTATTCCCATCGGGAATGATTACCTCCGGATTGCGGAAGATGCAGCTGAGGTTGAAGTGCACGGGAGCGTTGAGATCCTTGAGCATGTTTCCGACGATCGCGGCGTCTTCCGCCACCTTCAATTCCGTGAGGACGATCCGTTCCTCCTCGATCGAAAGCGACCGGACGAGATTCTCGATGATCGAAAGACGTTCGATCGTTTCGGCCACGAGATGGGAGGCGCTCAGGGCATTGTTGATGCCCAGGCGCTTGAAGATTCCGACGTTTTTCGGGTTGGTGACGATGGCGATCGCCCGTTTCACGCGGAAGACGCGCTTGGCAAGCTGGCAGATGACAAGATTGTCCGCATCGCTTGGCGACAACGCGATGAGAATGTCCGCATCAAAAATGTCGGCGTCGCCCAAAACGAATTTTTTGGACGGGTCGCCGACAAAGACATCGATATTGTACTCGGCGCTCAGATGCTCGCAGAACGCGCGGTCCTTATTGATGACGATGATCGAATGGCGGTTTTTGCGGAACATCTTAATCAGATAGTCGACTTCCGCGCTGCCTTCGGCGATGATGATTTTCATGATGCCGCAGATTCCCCTTTCATGATCCGTTCGAATTCGTCGAGCGACAGGAGGAACGGATAAATCGCGTGGATCCTGGTGGCTTCGAGAAGAACGGATTTATCGTTGTCGTTCAGTCGGACGAAGATATTTTCAACACCATAGATGTAGGCGCTGATTTCGCCGATCATGATGTTGATGTTGTCCTCGTCGGTCGTGACGATGATCGTTTTTGCCGTTTCGATGCCGGCTTTTTCCAAAACGTCGGTATCCATCACGTCACCGACGACTTCATACCCGCTGTACGTCTCGGGGAGCTTGCGGAAGGAATCGCTCTCCTTGTCGATGACGACGACGTCCGCGCCTTGTTCCGAGAGCTTCGCCGCAATCGTCGAACCGAGACGGCTCAATCCGACGACGATGGTGCGTTCCTTGTTTTTCATCATCATGCCGCCTCGACCGATTTGACGTTGTTCAGATTGAAATAGATGTTCTTGCCGCTGGCCGCCAGGATCACGATGAACGGCGGGGCCAGCTTGATGAGTTCGCCGGCGACGACGACGGTGCCCTGCGTGCTGTTCAGGATGAGTTTCACTTTTCTACCGATGAGTTCTTCCATGAAAGGCTCACCTCCATGCTTCCATTCTAGTCAAAGCGACGTAAAGACGGCGTTGCGATTGACGTCATGCGTATAAAGACGCCGTTAAGATAACATCGCCAAAATCCCGGACCCGGATGAGAGAATAGCGGTTCCGATGAATCAAATCGTGCATTTTTCAAGGGATTTTGTGATAAAATAGTGATTGGGAAGTCCATCAGGAAAGGGTATCACGCCATGAACGCATATCTCGACATCCATTACGGGCCCGAAGCCATGCGGCATCTCATCCATGCCGATCGAGCGCTTGCGCCCTATATCGAAAAATACGGCCGGGTCAGCGCCAAGCGCGATCCGGATATTTTCGCCGCGCTGGTATCCGGTATCATCTCCGACGGCATCACGGCGTCTTCCGCGGCGTTGACCGAAAGCCGGATGATGGCACTGTGCGGCGACTTTTCAGTCGTCAACATTTTGAAGTCCGATGCGGTTCGGATGCGGGAAACCGGGCTCTCGCAGATCAAGATCGCGACGATCCGGGATCTCGCCGAGAATATCGCAGCAAAAAAACTCGATCTTTCCGACACGCTTCATCTCGACGATGACGAATATGTCGCCTTCCTCGCCGGCCTCAAGGGCGTCAGCCGCCACGCGGCCGAGATGACCGCCATCTTCGGCGAAGGGCGCCTCGACGTCTTCCTTTATGGCGATTCCGTCATGCAACAATCGGTCATGAAGGTGCACGGATACACATCCTATTCGCAGGAGCGTTATGATCGGTTGAAAAAGTTGTACTCCCCCTATGGAACGATCGCTTCACTCTATTATTTTGCCATTGCGGAGGAACTGCCCCGAGGGGGCAAGCGAAAAGGATAATCTTCGCTTTTCCTTGACACAACGGATACAATAATAGTAGAATTGTAGTGCCGGTAAAAAGCCGGAAATCAAACGCGGCTTGTTGGAGAAACGGTTAACTCACATNNTGGCAGAGCAACTGATTTGTAATCAGTAGGTTGCAGGTTCAAGTCCTGTTTTCGGCACCAGGATTATCCACTTGCTTAAGGCTTTGAAATCCTTATGTATAGTCAAAAAATCGATCGGGCCGATCGATTTTTTTGTTGTCGAAAATCTCATGAAATCAGCGTATCGACATTCGGTCCATTCCATAAAATCCAGCAGCCATTCCCTTTGGCATGAAGATAAAAATAAAAAACGACGAAGGCATATGGGATAAACAGTGATACAATAGTATGTAATAAGCATCGAAACAGGATGGAAGACATCAAATAAAATGCCCTCGTTTTGCAAAACGGAAGACGATTCACTTCACCTTTCATCGGGGATTGAGGGTTTCATTTCATGGAGGATTGCGATGACGCTTGCGGATGTTTTAGTCGGTGGATTTACTTTGTTATGTATGGGGCTCTTGGCGGTTCTCTTCACTTTGGCGAAACTTGCGATCTTTCGATTCTTCAATTTCCTCATCGACAAAAAAATCTGGATGCATTACGGCATCTTTCATTTAATTTTGATTGTGACGTTCGTCGCAGCGACGTTATTGTTTGTCTCTGCGGATTTGCGTACGATGATCCTCACCGTCTATACGCCGATCCTCGTGGCGTTCTTCATTTTCGAAGCCATATGGTTCCAAAGAAGCTATTTCAGTTTCGAATCGAGACCCAAGGTCGTCATCGCGATGGCCGTCGCCAACGTCGTCAACTTTGGCTTGGGAAGTGCCTTTATATCAATATTCTTGGCTTTCCTGTTACTTCTGGGCTATGTCATTCAAATCTGAGAATGAGGATTGACGCCGGCATCATCAGGCATGCACTTTGAATCGAAACGATCGGATGTTGGCCGACACATGACGCAACGATGTGTTGGTCGACATCTTTATATTTGGGGTGATCAGATCGGTTCTTTTTTGCCGCGTCATCTTGCGACGATGAGTGACCGGCAGAATCGCGATGCTCCCATGCCAAACCCGTTTTGGGGATCTCGGAGGGTTCGTTTTTCCTTGATGTAAGACGGTAAACACATCCTTAATTTATATCGCGTCGCCTTACGCGCGTAGCCGAGGGCCGCGTTTTCGCCATCGCGATCCGTCTCGTGGACGATGATATGCCTCGCGATTGCGGGATACCAAAGGGGCGAAACGACCAGGCGATTTAATCTTTCGCGACGGTTTTCGTTTCATTCTTCGTGACATTCTAGACAAACAGGATTAATTGTAATATAATGATTTAACAACTTTACCAAGGGGGTATCAACGTGAAAAAACTGCTATTCATTATGGCTCTGTTGTCGTTTGCATTGGTCGGTTGCGACAGACCGGCCACGACGACCGCCGCGCTGCGCTATGTCGTTGTCTTCGACAGCGACGGGGGAAACACCGTCCCCAGCCAGACCATCCTACACGGCCAGACCGTGGTCCGGCCGCTCAATCCCACCAAAGACGGGTTCACCTTCGAGTATTGGTATATTTCTGATCCTCTCGTTGAATATGTCTTCTCGACGCCCGTGACCGGCAGCTTGTTTCTGAACGCACGTTGGACAGAAATCATCCCGAGCGAATTGACCGACGCGGAATTGATCGAAGCGGACATCGCGAATCTGGTGGACACGATCATCGTCAGCGAGTATGAACTGTATCTGCCGTCGAAAGGCAAAATCAACCGCAGTACGATCCGCTGGACGACCGATTCCGAATACATCTCGACGACGGGCTTCCTCCTGCCGGTTCCGGACGGCGAACCCGTCACGACGGGAGTGATCGTCGGCGAGTTCACGCTGAACGCGACGAAAGTGAGCCATTCGTTCACCGTCCCGCTTTATTCGGAGGCCGATGTCGAACTGACAGATACACGCGTCGTTCCCTTCACCAACGTGACGACCGAGTATGAGGTTCCCGACGGCGACGTGACGCTCTATTTCGAAGATGGCGGATACGTGCCCTACATCAAACTCCTGGATTTTTTCGATCTGCTGGAAGGTTTTATCGATCCGGGTGTCGAATTCACGATCACCAAAACCGATACCACCCTTGAGATGATGTATCAGTATTACGACGCGGATTTCGATGAAACCTACGATCTCATCCTCACCGTCGACGCGACGGAAAACACCATCTCCACGAACGATCCCGGGTTTTACTGGGCTTATGTGTACTCGACCGAGACCAACTACGGGCGCCACATCGACTATGTGGCGGATCATCCGGAAGATTACTATGAAGAAGGAGAGTACGTCGTTTACGACCTCGACGCCTACTTCATGGACATCACGACGGTCGATGGCGACGTCGTTCTTCCTTACTACATCGTGAATCAGATCTTCGCCGGCTCCAGCTACTACAACGTCTATTACAATTACGACGGACTGTTCGGCATCTATGCCCTCCCCGAGGCAGGTTCATCAGAATACCGCGCGATCAAGGTCAGCTCGATGAACAATGAAGACATTCCGGCCGACCTGCTCGTCCATACCTTCAATATGCTGGCGTTCGACCTCGATTACTTCTACGGGCTGAAGGACATCATGGGCATCGATTCGTATTATGATATCCTCTTGGCGCAGAAAAACAAATTGCTCAACGACGATCCGGAAGATTTTGATTACGCCCTCCGCGACCTGCTTCTGAAAACCATCGACGAACCGCATACGAGTTACGGATACCCCTCCTATTTCAACAAATCGGCCTGGGAGGGACCGGAACTGAACCAGCTGACCTATTATGGAAGCCGTTTCCAGACATGGTATTATGACGGATACGTCGACGTCGACACCGCGATCGAAACCAAATGGGGTGCCAACCCCGATGGCGGCTGGAACGCCTACGGCCCCGATCGTCCGCACTTCTGGTTCCTTGACGATGTGACGGTCTCCATCCTGCTGGACGACTTCAATACGACCGACATGGAAGAAAGCGCCGTTTACGACGCCCTCCTCGCCAATCAGCAACTCAAGGCGGCCGACATCGCCGCCGTGCTGCCGGAAATCGCCGGAGGCACCAAATTCTTCTACTACAACTCAAGTTCGGAAACCAACGATCAGCTTGAAGTCCTGGTGAAAGGCCTCGACGGGTCCTATCTCGGGACGTATCACGACGCGCTTGTCGCCATCGGATATCAATACGTCCTCGAAGCGACCGAAGACGAGACCAAAGGCGCCGGATATTTCGTCAAAACCGTGGACGAGGGCGGCACGTCCGTCACCTACATGGTTCAGATCGCCTTTGACGTCGACTTCAACCTCTTCTATGTCGGGATCATCGACAAGGCCCCGATCAGCTTTGCCGGCACGTGGCCGTTTGTCACCGACGTCTTCGCAAGCGTCCAGGCCGACTCCGCCGTCTATCTCGAAATGCTCTTCGACCAGATCCTGGCGATTCAGCCCGATCTTGAGAACGTCCTGCTCGACCTTTCGTGGAATACCGGCGGCAACATCGGCGCGCTCTACCGCATCGTCGGCTTCATCACCGATCAGCCGTTCGCCGTGAGCGGCATCGACGGCGACACCGGCGGCGTCTCGACGTATCACGTCCAAATCGACGGCGTCCCCTGTTACAGCACATTGAACTGGGGGCTTCTGATCACCCCGCTCACCTTCAGCGCGGCCAACCAGATGGCGACCATCTTCATGGAAAACGACCTCGGACCGATCATCGGCGTGCGTTCGGGCGGCGGGGCCTGCTCGATCACCCCGATCCTGCTTCCCAACGGCACGGCATTCACGATGAGTTCCAACAACATCAACGCCTACCGCACCGGTACGGGCACGGTCGAAGACCCCTATGTATACAATCATAACGAGTTCGGCATCGTCCCGGACGTCGAAATCGACATCGCGGACATCTACGACGCCGACACGATTCTGCAGATCTTTCCCGCTTGAACGCTAGTTTTGGCGCTCGATCGATGAAAAACTTACATCGGCCCCCCGCCATCAGGGAATCTCCACGCGGAAAACGCTTTTATTCCCACAATTTCTGCGTTTGCCGTATATCTTTTTATAAAACTTTGGTATAATGGTTCAAAATCAATAACCAGGAAAAGGAGAGACAAAAAATGTCAAAAAGATTGCTATTAGTCTTAACGTTGTTGCTAGCAGGCATCGCGCTCGTCGCGTGCGGTCAAGTAACGACAGTTAACGCAACCCCAACATTTGCAGGTGTGGGTGCCGTCGAGATTGAAGCCTATCAAGCCTTCAATCCGCTTACCGGCGTCACCGCCTCCGACGCTGAAGACGGAAACTTGACCGCCAGCATCGTTGTCACGAACCCGGTGGATACCGACATCATCGGCAACTACACGGTCGTTTACGTAGTCACTGACAGCGCCGGAAACATTGCGACGGCAAACCGTATCGTCACCGTCGTCGCCCCGAACGAAGAGGACTATCCGCTTGCCCAGTATCTGAGCGGCGTCGACCTCTCGAAGCTTCCCGCCGATGACAAAGCCATCCTCTTTGCCGCCGCCGAGCGTTACTTGCTCGAAAACGTATACGCCGGTGTTCCGCTGTATACGAGAGCGACGAGAGTCATGTATTCGGACAGAGTCCAGCTTTATAGCCCCGAATATAACGGCGTCATGGGATTCGGCACGCAGTTTTCACAGCTCACCGAGGACGACTCGAACGTTCTCATGTACGGCAGCACCTATGGCAACGTAGGCGAATTCACATGGAGAGCCTCGTTCAACACCGATCCGACCAGCTTGAATCCGTGGAACGCCGACGACTCCAACACCGCGACGTTCACCGACTGGTTCAGCGGCGCACTCTATGATTTCTATTTCGACGCTTCCAAGACGGGTTATGAAATCCTCCCGTCGCTGGCCGCTTCCGAACCGATCCCGGTCGACCCGACCGTCATCAACGGCAAGACCTATGCCAAGATTTGGCAGATCGAACTCCGCGATGACCTCCAGTGGAAGTTCCATCCGGATACCGACGTTTCTGGCCTCGCGGCCGGCTATGCCGATCTGGATGCGACCGACTACCTGTGGACATGGCAGCATGCTCTCACCGAAAGATGGTTCAGAGCGAGAACCGGCGGCGGAGACTTCGTCAGCCAGGGCATCAAGAACGCCGCCGAATATCTGGCGGGCACAGCGCAGTTGTCTGACGTCGGACTTCGTCTTGCGGAAGGCAAAGAAAACACCCTCGAACTCGAATACATCAACGAAAAGAGCACCTTCGAAATCAAGTACGGCTTTGCCGGTGCGACCCTGACTCCGATCAACCAGCAACTCTACGAAGAACTCGGCGTTGAAGGCTATGGCATGGATCCGGAATCCGTCGCTTCCAGCGGAATCTACTATTTCGATACCTGGACCCCCGGCCAGCTCCTCACCTTCAAACAGAACACGCTTCATCCGGACGCCGCGCTGTATCACTATACCGGCTACCAGTATCGTTTCGTGGATGGTTCCGACAACATCTTCGCCGAATTCTTAGCTGGCAGACTTGAAAGCGCCTCCGTCCCGGCTTCCCAAGTTACCGCTTATGCGAACGACCCGCGCGTCAAGACCGCTCCGGATGCGACGACGTGGCGCCTCATGATCAACGGCTTCGGCACCGAAGAAGTCCGTGATGCTTACATTCTCGAGAACCCGGGCGTCGGCATCGACGAGACCTGGGTCCCCGAACCGATCCTTTCCTACTTGCCGATGAGACAGGCTCTCTACTACGGCTTCGACAGATATTATGCAGCCGTCGATCTCGTCAAGCTCTACTTGCCGGCTCACACCCTCTTCGCGCCGACTTACTTCCTCGATGGCGAATCCGGACTCTCCGTCCGTGGCACCGATGTCGGACAAGCGATCGTCGATGAATTCGGCGGATCCTCCAACGGCTACTTCCCGAGCGCCGCGGTCACCCTGTTCAAACAGGCTGTCGCCGCCGCAATCGAAGATGACTATTATGTCGCCGGCACCTCTGGCGCCTACACGGTCATCGAACTCAACCTCTTCTGGGCATCGAGCGGCAACACCTCCGCACAGATGATGGTTGCGAACATCGAAGAGCAGTATGAATCACTCCTCGTCGACAACGTCAACTTCGTCAGACTCGACATCGTCGTTCACGACGTCGCCTTCCCGAACAACTACTACGACTACATGATGGTCGCGAACATGGACCTCGGCATCGGCGGCATCAGCGGCTCGTTGCTTGACGCCCCGAGCTTCCTCGATGTCTTCGCCGACGACAACCGCGGCGGCTTCACGCTCAACTGGGGTATCGATACCTCCACCCCGAACATCCCGATCGCCTACAACAACCTCGACGGCGTACCGGTTTTCGAAAAGTGGAGTTTCAATGCCATCTGCGAAGCGTTGACTGGCAGAATCTATGTCAGAGACGGTGTTGAACAGGAATCTTGGACCGATCCCGACGATTTGATCAACGCCTACCTCGACATGAGCGGCGAAGTTCTTGACGAATCCTCCGACGGTGCCGCACTTGCCGAGTATGTCCTCGGTGATACGCTTGAAAACATCGCCGAAGATGAAGAATTCGATTCGCTTGAGGCCTTCATCATCGTCACCGAAAGCGGCGCGAACTTCCTGTTCGTCGTCTCTCAAGAAGGCAACGACTACAAACTTTATGAACAAGCCGCTCTCTTCACCGACGCTTTGGCCGCCATCGCGAACCATTCCGGCTACAATTGCACCGAAGCCGTTCTTCTTGCGACCGACGCTGCCGTTGCTGCGAATGCGTATCTCGCCGCTTTGGGAACACCGATCACCACCATCGCTGCAGCTGCCGCAAAGGCTGGAACTCCGGTTGAATTCACGGAAGTCTGGGCGACGACCTGGGACGACGGCGGAGTGTGGGAAGACGCCTATGTCGTTCTCCACATCGGTGACTACTACATCGCCGTTCTGTGGCTCTAGTCGTCAACGCCTGAACGTATCAACGATCCAATCAAGTAAAAAGTAAATAGCAATGCGAGGGGGGCCATATTGATCAACCATATGGCCCTTCTTTTTACACTTAAAATTCAGCGCATTTCAAGACAAGACAATCTCAAATTAGGATTATGAAATATCACACAAAGTATGATATAATAGTTAAAAATAAGAGGAAGTGATGAAATGACAAGATATATCATTCAACGCGTTGTCTGGATTTTCATTATACTCTTCACGACGTTGACGATCACGTTTACGCTCCTGAAGCTGGCGCCGGAATATCCGCCGACGAAAAATGAAGAAAAAGACATTTGGTTGGAAAAGCAGGTTCAAGACGGCTTTTATACTTCAGTCTATTACAACATCGACGATCCCGAAGACATGGCCGAAGTTGATTATATCCGTGCGAATGAGCCCGGTGTCAACCAAAGCGTATTCATCGTGACCCCGGTCCGCGATAGCGGCGTCGTCAAGGTTTTTTACCGCGTGCCGATCATCACGCAGTATTTCCGATGGGTGGGAAACATCGTCCGCGATTGGAACTGGGGAACTTCGACGAAGATCAGAGTCAACGTGCCGGCGTTCACGATCATTGCGGAACGCATGCCGCTCACGCTCTATCTCAATCTAAGCGCGCTCTTGTTCTATCTGCCGTTCGGATTTTTCTTCGGCATCTTGGCGGCATTGAAAAAGGATACGGTCGTCGACAATATTCTGCAGATCTTGATCATGGTCTTCTTGTCCGTGCCATCGCTCGTCCTCTTACTCACGCTGATCATCATCCTGAGCTATCAATTCAATCTCTTGCCTTCGCTCTTTCCTCTCGTCGGCATCGAATCGTTCGGCAAGGTCGCACAAGGCTTCGTGATCCCCGTCTTGGCCGTCGGTCTGCCGTCGATCGCCGGGTTGACGCGCATCCTGCGCGCCGAGCTGTCGGAAGTCTTGACGTCGGAGTTCGTTCTGCTCGCGAAGACGAAGGGGCTCAGCCACACGCAGGCCGTTTTGCGGCATGCGATCCGCAATTCGCTCGTACCGATGGTGCCGATCATCATCGGCTCTTTCGCCGGATTGCTCGGCGGGTCCTTCATTCTGGAATCCGTCTATGCGATCCCCGGGGTCGGGCGCATCACCCTGCAGGCACTCGTCGCGGGCGGTTATGACTACAACGTAATTTTGGTGTCGTCGGCGTTTTATAGCGCGATCGGGCTTTCCACCGCTTTGATCGTCGACCTGTCCTACGGCATCATCGATCCGCAGATCAGAATGGGGGCGAGGAAGTGATGAGCCAGAAAGAATATACCAAAGACATGTTCGTCCTGGTTCAGGAAAACGAGCGGCTGCTCGACAAGAAATTAAAGACAAAGCAGCTCACGTATTTCCAGGACGCCATGATCCGTTTCACGAAGAATAAATACAACGTGATCGCCACGGTGATTCTCGTCATTTTCATCCTGCTCTCGATTTTCGTTCCGATCATCACGCCTCGCAACCTCTTTGCCCAGACCAACTCGTCGCTGACCACCCTTCCGCCCCGCATCCCGCTGCTCGAAAATTTGGGAATCCTCAACGGAACGAAACAGTTCAAGAATCAGCCCATCGATTACACGACCGTCGATCCGGTGACGGGACTGGGATATCCGACGATCGGGTTCCAAGCGGATTATTTTCTGTTTGATACGCTGACAAACCAAGATGTCATCGGTACCGACCGCAGCCCGCAGTTCCGCGGCGGAACGAACGAACTGTTCGTTGACACGGAACGCTCCGCCTACGCCATCGTCACGCCGGTTGCAATTTCCTTTCTGACCGGGCATACCATCGAAGTGGATGTCAACGAAATCGACCCGGCAGGTGTCCTCAAAGTCTACCTGTCGGCGCTATCGGTCGGTTCGGGATACGCTTCCTGGGATGATCTGGCGCTTCTCGGAACGATCACGGAAGCCGGCGTCCATGTGCTCGATCCGATGACCGCAATCGCCAACGGCGTCGCCCGCTATGTCGTATTCAAATACGAACTCCCAGCACCTTCCACCGACGGCTCCGAATATGTTTCCTTCAACAGCATCGCCGTCAAGAACGCCGCCGATGTGAACGTCAACTTCTACGACGGGTACCCGCTTGCGATGTTCGCGCTATATAACGTCGATTCGCTCACCGAAAACGGACGGTTCGTCCGCAAGAACGCCGTCATGACCACCGCGAATTTCCGCTATAATGTCTATGAAGCGTTATTCGCAGACCAGCGTTCGACCATCGGCGACGCCGATTACGACCGCATCCTGCAAGAAAACGAAGGCATGGAAGACAGCATCGTTCCGGATCCCGACAATCCGGACGGCTGGCTATTCGGCGAAGGCTTTCCGATCGTCTCGGTGGTCAGCGTCGAAATCATCTCGCTGCCCGGCACGGGCATCACGGCGACGAACTATGTCGTCATGCTGGACGGATCCTACGCGCTCGGTTTTGAAACGACACCCTATTTCCTGTTCGGCACGAACGTCTTCGGACAGGACCTTTTCACCCTGATCTGGCTCGGCCTCAGAACGTCCCTCCTGCTCGGCTTCATGGCGGCCTGCGTGAACATCTTCGTCGGCATCATCTGGGGCGCAACCTCCGCTTATTACGGCGGTCAAGTCGACATCATGATGGAACGTTTCACCGATATCTGGGGTAGTTTTCCGCAGATCACGATGATCGCCATCATCACGGTTTTGATCGGACCCGGGTTCACCGCCCTGTTCATCTTCATGGTCTATGACGGATGGATCGGCGCGGCGAAGGTCACGCGATCGCAATTCTATCGATATAAAGGCAGGGAGTATGTCTTGGCCGCACGGACCCTCGGCGCCTCCGACAGCCGCATCATCTTCAAGCACATCCTGCCCAACGCGCTCGGAACCATCATCACCCGCGTCGTCCTGAGTATTCCCTCCGTCATCTTCCTTGAAGTGAATCTATCGTATCTCGGATTCGGCATCGGCAACGGGCAAGCCTTTAGAATCGGCCCGATCACCCTTACCGGCACCTCCATCGGCGTCATCCTGAACGACGGACAGCAGCAGATCTTCGCCGGCAACCTGTGGCTGGTCATCTTCCCGACGATCATCGTCTCGATTTTGATGATCACCTTCAACATGTTCGGCAATGCGCTTCGCGATGCGCTCAATCCGCAATTGAGAGGTAGCTGACGATGAATAAAGAAAAAGTGCTCGAAGTCAAAGACCTGACCATTTCCTTCCGCACCCCGAACGGACTCGTCCGCGCCGTCCGCGAAGTCTCCTTTGATCTCTACAAAGGCGAAACGCTCGCGATCGTCGGCGAATCCGGATCCGGCAAATCGGTCACCAACCGCGCCATCATGGGCATTCTCGCCCGCAACGCGATCATCGACGGCGGCGAAATTCTCTACAGCAACCAGGATCTGACCAAACTGTCCGAAGAAAATTTCCATCTGATCCGCGGCAGCAAGATCGGCATGATCTTCCAGGATCCGCTCTCGAGCTTGAACCCGATCATGAAGATCGGCAAGCAGATCACCGAAGCGATGCTCGTGAACGGCGACCGCATGAAGTCCCGCTATATGGACCTGTTTCACAAGGAATACCACGACTATCTGAACATGATCGCCCGCATCAAACTTTCGGACAAGGAACTGAAGAACCGGATCTTTGAAATCAACCACGATCAGGATCTTCGCGGCCGCGACGTCAAGGAAGCGATCCACGCCGCCCGCGTGAAGCACCATCTCGACGTGAAGGAGTACAAAACCCATCTGCCCGCCCTGAAGGCGAAATATCTCGAAGTGAAGGCGCAGGCGAAGCTCCAAATCAATAAGGAAGTCACCGCCGTCAAAGCCGAGAAAGCGACTGTTTTCGCGAAATTGAAGTCCGAATGGGAAGCGAAGAAAGCGACGCTCAAGAAATACGATAAGGATTCCGCCAAATACAAAAAAGCCGCGGCCGAACTGAGAGAACTCAGGGAACAGATCCTGAGCAACTCGGAAATCTATCGCCGCCGCTTCAAAGTGACCAAAAAGGAAGCGTATGAAACCGCGATCCGGATCATGAACGAAGTCGGCATCGTCGAACCGGAAAAACGTTTCAACCAGTATCCGTTCCAGTTTTCCGGAGGCATGCGTCAGCGCATCGTCATCGCGATCGCGCTCACCGCGAATCCCGAGCTTCTGATTTGCGACGAACCGACCACCGCGCTCGACGTGACGATCCAGAAACAGATCCTCAATCTGATCAAGGACATCAAGACGCAGCGCGACCTGTCCGTCATCTTCATCACCCACGACCTCGGCGTCGTCGCCAACATGGCCGACCGCGTCGCCGTCATGTACGCGGGCAAGATCGTCGAATACGGCACGCTCTACGACATCTTCTACGATCCCAAGCACCCCTATACCTGGGCGCTGCTTTCCTCTGCGCCGGACCTCGACACGAAGGATAAGCTCACCTCGATCCCGGGCACGCCGCCGGACATGCTGTTCCCGCCGAAAGGCGACGCCTTCGCGGACCGCAACCAGCACGCCTTGAAGATCGATTTCGAGGAGCATCCGCCGTTCTTCAAAGTCAGCGACACCCATTATGCGGCGACCTGGCTGCTCCATCCGGACGCACCGAAGGTCGCCATGCCGCCGGTTCTTCTGGAACGCATCACGCGGTTCCAAGCGTCGCAGAAACGCGCCGCGGCAGATGCCGATGCCAAGAAAGTCATGCCGGAAACGACAGGTGAACCCCAATGAACAGCCCACAACGTGAAGAAATCCTAAGAGTCGTCGGGCTGAAGCAGTATTTCAAGTCCGGTTCCGGTCGCAACAAGATCGTCAACAAGGCCGTCGACGGCATCTCGTTTGAAATCTACAAGGGCGAAGTGTTCTCGCTCGTCGGCGAATCCGGCTGCGGCAAGACGACCACCGGTCGCGCGATCATCAAACTCTATTCGTCTTCGGGCGGAGAAGTCTTTTTCCATGGCACCCGCATCGTCAGCGACGTCATCGCCGCCAAAAAAACGTTTCAGGCGAATTACAAGGACTATCTGGCGGAGAAGATCGCCCGGACCCAAGAACTCAAAGACCAGTTGGCCACCGGCCACCTCGGGCAGTCGTCCTTCAACGAAAAAGTCACGGAACTGAATATCGAATTCACCGGCAAGGTCACCGAAGCGCGGGGCATCCTGCACCAGGCGAAACGCGACCGACGCTTCGAAAGCATCATCGACGAAGAAGGTCTGCGCGCCCGCAAGGAACTCTGCTCTTTCCCCGAATGCCAGGATGTCGACAAGAAATACGACTTCGCGAACCAGGAGACCATCAAGCTCATCAACGGTCTGATGGACGAACGGGATCGTGCGAAAGCGGCATACGGGCAAGCCGTCGAAAACAAGGACAAGGCGCAGATTCAGACCGCCAGGCAGGTCCTCCGCGAAGTCACCGAGAATCTCGTCAAGCAGCAAAAGGAACTCAAGCTGAACGAAATCCGCAGGAAGCAGGACATCGGCAAGCTCGGATACTGCCTCACCCACAAGAACCGCCTGCTCATGCGCCGCATGCAGATGATCTTCCAAGACCCGATCGCCTCGCTCAACCCCCGCATGACGGTCAAGGAAATCATCGCCGAAGGTCTCCGGATCAACGGCGTGAAAAACGAAAAGGAAATCGAGGATCGGGTCAACGAAGCGCTCAAGACCGTCGGCCTCGTCCCGGAACACGCGAGCCGCTATCCCCACGAATTCTCCGGCGGACAGCGCCAGCGCATCGGCATCGCCCGCGCGCTCGTCGTCGAACCCTCGTTCATCATCGCCGACGAACCGATCTCGGCGCTCGACGTCTCGATCCGCGCCCAGGTCATCAACCTGCTCAACGAGATGCGCGAAACCAAGGGCATCACGATCATGTTCATCGCCCATGACCTCTCCGTCGTGAAGTATTTCAGCGACCGCGTCGCGGTCATGTATTACGGCCATATCGTCGAACACGGCGACAAGGACCTCCTCTTCAATCATCCGCTTCATCCGTATACCCTGTCGCTGATGGCCTCGATTCCGATTCCGGATCCCGAGACCGAAAAATCCCGCGTCCGCACTCCCCGCTACAATCCCGCTGCGGAACATGATTATTCCGTCGAGCAGCCGATTTTGCGGGAAGTCGAGCCGAATCACTTCGTGCTCTGCAATTCCGCGGAATTCGCGCGTTATCAGGAGAAGTTGAGCGGCAAATGAAACCGTTCAGAATGGTCTTGATCCTGGCAAGCATGGTCATCGCCGCGGGGCTGCTTCACCTTGCGGTTTATCGCACCAACATCACCTTGACCAACGTGAGTAACGTCCTGTTCGTCGTCGGCGTCGTTTTCTTCCTGCCGTGCGTCATCGCGTTGACAAGCGCCTTCAAAGTCTTTCACGGCATCCGCTATGTGATGCGCGTATTGATTTCGCCCTCGTTCCGCAACGAATATCCCCATTACAAGGAATACAAGGACGAACGCAAGGACAAGATCAGCTCGGCGATCTTCATCGAGGTTCTGATCACGTCGGCCATCCTCATCGTTACCGCCGGGATCCTCGCTTTCCAGGTCATGGCATGAACGATATCAAGCGGATCAACCGCAAGTTTCTGTTCAACCTCCTCGGCGTGCTCGGTTTGGTGATCGCGATCGCCTTCGGGATGATCGCCGCGAACATCTGGATCGAGGACTTCAATATTCAGTTTTTGATCTATTTGTTCTCCTTGATCCTCCTGCTCTTCGTCATCACGTTCTTCAAGGCGAAGATGGACCGGATCACCCAGCTGAGTTATCTCGTCAAGATCCGGGCGAACCAGGGCGGTCCGATCCCGATGAAACACACCAAGAACCCCGACGACATGCCCGAATACCTGAAAAGCCTGGGGTATGAACTCTTTGCGCAGGATCTCGAACACGCGCTCTATCACCGCTTGAACCGGGATCCGATCGATAACCGCACCTTCAAGCGCTACTTGCTCGAGGTCGTGGTGCTGGTCAACCAGCGACAGAACGTCTTCTATCTCGAACAGGTCGATCAGGAAATCGCCAAGATCCAGCAGAAGTATCTGAAAGAACACATGCGGATCTACCGCATGCTGATCACGCAGATGAAGGAGATCGGGATCCTCGACGATCACACCAAGGATCAAATCAAGGAAATCCTCTTCCTCCGCTCGAACTGGGATTTGTTCCGACCGAACCGGACCGTGATTTCGACGGTCAATGTCGGGCTGTACCGCGCCGAAAGCGCCGCCGTGATGCTTTATTCGGACACCTACCGTCCCAGCCTGTATTATGAATACCACATCAACGAAATCAAAAAGCTCATCTGAATATGGGACGACGTCGAACGGAACGCATCAGCTCCGCATCGACGCCGTCCCTTTCTTTCGGTCAGGGGATATTCCATGCGAAAAAAACGGTTGTTCACCCGCATCCTGAGGATGTCGGCGAACAGCCGTTTGATTGATTTTCGATGCCGTCAAATGCGCGGCGGGGTTATTTGTTTTCGACCGCGAGGATCTTGCGGATGCGGAAGAAAATCAAGATTGCGAGGACCAGGGAGACGAACGAGCTGGCGATGCGATAGGTCGCCCGGCCGAGCTGGATGAAGTACAGGTTGAGTCCGAACAACGCGCCGAACAGGACGATACCGATGACGGCCATGATCAGAAGATACTTGTAGGTCCCCATGAAGAACGCCCGCGTGCATTCGTAGTTGCGGCTCCTGTAGAGCTTGTATGCATAGCCGATTCCCGGTGCGGCCGCCATGAAACCGGTGATCGCGATGGCCATCTCGATCGAGCCGAGGAGATCGTAGCGCATCGTGAGGATGTTGATCGAGAGGAACGCCGCGAGCACATACAAGACCGCCATCGGGAACAGTTTGACATCGAACATGAAATGGTCGTAGGCGACGGTGGGTTCTTCGTCGGTTTCCATCTTCTGGATCGCGTAGACGCCCATCTGGAAGAACATCGCCTCCGCGAACAGCACCAGTTCGGAGTTGAAGCCGCTGTACACCGTGATGATGTATTTGAGCGTCTGGTAGTTGATCCGGGAGTACTCGAGGGCGAGCGCCGGATTCCCTTCGAGGATCCGATAGCGGATGATGTAGTTGGTATCGACGAGCAGGTAGTACTTGTAGATGTAGAGGCTCAGGAAGTATGCCACGATCGTCACGATGCCGACGATCATCAACGATTTGATGTTGGTCTTGTTGAGCCGGGCTTTGCCGTCCACGAGCCACACGGTGAAAAAAATCCACAGGACAAGAAAGATGCTCGTCTTCATGTAGATCAGGATGTCGGGGAGTCCGAAGCCCTCGAGCACAGGGGCGACATAAAGATTCGTGATGATGGTGAACAGGTCGAACGCCAGGATGGTCCCGGTGATGATGGAGATCAGGAAGATGGTATGTCGGTTCATTCGATTGATCATATGCGGCGCCTCGTTTGACGATTTGTGTGAATAGGATATCATATTTTCGGTGTTTTGTTGCCATAAAAGCGCATTCTTTCATCAAAAGGAATCGAAAAAATCATCGTTTCGGGCGGCGTACCGGACGGATGGAATTTCCTGCGATTCATCGCGAATCGAAATGGATGCGGACGATCGCGACGAAGGCACATTTCCGATTTCGATTTTTTTGGCATTCTTATAAAGAATGTTATATAATATGGATGATCGCTTTCGCCGCCGCAACGAATCCTCAAGCATCCGCATCAATGTGACGGAATCGATGGAAACGGCCGATAGCGCCGTTTTCAAAGAAGCGCCGTCTTCTCTTCGACCAGCTTCGTTTCGAGCGTCAATGCGGCGCAAAACCGCCAAGACGACGTCGCATAACGCACAGAGTGCGTTTTTCTTTTCTAGGACAAGGACAGTTCATCGATGAGACAGTTACGCAAAGAACAGATGGATCGCAAAACGGAAATGATTCTGAAGGGCACGCCGATCTGGAAGGGCATGCTGCAACTCGCCATCCCGGTTTTTTTCGTCAATATCCTGAAGACGGTCCACGATCTCGTCGACACGTTCTTTCTCGGGCGCGTGCCCGGCATCGATCTGAGCGACGGGATCGCCAACGCGACCCACATGCAAAACGGCGTCGGGATCACCTGGTCCCTGTTCTTCATCTTCATCTCTTTCGGAATGGGACTTTCCGTCGCCGGCGCCGCGCTGATCGGACAGTACATCGGGCATCACGATCCCGGCAACGCGAAGAAATACGCGGGCAACCTGATCCTGATGGCGCTCGGCCTCGGCCTGGTCTTCAACCTGACCCTCTATGTGATCGCGCCGTGGGTGATGCGCGCGATCGGCGCCGTCGGAGCCGATTACGAGTATGCCGTGACCTATCTGCGCATCCGCAGCTTCGAACTGCCGATCCTGTTTTTCTCGTATGCCTTCCAGGCGATCCGGCAATCGACCGGCGATACCACCACGCCGGTTCTGGTCTCTTCGTTTCAGATCGTGCTGAACATCGTGTTGACCTGGTGGATGGTGTCCGTCCTCGACATGGGCGTCGTCGGCGCCGGACTTTCGACGTTGATCGCCAACTGGGTCGGGCTTCCCGCTTTTCTCTTGATTCTGACGTTTTCATCATCAGGTCTGAGGGTTGATTTCAAAGAGCGCTTCGCCGATTTCAAGATCATGAAGCATCTGCTTGAGATCGCCATCCCGGCTTCCGTCGGCCAGGCGATCCAGGCGCTCGGCTTCGTCATCCTGAACGGCGTCATCCTTTCCTACGGCACGTACGCCTCGACCGCCTATGCGATCGGAAACCGCATCAATTCGATCGTGATGTTCCCGGTATCTTCGGTTTCGGCGATTCTCGCGATTTACATCGCGCAGAACGTCGGCGCCGGCGACGTCGCCCGCGCCCGGGCTTCCTTCCGGACCGGAATGACCATCGCCGTGGCGATGATGACGATCGGCGCGGCCCTCATCATCCCCTTCCGGATCCCGCTCGTGATGATCATGAATTCCGACCCGCTGACGCTCGCCGAGGCTGACCGGTATATGCTGTTTTTGCATCTTGGGCTTCCCTTCATGGGAGTTTACCAGACCTTCCTCGCGACCTTCCAGGGAAGCGGCGAAACGCGCTACGGGTTCTGGCTGTCGATGATCCGGCTCTGGGCCATCCGGCTGCCGCTCGTGTATCTGATGAGTGCGCTGACCGGGCTCGGGACCCTCGGCGTCTGGTCGATGATGCTCGTATCGAACTTCCTTTCCGTCTTTGTGGGCATCTATCTCTACCGCAAGGTCCGATATGTTCCAAAAATCCGCAGAACACCGGTCGAGACCGAAGAGTTTGCAGTATAATATAAGGCAGTAGGTGAAGTAATGAAACCGATCCGTTTTCCGGATTACACCCATTCGATCATGAATGTTTCCGCCTCGATCCTCCGCCATTATGGCGCGAAGACCGACAAGGCGACCCTCGTCCAAGTCGACGAGGCGCTTTCGGCACGCCCGCGCAACGTCGTTTTGATCCTCGTCGATGCGCTTGGCGAAGCGTTGGTCGACCGGCATCTGGGCAGCGACGCGCGCATCGTGCGCGATCGTCGCGACAGCATCACTTCCGTCTTTCCGTCGACGACCGTCTCCGCGACGACATCCGTGCTCTCCGGCAAGACGCCCCTTGAAACCGGCTGGCTCGGCTGGGCGCAGTGGTTCCGCACCGAAGCGCGCACCGTCATCACCTTCCTGGACGTGGATTTTTACACGGACGCGCCGATCGGGCATGGCGTCGCCGCGACGACGATTCCTTACGAGACGATCTATGACCAAATCAAAAAGGCCGCTTCGGACGTATCGACCGTGGAAATCTTCCCGGCGTTCCGCACCCCTGAAAACGACACCTTCGCCAAATTGCTTTCCGCCGTCAAGACGGCGTGCGACGAGCCCGGGAAACACTTCATCTACGCCTACTGGGACAAGGTCGATACGCTCGCCCATGAATTCGGTCCCGGCTCCGTCGAAGTGAATGCGATGGTCCGCGGGATCGATTCCGCCTATGGCGCATTCGTCGATTCGATCGACGATGCGGTCGTGATCCTGATCGCCGATCACGGCCAAGTCGATGTCTGTCCGATCATCCTGGATGATTATCCCGATCTGCTCGCGCTGTGCGATCGGCTCCCCTCGATCGAAACCCGGGCCGCCGCCTTCTTTGTGAAAGAGGGTCAAGACGAAGCGTTCCGCACGTTGTTCAATCATTACTTCAATGAGTATTTCGCGCTTTATCGCTCCGCGGATCTCGTCGCAAACAAATTGTTCGGGGAAGGCGTCAAGCATCCCGAATTCGATTCCTTCGTCGGCGATTTCATCGCCGTCGCGATCGAACATTATTTCTTCGCGTTCCGCCGTTTCTCAACCTACTTCCGCGGACAGCACGCCGGCATCCTGAAAGACGAGATGCTCGTTCCGCTCGTCATCGCCCAACGCCCGAAACAATAGAAAAACGGCATCGACCCCAAGTGGGATCGATGCCGTTTTGATTCGGATTCATTCTTTCATCAGAGCATGGACGATCAGTTCGGCGGTTGAACTGTTGGTCGCCAGCGGAATCCGGTAGACGTCGGAAAGCCGGAGGAGCGCCGAGACATCGGGTTCGTGCGGCTGTGCGGTGAGCGGGTCGCGGAAAAAGAAGATCAGATCGATCTCGCCGTTGGCGATCCGCGCGCCGATTTCCTGGTCGCCGCCGAGCGGTCCGGAGCGAAAGCGATGGATATTGAGGCCGGTTGCCTCGATGATCCGTTGCCCGGTCGTTCCGGTTGCGAACAGCTGGTGCTTTTGGAGCACCGACACGTATTTCGTTGCAAAATCGATGATTTCCTGTTTTTTCTTGTCGTGAGCGATCAACGCGATCCGCATAAGATACCTCCGTGGGGGTGCTGAACGATATCATTATATCACGCCGGGAGCGCGGTTCCAAGCCGAAAAAGCGGATTATGGAACCGGTGCGGTTGACCGGCTTTTTTAGTTCTTGCATTTTAAAAACCGATTTGTTATAATGTAGTAGCCGAACAAAAGACGGCATACGGAGAGGTAGCGAAGAGGCTAAACGCGGCAGACTGTAAATCTGCTCCCTTTGGGTTCGGCGGTTCGAAACCGTCCCTCTCCACCATGATGAATCAAAGCGGACTCCGATCCGCTTTTTTTCGTCTTAAAAAAATCCCGGAGCGTCGGCTCCGGGATGCATCGTCGTTATCGATGGTTCTTGTCGGTGAAGGGGATGATGCGTCCGACCGGGACCGTGAACATGAAACCGGAATTCGGCTTGTCGCGCTCGTCGATGACCTCGCGCAGTTTCGCCGCGACGAGATCGACGAGTTCGTCGTTCTCGATGACGGTGAAGATGGTCTTGTTGTAGGGATGTTCGTCGCCGATCAGCATCTTGAGCGATCCGAACAGCGGGATGTGGTCGTAGCCGCCGTGCACGATCGCGCGGGCCATGCCCTGCGATTCCAGGATGGTGGCGCCCCCGACGCCCATTTCCACGAGCGTTTTGAGGATGTCGTCGAGATAATCGGTCTTGTTCAGTACGATGAATAGCGCGTTCATAAGATCATCCCTCCTTAGTGGGATCCCGCCGGCGACAGATTCGCTTCGGCGGGTAAAGCCATGCCATTGATTTCGCCGGCCTTGGCAATCGCGATTTTCGCGAAGATCGGACCGGAGGTTTCATAGATGAGGATCGAGAACATGATGATGGTCGTGATCGCGACCGCATAGACGGGAAGTTCCTGGCGGACGATGATCGACAGACCGATCGAGATCCCGCCTTGCGGAAGCAACGTCAGTCCGAGATACTTCTGGACCGCCTTGTCGGCGTGGGTCGCACGGGCGCTGAGGAAAGCGCCGAGCCACTTGCCGAAACCGCGGGCGAAGACATAGCAGATTCCCATGATCCCGACATCCCGGATGACCCCGAGTTCGAGGCCGGCCCCGGCTACCGTGAAGAACAGCACATAAAACGGCGAGATGAACTCATCGACCGTTTCAAAGACGCGGTTCGACTTCTTGTTCAGATTGGCGAGCACGGTGCCCATCATGATGCTCATGAGCAACGAGGACAGTCCGAGGAGTTTGGCAAGACCGAGGGCGATCGCGACCGCGGCGATCGACACGATTTTGATGTCGTCGCGGCTCTTCGCACGCTTCGTGACAAACGAGAGCAAAAACCCGAGGAGGCCGCCGATCAGGAGCGAACCGCCGATTTCGACGAACGGATCGAGGATCATCGACCAGATCGGAATGGCTTCGGTGCTGATCGACATCTTGGCGAGCGGCAAGGCGATGCCGAAGGCCATGATGCCGTAGATGTCGTCGAGCGCGACGACCGGAAGCATCGTTCGGACCAAGGGGCCGTCGGCGTTGAACTGCCGGACGACGAGCATCGTCGCGGCCGGCGCCGTCGCGGCCGACATCGAGGCGATGACGATCGAGAAGGCGAAATCCTGACGGAAGACGAAGTACATGATCGAGAAGACGAAGAGCACCGCACCCGTCGCTTGCGTCAGGGTGATGATGACGACGCGCTTGCCGAGTTTCTTGAGGTCTTTCAAAACGAATTCGCTGCCGATCGAAAAGGCGAGGACGGCGAGGGCGATTTCCGATAGGATGGTGAAGTTCGCAACGTCCGTAACGTTGACGACGCCGAAAATCGACGGGCCGACGAGAACGCCGGCGATGAGGTATCCCGAAACGTTCGGGAGTTTGAAAATGCGTGCGATACGACCGCCGATGAGTCCTGCGAGCAGCAGGATTCCAAGTTTGAGCATTGTGTCCATGTTCTTCTTTTGTACTCTCCGGAGAATGTTGGGCGCCATCCGGTCCACGGCGTCCTCATTTGGCAAAACAAAAAGCGCATGGAAGGTCGATCGGTACCTTTCACACGCTTGGATCGCTCCTATGAGGTTAGCTGACGGGTTCGGGACTCCAAGCGTCCCTGCTTCCTGACGGAAGATTCACCCCAGTTGCGATTCGGTTCCCCCACCGTAATCTATGTTCGGAGTAGTCGCGTTACATCATAGCACCGGATTTGGACCTTGTCAACAAAGACAGCAATAGAAAACGTTTGCAATCACGATCGCATGAAACGTTGCGTAAAAGTTCGATCAGACGAAATCCGGATCGTTGATCGCCTCGTCCATCCAGGCGATCCTGGCTTCGAGCCAGTCATATAAAAGAGCGAGTTGCTCTTCGTAGGTTTTGGCTTCGTACACCTCGGTCGAGGTATACCATTCGTAGTTTTTCCCGATGATGTCCCAGCGCTGGAAATTGCTGTAGCGGGACCGGGCGATCGCGTCCGATTCCGGATAGACCGATTCGAGCATCGCGATCGCATCGGCATAGACGTCGTTCCAGCGATTCTTGAGATGTTCGCGGAACACCTCGTACTTCATCAGGTAGTAGAACCAGACGTTTTTGTACTGCTGCGGGGTGTACCATCCCGGAGGCATGCGGTTCTCGTAGTCGAGATGCCCCGGGTTCGTCGAGGAGAGGTCGAAATCCCAGATCGGACCCATCTTCAGAAGTCCGCCCTTATCCTTGTAGTAGAAATTGGAGGAATATCCGGAGTCGACGTTCTTGAACACCTCCTGCACGATGAACCAGTCGATGAAGGATGCTTCGTCGATCAACCCGGTGTAGCTTTGTTTGTTTTTCAGCGCCAGATGCACGCTCAACATGTAATTGTAGATGTAGTCGAATTGGGCTTGGTTGTAGTAGAAACCGTCCGGTTGCGGCGATTTGATCGCGAACGCGATGCCGTAGATGTTGAACCAGGCGACGCCTTCTTCGCCGTCGGCCTGCCAGGAATCGAATTGCCGCAGGTCCCACTCGAGCAGATAGCCCGTATCGGCAGCCGACGAATCTTCTTCGATGTCGATGCGAACGGACGAAACCTCGATCTGATCGGTGACCATGTAGTTTCCGATGTACGCGTTGTTCATATAGACTTCGACGAAATTGGCGGATGGAGTATAGGGCATGCCCATCGCGTTGGCGAGTTGGATGGCGAGTTTGTTTCGGATGAGCGTCTGATCGGCGAAGTTGGCGAGCAGGACCCAGTCTTTCGCCTCATACTCCGTCAAAAGCGCGGTCTTGTTGGTGAACTTGATCTTGTACGGCCGTTTCGGCATCCATAAGGTCGAGTTGCCGCGCGAGCGGATTTCCAGCGTACGATTGGAGAAGACGGTGTGCGCGACGTTGTTCTCGTCATAGGTGACTAAGGTGGCGACGCCGCCGATGTAATAGTCCTTGGAGGTGACTTCCTGATTGCCGCTGGTGAGGATGTAGAGTTCCGGGATGCGGGAAAGCGAGTAGAACCCCTTGAGGGTGATCTCATGAGTGAAATAGCGCGTCTGTCCCATGTAGATCACGCGTGAGGTGATCACGAGCTGAACGTCGACGGACGGGAAGGTGAAGACGAAGCGGCCGTGATAGATGCGCGAGACCGGCGTCGTATAACTCACTTCCGCATTGTTGTAGGAGATGATCGGCAGCGTGAAGTCCGATTTGGCCTCGTCCGGCAGTCCGGCTTCGATCAACGCTTCGATTTCGGAGAAACCGAGATCCCGGAGATACTCCTGGTAGGCATCGTAATCCCGTAACATGAGGATCGAGTAGGTGCGGGTGACGGCGAGGTCGCCATAGGTCAGCGTCACCGCAAGCGCGAGGGTGACATCGGTCGGCGGCGCGCTATAGACGAGGGTCATGCCGATCGGCGTGCCGTCGATGGAATACTCGACCGTGATCGACGGGTCGGTCGTCGCGGGAAGCGCCCGATCGGCGATGATCGCCTCCGGGATCAGCGGTTCGATCCGGTCGAACTCGGCCTCGATCGCGCTTGGCCGCGTATCGAACAACGTCGTGTCGGTGGTCGTCGTCTGATTCGTCGTCTGATTCGTCGTTTCCGTATCCGTGCCCGTTCCGATTTCGATCGTCGTGGTCGCAGCGGTTGAAATCGTTGATAAAAGGTCGCAGCCGGCAAGCGCGAACAGGATAAGCGAGATGGTGATCAGAACGAGGACTTTCTTCATGGCACAACTCCGATGTAAGAAGGATATCACTTGATATTGTATCACAAACAACGGGATGTGGTAACGGTTTTCTGTGGGGGAGGGACGATTCTGACGATTCGAGGTCAGGGGACAACGGTCGTAATCGCACCAGGGATCGCGGCATAACCGCATGTGGGCGACAAAACAAAAGGATGCACAGGGTTCGCTGCGCATCCTTTGAACGCTTAAAACATCAGTACGACGTTTTGCTGGTAGAGTTTGATGTTCTCCGCGAATTTCGCGATCTGCTTTTCCGGATACGGCGGGATGTCGATCCGGGCCTGGTCTTCCGGACGGTACACTTTCGGCTTCCGGTACGGGTTCAGGACGTATCTTGGAAGCGGCGGCATCTCCTTGGCCATCCGGATCAGGTCCTTCTCGGTGAGTTGCGGCACGACCGTGGTGCGCGCTTCGAAGTCTACGCCCGCCCACAGGAGCATGACGAGCGTTTCGAGCACGACGTTGCCGTCGGCGTCCGGTCCGCAAATCTCGCCGTAGCGCCAGACAGGCGCTTTGTAGTCGATGGCGAAGTAGTCGACCAGATGTTCGTCGATCAACTTCTTGAGGACGTCCGGGTTGGATCCGTTGGTGTCGAGTTTGGTGAGGTAGCCGAGATCCTTCACCTTGCGGAGAAAGGGTATCAGATCGCGGTGCAGGGTCGGTTCGCCGCCGGAGACGACGATGGCGTCGATGAGGCCCTGGCGCCGTAGGAGGAAGTCGTCGACCTCAGTCGGATCGAGGAGCACGTCGATGTCTTCGATGATCGCGCGGTTATGGCAGTAGAAGCAGTTGTAGTTGCACCCCGGCGTGAACAGCACGGTGGCGATTTTTCCCGGATAGTCGATCAGGGAAGACTTGACCATCCCGGCGAAGATCATGACTTGGCGGCTCCGGGGGCGATTTCATCCTGGATCACATACTTGACGCGGTCGTCATACTCGGCCTTCTTGCCTTTGTTGAAGTTCTGGACGGGACGCAGATAGCCGACGACCCGCGTGTAGACTTCGGCGTCGCGTCCGCAGGTCGGACAGTGGAAGTGTTCGCCCGAGATGTAGCCGTGTTCGGGACAGACGGAGAAGGTCGGGGTGATCGAGATGTAGGGAAGCTTGTACTTCGTGAATACCTTCTTGATGAGGGTTTTGCAGGTTTGGGTATCCTTGACGCGCTCGCCGAGATAGAGATGCAGCACGGTTCCGCCGGTATAAAGCGATTGCAGTTCGTCCTGCATGTCGAGGGTTTCGAAGATGTCGTCGGTGAATCCGACGGGAAGCTGCGTGGAGTTCGTGTAGTAGGGGACATCGTGACCGGCGGTGATGATGTCCGGGAAGCGCGATTTGTCCGCTTTCGCGAGCCGATAGCTGGTACCTTCGGCAGGGGTCGCTTCGAGATTGTAGTTGTTGCCGGTTTCTTCCTGGATGTCCTTGATCACGTCGCGCATGTAGTTGAGCGTCTTCACGGCGAATTCCTGACCGGCCAGGGTCGTCAAATCGACGTCCTTGCCGTAGAGGTTCTGGGCGGCTTCGTTCATGCCGATGAGACCGATCGTGTTGAAGTGGTTGAACCAGTAGGAACCGCTCTTCGCTTTCACATCGCGGAGGTAATAGGCGCTATACGGATAAAGCCCGCGCGTCGTCTGTTCCTCGACGACTTTGCGTTTGATCTCCAGGGACTTCTTCGCGACGTAGATGGTTTCCCAAAGGCGCGTGTAGAATTCCGACTCCGAGCGTGACAGATAGGCAAGCCGGGGAAGGTTGACGGTGACGACGCCGACGGATCCCGTCAGCGGATTCGATCCGAACAATCCGCCGCCGCGTTTGCGCAGTTCGGAGGTGTTGAGACGGAGGCGGCAGCACATCGACATGGCATCTTCGGGGCTGAGATCGGAGTTGATGTAGTTGGAGAAATAGGGAATGCCGTATTTCGCCGTGATCTCCATGAACTTTTCGATGACCGGGCTCTCCCAGTCGAAGTCCTTGGTGATGTTGATCGTCGGTATCGGGAAAGTGAAAACCCGTCCCTTGGCATCGCCTTCCATCATGATATCGCAGAATGCCGAATTCACGATGTCCATTTCGGCTTGGAAGTCGCCGTACGTTTCCGGCATCAGCCGGCCGCCGATGATGACATTCAGGTCGCGCAACGTGTGCGGCGCCTTGATGTCGAAGGTCAGGTTGGAAAACGGACACTGGAAGCCGACGCGGGTCGGAACGTTGAGGTTGAAGATGAATTCCTGGAGCGCCTGCTTGACACCTTTATATTCAAGTTTGTCATAGCGGACAAACGGTGCGATATAGGTATCAAAAGACGACCATGCCTGTGCGCCGGCCGATTCGCCCTGGGTCGTGAAGGTCGAATTGACGACCTGGCCGAGAAAAGCACGCAGATGCTTGGCGGGGTTCGATTCCACTTTGCCGGATACGCCGCCGAAACCGTTCATGAGAATCTGACGAAGATCCCAACCGGCGCAATACGGCCCGAAGAAACCGAGATCATGGATATGGATGTCGCCGTTCTGATGGGCGGAGCGGACATCATCCGGATAGATTTCATGGAGCCAGTAGTTCTTCGTGAAGTTTTCGCGGACATAATTGTTGAGACCGTTGATCGATTTGGACGTATTGGCATTTTCGTTGATCTGCCAATCACGATCGTTCAGATATTCGGTGAACATGTCGATGGTGGCGCCGATGAGAGCGTTCGCTTCGCGTGAAGAACGACGTTTTTCGCGATAGAGGATGTATGCCTTCGCCGTTTTGGCGTGTCCGTTTTCGATCAGGACCTTCTCGACGATGTCCTGAATTCCTTCGACCTCGGTCGTTCCGTTCGGATACAAACGATCGGCCATCTCGCAGACCTGTTCGGCAAGTAACTCGGAGCGTGAAAAATCGGTTCCTCCGACCGAACTGGCAGCTTTGAAAATGGCGAGTACGATTTTCTCTTTGCGGAATGGTACGACGGACCCGTCGCGCTTGACGATTTGTTTCGGCATAAGGTGGTTCCCCCAGTAATGTTTGAAACGGTGCGAGATTGATAATATAGGAGGGAAAATGGTTTGTCAACTGGCTTTCGTAAAATAAATGAGCGTCGAAAAACGAGGTGCAAAGGGGTTTTTGCGCAAGTTGGGGACTTGCCAACGAATGGTAAAAAAGAAGAAATTTAAATAATTAATCGCAACATTCTTTCAGGGAGTTCGCGAGCGGCCGACCGATTTCCCCATCGATGAACAAACGCCCACACAAAAACTCGCAATCAAGTTGATTTTCATTGATACAGCGGCTCGGTTGGCTTGATTCCGCTCCGTCGTTCCCCCCTTGATCGGCATCCCGATATGTTGGTCTGCAACATTTCGATGCAGTAATCTTGATATATGGAAAATTGTGAAAAACAGCCACATACGGCTATTTACACGCAACGCATTTGTGATCCGAAAATGGCCGCATTTGTAAGTTGCACGATCCATCGAGCACGGCAGCGAGAAAAAACATGTAGTCGCGCGCGTGCGATGCTTGGCTTCGCTCATCGATGTGGTTTGATGGAAGAATCTATGTTGAATTGATGAATAAAGCACTGAAAATCAATCGTCGAGTCGTTCCCATTCATGCGTTCTGTTGATGAAATCACGACTTGAATTCTGCCATTGTCAAGAAGGTTTCAGCCGTCAAAAACCGATTCCAAACGGTGTTTCGAAGCGGAGGGGACTCGAGGTTTCCGAGCGCGTATGCAAACGAAAAACACCTCCCGCGAAGCAAGATCTTCCAGCGCACACCGACGCTTGATCGCAATCAATGCGCGTGTTCCTCTGAGAGCGTTTTACCCAAGACAAATCTTGCTTTTCAACCTCAATAAATGTATAATTATATGTCGTTTGAGAAGTGCGGGGGTGACGCGCGTGGAAAGAGAAAACAACAAATTCAAATTCTTCTATTTCATCCGCTATTTCGCCGACGCTTTCTTTTATCCGTTCTCGTCTCTTTATTTCTTGTCCAAACTCGGATCGAATTCGGATTCCGAACTCGGGCTCCTGCTTGCGATCACGCCGATCCTGACCATCGTCGTCAACCCGATCTGGACCTACTTCGTCAAGGATATGAAGGTCAGCCGCATCATCCTGCAAATCATGACCGTCGTCGAAGGCATCCTCATCTTCTCGATCACGCAGGTCAGCACGCTGGAGGCCTATGCGATCATCATCGGGCTTATCGCCGTTCTCTGTTCGCCGTATATCTCGATCCAAGACGGATTCACCGCGACCTTCGCCAATCACAACAAACTCGAATACTCGGGCATCCGCATCTGGGCATCGATCTCCTACGTCGTTGCGACCCTGATCGGCGGCTATCTCGGCGTCTATGTCGGATATGACGTGCTGTTTCTCTGCGCCGGCATCCTGTTCGCGCTGACCGCGTTCATCGCGATCTGGATCAAGCCGCTTGAGAAGCCGTCCAGCAACACGGTCAAGCCGAAACGGGATATCAAGGAACTGTTGCGGAATGTCGAGTTCTACAAGTACCTGGTATTCTATACGCTGGTGATCGGCTCGGTCCGCATCGGCGATTCGTTCTTCGGGATCTATCTTACCGACAAATTCGCGATCACGTCGATCGACTACGGCTGGTTATACGCCGCGTTCGTCACGGTGGAAGTCGTGGTGATGCGACTGATAATGACGAAAGCCACGCAAGCGTCTGACAAACTTTTGTTCATCGTCGCCGGCGGGATGTTCGTCTTCCGGTTTCTGATCTACACGCTGGAGCCATCACTCCCCGTCATCTACGCCGTGACGCTGCTGCGCGGCGCCGCATGGGGAATCATTCTGGTTGCCCATATCAAGTTTCTCATCAAGATCGTCCGCGTCGAAAACGTGACGCCGGCGATCCTCATCGTCACCTTGCTTTTCTCGATCTATACCGGCGTCGGCAATTTCGTCTCCGGCATGTTCGTGGAGAAGTACGGGTATCCGAATTTATATTTGGTCAATATGATCCTGATTTTCACGGGGCTGCTCGTCTTCATCATTTTCACCCCGCGCATCAGAACTTCTGTGGCCGGAGAGGAGAACCAACAAACTTATGCTGAAAGTAAGTAATGTCGAATTGATGTTCGGCGGGAGAAAACTGTTCTCCGAAGTCAATCTGGAATTCACCAAGGGCAACTGTTACGGCGTCATCGGCGCAAACGGCGCCGGCAAGACGACGTTTTTGAAACTTTTGACGAAGGAAATCGAAACGACCTCCGGAGAAGTATGGCTTCAGCCGAACTGCCGTCTGTCGATTCTCGCGCAGAACCAGCATGCGTTCGACCGCCACACCGTCCTCGAGACGGTTCTGATGGGACACAAGCGGCTCGTCGATGTCATCACCGAAAAAAACCGACTGTATGAATCCGTCGATTTCACCGAAGCGATCGGCATGCGGCTCGCCGAACTGGAGGGTGAATTCGCCGAATTGGACGGATGGAACGCCGAGAGCAACGCCGAAATTCTGCTTGACGGCCTGGGGATCCACGCGGACGACTATCAAAAGCCGATGAAGACCTATGACGCGAAGCGGAAGGTCAAGGTTCTGCTCGCCCAAGCGCTTTTCGGCAATCCCGAAGTGTTGCTGCTCGACGAGCCGACGAACAACCTCGATCCGATTTCGGTTCGCTGGTTGGAAAACTTCCTGATGAACTATGAGAACTGCGTCCTCGTCGTCAGCCACGACCGGCACTTCCTGAATGATGTCTGTACCCGCATCTGCGACGTCGAGTACGGGCGCATCACGATGTATCCCGGCAACTACGACTTCTGGTACGAATCAAGCCAGCTGGCATTGCGCCAGGCGAAGGATCAGAACAAGAAATCGGAAACGAAGATCAAGGAACTGGAAGATTTCATCCGCCGGTTCAGCGCCAACAAATCGAAAGCCAAGCAGGCCACATCCAGGAAAAAAGCGCTCGACAAGATCGTCTTGAACGACATCAAGCCGTCGATGCGGCGCTACCCGTTCATCGAGTTCCAGCCCAACCGGGACGTCGGTAACGAAATCCTGTTTGTCGAGAATCTGACCAAGAAAGGACTCTTCGAGAATGTCTCCTTCGCGGTCAGGAAAGATGAGAAGATCGCCTTTATCTCATCGGACACGACCATCATCTCGGCACTCTTCAAAATCCTTGAAGGGGAAGATGAGGATTATACCGGAACGTTCAAGTGGGGCATCACGATCACGACCGCCTTCTTCCCTCAGGACAACCAGAAGTACTTCAACCGGGAGATGAATCTGATCGACTGGGTGCGTCAGTACACCGGCGCCGAGCAGGCGGAAACCTTCATCCGCGGCTGGCTCGGCAGGATGCTCTTCGGCGGCGATGAAAGCCTCAAGTCGTGCAAGGTCCTCTCCGGTGGCGAAAAGGTCCGCATGATGCTCATCAAGCTTATGCTCTCGGGTGCGAACGCACTTGTGTTCGACGATCCGACCAATCATCTCGACCTCGAGTCGATCACCGCGCTCAATCAGGGCATGAATCGGTTCCGCGGCGTCATGCTGTTCACCAGCCACGACCAGGAACTGATCGACACCGTCGCCAACCGCATCATCGCGATCGATCGGACGGTCACCTTCGACAAGCCTTGCAACTACGAAGACTATCTGGATTCCATCGAGAAAGCCGTCTGACGGCCGACTCGATGGTTTTTTTTCGAACAAAGCGACCGTGTGTATAAAAATACACAAGTAATCCACAGGCGGTGTGATATAATTTTGTACTAGGGAGGCGAAAGCCATGCAATTCGACATCATTCTCATCGGCGTCACCTTCGCCATCGGCATCATCTCGATCGGCATCGCCGTCGCCATCGTGACGAATCTTCGGCGAGCCCATGGATTCTGGCAACTCGCCGTGATGTTTTTCCTCTTGGGGATCTATGCGACCGCCTATGCGCTGGAACTGGCCGCGACATCGATCGACGTCAAGATTCTTTTCAATCACATCCAGTATATTGCGATCCCTTTCATGGCACCGTTCTGGTTTTTGCTCGCGGTGAAGTTCGGCTGGCGTGATCGGAAACCAAAATGGTGGCAGACCACACTCGCGGTGTTCATTCCCTCGATCGTGATGATTTCAGTTCAATTCAGCTACTATACGCCGTTTGACTGGTACTATACGTTCGCCGAAATCATGCCGGGTTCCGCTGCGACGCTGGGAATCGACGTTCTTGTTCTCGGCAAGGGCTGGATGTACTATGTGCAAGCGGTCCACAATCTGCTCGTGCTCGCCCTCGTCGGCGCCCTTTACATGAAAATCGCACTCAAATCAACCGGCATCAAACGCCGCCAATCCTGGATCCTCGGTACGTTTGGATTCGCCGCTTCTTTGTTTATTTCGGTGACCCTCTTCTCCACCGTGACCTCTGGGTTGGACTATGTGCTTTATGCGATCTCCGCCATCAGCTTCGTCATCCTGTATTTCATGTTCCGCTACGATCTCTTCATTTTGACGCCGTCCGCCCATCAGGCGACATTTGAGAAGGCGCTTGACCCGATTCTGGTGCTTGATGAGCATTACGATGTCATTTCCTGGAACGCCGCGTTTGACGATTTCGGCAAAGACGTCGTGCATTTCGGGATGCCTTTGTCCGCGTCGTTTCTTCCCGAGGAGTTCGTCGAGTCCGTCAAAGGCAAGGAGACGGTTCCGTTCGAGCATCATGACAAGCGTTACATCGCTGAAACCTTCCCGCTCAGTACGAAACACGGGACGCTGAGCGGATACATCATTCGCTTCAACGATATGACGAGTTATCTCGAACGCATCGAGAAACTGGATTATGAGGCCTCGCACGACTCCTTGACCGCCGTATTCAACCGACGCGCATTCTTTGCGGCAACGACCGCCTATCTCGACGATCCGACCCATGGGCAGGGCGATTATTCGGTGATGATGATCGACATCGACGACTTCAAGAAAGTCAATGATACCTACGGTCATCCGGTCGGCGACGTGGTCCTCGAAGACTTGGCAAGCATCATCCAATCAGCGCTCGATGAGAATGCCACGCTCGCCCGGTACGGCGGCGAAGAATTCGTCGTCTTCGTCCGCGACGCCAGGCCGGAAGAGGCCCGCGTCGTCGCCGAACGCATCCGCGTCAACGTGGAGCAAGCAAGCTTCGAAATCGGCAATCTCAGCATCCGCATCACCGTCTCGGTCGGCGTCAAGGGCGCCCGTGTCGGCAGCGGTTCGCTGAAGGAAACGATCAAAGGCGCCGACGAAGCCCTTTACATCTCCAAACGCTCGAATAAAAACGTCGTCACGACCGTGCTCTGAGTGCGAACGCTGTTGTTCGGGGCGGTTGACGATTCACGATTCGCATGATACTATGATTCCACAGCGATGAAGTCGAACTGATCGCTGTGTTTTTTTCCTAAGGGGGACAACGCAATGCAGAAGAGCATCGTCCATTACGACATGTTGGCAAAACCGAAAAAACAGGCGTGGTATCTGACGCTTTTATCCTGGGTCATGGCTTTCCCGAACGTTTGGAAACACCACCTGAAAGTCAACAAGGTCAATATGAAAGGGCTCAAACCGCCGTACATTTTGCTTTGTACGCACGCCGCCTTCATCGATTTCTCGGTCACGACCGCCGCGATTTTTCCGCATACCGCCAACTATGTCGTGGCCATCGACGGATTCATCAACCGCGAGCAGCTCCTCCGCAATGTCGGTTGCATCTGCAAGCGGAAATTCACGAACGACATCGTCCTCGTCCGGCAGATCGAACACTCGCTCAAAGTCAACAAGACGATCGCCGCGATCTATCCGGAAGCGCGCTATTCGATCAGCGGGACGACGGCGATTTTACCCGACTCGCTCGGCAAGTTGTGCAAGGTCATGAAAGTCCCGGTCGCCGTCCTCAACATGCACGGAGACCATCTGTCTTCGCCGGTCTGGAATCTGACGCAGCGGAAGATCCGACTGGCGGCCGACATGACGCAGATCGTCACCGCCGACGAAATTAAGACGATATCCGTCGCGGAAATCAACGCCCGCATCGCCAAGGCGTTTGTGTACGACGAATACCGCTACCTGCTCGAATCGAAACAGGAAATGACGTTCAAGGATCGGGCCAAGGGTCTGCACCGCGTGCTCTACCAGTGCCCGCACTGCCTCACCGAGCACGAGATGGAATCCGACGGCAGCCGTCTCTGGTGCGGCCATTGTGGCAAGGCATACGACATGGACACCCACGGGGTCCTGCACGGCGAGAACGGTGACGGCAAATTCACGAGCGTCCCGGACTGGTACGAATGGGAGCGCGGGAACGTCAAACGCGAGATCGAGTCCGGCAACTACCGATTCGAAGACGACGTCATCGTCGACTCGCTGCCGGGGTCGAAAGGGTTCATCCGGCTCGGCAACGCCAATCTCGTGCATGACCGGACCGGGTTCCATGTCAAGGGCGTGTTCGACGGAGTAGAATTTTCGCTCGAGAAGGAACCGCTCGCCAATTATTCGATCCACATCGAATACGACTATCTCGGCAAGGGCGCAGACTGTATCTCGCTGTCGACGCTCGACGACACCTATTATCTCTACCCGCGTCATCAGAAAAACGTCGTGACCAAGCTTCACTTCGCGGCCGAGGAACTGTTCAAGATCGTCAACGCGGAAACGAAGAAGAAGTAAGGCTTCCGCCGATCATGCCGCAAATCTTCGAAGTTCTGATGTTGCTCTGCTTCGGTGCGTCCTGGCCGGTCGCCGTCTTCAAGGCGTACAAAGCCCGCACCGCCAAAGGAGCGAGTCTGCCGGCCGTGCTGTTGATCCTGTTCGGTTATGCGATGGGGATCGTGAACAAATTCGTGAACGGGCAGATCACCTATGTCCTCGCCTTCTACTTCTTCAACTTCGCCATCGTGGGGGTCTATTGCCTTCTGCTTTTCCGGAATATCCGGTTGGACCTTCATCGCGAAACAACGACGGTTTGAGCAATCAGACCGTCTTTTTTATTGCCGATCGGCCAGAAAAGGTCCGAAATGATGAATATTCGATCGTTTTCTATAAAGAAAAAAATATTTTTATCCACTCGTATGACGGAAATCCGCTCGTCAAAAAACCGAAAAATCGCAAAAGGTTCTAAAAAACGAATATTTTAGTGCTTGATATTTTGCATTATGCTATAATAATAGTACTTAGTATTCACAAAGGGGAATATTTACATTCTTTTGACGCTGTGATATAGTGATGTTGGCACATGAGGTCGCACGAAATCTCAAAAAGTCAAATCGTCACCGTAGTACCATACCAGCCGTCAAAAGGAGATTCCCATGAAAAAGCTCATTCTCAAGTCCCTGATCGCCATCCTGTTCGCTTCCTTCCTGTTCGTCACGTTCGCCACGGTCAACGCCGCCGACGATCCGGAACCCGAGTTCGCCTACCCCGTCAAAGTCATCCAGCTCGCCGATGACCCGGAACCCGAGTTCGCCTATCCGACCAAGGCCATTCAGCTCGCCGATGACCCGGAACCCGAGTTCGCCTATCCCGGAAAAGCTTTCACTCAGTCGGATGATCCGGAACCCGAATTCGCTTATCCCGGAAAAGCCTTCCGTAAGACTAGCGATGCAGAGCCCGAGTTCGCCTATCCCGGAAAAGCCGTCAAGCTCGCCGATGATCCGGAACCGGAATTCGCCTATCCCGGAAAAGTCATTCAACTCGCCGATGACCCGGAACCGGAATTCGCTTATCCCACCAAAGTCATTCAACTCGCCGATGACCCGGAACCGGAATTCGCCTATCCCATCAAAGTCATTCAACTCGCCGATGACCCGGAACCCGAATTCGCTTACCCGAACGCCCTCATTTCGCTCTAAAGCAAACGCCTCATCGTTTTGCCTTGGAACGAAGCGGTTTCGGGTGTTCGATAGATATGCCCCAAAAACAGCTTCGTGAAAAGGATGATTCAACATGACGATCTATGATTTTTCGTGCGGTTATTATTTCAAGGACCACTACGACATCATCGTGATGGTCGAGTACCTGAAGAAACTTCGGGGACTCACGCAGAAGGACATCAACGAAAGCGCGGATATTCCAAAGTCCAATTTTCGGCGTGCCCAGCTGAAAGGATTCAGCGGATCCGGCGACATGCTCGAGCGCATGGCCGAAGTACTCAACATCCAGACTAAAATCGACCCGTCGACGATTGTGTCCTTCGATGAGAATTTTAGTCGTTTTTATACGTCTGTCTGTTTTTCGAAGGTCAACGACTTCAAGAAGTACTATGATGCCTCGACGGCGAACCTGCCGCTCTATCAGAACTCGATCCTGATGATCCAATATTATCTCGAACAACTGATCTACTACATCTCCGAAGTCAACTATACCAACGTGATCGCCTGGGAAAAACTCGACGAGTCGATCGAGTTCCTCAAGAACTTCGTGGACAAGATGTCCAATGAACACCGGTTCCTCTATTACGAATACATGACCTGCTACTACGGGTTCAAGAAGGATCGCGAGAAGGTCGTCCATTACGCCCGCCTGACGATCTACATGGGCGCCAACTTCATCGATTTCGAACCGACCGCCAACTATCACGTCTCCTTCGCCTACTCGATGATCGGCGACTACATCAACGCCCTCATCTATGCGAACAAGGCCCTGCCCCGGCTCGAAGAGCAGCTCAACTATAACAAGGCCGTCTACTGCCGCATCAACATCGCGACGTTCTACAAGAAACTCGGGAACATCGACGAAGCGAAGAAACTGCTGCGCAAGAACCTCGTCTACATGACCTTCACCGACGTCCAGCGCAACACCCGCGTCACGTATCTGAACTATGCCGACTGCCTCCTCATGGAGAAAAAATACGAAGAAGCGCTCAAATACTACAATATGATCGAGAAGGAACAGACGAAGAAGCCGGACTACGAGGCGATCATGATCGCCTACTGCATGTACTCCCTGAAGCAGGCCGACAACGCCAACGCCTACATCGAGATTCTCGACCGCCTGAACGCCGCGAACCAATATGCCTCGGAATACCTCTCGCTCATCCATTTCTTCAAGGCGTATTTCAACCGCCTGTCGTACAAGGAAATCGAAGCCGCGTTCAAACTCGCCGAGACCCAGATGGAAGTCTACAAGTTCCGCGCCCAGTACATCCTCGATGTCGCCCGCGACCTGATGGACGAACTCGCCAACAAGAAGGCGCCGAAACCGTCGCGGATGCTCTCCGACGAATCCGTCATGATCTGATTCATCGCCACCCCTGACACGGGCGGCATCGCCGCCCCGTGAACCATCGCATCACCTCCTGATCCGACCGCGGTCCCCGACATGGGACCGCGGTTTCGTTTTTACATAGTTGCGCGTGCACGTTAGGACGGAATGATGGTAAAATAGAAAGTATGAAAACGAGGTACCGGACATGAAACTACAAGCCAACTATCACACCCATACCGCCCTCTGCGGACACGCCGCGGGGATGAGCGGAGACTATATCCGCGAAGCGATCGCAAACGGTCTCAAGGAAATCGGCTTTTCCGATCACGGACCGATCCCGCGGGCGTTCATGACTCCCCGCGAATACGCCGACAACTGGCTGGAGCGTCAGATGGACGAACGGATCTTCGAATCGGTCTATCTCCCCGACCTCGCCGAAAGCATCCGCAAATACGGAAGCAAAATCTCGATCCGCACCGGTCTGGAAATCGAATATCTCCCCGGCCATGACGACTACTACCGATGGTTGCTCACGAAGGTCGAGTATCTCGTCCTCGGGATCCATTACTTTCCTTCCGAAGGCGGACTCTACAACGCCTATGACCGGATGGACGCACCCCGCATCGCGGAGTACGCCGCGCTCGCCGAACAGGCGTTGTCGACCGGATTCTTCACGATCCTCGCCCACCCCGATCTTTTCCTCATGACGTACCGGGACGAACAAGGCGTCCTGCTCTTCGACGAGGCCGCCGCAGCGGCGACGCGTCGCATCATCGAAGCCTCCGTCAAGTATGGCGTCATCCTGGAAGTGAACGGCGGCGGTCCCCGCCGCGGTCGGTATGTGTCGCAGGACGGCATGGACTGGCTCTATCCCCGCACGGCCTTCTGGCGCGTCGTCGCATCCTATCCGGACGCCCGGGCCGTCATCGGCTGCGACACCCACAACCCGCCCAATCTCTGCGACGCCGTGATCGACGCGACGATCGCCTTCGCGGAACGCTTCAAACTGAATCTCTTGCCCAGGATCGACCTGGAATCCGAAAGGAAGCGTCAACGATGAACGAACATCCCTATCCGATGAAACTCGATACGGGCGGCATCGCCGATCCGGCGAACGTCGTCCGCTTCCAACGCTATCGTTTCACCGTCCTCGCCGATCGGCTCATCCGGATCGAGTTTTCGCGGACGGGCGACTTTGTGGACGAACCGAGCCAGGCCGTCTGGCACCGCGACGCGCCGGCGGTCGCCTTCGAGAAAAAAACATCGAACGTCGCGCTTACGATCGAGACGGCCGAACTCAAACTGTCTTTGAGCGACGGCGAACTGTTGACCGCCGACGCCCTCCGGATCACCGTGAAAGCGACGAAAACGACATGGCAGTTCGGCACCGAAACGGAAAACCTGGGCGGCACCGCCCGCACCCTCGACGGCGTCGACGGACGCACGAAACTGTCCGACGGCGTCTGCGGCAAAAACGGCTTTGCGATCCTCGACGATTCGAAGTCGCTCTTGCTCGATCCGTACGGATGGCCGAAACCGCGCAAGGGAAA
Organism: Acholeplasmatales bacterium; assembly: GCA_003477305.1. Classification (GTDB taxonomy): domain Bacteria; phylum Bacillota_I; class Bacilli_A; order Izemoplasmatales; family Hujiaoplasmataceae; genus UBA12489. The sequence continues at coordinate 54,987 of DMTN01000039.1, read as the reverse complement.
CAATCCCGATTTGTATTTCTTCGGCTATGGACACGATTATGCGGCCGCGGTCCAGGCATACGTCGGCATCTCCGGCAAGGCGCCGCTCGTCCCGCGCTACATCCTCGGCAACTGGTGGAGCAAATACCAGGCCTATACCGATCAGGAACTGCTCGACGTTGTCGACCGCTTCGCCAAGGACGGCATTCCGCTCTCCGTCTGCATCGTCGACATGGACTGGCACATCACCGCGATCGACGGCGTCCAGGACTACTGGGGCGGCTGGACCGGCTACACCGTGAACAAGCGTTATTTCCCCGACTTCCCCGGATTCATCCGGCAATTGCATGCCCGCGGCGTCCGCACTTCGGTGAATCTTCATCCCGCCAACGGCGTGAAGTCCTATGAAGACCAGTATCGCCAGATGGCCGAATGGATGGGCGTCGATCCGGCGACGAAGGTCGCCGTGCCGTTTGACGCCGCTTCGCCCAAGGCGATGCAGGGATATTTCGAGATTCTCCTCCATCCGTACGAAGCCATGGGGGTCGATTTCTGGTGGGTCGACTGGCAACAGGGGTCGCGCACCAAGGTCGAAGGGCTCGATCCGCTCTGGATGCTCAATCATCTGCATCACTATGATTCCGCCCGCGATCCCAAAAAGCGTCCCTTCACCTTTTCGCGCTGGTGCGGTTATGGCGCCCAGCGCTATCCGATCGGCTTCTCGGGAGATGCGATCATCACCTGGGAGAGCCTCAAGTATCAGCCGCATTTCACCGCGACCGCGGCGAACATCGGCTTCGGTCTCTGGAGCCACGACATCGGCGGCCACTGCGCCGGCAAAGAAGATCCCGAGCTCTATGTCCGCTGGATCGAATTCGGCGTGTTCAGCCCGATCATGCGGATGCACTCCACCTCCAACCGCTTCGCCGTGCGCGAACCCTGGCGCCATGCGCCGGGCATCCGCGCCGTCGTCAAGGACTTCCTCCGACTCCGCCATCAGCTCGTTCCATACATCTACACCGCCGCCCACCTCGATTCCGCGGAGGGTCGGCCGATGCTTTTGCCGCTGTATTACACCGAACCCGAACGGGAAAAGGCGTACGCGGCCGAAGGCGTCTATACGCTCGGCACCGAACTGGTCGTCGCCCCTGTCACCGCTCCCGTCGATCCGCGGACGAAACGCGCGGCGACCGAGTTCTATCTGCCCAAAGGCGTCTGGACCGACTTCTTCACCGACCAGGTCTATCCGGGGGGAAAGGTGCTTCGGCTCCATCGTCCCCTCGATCATCAGAACGTCTTCGTCAGGGAGGGCGGGATCGTCGTCCTCGCCGCCGACCCCTTGACTCCGGCCGATCGGAATCCGGATACGCTCGAGGTCCGCGTCTATCCCGGCGCCGACCGTCTGTACACCCTTTATGAAGACGACGGCGATTCTTCCGCATACCTCTCCGGCGACCGGCACGAAACCCGCTTTGCGCTCGTCCGCGACGGGAAGAAGACGATTCTCCGGATTCTCCCCGACAAGTTGGCAAAAGGGTACATTCCCGTCCGCCGCAGTTATCGCGTCGCGTTCGTGAACATGACGGGCGAGGTCGAAGGATTCCCGACCCGCCGGGAGGGAACCCGAATGATCGTGGAAACGGGTCCCGTTTCCGCATACGAAAACGTCGAAATCGTCGTCGACAAGGTCATCCGCGACGCCGGCCGCACGGCGGCGTTCGCCGATCTCGACCGCATGCTCGTCGACGTGATCCTGAACCCCGACGTCAAGGCGTCCGTCTGGAACGCCTTCGCCGACGGCAAGTCACCCGACCCAATCGCCAAGGCATTCAAGCGCATCCCGCCGCACATCAAGGCGATGCTCGAGGACTTCCTTGCGCTCTTCCCGTTCAAAAAGGTGATTTGACACCGACACCGGTATCCGTTATAATGAAGACAAGGAGGGGATTCGCATGAAAAGGGCAATCATCGAAGGCATGTGCTGCGAAGGGTGTGCGCGCGACGTGAAAACCGTCCTCAGCGCCATCTACGGCATCACCGATGTCACCGTCTCGCTTTCCGGAGGCTACGCCACGTACGAAGGGTTCGTTTCCAAGGACATCATCGCCGCGACCCTCGCCGCCGAAGGCTACCGTCTCGTCTCGATCGAAAAAGGATGAATGGACATGGGCGCGCATGCGGTTTCTCCGCCGGCGCGCCCATGAAAATTCCTTGACTATTTCGGACGGTTGTTGGATAATGTTAATAGACCTTTAGGGGCGTGGTGTCAACGGTAGCACAGCAGTCTCCAAAACTGTTTGAACGGGTTCAAATCCTGTCGCCCCTGCCACCAACCACATGACTGTCGCATCCGTGCGACGGTTTTTTATTTTTTCAGGGGATGACCGCGCGTCCGTCGGTGGTGTATAATGGAAAATGAACGAAGTGTCGATGAAAAGACGAAAACTCGGAGCAAATACGATGGGATTTCAGGGAATCAACTTCAAGGGAACGTTCCGGACTTATCAGGATGCGGTTCTCCGCGAATCAAACCATTACATCGACGACGGACGGATCCATATCGTCGCCTCGCCGGGCAGCGGCAAGACCGTCCTCGGACTCGAGCTGATCCGGCGTCTTGACGCGCCGGCGATCATCCTCGCGCCGACGATCACGATCCGCGACCAGTGGGGGTCGCGCTTTGCGCGGCACTTCCTGCCCGACGGGGCGGTCGAAGCGGATTACGTTTCATTCGATCTGCGCCATCCGAAACTGTTGACGGCCGTCACCTACCAGGGACTTCACGCCGCCTTCCATCGTCTCATCGATGAAGAGCGGGAAGAAGACGCCGAAGTCGGAAAGACGATCGACTATGCGGAACTTGACCTGCTGCAGACGATGCGCGACGCGGGGATCAAGACGGTTTGCCTCGACGAGGCGCATCACCTTCGAAGCGAGTGGCAGAAAACACTTGAACGCGTGCTTGCCGAACTGGCGGACACCGTGAAGGTGATCGCGCTGACCGCGACGCCTCCCTACGATGCCGCGCCGGTCGAATGGAACCGTTATATCTCGACCTGCGGCGAAATCGATGCGGAGATTTTCGTCCCCGAACTCGTTTTTCAAAAGACGTTATGTCCGCATCAGGACTACGTCTATTTTGGTTGCCCGGGTGAATCCGAAGCGGCCTTGATCCGCGATCATCGCCGCCGCACCGAGGAAGCCGTCGCCGAAATCGCGGATTCGGACATCTTCCGCGGCATTATCGCAAAGATCGTGGAACTTTATCCCGACCGCGAGACCGAACTGCTCGAAGCGGCGGACGACCATCTCGCCTTGCTCGCCGTCGCGGAACGAGCGACGGCGATCACTCCCGTTCCCAAGAAGATGATCCGCCTCCTGAGTCCCGACGGGCGCGTTCCGCGCGCGACGTTATTGTCCATTGAACGCGGCTTCCAATTCATCCTCGAAAGCGAGGACCGATTCGGGAAGGAAGCCGTCGACTGGATCGAGCACAAACTGAAGTCGTATGGACTGATCGAGCGGCGTCGCATCGCCTTGGTCTCCAACGCGATGATCCGCAAGGCGATCGTCGGATCGATCGGAAAACTGGATGGCATCCGGGCGATCGCCGCCGCCGAAAGCGCTTCGCTCGGAAGTGGGCTGCGGATGCTGATCCTGACGGATTTCATCAAACGCGATCTGACCCATATCCTCGGCAACGACGAACCGCTCACCTCGATCAACACGGTGACCGTCTTCGCCGCCGTGACGCGGACCGTCACGGCGCCGACTGCGGTTCTATCCGGCTCGCTCACGATCGTTCCGACCGAACTCGTCGCGGCCGTCCAACGCGAAACCGCCGCCGCCGGCGGGAGAATCACCGCGATCCCGTTATCAGACGGCAAATCAAGCGAAATCGTCTTTTCCGGTGGAAACCGGATCAAAGTCGCCGTGCTGACGAATCTGTTTGAGCGTGGGATGATCAAGATCCTCATCGGGACCGCGGCGCTCCTCGGCGAAGGCTGGGATTCCCCCGGTATCAACGCCCTCATTCTGGCGAGTTTCGTCGGGACCTCGATGCTTTCGAACCAGATGCGGGGACGGGCGATCCGCGTGAATCCCGCCGAACCCGGTAAGACCGCGAATGTATGGCATCTTTCCACCGTCGAACCCGACCACCCCCTCAAACCGGAATTTTACGATGGTCACGGGCGCGATGTGCAACGCCCGCGTTCCTTTGACTTCGAATCGCTTTCCCGCCGCTTTGAAAGTTTCATCGGGCCCGCCTATGACGGCTCCGGACTCCAAAGCGGCATCGATCGGATCACGTTAATCAAGCCGCCCTATACAAAGGAAGGCATCGATGCGATCAACCGCGCGATGCTCGCGAAGGCGGCCGACCGCGAAGCGATGAAAAACGCCTGGACGACCGGCATCGCCGCATCGCCGACACGCGAGATCCTCGAGGTCGACGAAGTCCCGAAGCGTGTCTTCCCGATGAGCGCGACCTATTTGAACGCGACTCTTTTGATCGCTTTGACCTACCTCGAAGAAATCGTCATCCGCGCCTTCGCCGATGCGATCCGCCTGGGCGACAACGCCCTGTCGGTCCTCGTGCTCGCCATAATCGCCCTCGCGATGCTATATGGATCGGGATTCTTGATTTTCCGGATCGTGAAGCATGCCTCACCGGAACGAACGATCCGCACCTTGGCCCAAGCCGTCCTCCGTACCATGCGCGATATGGGAGTGATCGAAAGCCGATCCGCCCGTCTCGAGGTTCGCACCGATCCGTACGGCATCCGCGTCGAGTGCGGGCTGAAGGGGGCCTCCGCGCATGAGAAGAATCGCTTCGCCGCGGCGATCGCCGAACTCCTCTCCCCGATCGACAGTCCCCGCTATCTTCTGATCCGGCTGAACGTCTTCGGCCGGCATCATTACCGCATCGCATTCGCGGTTCCCGGCATCATCGGCGCAAACGGCGGGAACGTCGCGATCCTGGCCCGTCATCTGGCGGCATCGACGGGGAAGTTCGACGTGGTCTTCACACGCTCCGAGACGGGCCGGCGGGAACTTCTGAAGTGCCGAAGAAGGGCAATCGTCAACGGAAACCAAGCCGCCGTCGAACGGCGCAAGAAGATGAATGGAAAACGGCGCTGACGAAAGTCCCGCCGAGGCTTTAGAGAGGTGAAATCCATGAAGAAAGAAGCTTCATCGAAACACGCGCTCAACATGATCCGCTATCTCGGCGGGGGGTTGTTCCTGCTGAGCGTCCTCTGTCTCGTGACCATCGCGGTATTGGAAAGAAACGCCGTTTCGCGCGATGTCTTCGTCGCCCTGAGCATCGTTGCGATCGTCGCCGTCTTCAGCGCCATCGGCGTCGTGTCGGTCTACCTGAAACCGCTGCTTCTCGATCTGATCGGTCTGCGGTACGATCGGCTGAACGCCAATCCGGTTTCCTCGGTCGCCGCACCGTCGAGCCCCGAAGCGATGCGCGCTCAATTTCGCGTCGTCGGATTCGTCGAAGACGGCGATCTGCTGATCCGCACGAACCGGCGGAGCGTTTACGCCGCGTTGATCCGCCGGACCGCCGATTTCACCAACGAGGTCCACGCCCTTTCCGAACGCTTTACGCAGTTCCTCGATGCGGGCGGGAAAAAAACCGGAAAGAAGCGGATTCTCTTCGCGATCTATTATATGAATCGCGTCGCCCAAGACGATTTCGAAACGGTGAAAGCGTGGGCTGTGAATCAACGCACCCTCGCATCGTTTATGCCGTTCGCGATGGACACCCTCATTCCGATTCTCTATGACGAGACCGTTCAGGCCTTCCGTTTCATGGACGGCGGACCATCCCGTTTCCGCGGATATGACGTCGCGCTCCGGTTCTTCCAACAACAGATTCTCGGCTGAGGGAGCGTTTATGGTGACGAAGCATGTCGTGGTCGTTCCCTATGACGACCGTTGGCCGATGGCATTTCAGAAAATCCGGACGGAACTCGCGGACGCCCTCGGCGACGCGGCGCTTGCGATCGAACACGTCGGCTCGACCGCCGTTGTCGGCCTCGCCGCGAAACCGGTGATCGACATCGACGTCGCGATCGCTTCCTTAGCGGACTTTCCTGTTGTCCGCACCCGTCTCGAAGCGATCGGGTATCGCCATGAGGGCGACCAAGGAATCCCCGGTCGGGAAGTCTTCAAATATGAGGACAAGACGCACCTGATGAAGCATCATCTTTACGTCTGCGCCAGGGATGCGGCGGAATGGAAACGCCATCTCGCTTTCCGCGATCATCTTCGGACCCATGCGGACGACCGCGACGCCTACGGCGCGGTGAAGCGGCTCGCAGCTCTCCGCCACCCCGAGGACATCGAGGGCTATATGGCGGAGAAGGCAGGGATCATCACCGCGATCCTCGCCCGCATCGGACCGATTTTGTAAGCGCTTGGAATTCATCATGTGAATTTTTACATAATTTTCCATCGTCTCCTTTTGACTTTTCCGGATTCGTGTATAATGGAAGTAGAAATTGCATCTTCCGCAAGCGTGACCGCGCGTTTCGGCGCATCAGACGGTCGGCAGATCAGACGGGAGAGAAGGGGGAGTCATGAAAACGAGTCATCGGATCAAGGCTTTGCGCGGCGTGAACGAGCTGCAGGACAAAGTCGTCGAAGAAGTGCTGGAGGCTTATTATTTCCTCCGCCGTCAGGACGAAATCGCCACGATTGACGCAACGTTGGCGATCGTCAACGAATACAAGGACATGACGAGCATCTACTGCGCCAACTGCGAACGACCGAATTTCTGCGACGACTGCTTCCCGATGAAGAAGCGGGAAATCTTCGATGCCATCGAAGGCATTCTGATGGATCAGCGTCAGAATCTGCCCGACATCTACAAGACTTCGAACAAGTGAATCAACCGCACCACCAAGGCCGTTGCGACGGCCTTTTTTTTCGCGATTTCTTGCGCGTCGGCGTGCTCGGCGCATTGATTGATGATATAATAGACGATGGTACGAGAGGAGGCGTTAACATGCGAATAGGGGAACTTCTGGCTCCCGCCGGAAGCAAGGCTTCCGCGATTGCGGCGATCAACGCCGGTGCCAATGCGATCTATCTCGGAGGCAAGAAATTCGGCGCCCGCGCCTTCGCCGAAAACTTCGGCGACAACGACATCGACGAATTGATCCGGTTCGCCCACCTCCGCGGCGTTTCGGTCTATGTCACGATCAACACCATCATCTATGACGACGAGTTCGACGACCTGCTTTCGTACGCCGACTTCCTCGTCGCCCATGACATCGACGCCATCATCGTCCAGGATCTCGGGGTCCTCGACGTTTTTCTCCATCGCTATCCGAACACGCCGATCCACGCCTCCACCCAGATGAACGTGCATCTGCCCGCGCAGGCCAAGAAACTTGCGGAACTCGGCGTCAAGCGGATCATCCTCGCCCGCGAAACGTCGATCGATACGATCAAGGAAATCCGCCAGACGACCGACATCGAACTCGAGGTCTTCGTGCACGGCGCGGTTTGCGTTTCCTATTCCGGCAACTGCCTGTGGAGCGCGCTCGTCAGCGGGCGATCCGGGAACCGCGGCGAATGCGCGCAATTGTGCCGCCTGCCCTATACCCTCCTCAAAGATGACGTACCCGTGACCGACGAAGCCTACCTGATGAGTCCGAAAGACCTCATGACGCTCGAACGGCTCGGCGAACTCGCCGAAGCCGGAGTCGCCGCCTTCAAGATCGAAGGCCGCATGCGCAAGCCCGAATACGTCGCCCAGACGGTGAAAAGCTACCGCAAGGCGCTCGATGCGCTCGCCGGGCTGACGGAGATTGACTTCCGAAAGGAAATCGATCTCTTGAAGCGCGTTTTCAACCGCGACTATACCCAGGGGTATCTTTTCAACACCGCTCCGAACGACATCAACAATCCCCATCGCCCGAACCACATGGGAATCGAGGTCGGCACCGTCACCGCGTTTCTCCGCGGCAAGGCGACGGTCAAACTCATCGAGATGCTCGAAGTGAACGACGGCATCCGCTTCGTCGGATCGACCGATTCCGGCGATGTCGTTTCCCGCATCCTTTCCGGCGACAAGCTCGTGACGCGCGCCTTCGCCGGTGAAACGATCCAGCTCGACAGCGCCGAGATCATCGAGGTCGGCGCGAAGGTGATGAAGACGCTCGACCACGCGCTGGCAACCGAACTTTCCGTCTATGACGACGAATCCTTTAAAAGAATCGGCATCGCGGGCACCGTGATCGCGAAGGTCGGATCCCCCCTTCGGCTCGTCGTCCGCGATGAAGCGGGACGCCTTGCGGAAGCCGAAACGGCCTTTCCGATCCCGCCGGCGACGAATCGCCCGGTCGGGACGAAGGAAATCGAAGACCAGATCGCGAAACTCGGGAACACGCCGTTCTTCTGGACCGAGCTGCGCATCGATGCGGACGGGAAGGGGTTCATTCCGGTCAAGGCGATCAACGAAACCCGCCGAATGGCGATCGAAAAGCTCACCGAGCAGCGCGTCGCGCCGCGCCGTGAACCGAAGATCGTCGCGATCGACGACATCCCGGCCGGGTTCAGACCGAAGCCGTTTGCGCTCGTCGCCAAGGTCCGGACCGAGGAACAACTGCAGACCGCCTGGGCGATGGGCGTCAAGACGATCGCCTACGAGGAAATCCTCCGCTTCGATCCGTCGGCCTATCCCGGCGTACGCCTGATCCCCGAACGCCTCCGCATCCGGCCCGCCGGCGTCCCAATCGATCCGGCGCGGGAAGCCTATGCGAGCGAACTCTCGGCCCTCGATCATCCCTTCCTCGCCGATTTGTTCATGAATGTCGCGAACCTCCGCACCGTCCATTTCCTCGGCCGCCACGGCGCCGGCTCCGTCACCCTGTCGGCGGAATTGTCGCAAGATCGGATCAAAGCCCTGGGTGACGGTTATCTCGCCCGCTACGGCGAAAAACCGGCGCTCGAGATCGTCGCGTACGGATATCAGGATCTGATGATTTCGAAGTACTGTCCGATCGCCAAGACGTTTCAGACGAACGTCGGCTGCACGCTTTGCGCGCGCAATCAATACAAACTGAAAGACCGCATGGGATACGAATTCCCGCTTGTGAACGATGGCAACTGCAACATCCGCGTGCTCAATTCGCGCGCCCTCAATCTTATCGATTTCATCGAATTCTTCAAAACCTCCGGCATTTCCGTCGCCCGGCTCGACTTCACGATCGAGGACGCCGACGAGACCAGAAGCGTGATCGCCGCTTTCCAGAAAGCGATCCTGAAACAGGCGTATGTCGTCGACCGCCGCAAGTCGACGTACGGCCGCTTCGTCAAGTGAAACGGGATAAACGATGAAAACCATCTTTAAAAAACTTGCATGGTTCATCAAGGAAGAGTGGAAGATCTATGTCCTCATGCTCTTCCTTTTGTTGTCGATCTCCTTCATTTCGCTGCTTCCGGCGAAGGCGCTCGGACTGGCGATCGACACGATCGTCCTCGGCGGCCTCAACCGCACGTCGATGCTTTGGCTCGTCGGTGTCCTCATCGCCCTGCCGCTCGGCCGCTATTTTCTCTCGTTCGCCTATAACTACATCATCACCAAGGAAGCCCAGAAACTCGCTTTCAAGTTGCGCCGCCGATACCTCGACCACCTTTTTGAAATGGACTCGAATTTCTACGAAGCCTATCCGAAAGGCGATTTGATCTCACGCGTCACGAACGATCTCGACGCGATCACGACGGCCGCCACATCGATGCTCGAAGGGCTGATTTTCAATACCTCCGTGATCGTCCTCGCGATCCTCTTGATGGGCTTCACGATCAGTTGGAAACTCACCGCGATCGCCGTCACGATCATGCCGATCGCGCTCACCGGACTCAACGTGATCCGCAACCGCAAGCGCAAGTATGTGAAAAAACACCGCGAGATCTACGCCGAATTCACCGACAAGGTCCTCGAGTCGGTCGAAGGCATGAAGGTCATCCGCGCCTACGTCCAGGAAGAAAACGACTTGAAGCGCCAATACGAGGCGATCGACAAGGACATCGAGTCCTGGCGGTACATCGTCCGTTATGAAAACTGGTTCAACCCGCTTTTTGAAATCGTCTACGGCGTCACCTATTTTCTGGCGTTCGCCTATGGTGCCTTCCTTGTCATCCAGCAGGAAATCACCGTCGGCGAGCTCGTCACCTTCCTCGCCTACGTCGGCACCCTCTACGGACCGATCGTCTCGATCGCCGGCTTCTTCACGCAGCTCAACAACGCCCAGGTTTCAATCGACCGGTTCGAAGAGATCATGTCCACCGCCCCGGAAGTCAAGGACGAAGCGGCTTCCCAGCCGATCCTCGCGTTCAACCGGATCGACTTCAAGAACGTCACCTTTAAATATCCGTTTGACAAGGCGCCCGTCATCAAGAACATCGACTTTTCGATCGAGAAGGGCCAGACGATCGGCATCGTCGGTCCGACCGGCGCCGGCAAGTCAACCTTGATCCGGCAGTTGCTCCGCGAATTCAACGTGACCGACGGCGAGATCGCGATCGACGGCGTGTCGATCGGCAAGTACAAGATCCACGACGTCCGCGCCCTTGTCGGCTATGTGCCGCAGGCGCACATGCTCTTCAAGAAGGGCGTCGACGAAAACATCATGATCGGCAATCCCCGCGCTGGCCTCGCCGACCTCGACAAGGCGGTCAAGAACGCCGATTTCGAGAAGGACGTCATCTATCTCACCGAAGGCTTGCATACCCAGGTCGGCGAAGCCGGTTCGACCTTGTCCGGCGGACAGAAGCAGCGTCTTTCGATCGCCCGCGCGCTCATCAAGGACCCGGAGATCCTGATTCTCGACGACTCGCTTTCGGCGGTCGACGCGACGACTGAGGAAAACATCATCGCCCGCTTGCGCGAAACCCGCGGCGGGAAGACGAACATCATCATCTCGCACCGCTTCTCCGCGATCCGTGACGCGGACCTGATCCTCGTCCTCGAGGCGGGGAAGATCACCCAGCGTGGGAAACATGAGGATCTGCTTCGGCAGGGCGGCTGGTACAAAGACCAGTTCATCCAGCAGATCACGATGAGGTGATGCGATGAAAGCGATGAAAAAAGTCTGGCGCTACATCGCCAAATATAAAAAACTGCTCGTCATTACGATCCTCGCGATGCTCGTCGTCCAAGCCCTCGGGCTCGCCGCCCCGCTGCTCGTGAAGGCGATCCTCGACGACTATCTCGTCGGCATCGAGGACCCGTGGTACCATACCGACGCATCTGGCGAAAACGTCGTTTTGTACGGCGGAAACTACTATACGCAGAAAGACGTCGGCGGCGACCGCGTCTCGGTCGTCCTCTACCAGGGCGGCTTCTATTTCGTCGAAGACGCCGTCCCGACCGGCAACAAGAACGTCGAAGGCGATACCCTGACGGTCATCACGCCGCAGGACGAACTCTATGCGTTTTCGGCGGTCAAGCTGACCCACGACGAAGTCCTCGCGTTCTACGGGCCGTTCGTCCGGCCGCTCGTCATCTTCCTGATCCTGCTTCTGATCCGCTTCATCCTGCAAATCATCTTCACCTACATCCAGCGCATCACGACGATGATGATCAACGTGAATATGGTGCGCGACGCCCGCAAGGACGCGATCGCGTGTTTACAGCGGATGCCGATGGAATACTTCGAGACCGAACCCGCCGGCAAGATCGCCAACCGCGTCATCTCCGACGTCGGCGGCATGATGAACCTCTTCTCGACGATCATGAACCTGCTCGTGAACGCGACGATGTCGGTCGTCTTCGCCTATATCGGCATGTTCTACCTCGACACGACGCTCGCCCTCATCACCTTCATCGTCTTCCCGCTCGTCTATGTCTGGCTCCGCTTCTTCGTGAAACGACTCAATACGATCGCGGTCAAGGTCAACGAACAGGCTTCGATGATCACCGCCCGCCTGAACGAGATCATCAACGGCATCTCGATCCTTCAGATTTTCAACTTCCAGTCCCAGACCACGAAGGACTTCGACGAACTGTCGCTTGACTTCATGAACGAAAAGATGAAGGAACAGCGCCTCCACCTGTCGATCGGCTGGAACATGATCCGTCTTGTCGGCGCGCTCGTCACCGCGGCGATCGTGTTCTATTTCGGCAACGGTTATCTGACCGTCGCCGGCTTCGTCGTCACCGCCGGCATCGTCTACGCCTACAACGACTATCTCGGGCGTCTGATCGAACCGGTCGGCACGCTCTTCCGCGAATTCGGCAACCTCCAGCATGCGATCGTCAAGACCGACCGCATTTTCCGCATCATCGACGGCGAGCAGGAGGACGGATCCTTCGCAGCCATCCCCCGGTTCAAGGGCGACATCGCGTTTGAAAACGTCTGGTTCTCCTATCAGGAAGGCCATCCCGTCCTGAAGGGGGTCGACCTGCACGTCAAACCCGGCGAAATGGTCGGTCTCGTCGGTCATACGGGGTCCGGCAAATCCTCGCTGATGAGCCTGTTGCTCCGCTTCTATGATTTCAAACCGTGCGACATGGGGATGATCAAGATCGACGGCGAAGACATCACGACGCATTCAAAACGGTCCTACCGCATGCACGTCGGGATCGTCCTCCAGGACCCGGTGCTGTTCAAGGGGACGCTCGCCGACAACATCCGGTTCGGCGTCGAGGGACTCTCCGATCAGGACGTCGAAGACGTGCTCGTCCGGATCGGCGGGAAAAAGGTCATCGCGAAACTGCCCGACGGCATCCGCACGCTGGTCGCCCGCGGCGGCGGGAACTTCTCCGTCGGCGAAAAACAGATTATCTCGTTCGCCCGCGCCGTCGTGCACGACCCGGCAATCCTCGTAATGGACGAGGCGACCGCGAACATCGACACCGAAACCGAGGAAATGATCCAGCACGCGCTCGAAACGGTCGCCAAGGGAAGGACGATGATCGTCATCGCCCACCGCCTTTCGACGATCAAGAACGCCGACCGGATCGTCGTCCTCGAAAACGGCGTCAAAGTCGAGGAAGGCCGTCATAAGGACCTCCTCGCGAAGAACGGCGTCTATGCCAACATCTACCGCTCGCAAATCAAAACCGTGGCCGATCCGCAAGGATGAACCACGGTTTTTTCTTCTTCTAAATACTTCAAAATGGATTCTTTCTTTTCAGGGGAGATATGATATAATAGTCTAGACTGAAAGCGTTTTAACGGAAGGAGCCTGAACAGCGCATGAAAGAATACCTCGCCTCGAATATCAAGAACGTGATCATTCTCGGCCACCTCGGATCCGGAAAAACCTCTTTGACGGAGTCCCTCATCTATACCGCCGGTGGCATTGAAAAGAAGGGTGAAGTCGAGAAGAAGAACACCGTCTCCGACTATACTCCGGAAGAACAGACTCGCCTCTCTTCGCTCTCGACCGCGATCATCCCGGTCGAGTTCAAGAATACCAAAATCAATTTTCTCGATTGCCCCGGCGCCGACGAATTCATCGGCGACATCGGCCATGCCCTACGCGTGGCGAACGGCGCGGTCCTCGTCCTCGACGCGACCAAGGGCGTCGAAGTCGGCGCGGAGAAGATGTGGATGGAAATCCGCAAGCACAATCTGCCGGCGATCATCTATGTCAACAAGATGGACAAGGAGAACATCAAGTTCGACGAAGTCCTGAACCTGATCAAGAACCGGCTCGGCAAGCAGGCCATCCCGTTCTGCCTCCCGATCGGGAAACAGAACGATTTCAACGGTTTCGCCGACATCGTCGAGCTCAAGGCCCGCATCTATGACGGCATCGCCTGCGTCGACGGCGACATCTATCCCGACAAGCTCGATAAGGTCCAGGCGCTCCGCCAGGAACTCGTCGAAAACGTCGCCGGCGCCGACGAAGCGCTGCTGGAGAAGTATTTCAACGGCGAAGAACTTTCGATCGACGAAATCAAGCACGGCCTCCGGCTGTCCGTTTCCTCGGGCGAAGCCATTCCCGTCATGGTCGGCTCCGCGACCAAGAACATCGGTCCGCTCACGCTTTTGCACATGATCCGCGAGTATTTCCCGTCGATGTCCGAAGCGGCCCCCTCCGAAGGCAAGAAGCCCGGAACCGAAGATGTCGTCACACGCAAGTGCGCCGACGACGAACCGTTCTCCGCCTACGTCTTCAAGACCCTCGTCGACCCGTTCGTCGGCATCATCAACCTGATGCAGGTCAAGTCCGGCACGATCAAGAAGGACCAGGAAGTCTACGTCTCGCATTCCGGCGAAGTCGAGAAGGTCGGTCCGCTCTTCACCGTCGTCGGCAAGACCCAGACGCCCCTCGATCTGTGTCATGCGGGCGACATCTGCGCCGTCACGAAGATGGCCAAGGTCACGACCGATACGACGCTCTCCGACAAGAAGGCCCCGGTCGTCTATGATGCGACCGTCACCCCGAGCCCGACGATGTACGTCTCGATCAAACCGAAGAACAAAGCCGACGAAGACAAGCTCGGCAACGCCCTCGCCAAGATCGTGCTCGAAGACGGCACCTTTGAAATCAAGCGCAACAAGGAAACCGCCCAGCTGCTCATCGGCGGACAGGGCTCGATCCACATCGGATACATCGTCGACAAGATGAGAAACGCCTACAAGGTCGACGTCGAAACCGAAGACCAGCAGGTCGTCTACCGCGAAACGATCAAGCAGACCGCGACCGCCGAAGGCCGCTACGTCAAGCAGTCCGGCGGATCCGGCTACTACGGCGTCGTCGTCATGCGCTTCGAACCGTTCGCCGACAAAGAGTACGAATTCGCCGAAGAAGTGTTCGGCGGCGTCGTCCCGCGCAACTACTTCCCGGCCGTCGACAAGGGTCTCCAGGAAACCCTCGAACACGGACCGCTCGCCGGCTTCCCCGTCATCAACATCAAAGGCATCCTCACCGATGGCAAATACCATCCGGTCGATTCCAACGAACTCGCCTTCAAGATGGCCGCCTCGCTCGCCTTCAAGGAAGCCTGCGCGAAAGCCAAGCCGACGATCCTCGAACCGATCCATCGGATCGTCGTCACGATCAAGGACGAATACCTCGGCGACGTGCTCGGCGACGTGAACAAGCGCCGCGGCCGCGTCCTCGGCATGGAACCGGCGGATCAAGGCTACCAGAAAGTCGTCGCCGAAGTCCCCGAAGTCGAAATCGTCAAGTACACGATCGACCTCAAGGCCATGACCCAGGGCTCCGGCACCTTCACCCGCGAGTTCCTCCGCTACGAGGAAGTCCCGGGCAACCTGGTCGCGAAAATCATCGAAGAACACAAGAAAGCCCAAGCCTGACCGACAGCCGCCGATGCGCGGCTGTTTTTCTTTATACAAAAACTTCACACCGTACGGCTTGACATCACGCCCTTCCATTTGTTAGAGTAGTATGTGTGACATAGTACCGGACGAAATCATCGATTTCGCTTCCGACGTCTCAAGAAAGAGGTAAAAACATGCCGAAAATCGGTTTGCTCATCGACAGCACCACCCTCACCAGAGGCGACATCCTGACGCATGCGTGCGTCAAGGTCGCGCCGCTCAACGTCTTGATCGACGGCAACGAGTATCGTGAGACGGACATTACCGAAGCAAAGATGATGGAGCATCTTCACACCGCGAAGAAGATGACGACCTCGCAGCCCGCGCCGGGCGAATTTTTGCGCCTTTATGAAGAATTCGCGAGCGAAGGATACACGCACGTGCTCGTCGTCCTGATTTCCGACAAGATTTCCGGCACGGCCCAGTCGGCCGTGATCGCGAAGGGGATGCTCGACATCCCGCTCGAAGTCGAAATCTATCCGACCGCGGTGGCCTCCTATGGCGTCACCAACGGCGTGATGGCGTTGATCGCCGACATCGAGGCCGGCCATCCGTTCGACCGGGTCGTCGGACGGTGCAAGTCGCTCTTCGCCGACGCCAAGGTGATGTTCACGCTCTCGAATCTGATGAACCTCTTCCGCGGCGGCCGCCTGAACAAGATGAGCGCGCTCATCGGCACGGTTTTGCATATCAAGCCGATCATCGAGATGATCGACGGGAAACTCCAACTCACGAAGAAGGAGCGGACCAACATCGCCTGCTATGAATACTTCCTGCAAAACGTCCGCGCCTATCGCGTGCTTCATCGCAACGTGTCCGTCGACGTGATCGCGATCAACCGCGACGACTGGGGCGATCGGCTCGTCGAAGCGATCGGACGCGAGAACCCCGACATCCGGATCCACCTGACTCAGACGCTCTCGCCGGTGTTCTACATCCATCTCGGCGACCAGGGGTTCGGCATCGCCATGACGGGAGAATGAGGAATGCATACATCAGGGGTCGCGGCAAGCCGGCGCGACCCCTTTTCGTTTCTTCGAACCGGTTCCGTTTGGGAAATAATGCTTGACAATTACCGACCGATTTAGTAGACTTATAGGTGCGAAAAACGAATGAATATGGCGGATGTGGCGAAGTGGTTAACGCATCGGATTGTGGCTCCGACATTCGTGGGTTCGATTCCCATCATTCGCCCCACTCGTGTTTCGCAAAAGATTGGGCTATAGCCAAGTGGTTAAGGCATCGGACTTTGACTCCGAGACCGCTAGTTCAACTCTAGCTAGCCCAGCCAATCGACCCGCTAGCTCAGTTGGTAGAGCATTTGACTTTTAATCAAAGGGTCAGGCGTTCAAATCGCCTGCGGGTCACCATCTTTCAATCGGCGCGGGTGTGGCGAAATTGGCAGACGCGATAGACTTAGGATCTATTGCCTCACGGCATGCAGGTTCGAACCCTGTCATCCGCACCATCTTCAAGTCGATTACGATAGCGAAAAAAGCATCGGCGAAAGCGCCGGTGCTTTTTTGTTTTAGGCGGTGAAGACGGCGGTGGAACGTGCTATAATTGATTGGGCACCGGCGGAACGCGGCCGGACGGAGGGTTCATATGGCGCTATGGCGGTTTGGGAAAAAAGCGAAGAACGATGTCGATCGCTGGATTGCGAAAGCGGTGGAAAAACCGACCTCGGCGTTTGAAAGCCTGATCGCGTGCCAACGCGTTCCGGGAAGCCGGGATTTCCTGGAGCGGATCGATTTCGGCGGGGCGCCGATACAACGCTCGTACGAACTGATTTCCCGTAGCCCCGACGGCAAGATCATTCAAGAACATCGCGCCCAGTTCAAGGACGGATCGACGCTTGAAGTCGATTTCTCGGAAGACGGCGTCGCCTATCGGATCGTCTTCATGCCGCAGAACCACATGGTTCGTCGCCAATTCGACTACATGCGGAAGGACGGGCTCGAAGGCGAGGCGATCTTAGGCGAAATCGCCGACAAGATCAGCGACGTCTATCGGCTCGCAAGCGATGCCGTCGAAGTCATCGACGATTGAACCGGGGAAAGAAGCCGCCGTTGCGGTTTCGTCGGGAGTCCGCTATTTCATTTTGAAAAACGCTTCCCGTACGATATAATGATTACGTCGCACTCCCGAGGAGGATTCTCATGCCCGCACTGTTTCTTTCCATCATCAACGAATCGTTCTTCAACGCGCTCGCCGTTTTGGCGGTCGTCATCGCCATCGGCGCGATCCTCGGTCGCCTCGCCGAAACGATCCGGCTCCCGTCGATCACGGGGTATTTCGTCTCCGGGTTGATCCTCGGCGGCTTTTTGCTCTTCGCGGACGGCGAATCCGTCTATGGCAGTCTTTCGATCCTGTCGAACGTCGCGCTCGCGTTCATCGCGTTCGAACTCGGTACGCGGCTGCATCGAAAATCGCTGCGGGCGAACTTCTCGGAAGTCGCCGTGATCGTTCTCACGCAGGCGGTCTTCACGATCGGCCTCGTGACGCTTCTGTTCATCCTGTTCGGCGCGCCGTGGTACATGGCCATCATCGTCGGCGTCATCGCCACCGCGACCTCGCCCGAAACGATCATGGTCCTGTCGCGCAAATACAAGACCAAAGGACATCTGACGAACGCGATCATGCCGCACATCGGGATGGACGACATCGTCAGCGTCATCCTCTTCTCGGTCGCGCTCGCAATCGCCGGCGCCGCCGCCGCGGGAGGATCCCCGAATCCCGAAGTCGCGATCGCCGAACCATTCCTGGAAATCGTCGGATCGATCGCGGTCGGCGCCATCATCGGCGCCTTGCTCGCGATCTTCATCAAACTCGCGAAACGCCGCGATCCCGAATATAAGCAGACCTTCCTCACCGAAACCGTCGCCGCCGTTCTGCTCACGGCCGCGCTGGCGCTGCACGACTGGCAAATCGGCGAAGTGCATTTCGTGCTTTCGCCGATTCTCACCCCGATGTTCATGGGAATTTTCTTCACGAACTTCATCCCGAAGGATCTCCGCAAGGAAAACGATGAGGCGGTCGACGGGTTCACGCCGCCGTTCATCCTCGTTTTCTTCGCCCTGATCGGCGCCCAGTTCGTGATGGAAATGCAAAGCGTCGAGGCGGTCTGGTGGTTCATCCTGATCCTCGTCCTTGCCTACGCGGTCGTCCGCGTCGCCGGCAAGCAGATCGGCATCTTCATCGGTTCGAAAATCAAAAAGACCGATCCAAAAGTCCTCAAATTCCTCGTCCGCGCCCTGCTTCCGCAGGCGACCGTCTCGATCGGTATGGCACAGGTCGTGCTCCATGAGGAATCGCTTCCGGAAGAATGGCGCAAAACGCTCTTCATGGTCATTTTGATCGCCGGCATCCTCTATCAGTTCGTCGGTCCGTTCTTCTCTCGCAAGGCGTTGGTCGACGCGCATGAAATCGACCCGAAACTGATGTATTTCACCGGTCATCCCGACGAGCACGACGACCACCATGCGGAAACCGCTTTGCCCGAAAAAAAATGACGCTTCAACGAGCGTCGTTGTTCTCCTTTTCGGCTTTCAGTTCCGCCTTCAGGATCTTCTTGTACTTCGGGATCGGGTCATACCCGCCCTTGAACAGCGGATTGCATCGTAAAATCCGCCAGATCGTGAGGATCGTGGCGTAGAAGAAGTTGTAGTTTTCATAGGCTTCGATCGCATAGTTCGAACAGGTCGGATGGTAGCGGCAGCGCGCCGGCCGACCCGCGAAGGTCGTTTGATACTTGTGAATCAGTTTTATCATCCATTTTCGCACGGGGATCACCGCTTCCATTGTACCACGAACGCGTCATTTTGCGACAAGGTCGTCGGCTGCGTCTGTGCTTGTGAATCGCACGACGGTATGTTACAATAGTTGAGGTGGATTTATGTTAAACAAAGATAATATAGAAATCATTTATGATGCGGTGGACGGATATGCGTCCCTGCTCTACGAAAACGCCAAGACGCCATACCTTCAGGGCATCGTCGAAGCCTGCGCGGCGATCCATGCCGGCAGCGTCGGACCGGAAATGCCGGAGGGATCGCGCCGCAAGGCGGCCGCCCGGCTTCGGCCGGTGAAGAAAATCGAATTCCAGAAGGAAGAAGTGCGCAAGGCCCTTCAACTCTGCATCCTCAAAGGGTTCAAACATGTCCGCCGTCCGAATTCCGATATGACCCCCGACACGATCGGCATCTTCGCCGCCTACCTGATCGGCAGACTGATCCCCGCCGGTCCGCTCGTGCTGTTCGATCCGCTCGTCGGCACCGGCAACCTGCTCGTCACCGCCGCGAACAACCTCGACCGCACCACGAAACTCTACGGCGTCGAGGTCGACCTGACCGCCTATAAAATCGCCGAAGCGATGTTTTCCATGACCGACGCGGGCGACGATGTCTTTTGTCAGGATACGTTTTCCTTCGCCGGCGTCGCCGCGGACGTCCTTCTCACCGATTTTCCGCCGTCGCGCATCGTCGACGACGGCGCGTACTTCCCGTACGAGGTGATCAAGCATCACCGCGCCAACGTGAAGGACGACGGCTGGTTCGTCGGCCTGATCGAAAACGATTTCTTCACGATTCCCGGCGCGGACGCGTTCCGCACCGTGATCCACGGCGCATGGAATGTCGTCGGGCTTGTCAAACTGCCCGATGCGATGTTCCGGGGAATGGGGAAGAGCATCCTCATCATGCAGAACGCGCGCGGCGGCGCCAAAGCGCCTTCCAAGGTCCTGCTCGCCGACATCCCGTCCTTCGAGGACGCCGAAGCCGCGGCCCGCGCGATCCAGGGCATCAACATCTGGTTTACCGACAATCTTCGCTGATTGATCAAACATAGGAGAACAAAGACAATGGCAAAAATCATGGCGGTCAACGCCGGCAGCTCATCCCTCAAATTCCAACTCATCGGCATGCCCGAGGAAACGGTGATCACCACCGGCATCGTCGAACGCATCGGCATGAAGGACTCCGTCTTCACGATCAAGGTGAACGGCGAAAAAATCCAGCAGATGTTCGACATCGACAACCACGCCGTCGCCACCAAGCTCGTTCTCGACAAGCTGATCGAACTCGGCGTGATCCAGTCCTTCGACGAAATCGAAGGCGTCGGCCACCGCGTCGTCCACGGCGCCGACGTCCTCACCGAGTCGGTTCTGATCACCGACAAGGAGATCGCGATCCTCGAGGAACTCGTCGACCTCGCGCCGCTGCATCTGATCCCGAACCTCACGGGCATCAAGGCCTTCAAGGAAATCCTTCCCACCGTGAAGCAGGTCGCCGTCTTCGACACCGCCTTCCATGCTCACATGCCGGAAGAGGCGTATATGTACGCCGTTCCCTACGACTGGTACGAACGCCATGCGGTCCGCAAATACGGTTTTCACGGCACGTCTCACAAATATGTTTCCGAACGCGTCGCCGTCCTGATGGGCAAAGAACCCAAGGACGTGAACGTCGTCGTCTGCCATCTTGGCAACGGCGCCTCGATCTGCGCCGTCAAGGGCGGCGTCTCGATCGATACCTCGATGGGGTTCACCCCGCTCGAAGGCATTCCGATGGGCACCCGCTCCGGCAACATCGATCCCGCCGTCATCGAATACATGATGGTCAAGAAGGGCAAGTCCGCCAGGGAGATCACGGCCATCCTGAACAAGCAGTCCGGTTATCTCGGCGTCTCCGGCGTTTCCTCCGATTCGCGCGACCTCTGGGATGCGGCCAACCGCGGAAACGCCCGCGCCCGCCTCGCCCTCGACGTCCAGGCGAAGCGGATCGCCGACTATGTCGCCAGTTATCACTGCTATGTCGGCGGCGCCGACGCGATCGTCTTCACCGCCGGCATCGGCGAAAACGCGCCTTCGACCCGCTCGATCATCTGCGCGCGTTTGACCGCCCTCGGCGTTGCGATCGACGAGGCCAAGAACGAATGCCGCGGCGTCGAACGGCTGATCTCGACCCCGGATTCGAAGATCCAGGTCTGGGTCGTCCCGACCAATGAGGAAGTCATGATCGCCCGCGATACGGTCCGTTTGATCCACGCCTGAAGACACGTCGATAAAGAATGAGAGAACCTCCCGCGTATCATTGATGCGAGGAGGTTTTTTTCATGTCAATTTTGAGTCTTCTGGTTTGCCTCATGTTCATCGCGATCCCCGTCGATCCCGTCGGCTCGCCGGCGATCGACGCCGGTCCCGGCGGCGTCTTGTGGGACGGCCGGCTCTATGAATTCGGACGTCTCGTCAAATCGGCGGATCCGTTTGACGGCGACGCGTGGCTTCGCATCACCGACGCTTCGACCCATGCGGAGATCGCGACCTATCTGTACGATGGCGGCAATGACGAGACGTTCATCTACTTCGCGATTCTCGCGGACGACGTCTTCACGCTCGTGACCGAAACCCGCGGGATTCCCGGAAGCGGCGGGTCGTCGCTTCGCAAGACGGAGATCCTCACCTTCACCCGCGACGGGAGCTATCTTGATCGTGCGGGCGTACCCGGCCTGATGACCGGATACAACAACCACGGCCATCTGCTGGTCTTGTCAAAAGACGACGCGCATGCGGCCGATTATGTCTTCGACGCGTCGCTTGCGGAAACGACCCTGCCGGAAGAACTTGCGGCGGAAGGTTCGTTTGCCTATCAGTATCGCGGCTTTGCGACGATCGACGGCGCCGATGTCGATCAAATCCTGATCGAGGAACCCGGGATCTATGAACTGACGGTGTCCGACGGCGAATACGTCTACCGCGCCTGCGTCACCGTCGATCCGCTGATCGCGGGCGTCATCGCCGGCGGGACCTACGACGAAGGGGTGACGATCACCGCAAAAGGGGTTCTTTCGATCGATGGCGCGCCGTACGCATCGGGCGACGTTTTTGCGATGCCGGGCAACCATGAGCTTGCGATCGCGGGTGAAAACGGATATCGGAAGACGCTTTCGTTCGTGATCCGTCCGTATGTCGCCAACATCGCCGACGACTTTCAGACGACCGATGCGATCCGCATCTTTTCAAACGCATCCGCACTCATGATCGACGAGGCGCCCTACGCCGCGGGAGATCCGTATCGGATCCCCGGGCGACACGTGCTCACCGTCTACGCCGCCAACGGATACCTCCGCACGATCGCCTTTGCGATCCTGCCGTCGGCCGCGGGGGTCGAAGACGGCGGCGTTTACGAGGGAGGCGTCACGATCGCACTCAACGGGACCGCCGTGCTCGGCGGGATCGGCGTCGCCGGGACGCTTGCGGTGACGGATCCGGGAACCTACGAACTCGTCCTCTATTTTGACGGAGAACCCTATCGGACGGTGTCGTTTACGATCGTCGCGGCCCCGGTTCCGATGTCCTGGTGGGAGGCCTTCCCGTTCGTCGAGGTCCTGTCCGGGGCGTGCGCCGTGGTCGGCCTGTTTTTGATCTTCCGCAAGAAGTAGCCTATCGGAAAGCGCGGCGGTATGGTATAATCGAGCCGGTGGATGACATGCTCAAAAGCAATCTTTTCGTTCAAACGGGATACTCGTTCAACGGGTCGCTCATCGATTGTGACCGCATCGTCGGACGGGCGAAAACGGACGGATTCACCGCACTCGGGATCGCCGATGAACAGAATATGTTCGCAACGATCAAGTTCTACCGGAAGTGCGTGGAAGCCGGCATCAAGCCGATCCTCGGAATGGCGTTTCCGGCGATCGTGGGACAGGGGATGCAACTCCCCTTTTCGGCGTTCGCCCAAAATGACGCCGGATACCATCGTCTGATCGAACTGGCGTCGCTTCTCGGCACGGGAACGAAGGCGCTGTCGATCGACGTCCTCGCCGCACATTCCGAAGGCCTTTTCTTCGTCGCGCCGCTGTATCAAGGCGCGCTCGCGACCTTGATCGTCGAAGGCGACCTGCCCGGCGCGGTCGACCTTTGGCGCAGCGTGACCCAGCTTCTCCCGGAGAGTTACCTCGGGCTCGACACGAATGATTTCGAAAGCGAAATGAAGATCGCCCCGGTCCTTTCGGAGATCGGCCGGCCGGTGGTTTTCAACCGCGTGAACTATATGGAACCCGACGACATTCCCGCCTCGAAGATGCTCGCGCAGATTTTGCACGAGGAGAATAGTCTGAACGAAGGGCTTTTCCTTGCGGCGGACGCCGTCTACGACTACAAGACGCCGGAACGGTTGACGAAGATGTACGGCGAGTACCGCCGCGCCGTCGCCAACACCGAACGGTTGATCGAACAATCCGCCGTGACGATCGATTTTCATACCAGGCGCCTGCCGCGCTACCCGCTTCCGGCGGGTACCACGGCCGCCGCCGAACTCCGCCGCATGGCGGAAAAGGGACTCGCGCGAAGACTCGTCACGACCTCCGCCGACCGGCGCAAGATGGCGCCGGAAGCGTATCGCAAGCGGCTCGACTGGGAACTCGCGACGATCGACGGGATGGGCTATTCCGATTATTTTTTGGTCGTCTGGGATTTCGTCCTGTACGCCAAGAAGAAGGGCATCCTGGTCGGACCCGGACGCGGATCCGCGGCCGGTTCGCTGACGAGTTACGTGCTCGGCATCGTCGACGTCGATCCGCTCGCCCACAATCTCTTTTTTGAGCGGTTCCTCAATCCCGAACGCATCACGATGCCCGACATCGACATGGACTTCCCCGACGACCGCCGCGACGAAGTGATCAAATACGTCGCCGACAAGTACGGCAAGGACCACGTCGCCAACATCGTCGCCTTCGGCACCTTCCAGGGCAAGAGCGCGATCCGCGAAGTCGCCCGGATCCTGAAGACGCCCGACGCGGTCGTCGGCGAGATCACCGGATCGGTGAGCGAAACATCGAATTCGATCGTCGAATTCAAACGGAACGAACCCGCGAAATACAAATACATGATGGCGACGCCGGTAATCGCGGAACTGCTCACGATCGCCGAAAAACTGGTCGATTTGCCGAAGCACCTGTCGACCCACGCCGCCGGCATCGTGATCACCGACGAGCCGATCACGACGTTCTCGCCGGTCCGCACCGGGTTGCTCGACCTCAACCAGACCCAGTTCGAAGCGTCCGACCTCGAAGCGATCGGCCTCCTCAAAATCGACTTCCTCGGCATCTCCAACCTCACCACGATCGACCGCGTCCTGAAGCTCGTCGAGCAGAACCGCGGCATGAAGGTCGACATCTACAAGATCCCGATGGATGATCCGTCGACCTTCAAGCTCTTGCAGGACGTCAATGTCCTCGGCGTTTTCCAACTCGAAAGCGACGGCATGATGAACCTTTTGCGGCAGATGCAGATCAAGACCTTCGAGGACATCTCCGCGGCGGTCGCGCTGTTCCGTCCGGGGCCGATGGCGAACATCCCGAGTTATCTCGAACGCCGCAGCGGCAAGGCGAAGGTCAGCTATCCCGATCCGGCGCTCGCGGAAATCCTCAAGGAGACGTTCGGGATCATCGTCTACCAGGAACAGATCATGCAGATCGCCAACCAGTACGCCGGCTATTCGCTCGGCGAAGCCGACGTGCTACGCCGCGCCGTCTCCAAGAAGAAGGAAGACGTACTCGTCAAGGAGCGCGAGAAATTCGTCCGCAAGTGCACCGAAAACGGTCACGCCTCCGATGTCGCCAACCAGATCTACGACTACATCGTGAAGTTCGCCGACTACGGTTTCAACAAGTCCCACTCCGTCGCCTATGCCCTCGTCGCCTACTGGATGGCCTACCTGAAGGCGAACCATCCGTTCGAATTCATGGCGGTTTTGCTCGACGCCGCCGTCGGCTCCGCCGCGGCGACGCACGACTACGTGCGGGAATGCCGCAAGCTCGGGATCAAGGTCCTGCCCCCCGACATCAACCGCTCCGGCGCCCGTTTCCGGATTGAACAGGACGGGCTCCGCTTCCCCTTCCAGGGGATCCGCGGGATCGGTCCCGTGGTCGCCAAACGGATCGAAGAACTCCGCGGCGACGCACCCTTCGCCGACTTCATCGATTTCATGCGCCGGACGACGGACGTGAACGCCCGCGCGATCGAAAGCCTGATCATGGTCGGGGCGTTCGATTCCTTCGGCAAGAACCGGGCGACGCTTTCGAACAATCAGAAGCAGATCGCCAACTACATGTCCTTCGGCGAGTATTCCGACACCACCCGCTTCGTCTACATCGATTCCCCCGAGGTTGATTTCGAGGTCCTGCAGGAACGCGAAAAGGAACTGATCGGCATCAATCTCCTCCATCATCCGCTTAACCGCTTTGCGGAGAAGTTGACCGCTTTGGGACTTCTGACGGTGTCCGACGCAATCCATTCGTTGGGAACTTCGATCCGGTTCGCCGGCATGGTCTCCCGCATCAACAAGATCAAGACCAAAGGCGGCGAGGCGATGGCGTTCGTCGAAATCGAAGACCAGTTGTCCAGCGCCGAAGGCACGCTCTTCCCGCGCACCTACGCCAGGGCGGCTTCCGACCTCGAGAAAGGCGCCGTCCTCGTCTTCGTCGGAAGGCTCGAACAGAAGAGCGACAAGAAACAATTCATCATCGACGATGTTCAGAAATTGCGCTGAAAGGAAGCGACTGCGATGAAGATAGCGGTATTGACCTCGGGAGGAGACGCTCCCGGCATGAACGCCGCGGTCCGCGCCGTGGTGCGGACGGCGATCCATTACGGCATCGAAGCGTACGCCGTCATGAACGGATACAAGGGTCTCGTCGACGGGGATATCCGGAAGTTCGAAAGAAACGACGTCGGGATGATCCTGAACCGCGGCGGAACGATCCTCGGATCGGCGCGTCTCGAAGAATTCAAACAGCTCGAAGTGCGGCAGAAGGCGGTCGACCACCTCAAGGCGCTCTCGATCGACGCGCTCGTCACGATCGGCGGCGACGGCACCTACCGCGGCGCGGCGGATCTCTGCGACATGGGCGTCAACTGCATGGGAATCCCCGGAACGATCGACAACGACATCGCCTCGACGGAGTACACGATCGGCTTTTTCACCGCGCTCAACACCGCGATCGACTGCATCGACAAGCTGCGCGACACCTCCTTTTCGCACCAGCGCTGCACCGTCGTCGAACTGATGGGACGCCATTGCGGCGATTTGTCGATTTTCGCCGGCGTCGCCTCCGGGTCGGAAATCGTCATCACCGAAGAGACCGGGTTCCACCGGGAAGACGTTCTCGACAAGATCAGGAAAGCCAAGCAGATGAAGAAACGGCACATGATCGTCGTTGTCGCGGAACACATGCTCGACGTCTTCGCGCTCGCGCAGGAAATCGAGGATTACACCGGCTATGAAACCCGCGCGACCGTCCTCGGATACGTCCAGCGCGGCGGCACGCCGGCGGCCTATGACCGCATCCTCGCTTCGAAGATGGGGACCTACGCGGTCGAACTCGTCAGGGACGGGGCGTTCGGCCACGCCGTCTGCGCCCGGGGCATCGAAATCTTCAGCATGCCGCTTCGGGAAGCGCTCGCCGTCAAGCGCAAACGGACCGATCTGTACGAATATCTTGAAAAGATAAGCTGATTTATAGAAGATTCATTATCATTCGGTTTTTCGCTCGAGGGATCGGTTTTATTCACCGAAAAATGGTTTACATCGCCCGCCGATGGCGGTATAATGATGCTAGAATATTTTCAAAAGATATTCAATAGAAAACGGAGGGAAACAAATGAGAAAGGCACTAATCGCACTTGCATTGGCTTTGGTATCCGTTTTAACGCTTGTGGCCTGCGGCGAAACGACCTATGAAATCGCCATGGTCACCGACTCGGGCGGAATCGATGACAAGTCCTTCAACCAGGGCACCTGGGAAGGCATCATCCGTTACGCCGAAGCGAACGAGAAGACCTACAAGTACTACAAGCCGTCGGAAATCTCCGACGCAGCGTATCTCGCTGCCATCTCCACCGCCGTCGATGGCGGCGCGAAAATCGTCGTCACTCCCGGCTTCCTGTTCGAAACTTCGATCTATCAAGCCCAGACGCTGTATCCCGATGTCAAGTTCGTTTTGATCGACGGCGAACCGCATACGGCCGACTATTCGACCTATACGACCGCCGCGAACACCCTCTGCATCCTGTTCGATGAGCAAGAAGCCGGATTCTATGCCGGCTACGCAGCCGTCGTGGGCGGCATGGACAACCTCGGCTTCTTCGGTGGCATGGCGGTTCCGGCCGTCGTCCGCTTCGGCATCGGCTTTATCGCCGGCGCCTACTACGCAGCCGAAGAACTCGACGAAGATATCACGTTCAGCTACAATCATTATCATTATCTCGGCAGCTTCGCGCCGTCCGATGATGCCAAGAACCTCGCGGTTGCCTGGTTCAACGCAGGCGTCGACATCATCTTCGCCGCCGCCGGCGGTGCCGGATCGTCCGCGATGCTCGCCGCCGAAGAAGTCGCCGGCAAACATACGATCGGCGTCGACATGGATCAGTCCGAACAATCGCTGACCGTCATCACCTCCGCCCTCAAGGGCGTCGGCGAAGCCGCCTTCCAGGCGCTCACCGATTACTACGGCGGAACCTTCGTCGGTGGCAGAACGATCTCCCTCGGCTCCGCCGAAGGCGGCGTCGCGCTCCCGGCCGATTTCTCCCGCTTCATGAACAGAGCCGCTGCCGTCGAAGCAGCCTATGAGACCCTGTTCGACCTCGTCGTCGCCGGCACCGTCGTCGTCCCGACGAACGATGCATCCAGCCTCGCCGCGTTCCTCGAAGACCTCGGCATCCTCCTCCCCGGAGAGATCGTCGCGATCACCGAAGCCGCCGAACCGCCCGCACCGGCAGAATAAACATCATCATCTGACAGACAATCAAGCACCTGAATACACTTCGTCTTGAAAGAAGGAAGGATTTTTCACTCGTCCTTCCTTCTTTTCAAATGAAGGACCGGAATGACTTCTGAGGTGATCGCATGCCCTACATCATCGAAATGCTCGACATCTGCAAGAATTTCGGCACGCTCAAGGCGAACGACCATGTGACGTTCGAACTGAAGCAGAGCGAAGTCCACGCCCTCGTCGGCGAAAACGGCGCCGGCAAAAGCACATTGATGTCAATCCTGTTCGGGCTCTACGCCGCCGATGGCGGCGAGATCCGCTACAAAGGCGAAAAAGTCGAGATCAAGAATCCGAATGACGCCAACCGTCTTCGCATCGGGATGGTCCACCAGCACTTCAAGCTCGTGGATGTTTTCACCGTCACGGAAAACATCATCCTCGGCAACGAAGACACCAAGTATGGGTTTCTGACCAAAAAAGAAGCGCGAAAAAAAATCGTCGCATTGAGCGAACGGTACAAACTGACCGTCGACCCCGATGCGCTGATCAAGGATATATCGGTCGGGATGCAGCAACGCGTGGAGATCCTCAAGATGCTCTACCGCGACGCCGACATCCTGATTTTCGACGAACCGACGGCGGTCCTCACGCCGCAGGAGATCGATGAACTGATGATCACGATCCGCAACTTTGCCAAAGAAGGCAAATCGATCGTCATCATCACCCACAAACTGAATGAAGTCATGGCGGTCGCCGACCGCTGCACGGTGCTCCGCAAGGGCAAGTGCATCGGCACCGTCGACGTCAAGGACACGACCGCGGCCGACCTCGCGGAAATGATGGTCGGACGCAAGATCATCTTCACCGTCCACAAGCATCCCGCCAACGTAAAGGATGAGATTTTCCGTGCCGAACATGTTTCCTATTTCAGCAAGGAGAAGAACCGGATGACGGTCGACGACGTGTCGATCAGCGCCAAGGGCGGCGAAATCATCGGCATCGCCGGTATCGAAGGCAACGGTCAGACCGAACTCGTCGACATCATCACCGGCCTGAAGCGTCAGACCGCCGGCCGCTTCACCCTGAAAGGCGTCGACATCACCGACGCCTCGATTCGGACGAAATTGGAAACCGGCATGGGCCATATTCCCGAAGACCGCCACAAGCACGGCCTCGTCCTCGATTTCAATCTCGCCGAAAATCTGGTTTTGGAGAACTACTATCTTCCCGCGTACCAGAAGCGCGGATTCATCAAGTTCGACGCCGTCGACGCCAACGCGGAAAACCTGATCGAACGATTCGACATCCGTTCCGCCGCCGGGGTCGCCACCGTGGTCCGCTCGATGTCCGGGGGAAATCAGCAGAAGGCGATCATCTCGCGCGAGATCTCCCGCGATCCCGAACTGCTCGTCGCCGTCCAGCCGACCCGCGGCCTCGACGTCGGCGCGATCGAATACATCCACGAACAACTTTTGAAGGAACGCGATGCGGGCAAAGCGATTTTGCTCATCAGCCTCGAACTCGACGAAATCATCGACCTTTCGGACCGCATCCTCGTGATGTTCGAAGGGCGCATCGTCGCCGAACTCGATCCACAGAAGACGACGTTCCACGAAATCGGACTTTATATGTCCGGCTCGAAATCCGAGGTGAAGACCGATGAAGCCGCATGACATCCTGAAGCGCATCGGCGCCTTCTTCAAGCATATTCCGACTGCGATCCGGGCGTTTTTCGTCGGCGCGACCTTCAAGAAGGCGATGCCTTCGCTCGTCGCGATCGGCGCCGGCCTGATCTTCGGCATCTTCACGATGTTCGTGATCTGGCTGCTCGTCAAGGTCAAGGTCTTCAACGTCATCAATGACCCGCAATTGTTCCGCGGCATCGCCAAGTTGCTTGCCGGCGGATTCAACAAGGGCATGAACAGCCTCGGCTACATGCTCTACCGCGCCGCGCCGCTGATTTTGACCGGCCTCGCGGTCGGCTTCGCCTTCAAGACCGGTCTTTTCAACATCGGGGCGCCGGGACAGCTCGTGTTCGGGGCGCTCGCGGCGATCATCATCGGCGTCAAGCTTTCGATCCCCGCGCCGTGGCACTGGATGCTCTGTTTGATCGGCGGCATGGCGGCCGGGTCCTTGTGGGGGTTCATCATCGGATTCCTCAAATCCGTCTTCAACGTCCACGAAGTCGTCGCCTCGATCATGATGAACTATATCGCGATGTATTTCGCGTTCTGGTCGCTTGACGCATTCAATCTGCGGCATCGCTTCGTCGACTCGGTGACCGGACAGATTTCGCTTGCGCCCTATACCGACACGCTCGCGCAGACGGCCTGGTTGCCCCGCGGTCTGGCGGACGTGTTCAACGGCTACACCGTCAACATCGGCATCCTGATCGCGATTGCGGCGGTCGTCATCATGTACATCGTGTTGAACAAGACGACGCTCGGCTATCAATTGAAGGCGGCGGGATTCAACCGCGACGCCTCGAAGTACGCCGGCATGAACACCAAGCGCGACATCATGCTTTCGATGGCGATCTCGGGACTGCTCGCCGGTCTCGCCGGCGCGATCATCATCATGGTTCCCGACAAGAAGATGTTCACCGACCAGGCGACGATGTCCTCGGAGTTCATGTCGATCGGGTTCGACGGCATTTCGATCGCCCTGCTCGGTCTTTCCGAGCCGATCGGCGTCGGGCTCGCCGGGCTCTTCCTCGCCTACATCCGGATCGGCGGCGACTATATCGACCAGGCCAACTACATGAAGGAACTCGCCGACGTCATCACCAGTGTCATCATCTATTTCAGCGCGCTTTCCGTCGCGCTCTATCAGTTCCTGCAACGCCGCAAGAAGAAAAAAACGGCCGATGCGGCCGTACTGAGCGGAGGTGACGAACGATGATCACGAATGCGCTCGTCTACGAACTGTTCACCTCCACGCTTGAAACGATGATTCCGCTTTTGATCGTCGCCGTCGGCGCGATGATCTGCGAAAAGAGCGGCGTCACCAACATCGCCCTCGAAGGCATCATGATCTTCGGCGCGTTCGTCGGCTGCTGGTTCGTCAAGATCGCCGAACCGCAGACGCTCGTCCTCGCCGCGGCGCAGTCCAACCTCGATAAGAGCATCCTCTTCATCGAGGGCGCCTTCATCGGCGGCATCGCCGGATTGCTCTTTTCTTGGCTGCACGCCTATGCTTCGATCACGATGAAGGCCGACCAAACGATTTCCGCCACGGCCCTGAACCTGGTCGCCCCGGCGATCGCGATCTTCGTCGCCCGTTCGGTCATCGGCGGCCGCCACATCGAATACAAAACCACGTTCAAGATGACGGAAGTCGGTTCGTTCGCCGACATCCCGGTGATCGGCGACCTGTTCTTCAAGAACGTCAATGTCGGTTTCTACATGGGGATCATCATCCTGCTTCTCGCCTACGTTTTCCTCTATAAGACGAAGACCGGCCTGCGCCTGATGGCCTGCGGCGAAAACCCGCACGCCGCCGACTCGCTCGGCGTCAACATCTTCAAGATCCGCTACGGCGCCGTCCTCACCTCCGGTTTCCTCGCCGGGATGGGCGGCTTCATCTTCGCCGCATCCGTCGGAAAGTCCTTCGAAGGAACGGTTTCCGGATTCGGCTTCCTCGCCATCGCCGTGCTCATCTTCGGCAACTGGCGGCCGTTCCGCGTCCTGTTCGCCGCCTTCTTCTTCGGTCTCATGAAGACGATCGCGATCTCGTATTCGTCGATTCCCTTCCTTTCCGCCCTCGACATCAACACGAACCTGTATCGCATGATTCCCTATGTCGCCACGCTCATCGTGCTCGTGGCCACGTCGAAATCGTCGCGCGCGCCGAAAGCCGCCGGCAAGATTTACGATCAGGGAACAAGATAAAAAACCGCCATCCGGTTCGCCGGGTGGCGGTTTTTCAATCGAATCGGATCATGGATTTTCCGGACGGACGATAGACCGCGGCGAGGTAACCGCCGGCGTATGGAGCGACGACGCCGTATTTGAAATAATCGTCGAGCGGGATCGACGGATCGATTGCATGCGCCCGTTGCAAGAGCGCGCTTTTTTGCTCGCGGCGTTCCTCACGGACCGTCCACCACGGTTTCGGACGCGCCTCGGCCCGTTCGAGATAGTCGCGGACGAGCGCGTCATGCACGTTCGCGTATCCGGCGGGAATCGTCTTCTGCGCGAACGCGTCGATGAGCGCAAACATCTCGAAGATCTGGTGGCGGAGAAACGAGAAGCCGCGATCAAGAAGAAACGCATACAGCGATTCCATCCAAAAGAACATCGAAGGAACGCATGCGTGCATCATCTTCATCGCTTCCGGCATGAAGCCGCGGTTCCAGAAGTGTTCGAGGACGGCTTCGACGCAAGCGATGCGATCGAGGTCGACGGCCGACAGCACGGCGCTTTTTGTCACCTGGTAGGGCGGATTCGGATCATATTCATACCCCAGTCGAGCGGCGTCACGCCGCAGCGGCGTTCCTCGGAGCATCTTCAAAAACCCGAGCTGCAGTTCGGGGGCGAAGAGCGCAAACGAATCGTCGAACGTGCGGATGAAGGAATCCAGACCCTCTTCCGGCAGACCGGCGATCAGATCGAGATGGATCGTGACGCGTCCGCCCGCGACGAGCGCACGGATGTTCTTAAAGAGGCGCGCGTTGTCTTGCGTGCGCGCGACCGCCCGGTTGGTCGCATCGTTCGTCGACTGGATCCCGATCTCGAAGCGGAACAGCCCGGGCGGCGCGACATCGTTTAAGTGCCGGATGATCGCATCGGGCAGGATGTCGCCGGTGATCTCGAACTGGAAGACGACGCCGTCACGCCGGTTTCGGATGATGAAGTCGAAGAGGTCGGTCGCGACCTCGGGCCGGACGTTGAAGGTGCGGTCGAGGAACTTGAAGGTCCGCGCGCCGCGTTCCTGCAAAGCCAGAATCTCATCCTTGATTCGCGGAAGCGGGAAAAACCGCACCGCCCCATCGAGCGGAGCGAGACAGTACGCGCAGGAAAAGGGACAGCCGCGGGATAGTTCGAGGTACTGGATCTTGCGCGGGATGTCTTTTTCATCCGCCGTAAACCGATACGGGCTGGCAATCCCGGCAAGGTCGGCGATCGGTTCGATCGGATTGATCCGTTCCGTCGAACCGTCCCAATACGCCAAATTCGGGATGTCACGGAACGAAGATCCGTCCGCGAGGGCTGTCACGAGGCGCGCAAAAGCTCGTTCGCCCTCGCCTCGGACGACAAAGTCGAACGGACAATCGGCGAGAAAACGCCCTGCGTCATGGGCTACTTCAGGGCCGCCGGCAACGATTTTCGCAGAGGAACGTTTGCGGATCGCGTCTGCGACCCGCCTGACGATTTCGACGTTCCAGATATAGACGGAAAACGCGACGAGGTCGGGCGCCGCCGCAAGGATGGTTGAGACGATCGTGTCCTCATCGCTTTTGATCGTGAATTCGAACAGTTCGCAAGGAAGCGGGCAGTTCGCCTTCAGAAGCCGGAGGGCAACGTTCGTATGGATGAATTTGGCGTCGATGGCGCACAGGACGATGTTCATATGATCACCAGTTCCATTTTAGCAGAAGCACGCCCAAAGTCAAAACCCGATGTCGCACATCGGTCCGATATGATATACTTGTAAGCATGGAGGTGGGACGATGGGAATCTTCAAACTCGTATCCGACTATCAGCCGACCGGCGATCAGCCGAAGGCGATCGAGCAGTTGGTGAACAACATCAAATCCGGCATGAAGGAACAGGTATTGCTCGGCGCCACCGGCACCGGCAAGACCTACACCGTCTCCAACCTGATCGAACAACTCGACCGGCCGGTGCTCGTGCTCGCCCACAACAAGACGCTCGCGGGCCAGCTCTATACCGAATTCAAGAACTTCTTCCCGGAAAACCGGGTCGAATACTTCATTTCCTATTACGATTACTATCAGCCGGAAGCCTATATCCCCGGCCGCGACCTCTACATCGAGAAGGATTCGATGATCAACGACGAGATCGACCAGATGCGCCATGCGGCGACCAGCTCGCTGTTGGAGCGCCGCGACACGATCATCGTCGCCTCGGTGTCCTGCATCTACGGCATCGGCGACCCGGAGGAATACCGGAAGGGCATCGTCACGGTCCGCGTCGGCGAAGAGTTCGGCCGCGACGTGCTGATCCGCCAGCTCGTGGCGATCCTCTACGAACGCAACGACATCGACTTCAACCGCGGCTGTTTCCGCGTCAAGGGCGACGTGTTGGAAATCCTCCCCACCTATGAAAAGACCTCCGGGATCCGGATCTCGTTCGACTACGACAAGGTGTCGCGGATCCGCATCTTCAACGTCGTCACCGGCGAAGCCTTCGAGGAGCGTCAGGTGATTTCGCTGTTTCCGGCTTCGCACTTCCTCACCGACCGCGGAAAACTCGAAACGGCGATGGGACGGATCAAGGCGGAACTGCTCGAACAGGTTCAAATTTTCAAAGAAACCAACCGCCCGCTCGAGGCCGAGCGGATCTGGCAGAGAACGATGTATGATCTCGAGATGCTGTCGGAGATGGGGACGTGCAACGGCGTCGAAAACTATTCCCGCCATCTTTCCCTGCGCGGTCCGGGCGAGACCCCGTCGGTGTTGATCGACTTCTTCGCGAAGGACTTCCTGCTCATCGTCGACGAATCACACGTCACGCTCCCGCAGGTGCGCGGGATGTTCAACGGCGACCGCTCGCGCAAGACGACGCTCGTCGAATATGGGTTCCGGTTACCCTCGGCGCTCGACAACCGGCCCCTCAACTATGAAGAATTCAACGCCAAGATCAACCAGGTCGTCTACGTTTCGGCGACGCCCGGCGACTACGAACTCGAACGCGCCGGCGCGATCGTCGAACAAATCATCCGTCCGACCGGCCTGCTCGACCCGAACGTCTACGTCCGCAAGTCCGAAGGCCAGATCGATGACCTCATCGGCGAGATCGAGACGACCCTCGCCCGCAAGGAACGGGTCCTGATCACGACGCTCACGATCAAGATGAGCGAAGATTTGACCGCGTATCTGCAGGGGATGGGGTACAAGGTCGCCTATCTCCATTCCGAAATCAAGACGCTCGAACGGATGGAGATCATCCGCAAGCTCCGCCTCGGGATCCACGACATCATCGTCGGGATCAACCTCCTGCGCGAAGGCATCGACCTCCCGGAAGTATCGCTGATCGCGATTCTCGACGCCGACAAGGAAGGCTTCCTCCGCAGCGGCCGCTCGCTCGTCCAGATCATCGGCCGCGCCGCCCGCAACGAACACGGCAAGGTCATCATGTACGCCGACCAGATCACGCCGTCGATGCGCTTTGCGCTCGATGAGACGCTCCGCCGCCGGACCATCCAGATCAGGCACAACGAAGAACACGGCATCGTCCCGAAGACGATCCTCAAGGCGATCGGCGAATCGCTCTCGATCAAGATCGACAAGAAGACCGGCGAGGTCGACTACAAGCGGATCTCGAAGAAGGAAATCCAGAAATCGATCGAGATCCTGGAAATGCAGATGCGCGCGGCCGCCAAGGATCTCGACTTCGAACGCGCCGCCGAACTCCGCGACGTGATCCTCGAAATGAAGGGTCATTTGTGAAAAAGTACCTTCTGCTCGGGGTGAGCGCGCTCTTCACCCTGGGAATCTTCGCGATGTCGCTTCGGGTCGGGACGGAGTCGGCCGCGCTTTCTTCACCGCTCACCGCAGCCGTCGAAACGGTCCTGAAGGGGATCTTCCCGCACTACGACCTCGCCTTCGACGTCCTGCATGAGATCGTGCGCAAGCTCGCGCACGTCATTGAATACGCCGCGCTCGGGATCAGCTATATGATGTCCGCATTCGCCTGGAGGCATCGGCTTTGGCCGGTCTTCCTGGCGGGAGGCCTCGTCGCCTTCGCCGACGAAGGGCTTCAGGCGTTCGTCCCGGACCGGGGACCTTCCTTCCTCGACGCCGTCTGTTTCGATGTCCCGGGATTCGTCATCGGCGCCTGCGCGGTCATCCTGCTATACCATCTGATCCGCCGGAAAAAGGTCGTTTCAAAAGACGTCTCTTAAGAGACGTTTTATTTTTTTAAAAAATTTGTTAAAAAATGCTTGCAATTTAAACAAAACATTAATATAATTAAGGTGCAAGTTGATAAAATCAATATCGCGGAGCAAAAAACATTGGAAAATCAAACATTAGATCGTCTCGGACGAAAAGAAATCGGAAAACGTCAAGCCTACCGCGCACTTTTCCCGAAGCCCCTCAAGGAACGCGGACCGAAGCGGGCGCACTTCATCAAACTCCGCATCCGGATTCCGGAATCGAAAGGCGTCACCAACTTCCTCGCTTTTCTCTTCTGGCTCCCGCTCCCGATCCTCTTCGCCAGAATGATCCTCGGATTCGTGAAACTCGATACAAAGGACATGCCGCTCGATAAACAGGAAATCATCAAACTCATCGCCGTCCGCGGTATCAAGGTCGAAGTCAAGACGACCGACGGCGTCCGTGTCTACATTAAAACGATTTAACAGGAGGAACCAACCGATGGAATTCAAAACGTTCAAGAAAGACGCTTTCAAGGGATTCGCCGACTTCGCAAGCCCCAAAGCCAAGTATCCGGTGCTCTCCCAATGCCCGGTTTGCCACCAAGACCTCGTCGTCACCGAACTTCACTGCGATCACTGCAACACCTCGGTATCCGGTGCGTTCACGCTCTCCAAGTTCAACTACCTCGACACCGAAAAACTGTACTTCATCGAAATCTTCGTCAAGAACCGCGGGAACATCAAGGCGCTCGAAAAGGAAATGAACGTCAGCTATCCAACCGTCAAGAAGATGCTCGACGACGTCATCACCGTCCTCGGCTACACGCCGGACGCCGCCCCCGCGATGGAAGATTCCGCCACCCCCGCGAAGGAAGAAACGCCGAAGATGTCCCGGATCGAAATCCTCGAAAAACTCGGCAAGGGTGAAATCAGCGCCCTCGAAGCGGCGGAACAACTGAGAAAGATCCGTTAAGGAGAAAGGGTACCTATCATGTCAAGACATTATCTCGAACAAGAACAGAATCGCGTCCTCCGCCTGGTCCTCAAAGGCGATATCACCTACGAACAGGCCGAGACCATCCTCACCGCCATCATCCTCGACAAGATGCAGACCGGTCAGATCACCCCGAACGAAGCGTCCGACATGCTTCGCCGGATCCAATAAGATTCACCCACACAGGAGGCACCATCATGGCAAAAGACGAACTGAAACAAGAAAGAATGAAAATCCTCGATCTGCTCAACAAGGGCACGATCACTTCCGAAGACGCGGAAAAACTGCTTTCCGCGATCGGTGACAAGAACGAACAGGAACATCCCGAAGTCATCATCCCGACGAAAAAGGCCTCGTTCCGCATGCTGAAGGTGTACGTCGACTCCGCCGACGGCGACGTCGTCAAGATTGAACTCCCGGTCGAATTCGCGAAGCTTTTGAAGACCGGCAAATTCAAACTCGACTCGCTCGACGACATGGACATCGACCTCGACGCCCTGATCCAGATGGTCAACGCCGGCGCCCTCGGCGAGATCGTCAACATCAAATCCGCCGACGGCGACCTCGTCCGCATCGTCATCGAATAACATGTCGGCCGATATCCGGCCCGCCGCAGCGGGGGCGAAGATCCGTGTTTTCAAAAACCGGAACTTCGCCCTTTTGTTTTGGGGCATCGCCGTCTCCAACATCGCCCACGTCTTTTTCAGTTTCGCGATCGGATTCTATATCTATGAAATCACGATCCCGCTGTTCGGCGCGTCCGACGCGGAAATCATCAAGGCCGTCTTCATCGCCCTCTCCGGCATCCTGATCGTCATCCTCTCGCCGATCGGCGGGGGATTGGCCGACCGCTGGAACAAGGCGAAAATCATGTATGTCACCGATTTCATCCGCGGCCTCACGATCCTCGCCGTCGGAGCCATCGTCTTCCTCGTCGAATCGAACGTATTCAAGCTCATCGCCCTGTTCGTGATGGAGTTCGTCCTCGCCGCCAACGCCGCGATCTTCATGCCGGCGGCGAGATCGCTTCTCCGCTTCATCGTTTCCGACGAGGAACTCCAGCCCGGCGCGTCGTATCTGCAGATGTCGGACAATTTCCAGGCGATCATCGGACTCGTCTTCGCCGCCATGCTTTATGCGAAAATCGGCGTCGGCTGGATTTTCATCATCAACGGCATCGCTTACGTCTTCTCCGCGGTTTCCGAGATGTTCATCCGCTACGAGCACAAACAATCCGTGGATGAGACGCTCGATCTGAAGACCGTCTTCTCCGACATCAAGGTCGGCTTCAAATACCTGATTTCGGAAAAAGCGATCGTCGCGATCATGGTGATGGCGCTCATGATCAACTTCTTCGTCTCGCCGATCTTCTCAAACGGGATGCAGAACTGGGTCTACTTCCGCTTTGCAGAGGAATCGACCTACCTGTTCTCCT
The DNA here is from genome assembly GCA_003477305.1 of Acholeplasmatales bacterium. GTDB lineage: Bacteria > Bacillota_I > Bacilli_A > Izemoplasmatales > Hujiaoplasmataceae > UBA12489. The sequence goes on along the minus strand of DMTN01000039.1, from coordinate 16,430 downwards.
CCTTCATGGATCGTACGAGCTGGTATGGCGCCTTCTCGATCTCGCTCTCGATCGCCTCGATTCTGATGTCGCTGGTCCTGGCGCGACAGAAGACGAAAGCGAGTTATGCCAAGCCGCTCAAGCGGGCGCTCACCGGTTTCGTCATTTCGATGAGCGGGCTATGCGCGCTCCTGGTGTTCTACTATTATGGGTTCGTGCCGATCAACGCCGTGCTGATCGGCGGGATCATCCTGATGTTCATCTGCGGACTGGGACTTGTCGCCTTCAACATCCCGCTCTCGATGGTGATGCAGCGGAAGGTCCGCAAGGATATGCTCGGCAAGGTCTCGGCGGTTTCGGGAACCCTTTCGCAGGCGCTCATCCCGGTCGCGGCGGTCATCGCCGGATTCGTCATCGCCCGGGCCGGTACCGCGATATTCTTCATCGGCTCCGCGGTGGGTATGATCGCCGTGATGATGTGGTTTCTTCCCAACAAGGCGTCCAATCAGATTTAAAAACATTGATTTTTACCAGGGTCCGCGGTCGTCCGCGGGCCCTTTTCCATTCGACGAAATTTCGCCGACGGGGTGTGCGCTTTTTATGAAAACGTGGTATAATTTTCACAGTATCGTTTATGGGGCGGCTCGCATGAAATCGTTGAGAGAGTTGTATAAAATCGGATATGGCCCCTCCAGCTCGCACACGATGGGACCGCAGAAGGCATGCGTACTGTTCCGCCGCGCCCACCCGGACGCCGTCCGCTTCAAGGTCACGCTCTACGGGTCCCTCGCATTGACGGGAAGAGGCCATCTTACCGACGTCGTCATCCAAGAAACCCTTCAAGACGTCGAGGTCCGCTTCGATCCCTCCTATATCCTCGCGCATCCGAATACGCTTGACATCGTCGGCATCGCGCAAGACGACAGCGAATACCGCTGGCGCGTCTACAGCGTGGGCGGCGGGTCGATCAAGATCGAAGGCGACGACGATGACGTCACTCCCGACGTCTATCCGCATCACACGTTCGAAGCGATCAAGGCGTACTGCAAGGACCAGGGACTTCGCCTTCACGAGTACGTCGAACGGTTCGAAGGACCGGACATCTGGAACTATCTCGCCCACGTCTACAAGACGATGAACGACTGCGTCACCCGCGGGCTCAAAGCCGAGGGGACGCTGCCCGGCGAACTCGGCATCAGCCGCAAGGCAAAGATGTTGCTTTCGGGAGTCCTGCCTCACGAACCTCAGGACATCACCGAAAGCCGCACCGTCTCCGCCTACGCGTACGCGGTGTCAGAAGAGAACGCGAGCGGGCATACAGTCGTCACCGCCCCGACGTGCGGATCCTGCGGCGTCGTTCCGGCCGTCATGCGCTATCTCAAGAACCGTCGCCGCCTCACCGTCAAAAAGTGCCTCGAAGGCCTCGCTACCGCCGGCATCGTCGGCAATCTGATCAAACACAACGCCTCGATTTCCGGGGCGATCGCCGGATGCCAGGCCGAAGTCGGCGCCGCCGTCGCGATGGCCGCGGCACTCGCCGCGGAATTCGACGGACTTTCCTTGAACGCGATCGACTATGCGGCCGAAGTGTCGCTCGAACATCATCTCGGACTCACCTGCGACCCGGTCCTCGGCTACGTGCAGATTCCCTGCATCGAGCGTAACGCCGTCGGCGCCTTGCGGGCGATCGACGCCTGCGGACTCGCTTATTTTTTGGCGGAATCGCACCGGATCACGCTCGACATGGTCATCGAAACGATGTACCAGACCGGCAAGGACATCCACCATAAGTACCGCGAGACCGCCATCGGCGGACTCGCCGAAGAATATCTGAAACAATTCCGCAAGGGAAAGGAGGGGGAGTAACATGGATAACGAACGAACCATCACCGTTGTGGAAGCCGTCGATCTCACCCACGACGCACTCGGCGTCTGCAAACTCGAAGACGGCTATACGGTCTTCGTCAAAGGCATGTTGAAAGGTGAAAAAGCCGACATCGACGTCATCGAACGCCGGAAGAATTTCGGTTTCGGAAAAATCGTCGAGATGGTCGAGAAGAGTCCGTACCGGGTCCAGCCCAAATGCAGGCATTTCGACGTCTGCGGCGGCTGCGACCTGATGCACATGGATTACGACATCCAGCTCTCCTTCAAGAAATATCGGATCGAAACGACGCTGAAACGCGCCGGGTTCGAGAATGTCAAAGTCAACGACATGGTCGGGATGATCAATCCCTACAACTATCGGAACAAGGTCGAAGTCAAGTTTCAAAACGGCGACAAGGGCATCGAAGCGGGATTCTTCCGGGCGAAATCGCACGATCTCGTCAATCTCGAGGAATGCCACATCATGCCGAAACGGGCATTCGACCTGATCATCCTCATCAAGAACATCGCCAACGAGCTCGGCATCAAGGCCTACGATCCCTCAACCGAAGCCGGCGAACTGAAGTCCGCCGTCATCCGCGAATCCTCGAAGACCCGCCAGCTCGCCCTGCTCCTCCACCTCGCCGTCGCCGATCTGCCGCAGCGCGAACTGTTCGTCAAGAAAATCGTCGCGAAGATCCCCGAAGTCGTCTCGATCGCAATCTCGATGACCAACGACGAGTCGAGCCTCTCGACCGATGCGGTCCAGATCATCCACGGCACCGACGGACTCATCGACCAGATCGGCGAAGTTCAGTTTCACATCGGCCATCGTTCGTTCTTCCAGACCAATTCGATCCAAACCGAGAAACTCTATCATCTCGCCGCCGACTCCGCCGAACTCACCGGCAAGGAGAAGGTCATCGACGCCTATTGCGGCATCGGTTCGATCGGCCTCTTCGTGGCCAACCGCGCCTTCAAGGTCTTCGGCATCGAAGTCGTCAAGACGGCGATCCAGGACGCCCGCCGGAACGCGGAGCTCAACGGCATCAAAAACGCCTTCTTCGAAGTCGGAGAAGCCGAAACGGTCATCCAGAAATGGCGCAAGTTCAAATTCGACGTGATTTTCATCGACCCGCCCCGCAAGGGCTGCGACGACGCGATGCTCGCGGCGATCATCGACATGAAGATCCCCAGGATCGTCTATGTCTCCTGCGACCAGGCGACGCTCGTGCGCGATCTTCGGATCCTCGCCGACGGCGGCTACAAAGTCGTCGAAATCACGCCGTTCGACATGTTCCCGCAGACGGTCCACGTTGAAAGCGTCACGTTGCTTACGCTGAAATAAGTTCAAGCCAAGAAGAGACCATTCAACGAATCGTCAGGATGACGGAATCGGCGAATGGTCTTTGTTTTCTGCGGAAAAGACCGCATTCACTTCGCCGATTTGACACAAGTCTTTCCAATCGCCGAATTCGGTGCTATGATGCTGTTGCGGGGTTTGGGAGCTTTTGTCGCGCTGGAACGCTTGGACGGATCCGATTGTTTGGTCAACGAAGGACGGGAGGGAATCATCCGATGAAAACGATCGACCGAAAAGTTGGCAGGCATGTCAGCGAAGATATCTATCACAGCGTCGAAACCAAATTACATAGAGGAAATCAGATTCTCTTCGACCAAGAGAGCGAATGTCTTCGAGGACTGATCGATCTCATGGGTGGACAGAAACACAGAACCCTCGTGATGTGGGCGTTTGAATGCGCGCAGGCGCCGTTGACGATCCTGAAGGCGCGATATCCGCTTGAAGATCGGCCGGGGAACGCCCTGAAAGCGGCCGCGGTCTGGGCACGCGGGGACATCAAGATGCCGGAAGCGAAACGGGCGATCCTCGACGCCCATGCGTTCGCCAAGGAAATCGTCAATCCCGTCGATATCGCGCTGGTTCATGCGGTCGGTCAGGCGGCGTCAACGGTGCATGTCGCAACACACGCCCTCGGATTGCCGTTCTATGAACTGACTTCGATCGTCTTCGAACAGGGGATCGACGGGTTCCGGGATGCGGTCAGCGTCAAAATCAACGAATATCACAAACGGCTGACGTATTGGCAGATTCACATCGACGATGTCGCGAGACCTTGGGCTCCCTTCCTGCTTGATGGTACGAATCAAAAAAATAGAAATCTCAGAAGTCAAACAGACGACGCAAGACGAACGCAAAGAAAAGACCGCACCGGAACGGATCAGAGATGATCCCGCCGCTGCGGTCTTTATCATTTTTAGTAGAATACCGATTTCGGTTATGGCCTTTCCACAAGCCAAATGGCACTTTGGCGGATCAACTTCCGGTACGCGGGAATCAACATCGACTCGAGGTTGTGGCCGGGCGAGAGGTTCACGACCCGACCCCGACCGAACGGACGCGCCCAGGCGGCCGGACAGGACTTGCCGTCGAGATCGAAAGTGAGGAGGACGGTCGCTTTTGCGAGTTCATCGAGCTTGAACTGATAGGGTTCTTCCTGCGCCGAAAATCCGGACAGCCCGCTTGCAATCGGGTGATCGGAAGAGGTCGGTTCATAGGATAGAATGCGTTGTTCCGGATGACCGGTGAAATAGCCCCCGGCAAGTTGAGCGAGTTCGGGACGGGCCTGAATCGAGATGCCGTTATGGACGAGCAACAGACCGCCGCCCTGCGCGACGAAGGAAACGAGACCGGCGGTCTGGTCGTCCGTCATCGGAATCCAGCGGTCCGTGAAGCAGATGCAAAGCTCATATGAATTCAGACGATCCGCCAGAAACGCGTCATAATCCGTTGTTTGATCAATCACGAATTCCGTCAGGATCGCTTGAAATTCGCGGTCAAAACCAGTCAGAGGATGGTACTTGGCGCGTTCGACGTCGCCGATCAGGATCGCTTTCCGTTTCAACGTCATGATGGTCTCCTTAAAATGAGGTACTCTAGAACTGCAGCGGGTTGCCTTCGTAGTCGATGTAGGCAGGGCTGTTGCCCTTATACGTTTCCGGGGATTCGATGATTCCGATCAGTTTTGCGGCGGGGATGTCCGGGGTCAGCGGAGCTTCGTCGTGATACTTGCCGGAAAGCCACGACTTCATCCAGCCCGGTTGGATCAGGATGACCTGTCCGCCGACTTCCTTCAGATTGTTGTGCGTGATCGCCGACATCATGTTGAGCGCCGCTTTGGAGGAACAGTAGGCGAACCATCCCTTGCGGTAGCAGTTGCCGATGCTGCCGGCTTCGGAGGAGATGTTCATGATCAGCTTTTTTGATCCGGCGACAATCAAGGGATAGAGGGCGTTGGTGACCCGGAGAGCCCCGATCGCATTGACATTGTAGACTTTCAGCATTTCGTCGAAGTTGAGCGGATCGGCGATCGTCGAGACGTTGTCGCCGGTGATCGCGCTGTTGTTGACGAGGACCTCAAGGATGGCGGTCCGGGAACGGATGAAGGCGGCCGCTTGGGCGACGCTCTCGTCCGTCGAAACGTCGAGATCGACCAAAACAAGTCGATCCGGATGTTCCTTCCGCAGGTCGTCGAGGAGTTTCCATTCGACGTGATAGCGGCCGGCGAAAACCGTGTAATCGTGCGCGAGAAGTTGTTTGACGAGTTCGTATCCGAGGCCGCGATCGGCGCCGGTGACGCAGGCATATCGAGTCATCTTTTTCTCCGTTCCGATCGCCTAAGCGATCCATGCTCGTGATGGGTGCGGTCGGCGCGGTCTCAGGCCCGTTCGGCCCATCGCAGTTTGGCCGAAGCGGCACGGCTGTTGGCGCTTTGTTCTTCCATCGAAGGACGGATGAATTCGGGGGCGATTTCGCGATAGGTTCCATTTCGCAACAACGCTTGGAACGATTTCTTGACGAGGCGGTCCTCCCCGGAATGAAAGGACAGGATCGCGACCCGTCCGCCGGAGGCAAGCACGTCGGGGAGTTTCTCCAAAAAAGCGTAGAGTGATTCATATTCGTGATTCACGTCGATCCGGAGCGCCTGAAACGTCCGTTGGCAGGATTTCTTGATTTCTGCGTCGCGGTCGCTCGAAGGAAGGGACCGTAACGCGTCCTTGATGACTTTCTGAAATTGCGTCGTCGTGGCGATGCCTTTTCCTTTATGGTTTTCGGCGACGATCGCGCTTGCGATCTGAGAGGCGTACGGTTCGTCCGCATTGTCGACGAGCATGCCTTCGATCTCCGCCGCCGTCATCATCTTCAGGCGATAACTCGCGGGCAAGCCGATTTCCGGATTCATCCGCAGATCGAGCGGACCTTCCGCTTTGAAGGAGAAGCCCCGTTCCGGATTGTCGAGCTGCATCGAGGAGACGCCGAGATCGGCGAGCACGAACTGCAGTTTCCCCGATGCCGGGATGAGTTGATCGATCTCGGCGAAGTTCATGTTCCGGATCGAAAGAAGTTTTGGACCGAAGCCCAGATTCGCCAACCTTTCCTGCGTGCGGGGGAGTTCGACCGGATCGGCGTCGATTGCGAACAGATGGCCGGTATGGTCGAGCCGCTTCAGGATTTCCGTCGCATGCCCGCCATATCCCAGCGTCGCGTCCAGACCGGTCTGCCCGGGTTGGATCCGAAGGATCTCGAGGATTTCGTTCACGAGGATCGGACGATGCGTTCCCGCCGGCGTATTGCCCTTTTGAATGACTTTGGCGACCGTATCGGCGTATTTATCCGGTTGATGTTCCTTGTACTTTTCTTCGTAGGATTTCGGATGGGTGCCGGTGTAGCGCACGCGCCGCTGATGATTCTTTTCGGGTTGGTCCATGGAATATTCCGCCTTTGATCCGTCTTGGATCGATGATTCGAAACGCATGACTAATGATACCAAATTCCCGTCATAAAAGCAAACCCGCCGGTCCGTCTTGCGGCGAGCGGCCCGGAACCGAACACGCAAGATGAAGTGAAGTGCAGTTAAAATAATACTTTGATATTCAAGGAAATTTTTATGAGACGTATTGCATGGATCGGAAAACGATGATATAATGCGGTTGGAAAGTGCGATTTTCGAACCGCGAGGTGAAATCATGCTGATTGAACTCAGAAAAAAGGCGCAGATCACGATTCCGAAGGACATTGTCGTCGAACTTGGGCTTACCGAAGGGGATACCCTGGATGTCCGGCTCGTCGACGGCGTCATCCTGATCGAACCGGTCACCGTCTATCGAAACACCTATGTCAAGACGATGGAACGTGAACTCGGTACGCCGCGCAACACTCCCGACAAATATGCGGAAGGCCTGGGGCACCATGACGACAACGAAATCGTCGTCGATCCGAATCACAACGAACGCAAGTAGTTTCCGGATGTCATCGTCGAGGACTCGTTTTTGACGAGGAGCCGAATCCGCATGATCCGATCCCATGGAATCGGATCTTCCATCGAACGGGAGGAGCTATCATGACTTTGCATGCGTTCAACGCCGGATGCAACATCATCGGCGTGCGAAAAAACGAAACGAATTACGGCATGTGCTGCGCTTGGGCACAGATGCTGGACTATGACCGGATCGGGATGCTCCTCGGTGCGCAAAGCAAGACGGGAAGCATTCTCGCCCCCGGCGATATCGTCGGCGTGAGCGCCCTCGCGGCGGGTCAAAAGGCGATCGCCGACCGACTCGGCGACGGCCACAGTGGAAAGATCGACAAATTTTCGACGGTTCTGCATACGATCGAAAGCACGGCGATTCTCGTCGACGGGGCGCGTGTCAAAATGATATGCGAAGTGGTCGACGTGATGCGACTGCCCGCCATCGAAGCGGACCGCTTCGTCGTCATGAAGGTACGCCGATTCGAACAAGATGAAAAACGCGATTTTCTTTCAGCCTACTACGATTGAATGCATCAATCATTGAATCTTGTGCCGCTCCCATATTCGTGATACAATGCCCTTGATGGAATCATCGGGCCAAACCAGTTCGAGGTGTAGACCATGGATAAAAAAGTCGATTGCGATCTCCTGCTCCAGTACCTACAGTCGGTTCCCGACCTGTTTTTCCTGATTGCTGCGGACGGCACGATTCTGGATGTGCAGCATGATCCGGACGCGCAGCTCTATGTCGATGACGGACGTCAGACCGGTTATAGTATTCGCGAATTGCTTCCCATGGCGACTGCCGAGGTGTTGATGACCGCCATTTCCGAATCGCTGGCAGCGCGCAACCGGATCCGCATCGAGTATGATCTGGAGATGCCCTACGGCGTGCGACATTATGAATGCCGCATCAAACCGGTGCCCAACAAAAACGAAGTGACAGCCGTCGTTCGCGACATCACCGACATCAACACGGCATTCCTGTCGCTTGCGAAAAGCGAGCGTGTCTATCGTGAAATCATCGAAAAATCGCCGTTCCCCGTTCTCATCGTGCGTAAATCGGACGGCATCATCCGCTACGCCAACCGCGCTGCGTCCAACAGCTATCGACATCATTCGAAAAGCATCCTCGGCACGCCGATCACCAATATGTACCAGCGGCAGGAAGACCGGATGATTCTCCTTCAGAAACTCGACAAGCATGGGTTTGTCACCAACCACGAAATCGGCATGATCGACAGCGACGGCAATCCGTTCTCGTCGCTCGTTTCGGCGTCCACCATCGAGTATGAAGGAGTCCCCGCAACGATGCTGGCGATCACCGACATCACCCGACAGAAGAACGGCGACGACCTCGCCCGCCGAAGCGAAGAGAAATATCGCATGCTCACCGAATTCAACTCCGATGTCGTCTGGGTGTACAATGTCACCCGCGACCGCATCACCTATATGAGCCCTTCCGTGCATCGGCTTCGCGGATTCACTCCCGAGGAAGCGATGAGCCAGTCCTTTTTCGAGTCCTTGTCGAAAGATTCCGTCGAATCCGTGCGCCGCACCATGACGACCAACATCGAGGCGTTCGCGAAAGGCGGATTCGACGACAGCATCATCACCGAAGTCCAACAAGCCTGTAAGAACGGCGCCTATGTCTGGATCGAAATGTCGACCCGCCTGCGCCGTAACAATGTCAATGAGATCGAAATGGTCGGCGTAAGCCGCAACATCGACAACCGCAAGAAGGCGGAAGCCGAAATCCTCTATCTGAGCTACAACGACCAGCTCACCGGTCTGAACAACCGTCGGTATTTCGTGGAAAACTTCGAGCGGCTCAACCGTCAGGAAAATCTGCCGATCACGATGGTGTTCGCCGACGTGAACGGCCTCAAGTTCACCAACGACGTCTTCGGCCACAATGCCGGCGACCGGCTTCTGATCGCGTTCGCCGACATCCTGAAGAAATCGATCCGGCGGGATGACATGCTCGCCCGCGTCGGCGGCGACGAATTCATCATGATCCTCGTCAACACCGACGAGAACCGCGGCCGCGCCTGGATTGCCGAACTCGAATCGCGGATTTCCGCGGCGTCCTCCCACCACGGTCTGTTGTCGGTGTCCCTCGGGATGAAGACGAAGACGCGGGTCGACGAAAAATTCGATGAAATCTACAAATTCGCCGAAGACATGATGTATCGTCAGAAGGCGTTCGACCGCCAGCGCTTCAAATCCGATCTGCTCTATCGCATCAAGCACGATCTGTTCGCGGCCGTTCCCGAAGAACGCGAACATTCCGACGCGGTCGCGCGGCTGAGCCGCATGATCGGCATCGCGATGGGACTGAACCCGATCGATGTCGAAGAACTCGAACTTGCCGGCGCGTTGCATGATATCGGCAAGATCGGCATCGATCCCGTCCTGCTCAACAAAAACGACGAGCTCGCGGCGCGCGAAAGCGATGAAATCGCCCGCCACCCCGAAATCGGCTACCGCATCCTCGAAACCGTCGAAATCTTCTCCGGTGTCGGGAAAGCGATCCTGCACCATCACGAGCGGATCGACGGATCCGGATATCCGCAGCATCTCAAGCAAAACGAAATTCCGCTCAAATCCCGCATCATCGCCGTCGCCGAATCGTTCGACGCGATGACGCGCTCGCGTCCCTGGCACGCCGCCCGACCGATCGCCGAAGCGCTCAAGGAACTCAAGAAGAACGCCGGCACCCAGTTCGACGTCGACGTCGTGCGCGCCTTCGTGGACGACGTCCTCCCCCGCCTCCCCGCCCGCTGACAATCGACACCCGCCCTTCCCCGTTGAGGAAGGGCTTTGTCGAAAAAAAGGAGATACCACCGATGAAAATCCTGCTCGATCCGCGCATGATCACCGCCAAGCACGCCGATGCCCTGCGCGTCGCGTTCCCGGCGGTCGTTTTCACCGAAGATCCCGCCGACGCGGAAGGCGTCGACGCCGTGTTCTGTCACCCCTCGTTCGCCGTTTCAGCCAAGCTCGACCGGTATCCCGACCTCGCCTGGGTCCAAATCATGATGGCGGGCTACGACACCGCCGACGTAGCCTATCTGCTTGCGCGCCGGCTCGCCGTGACGAACATGAGGGACATCTTCCACATTTCGATCGCCGAGGATGTCTTCGCAAAGATTCTCGTGATGAACCGCGCCGTCCGCCACGACCTTGAGGCGATGGGATCCGGAAAGTGGGAACCCATCCGCCATTTGCCGGAAATCCACGGGTCGACGGTGGGCATCGTCGGCGCCGGATCGATCGGCGCGGCGATCGCGACCCGGATGAAGGCGTTTGGTGCGAAGGTCGTCGGCTATCGGCGGAAAAACGCCCCCGTCGACGGATTCGACAAGATCGTCACCGGCCGCGACGGGCTCTTTGAACTGATGTCCGAAAGCGATATTGTGATCGTCGCCCTGCCGCTCAAAAAAGAAACGGTCGGACGTATCGGACGGGCTGAACTTTCCGTCATGAAACCCGACGCCCTCTTCATCAACGTCGGTCGCGGTGAAACCGTCGATCAGGATGCGCTCGTCGAGATCCTCCGCGCCGGAAGCATCCGCGGCGCCGGGCTGGACGTCATGACGCCCGAACCGCTCCCTCCCGATCACCCGCTCTGGAAACTTCAAAACGTCTTCATCACGCCGCACAACGCCTCGTCGAGCCCCTTCGTGTGGCCGCGCATCCGCGCCGTGCTGCATGAGAACATCCGCCGCCGGCTCGCCGGCGAGCCGCTGTTGAACGAGATCGACGACTGAACCGAAGGCAATGCTGCCGCGATCGAAAGAAGTTTACAAAACACCCTTTTTGCGTTAAAATAACGTCAAGTCGTATAGTCCGATAATCCGGTTCGGACGTCTCTACGCCGCACCACGAATGCAGGCACTACGGCATGAACGATCGACGGCGAAAGCCGCGGTCTGAAAGCATGCGCCGTCCGCCGCATGCTTTTTCTATAAAAAGGGGGAACTCACATGATCAACGAAACGGAACTCCGCACCGGCCTCACGTTCGACGACGTCCTGCTCGTCCCGCAGAAATCGGAAGTTTTGCCCGCCGACGTTTCGCTCAAGACCCGCCTCACCGACAAGATCCTCCTCAACATCCCAATCCTCTCCGCCGCGATGGATACCGTCACGGAGTTCGAGATGGCGATCGCGATGGCACGCGAAGGCGGCCTCGGATTCATCCACAAGAACATGACGGCGAAGGAACAGGCCCGTCAGGTTGATCTCGTGAAACGTTCGGAATCGGGCATGATCATCGATCCGATCACGTTGTCGCCGGACAAAACGACCCGCGAAGCGGAAGCGATGCTGCGCAATTACAAGATCGGCGGCCTGCCCGTCGTCGACGCGAACCGCGTCCTTCTCGGCATCGTCACGAACCGCGACCTCAAGTATCTCAAGGTCGACGACACCCCCGTCGCCGACATCATGACGAAGGAATTCCTCGTCACCGCCAAGGTCGGCACGAGCCTCGACGAGGCGAAGGCGATCCTCTGGAAGCATCGGATCGAAAAATTGCCGATCGTCGACGACGGATTCCATCTGATGGGTCTCATCACCTCGAAAGACATCGACAACGTGATCAACTACCCGAACGCCTGCAAGGACGAGAAGGGCCGACTCCGCGTCGGCGCCGCCGTCGGCGTGTCCGGCGATGTGATGAACCGCGTCGACCAGCTCGTCGCCGCCGGCGTCGATGTCCTCACCGTCGACAGCGCCCACGGTCATTCTTCCAACATCATGAACATCGTCAAGAAGATCCGCGCCAGCTATCCCAACCTACCCCTGATCGCCGGCAACGTCGTGACCGCCGAGGGCGCAAAGGCGCTCATCGACGTGGGCGTCGACTGCGTCAAGGTCGGGATCGGCCCCGGTTCGATCTGCACGACGCGGGTCGTCGCCGGCGTCGGTGTCCCCCAGATCACCGCGATCGAAGATGTCGCGGCGTACTGCCGCGGCCGCAACATCGCCGTCATCGCCGACGGCGGGATCAAGTTTTCCGGCGATATCACCAAGGCGATCGCCGCCGGTGCCGACACCGTGATGCTCGGGGGACTCCTCGCCGGATGCAAGGAAGCACCGGGCGAAGAAGTCATCTATCAGGGCCGCCGGTTCAAGGTCTACGTCGGGATGGGGTCGCTCGCCGCGATGCGTCGCGGCTCGTCCGACCGTTACTTCCAGGAAAAGATCTCCGAAGCGAAGAAACTCGTTCCCGAAGGGATCGAAGGGCGCGTCGCCTACAAAGGCGATCTCGCCGACACCATCTATCAGCTCTGCGGCGGCCTCCGTTCCGGCATGGGTTATTGCGGCACGCCGTCGATCGAAGCGCTCCAGCGCGACGGGAAGTTCATCCGCATCACCAGCGCCGGACTCCAGGAAAGCCATCCGCACGACGTGGAAATCACCCAGGAAGCCCCGAATTACTCGCGGCAGTGACATCGATGTCCTATGACAAGATCGTCGTGCTCGATTTCGGGAGCCAGTACAACCAGCTGATCGTCCGTCGGATCCGCGAATTCGGCGTCTACAGCGAACTTCATCCTTATGATCTTTCCGCCGCGTCGATCAAGGCGATGGAAAACGTCAAGGGCGTCATCCTCTCCGGCGGTCCGCGTTCGGTCTACGACAGCGACGCCTTCAAGGGCGATCCCGCCCTCTACGATCTCGGCGTTCCCATCCTTGGCGTTTGTTACGGAATGCAGTGGATCGCCGACCACTTCGGCGGCACCGTCTCCCCCTGCGACGAAAAGGAATACGGACGCAAATCGATCGAGGTCCTCGCGCCTTGCCCGCTTTTCACCAAGCAGCCCTCCCGGCAGAACGTCTGGATGAGCCACGGTGANNTACGGCGTGCAGTTCCATCCGGAGGTTCGGCATACCGAATTCGGCACCGACATCCTCCGCAACTTCGTCTTGGGCGTCTGCCGCGCCGACCCCGCCTGGACGATGGCCTCGTTTGTCACCGAAGCGATCTCCGCGGTCAAAGCGAAAGTCGGCGACGCGTTGGTCCTGATGGGAATCTCCGGGGGCGTCGACTCCTCGGTCGCAGCCGTCCTGATCCACCGCGCGATCGGCAAGAACCTCAAGTGCGTCTTCGTCGACCACGGCCTGCTTCGCAAAAACGAAGGCGACGACGTGATGAAGACGTTCAAGGACGGCTATGGGATCGACGTCGAACGCGTCGACGCATCCGAGCGTTTCCTCGGCCGGCTCGCCGGCGTCACCGACCCCGAACAGAAGCGCAAGATCATCGGCGCCGAATTCGTCCGGGTCTTTGAGGAAGCCGCCGCCCGTCACGGCGATTATGCCTTTCTCGGTCAGGGAACCCTCTATACCGACGTCATCGAATCCGGCACGAAAACGGCCCAGACGATCAAATCGCATCATAACGTCGGCGGTCTCCCCGAAGGCATGAAATTCCGCCTGCTCGAGCCCCTCGACCGCCTCTTCAAGGACGAAGTCCGCGCCCTCGGGCGCGAACTCGGGATCCCCGACGGGATCGTCTCCCGCCAGCCGTTCCCGGGTCCGGGACTGGCGATCCGCATCGTCGGCGCAATCACCCCGGACAAGCTTCGGATCGTCCGCGACAGCGACGCGATCCTGCGCGAGGAGTTCGCGAAGGCCGGCCTCGATCGGTCGGTCTGGCAGTATTTCACGGCGCTCCCGGGCTTCCGCTCGGTCGGCGTCATGGGTGATCAGCGGACCTATCACGACGCCGTCGTGATCCGGGCCGTGACGAGCCAGGACGGGATGACCGCCGACTGGGCGAAAATTCCCTACGCCGTCCTTGATCTCGTCAGTCGCCGCATCGTCAATGAAGTATTTGGGGTGAACCGCGTCCTCTACGACGTCACCTCGAAACCGCCGTCCACGATCGAATACGAATGAACAAAACAACCGGGCGGACATCGCCCGGTTTTCTATAAAAAACGAGCGCCTTCCGGTCAATCCCGGGGGGCGCTCGTCACGATGATGGGGTACTTGGTTTTGCGGCTCTGGTAATCGCGATGCGCGACCAGATACTCAACGACGATGTCGGCGGTCGTGCTCGTGATCTCCTTCAGAAATTTCGCGTCCTTGAACATCTCGTACTGTCCGCCGCCGCCGGCGCGGTAGTTGTTCAGGGCGATCGTGAAGACGTCGTCGTCCTTCACGCTTCGGCGCTTGTAGCGGATGTTGGAAACGCGCGATCCCTGCGGCTTCGAGACGTCGATCGTATAGGCGACGCCGGCGAAGACGTCGTAGTTGTAGTGCTCGATCTTCGGCCGGAAGTGCGACGGATTGATGATGATCGTCCGATCGGGGCCGAGGGCGAAATACTCCGCCGTTTTTTCGAGCGCGGCTTTCAACCGGCGTCCGTCGATTTCGAGGATCAAGAGCGAATTCGGATAGATGAAGGTCGCGGCGACGTCGCGCATCGTGACCTGTGATTTGAGGCCGGGCACTTCGTTGGGCAGCGACGCCGAGGAAAGCATCGCGCCGGACCGCCAGAGTTGCGCGTCGTTCATGAGTTTGAAAATCGGATGGTTGTCGCGCCGGGCGGAAAACGCGTCGGTGACGACCAGACCTTCCCCGCGCAGACGCATCAGGACGCGGTCAAGCACGACGTCGGTTTCGGCGGCGAGATCGGCGACGAGGGCTTCGGTCGCCACGTCGGATGCGTAGATGTCGAGCGACCGCATTTCGGCGTCGCATCCGGCGAAGCGCCAGCCGGATCCTTCGCGTTCGAAGGTAAGTTCGAGGAGCGCGAACGCGGACGCCTGGTCGGTGACCTGGATGATGCACTTGCCATCGATCCGATCGATGATGTTGCGATGCTGGTGACCCGTCAGGATGACGTCGGCGCCGGCATGCTTGGCGATCTTGTAGCCTTCGTTCTCGGAAGTTTTCGGGCCGATCGGAAGGCCGGTCGGAATATCCTTTTCAATTCCGCCGTGATAGAGGATCACGATGCAGTCGACCCGGTCGCGGAGTTCCGCGACGGTGCGCTTGAGATAGACGAAGGCGTCTTCGAAGGTGACGCCTTTGATGTTCGCGGGTTTTTCCCATCCGGGGACGGCCTGGGTGATCGCGCCGACGAAGCCGATCCGGATTCCGTTGGGAAGCGTCCTGACGATATAACCCGGATAATCCGGGACGTTGTTGCGGTAGACGTTCCCGCAGATGACCTTGGCCTCAAGGGCGGACGTATAGGCCTCGAGAATCTCGCGGCCGTAATTATATTCGTGGTTTCCGATGTTGACGTAATCGTAGCCGAGATGATTGAGGATTGCCGAGACGGGACAGATGCCGCGGGGATTCTTGCTGATCCAGAGATCGATCAAAGGCGATCCCTGCAGTATGTCGCCGCCGTCGATCGTGATGCGGTCCCCTTCGAGTTGATCGAGGAAGGTCTTGAGCCGCGAAAGGCCCTTGGAGGTCCGTCCGCGGATCGCGAAATTATATGGCGTCAGTTGCCCGTGAATGTCCGTCGTGTAGACGATTCGGATCCGGTAAGGTTCCATTGCGGTCACCTCCTTGTTTTCATTATAGGGGTATTCGCCGGCATTTGCCATAGAGGCACACGCTTTTTCTCCGTTTTGACGTTCAAAGGACCGATCGATGAATCAAAACGACCCCGAAAACGCCGGGGTCGTTGATTGAATCGACGTTCATTCGAGCCGCTTTTTGAGCAGTTCGAGTTCCTCCGCGAGTCCGATCGGTAGCCGGTCTCCGAAGATCCCATAGTGTTTTTGGATGGACTCCGCTTCCCGCCGCCACGCGTCGAGGTCGACGGAGAGAAGCGCGCGCACCGTCTCGGCGCGCATCTCGAGACCGGAAAGATCGAGATCGTCCGGACGCGGCATCATCCCGATCGGAGAATCGGCGGCCCCGATGGTTCCTTCGGCGCGCTGGAAGATCCATTTCAGGATGCGGCTGTTCTCGCCGAATCCGGGCNNTCCTTGCGGAACCAGTTGACGTAGTAGATTTTCGGCAATTTGGCGGGATCGTGGGCGGCGCCGACATCAAGCCAGTGCTGCAGGTAGTCGCCGGCATGATAGCCGATGAACGGCAGCATCGCAAACGGATCGCGGCGCACTTGGCCGATCTGGTCGGAAATCGTCGCGGCGGTGATTTCCGAGCCCATGATCGAGCCCATGAAGACGCCGTGGCGCCAACTCCGGCTTTCATGGACCAGCGGTACCGTCGACGGCCGCCGGCCGCCGATCAGGATCGCGCTGATCGGAACGCC
>DMTN01000028.1 GCA_003477305.1 Acholeplasmatales bacterium | reverse complement strand
CAACATCAACGGCCTCTCCGTGCCGACGACCATCTATCTCGATGACGTCTCGGTCGTCCGCATCGCCGCCAAGTCGGCCGATACG
Organism: Acholeplasmatales bacterium; assembly: GCA_003477305.1. GTDB lineage: Bacteria > Bacillota_I > Bacilli_A > Izemoplasmatales > Hujiaoplasmataceae > UBA12489. The sequence continues at coordinate 59,403 of DMTN01000028.1, read as the reverse complement.
ACCGCCCCGCAGATCTGGGGCGTCATGGATTACGTCATTTTGGAAGGGACCGCCTTCGATCCGCTGCTCGGCGTCCGCGTTTACGATCATTACGACAAGTCGCTGACCGCCGCGCACGTGAAAGTCGTTTCCAACAATGTCGACACATTGGTTCCCGGCGCCTATACCGTCGTCTATGAACTGATGGATTCGAGCCGCAACAAGGTGACGGTCACACGAAACGTCACCGTCGTCGCAGCCGCCGAAATCGCCGACAGCAGCATCGTCTTCATCGACGGCGACTTCAGCCTGATGGCTCCGATCACGAACCTCGACGCCAACATCGGCTGGACGCTCAAAATCAGCGGCACCGGCGCGTTCGATCCGGCCGTCTTCGAAGACGGCTACGTGAAGATCAACGTCACCGCCGTCGGGACCGTCCCGCATGGCATCCAGTTCTTCCAGCGCAACAGCTTCATGTCGCCGGCGGGCTCGATGTACGTCCTCACATTCCGCGCCAAGGCCGACGTCGCCAGAGACATCCGCGTCTCGTTTGAGGAGACGACCAACTTCGGTGTCCTCTCGTATCAGGTCGTCGCGATTTCGACCGAGTGGACGACCTACCAGGTCATCCTCTACAACAAGCTCCAAACGCATCCCGATGTCAAGATCGGCTTCTTCCTCGGACTCATCGACGCGACCATGCCCGAACGCAGCGCCTTGACGATGGTCTACTTCGACGACGTCTCCTTGGAACTCGTCGGTTATGCACTCGACGCGGACGATCCCGTGATCTACGCTCCCGCCACGACCCTCGTGACCAGCGCGACGGCTTATAACGCCTTGACCGGCGTCAAGTACGGCGACGCCGCGAAGAAACCGGTTGTCGTCGTCACCTCGGCCGTCGAAGGCCTCGTCACGTTCGATCCGCTGACCGGCATCTACGCCGTCGACATCGACACCGCCGGCGTCTACACGATCACCTACACGGTCACCGACATGTACGGAAACCAGACCGTCGTCGACCGCGTGCTCACGGTAAACGACCCCGTCTAAATCCGGTGCTTGCAAGTTCGGCATCACGGAATCAAGAAAGCGAGCCGCAACAAGACTCGCTTTCTTCTTTCGGGGGATGTGATGCATCCTCACGGCAACCGCGGCACAGCGACCGCGTTTCGTCTGACGAAAGAGGCATCGGCCATGCGTAAAACCATCTATGACGTCGCCAAGGACATGAACCTGTCGCCTGGCACGATCTCGAAAATCCTGAATCATTCCGGCTCGATCGGCGCCGCAACGCGCGACCGCGTCCTTCGGTATGTGAAGGACATCGGGTTCGTCGCCGAGTCGAGCGCCCGCATCCTCAAATCCAAGTACAGCTATACGATCGGCGTCGTCTTCTCCGACATCTCCCTCGTCGGTCTCGAACATCCGTTTTTCGGCAGCATCATCCAGCACTTCAAGAACTATGTCGAACGCGAAGGCTACGAGATCGTCTTCATCACGAGCAAGATCGGCCAACACGAGATGAGCTATCTCGACTGGTGCCGGAACAAGAAGGTCAACGGCGTCTTCGTCGTCTCCGGCAACATCAACAACGCCTACATCCGCGAACTCGTCGCAAGCAGCCTGCCGTGCGTTTCTTCCGACATCATCATCCCCGGCATGCACTCGGTCCTGAGNNCAGGGAGTCCGGCTCGCCTTCGAGCATCTGCTCGGCCTCGGCATCCGCGACATCGGGGTCCTCGCCGGACCGCAGACGACGCGCGCCTTCATGGACCGTCTGGCGGCCTACCACCGACTGATGGAGGAACATGGGATTCCGCTTCGTCCCGAATGGATCCGCGAATCCTCCGGGTTCGGCTATACCTCCGCCTTCCGCACCACGCAGGACTGGCTGGCGGCGACGGCTTCCTTTCCCAAGGCGGTCCTCGCACAGTCGGACGACATCGCCTTCGGCCTGATCCATGCGCTTCAGCAAAACGGCGTCCGAATCCCCGAAGACGTCTCCGTGATCGGGTTCGACGACATCAACTTCGCCCGGTTGTTTTCGCCCACCCTGACGACGATCCGTCAGGACCGGCAGTCGATCGGCGAAACGTCGGCGCGGTTGCTCATCGATTTCATGGGACACGGCAACGGCAAGGGCACGACGGTCGACCGCATCCCGGTCGAACTGGTGGTCCGCACCTCGACTTGCGCGCCGCATCCGTGAAAAAAATCCAAAAAAATCTCACAAGTATCCTTTACAAAGGTGAACAAATGATATAGAATGATGATGGAAGGCGCGGTCGCCCCGCCCTTTGCCCTTTGCTGGGAATAGGAGAAGCATGAAACGCCTCGCATCCTTGTTCGTTGTTTTCAGCATCTTTGCCCTGTCGGCCTGCATGGCGCAGACGACGACGGCGGTTTCACATGATTTCGAACGATACATCATCTATCACGGCGTCGCGTATACCGAAACGCCGGATGGCGGTTTCGCTTTTGAAAACAGCGTGATCTGGGCCGATGTTCAAGCGGATCGGACCATCTACACGGGTTCGTTCACGGAAGCTTCCGCGACGGTCTTCGAAGACGGCTCGTTGACGATCCTCTATGAGGACGGATGGAACGCGGTCTGCCCGGCCGAAGGGACCTATTACAACTGTACGGTCTCCGAGGCTGATTATACGCGCAGAATCGAAGTCAACAGTCTGCTCGAGTTTCGCAACGTGGTCATCATGCCGGCGGGATATTATCCGCTTCCCGACTATCCGGTCGATGTGTTGCTGAAACCATGGGAGATCTTCCTCGTCATCTTTTTCGGTATCTTTGTTCTGTACAGCACGCTCACGATCGTCTCGCTGCCGATCAACCGGATCGCCTATCGCGCCAACCGCGCACCGCGGGTCGCGGGGATGATCCTTCCCGAACGGCAGGGTCAGGATACCAAAGCATATTGGTTCAACGCGACCGTTGCGGCGCAGACCATCGCCGACGATCATGAGGACCGCTATGGGAAGCAATCTTTCGACACGAGTCAGGAACCGGGTCCGAGCCTGCACGATCGTTTTCGCGTCGGATGGCCGCTTTGGGTCATTTCCCTTTTCCTGTTCGCCAACGTCCTTGCGGCGGTGCTCCTGTGGTGAAAGATCGCTAAGAATCGACGGATGCCTCGTTCGGGGCATCCGTTTTTTGTTTGTCCGCGTTGATGTCGGGCGGATGCTTTGTCTCTTTCCATGTGGATTTCATCAACATGACGACGGCGTTGAAAGTCGGGGGTTCCACCTCCGATTTTCTGAATCGCGCGTCCGCCCGAAAGCTAGCCGATGGATGCTTTTTGATCGCGATTTTCGGCTCGGCGGTTTTTACGGGATTCTTTACAAGGATGAACCGATGATGTAGAATGATAATGGAAGGTGCGGTCACCCCGCCCTTTGCCCCCTGTTGGGAATAGGAGAAGCATGAAACGTTTCGCAGCCTCCATCCTCTTGTTCTGCGTCATCGCCACAAATGCCTGCACGGCGAACCCATCCGACCCCGATCGTTACATCGTTTTTCAAACGGTTTCCTATATCGAAAAGGGTTCAGGCATTTTCGCACACGGCGAAGACGAGATTTACGTCAGCGTTTATGTGGGAAGCATCGTTTTCACATCGTCGTTCTCGGATGCGACCGTGTTTGTTCACACCGACGGATCACTTTCCGCAACCTATCCTGACCACTGGAACGCAACCTGCCCCGCTGATGCATCCGTCGATGGTTGCACGATCTCGAGGCCGAACGAGGCGCACACCGTAGAACTCGCTTCCCTCATCGGCTTCAGCGATGTCGTCATCCTGTCAGGGACGGTTGATCCGCAAATCGATGAGCCCGACACGACCGGGACGACGGCGCGGATCATTCTGTTTTGGTCCATCGTCGGCATCATCGTGGGCTATCGTCTGCTGATGATCCTGCTGCCCAAGGGAGTCCGCGGATTTTTGGCTCCGTCCGGCACGCTCCGGGCCGGACGGGTCTACACTTCCCGAAACGCCGGAGAAAGCGTCAAGAATTATTGGCTGTATAAAGCGGGAGACACGATCGAAACCATCCACGCCGATCGGGACGACCGTTATGGAAAAAACGCGGGTAAAACACCGCCTCCGCCGGTGACGACGCTCGCCGAGCGGATTCGTGCCAAATGGCCGTACCTGCTGCTTGCGGTCCTCGTTCTCGGTCTCTCCATTGCGGCGATACTGATCTTTGTGATCTGACCACTGCTCGCGCGCACGGATGCCTCTTTAGAGAGCATCCGTTTTTTTTGTCTCAAAATCCGCGGTTGATTTTCACGCGTTCCGGTTGTGCCGTCAAGCCGACCGTAGTATAATGCAAAATAGCACGCCTCCCGCGCCTTCAATGCCGATCCAATCATCTTCATTTATTTACATCGTTTTCATTGTCAATATGGATGGACAGGCCGGAGGCGGCGTGATAGAATGGTAACAACTTGCCCGCCGCCGGAAGGCGACAGGCGTTCTCGGACCATCAAAACCCACCACAAGCGAAAGAGGAAATGACCATGCATACCTACCCGACCTTCATGATCGAACGACTCAACCAGGACATCCGCTCCACCTTTCCGCATCTGTTTCTGATCGACCCGACCATGTCGCGCACCTTCGAGGGCGTCTCCCGACTCGTGATGCTGGATCGATATACGCAAAAGGACATCAATCACATCACCCTCGGCGAGGGCGACCTCGTCGTCTGCGTCGTCCGGGAAGACCCGAAATTCCCGACCCGCGGGATCGGCTTCGTGACCAAGGTCGAAAACGACCATGTCCGCATCCGGCTCGAGGACGAATACGCGCCGATCGCCGTCGACGCCAATGACCAGGGCGAAATCGTTCGATTCAAGAACACCGTCGATAAGCCGATGGAGCTGTTTTTCGAGCAGATCGCCAAGCGTGTCGCCGCCAATCTTGGGCAAGGCGAGACGGAAGGGCATTTTCAGGCTTTCTACAAGGAAATCGCGGAACTGAACCTCGTTCCCGCCGGACGCGTTCTCTTCGGCGCCGGCAGTCAGAGCGCCGTCACCTATTTCAACTGTTTCGTCATGCCCTACGTGAAAGATTCCCGCGCCGGCATCTCCGAACATCGCCAGCAGGTCATGGAAATCATGTCCCGCGGCGGCGGCGTCGGGACGAACGGCTCCTCGCTGCGGCCGAAGAACTCGCTCGCCAAGGGCGTCAACGGCAAGTCCTCCGGCGCCGTCAGCTGGCTGCAGGACCTTTCGCAGCTCACCAACCTCGTCGAACAGGGCGGCTCCCGCCGCGGCGCGCAGATGATCATGATGGCATGCTGGCATCCGGACATCATCGAATTCATCATATCGAAGATGCAGAACGTCCAGATCCTCCAGTTTTTGATCAAGAACATCAAGGACGAGGACATCGTCCGCGAAGCCAAGAACAAGCTCAAGTTCATCCCCTTCACCAACGAGGAGATGGACATGGTCCAGACCTTGCAGGAAGTCGAGTCGAAGAACCCCGGAACACTCAAGCCGGCGACGTCCAACAAGGTTCGCGAAATGCTCATGAACAGCGGCCGCTACGAAGTCAAGAATCCCGACTACTTCAACGGCGCGAACATCTCCGTGGCGATCACGAAGGGCTTCATGGAAGCCGTCGAGAAGGATGCGGACTATGAACTCCGCTATCCCGACATCGACCATTATTCCGCCGGTGAAAAAGCCGCCTACGACGAGAAATGGCACAACGTCGGCGACGTCCGCGAATGGCAGAAGATGGGATACGGGGTCCGCGTCTACAAGACCATCAAGGCCCGCGAACTGTGGAACCTGATCAACATCTGCGCCACCTATTCGGCCGAACCCGGGATCTTCTTCATCGACAACGCCAACGACATGACCAACGCCGTCGGCTACGGCCAGAAGGTCGTCTGCACGAATCCGTGCGGCGAGCAGCCGCTCGCCCCCTACGCCGTCTGCAACCTCGCGGCGATCAACCTCGCCAATATGGCGAACCACGAAACGCGCGAAGTCGACTGGGACAAGCTCGCCGCGACGATCGCGGTATCGGTCCGGATGCAGGACAACGTCATCGACCGCACCACCTATTTCCTCGAACAGAACAAGAAGCAGGCGCTCGGCGAACGCCGTGTCGGCCTCGGCATCATGGGTCTGCACGACCTGCTCATCTACTGCGACGTCCGCTACGGATCGTCCAAAGGCAACGACTTCATCGACAGGCTGATGCGCTTCATCACCGTGAATGCCTACCGCACCTCGATCGAACTCGCCCGCGAAAAAGGCAGCTTCCCGTTCCTCGACCAGTACGGCTCCCGGCAGAAGTTCATCGAATCCGGTTTCATGCGGAAGATGCCGCCGGAGATCCGCGAAGCGGTCCTCAAGTACGGCATCCGCAACAGCCATCTGCTCACGATCGCGCCGACCGGTTCGACCGGCACGATGGTCGGCGTCTCGACCGGTCTTGAACCGTATTTCGCCTTCAAGTACTTCCGCAGCGGACGCCTTGGCAAGTTCATGGAAGTGGACGCGCCGATCGTCGAAGACTACCTGAACCGCTATCCCGAATGGCGCGGGAAGAAGTTGCCGAACACGTTCGTGTCGGCGATGGAGCTTTCCGCGAAGGAACACGCGACGGTCCAGTGCATCATCCAGCGTTGGGTCGATTCGTCGATCTCGAAGACCGTCAACGCCCCGAAGGGCTACAGCGTCGAACAGGTCGAGGAACTCTATACCTACCTCTACAAGCATGGCGCGAAGGGCGGGACCGTCTATGTCGACGGCAGCCGCGACGCGCAGGTCCTCACCCTTTATAAAGACGAACCGCAGAACGTCCAGCTCGATCTCGCCGACCTCGGCGTCGACGTCGAGAAGCGCGACATCCCGGTCGAATCGGAGTCGCAGATCCATCTCCGTTCGAAGGCCGGCAAGAACATCGGCGTCGAAATCGGCGACATTTGCCCGATTTGCGGCGAAGGGACCGTCGAGGACCTCGGCGGATGCAACACCTGTTCCAACTGCAACGCGCAGCTCAAATGCGGGCTGTAACGAAGATCTTGGGCATGAAGCGACCCGCTTCATGCCCTTTTGCATCTTCATTTTGAACCGGAAAGCACCATTTCGGCCGATTGGGATTATAATGGAATCGAGGGAGATGATCCGATGACCGAAGCGATGCTGTATGAAAAACTGGACGACGGACGCGTCCGCTGCGGCGTCTGTCCGCACCGCTGCTGGATCGCCCCTGGGAAGCGCGGGGTCTGCGGCGNNCTTCTGCATCGACCCGATCGAGAAGAAGCCGCTCTATCATTTCCTGCCCGGAACGAGGATCTATTCGTTTGCGGCCGTCGGCTGCAATCTGCGCTGCGCCTGGTGTCAGAACTGGGACATCTCGCAGAACCCGAAACCCGACAAGCCGATCGCCGGTACCTTGGTGAGGCCGGCCGAGCATGTCCGCCGCGCCCTCGCGGCGCACTGCCCGTCGATCGCCTATACCTATTCCGAGCCGACGATTTTCGTCGAATATGCGCTGGAAACGATGAAGCTTGCCCGCGCCGCCGGCCTCAAGAACGTCTGGGTCACCAACGGCTTCATGACCCAGGAAACGCTTGCGGCGATCCTGCCGTGGCTCGACGCGGCGAACGTCGACTACAAGGGCCCCGCGTCCTTCGTCTATGAAACCTTTTGCGGGGCGACCGCCGAGCCGGTCCTCGGCATCATCAAAACGATGCACGAAGCCCATGTCCACGTCGAGGTGACGACGCTCGTCGTCCCCGGCGTGAACGATACCGACGTCGCGCTTTCCGCGGTCGCGGCCGATCTCTTCCGCACCGTCGGCGCGGACGTTCCGTGGCACATCTCGCGCTTCTTTCCGGCCTGGAAGATGTTTCAGACACCGCCGACCCCGCTCGCGATTTTACATCGCGCGCAGGAAATCGGCCGCGCCGCCGGTCTTCACGTCATCCATCTCGGCAACGTTTGAAGTCATTTCCCGATCAGGAGGGAATCGCCATGTCGCTATTGTCTGCCTTCATCGTTCCGCATCCGCCCTTGATCGTCCCCGCGGTCGGCAAGGGAGAGGAACAAAAAATCAACAAGACGATCGAAGCCTATGAAGCGGTCGCCCGCCGCATCGAACAGATGCGTCCCGAAACGATCGTGCTCATCTCCCCGCATTCGATCCTCTACGCCGACTACATCCATATCTCGCCCGGCGCCGGCGCCGAGGGCGATCTTTCCCAATTCCGCGCGCCTGCCGAACGATGCACGGTCAAGTACGACCAGACGCTTGCCGCCGCGATCGCTTTGATCGCCGGCCGCGAAGGCATCTCCGCCGGCGGTCTCGGGGAGAAGATCCGCCGCCTCGACCACGGCACGATGGTGCCGCTGCATTTCGTCAATCAACGGTACCACGACTACGAACTCGTGCGCATTTCGGTTTCCGGACTCTCCCCGCTCGATCATTACCGTTTCGGCAAGTGTCTCGCCGAAGCCATTCAAAACAGTAAAAAGCGCGTCGTCCTGATTGCCAGCGGCGACCTTTCGCACAAACTCACAAGCGACGGTCCGTACGGCTTCGCGACCGAAGGACCGGAATTCGACAAAGCGATCACCGAAGCGATGGCTTCCGCTGATTTCGGACGTTTTCTGGCATTCGATGACGACTTCTGCGAAGCCGCCGGCGAGTGCGGACTGCGTAGTTTCACGATCATGGCGGGAGCGCTGGACGGCGTTACCGTGAAAAGCGAACTGCTCTCCTATGAAGGCCCCTTCGGCGTCGGTTATGCCGTCGCCGCGTTCGAACCGATCGGAGAAGACGCCGCCCGCCGGTTCGACGTTGCGTACGAACGCGCACAAGGCGACATCCTCGCCGCCCAGAAGACCCATGAAGATCCCTACGTGAAGCTCGCACGGCAGACGCTCGAGCAATACGTCCTGCACCGCCGTCGGATCGCGCGACCGACCGGTCTATCCGCCGATCTGACGGATCGCGCCGCCGGCGTCTTCGTCTCGCTCAAACGCGACGGACGGCTGCGGGGATGCATCGGCACGATTGCGGCGACGACCGACTGCGTCGCAGACGAGATCATCCAAAACGCCGTCAGCGCCGGAGCCCGCGACCCCCGCTTCGATCCGGTCGGGGCCGACGAACTTTCCCGCCTCGTCTACAGCGTCGACGTCCTCGGGGAAGCCGAGCCGGTCGCGTCGATCGCCGAACTCGATCCGAAACGCTATGGCGTGATCGTCCGCAAGGGAAGGAAAAGCGGCTTGTTGTTACCCAACCTCGAAGGCGTCGACCGCGTCGAGGACCAGCTTTCGATCGCGCTCCAAAAGGGCGGGATCGATCCGGACGACACTTACACGATGGAACGCTTCGAAGTCGTCCGTCACCATTGACGGGTGAGGATTCCGAACGGTGTTCAGCACGAATCATGCTACAATAGAAGAGACGGGGCGAATGCTCCGCGGGAGAACCCATGGGACATTACGAACTGATCGCGACGACCACCTTCGGCCTTGAAACGGTCGCCAAGCGCGAACTCACCGATCTCGGCTTTGAGATCGTCAAAACCGAGAACGGCAAGGTCACCTTCCGTTCCGATGATGCCGGCATCGCCCGCGCCAATCTCTGGATCCGAACCGCCGACCGCATCCTTTTGAAGGTCGGTGAATTCCGCGCCGTCACCTTCGACGAATTGTTCGACGGCACCGCGGCGCTCCCTTGGGAAGACCTCATTCCCGTCGACGGAAAATTCCCGGTCGACGGAAAATCCATCAAATCGACGTTGTTTTCGATTTCCGACTGTCAGGCGATCGTCAAGAAAGCGATCGTCGATCGGCTCCGGACCCGGCATGCGGTGACGCGTTTTCCGGAAACCGGCGCCGACTTCCCCGTCCTCGTCTCCGTGTTGAACGATATCGCCACGTTGACGATCGACACCAGCGGAACCGCTTTGCACAAGCGCGGCTACCGCGTCGCGCCGGTCATCGCGCCGCTCAAGGAGACGCTCGCCGCCGCCTTGGTCCTGCTCAGCTACTGGCGCAAGGACCGCGTTCTCTACGACGTCTTCTGCGGATCGGGAACGATCCCGATCGAAGCGGCCATGATCGGCAAAAACATCGCGCCGGGACTCTCCCGGGACTTCGCCTTCCGGCACTGGCCGTGGCTCGATCCAGAGCTCTGGACCGAGGAAACGCGGAAAGCCTATCTTGCCATCGATCATGACACGCCCCTTTCCATCTTCGCTTCCGATCTCGACGAAAAAGCGATCGCGGCGGCGAAGGAGAACGCCGCCGAAGCCGGCGTCGACGATTGCATCCGCTTCTCCACCGCCGATTACCGCGACGTCCTCTATCAAGGTGACCGCGGCATCCTGATTTCCAATCCGCCCTACGGCGAACGGCTCGCCGGCGATCCCGACCAGACGAAACTGTATCAGGACATGAAGGCCGTCTTCGGACCGCTCGCGAACTGGTCGCTGTATTTGCTCACGTCGTATCCCGGATTTTCAACCCTGATGAAGCGCAAGCCGGACCGCGAACGCAAGCTCTACAACGGGAACATCGAAGTGCATTACTACCAGTATTACGGACCCCGGCCGTGATTTTTCAAGACACGCTAGTTGCGTGTCTTTTTTTTGAACAAAACGTTCGCAACTTTTCTTCGCGCGCATATTTGAAAGTCCGTCATCCTATGATAGAATACCATCAGGCGCATCGGCGGTCAAATGACCGCACGGCGCGCGCGAACGGAGTGCTCCCATGAAACCAAAGCGCAAAACCGCGAAACGCATCGTGCTTTCCGTCGTCCTCTTCCTCGTCCTTCTGCTCGTCAGCGTCGGCGTCCAGGTCGCCGTGAACCTTGGCATCGATCCGCTTCCTTCCGGCCCGGAAACGTCGTTTGACACCGGCGGCGGCGAACGGCTGCTTTTCTACTATGATTCGCTTGTGAACGGCACCGGGCTGCCGGTCGGAATCGATTTGACCGAGACGTTCGTGAACGCCGAACTGGCGGGATCGATCGCCTATGTGGACGCCCGCTACGACGTCGCCGATTTCCGCGTCAACTCGCTCGTCCGCTTGTACTTGTCCTATGGGGAGATGATGCCGGCCTCGTCCGTCGCCGAACTCGAACGGGTCCTCCTCGGTTTCAAGTACTGGATGGACCAGGGCGGCGAGGATTCGATGTGCTATTGGTCGGAAAACCACCAGATTCTGTTTTCCGTCTCCGAATACCTTGTCGGCCAAACCTTCCCGGACCGTGTCTTTGAAGTCGACGGGAAGACCGGCGCCGAACACATGGCGATGGCCGCCGCGCGTGTCAACGCCTGGATGGAGCTGCGGTTCGACTACGGCTTCACCGAATGGTATTCCAACAACTATTATCCCGAAGACATCGGACCGATGGCGAACTTCATCCAGTTCGCCGAGGATCCGCTCATGGTCAACCGCATGAAGATGATCATGGATCTTTTATGGTATGACCTCGCCAGCCAGAGTTATCGATACGAAGGCGTCGACGACGAAGGCGACCCCCGGACCTATTACATCTTCCTGTCGTCGAGCGGACGCATGTATTCGGACAACCGCGTTTCCGATGATGTCGGAAACCGCATGCGCAACTACGTCGACTTCATCGTCCAGCCGACCGAAACCGAAGCGTATGAAACCGGCTGGAAGTTTTCGAAGAACGGCTTCTTCAACTGCTTCCGACAGATGATCGAGGCGACCGACGCGTTCGGCCAGCCTTTCTATACGGTGCCGGATGCGATCCTCGCGATCTTCGACGTCCCCGCGGGGGCGAAGGTCGTCAAGGGCAGCCAGTCGCTCGATGCGTCCGAACTCGAAGCCGAAGGCCTGCTTGGGCAGGATGACAAGCAAATCATGATGCAATTCGGGATGGAAGCCTTCACGAATCCCGAAGTGATCGACAACACGATCGCCTACATCGGGAAAAACAACATGTTCACGAACGAATTTTTGAACGATTTCAAACTCGTCAACATCTGGCTCTTGCGCGCCTTCCGGCTCCTTGACTCCGTGAGTGCCCTCCTGAAACCCTCGACGGACGGCGTCGCGATCGAGCGCGCCAACGTCTACACCTACGTGACCGACCATTATTCGATGCACACCGCACAGGCGCATCAACCCGGCGGGTATGCCGACCAGCAGGCGGTCCAGTCGATCAACCTGACCAACGAACTGTCGATCTTCACGTCCCAGCCGGCGAAGATCCCGCGCCGCTCCGGAACCCCGACCTACTGGGTCGGCAACGGCCGCAATCCCTATTCGGTCCAGGAACGGAATGTCTCGATCTCGCTGTACTTCCCGCCGGAAAAAGCGGGTTTCATGGAACCGATGGTCGTTCCCGAAACGACCCACGCCTACTTCCCGGTCGAACTTTTCGATGAAGTCGACGAATCCGGACTTTCCGACGGGATCATCTTCGGAACGGTGGACGGCACGCACGTTGCGATTTTCGCCAATCATCCGCTTGCCTTCGTCCCGTTCGCCACAAGCGACCTCGAGGGCGACCGCGACGACATGCTCGTCCGCGGTTCTGCGGGTGACGTTCTCACCGATAAGTACGATCTTGTCCAGACCGGCCCCGGGATGCACGCTTTCGTGATCGAACTCTCCTCGACCGACGTCGAGAGCTTTGCCGACTTCAAAACCCGCATCTACGGCAACGAGTTGACCGTCTACGCATCGGCCCTGAGTTATCGGACGATGCTTGACGGCGACGCCGCATTGACCCTTCTGGAAGCGACCTACGACGAATCCTTCGCGATCGACGGCGTCGTCCAGGATCTTCAGTACGACCGGTTCGAAAGCGATTACGTGGAAAACGGTTCGGTCGCCCGCAAGGCAGAAGAGATCGTCTTCGCCTATGGCGGCCATACGCTGACCCTCAACTATGGACAAAACGTCCGATCCGAGGACGACTGACATGCAACTCGCGATCCAGACCTATACGGTCCGCCGGGAACTCGCCGAAGACATCGGCGAGACCTGCGAACGGATCCGCTCGCTCGGCATCGAAGCGGTCGAACTCGCCCGCGTCGATTGGACCCAACAGACCGCCGACCGCGTCGTCCGCAGCGGCCTCAAGGTCACCTCGATCCAGGTCAAGCCGGTCTTGCTCGAAGCGGATCCGGACGGGATCGCGGCGTTTTGCCGCACCGTCGGCTGTCCGCTCGTCGTCGCCTCAGTGCTCTCGACCCGGGCGATCTTCGGCGGCGTCCGCGCGATCCGAAAGTTTGCGGCGGAATTGAACGAACTCGCTCGGATGTACGCTGCCCGAGGCCTTGCGTTCGCCTTCCATCATCACGATTTCGAATTTGCGCGCGCCGGCGGCCGGCGCAAGTTCGACATCCTCCTCGAAGCGACGGATCCCGCCGTGAAGTTCGTCGTCGATACGTACTGGGTAACCAAATCCGGCGTCGATCCGGCGTTATGGATCGAAGCGCTCGGCGCCCGCGTCATCGGCCTCCATCTGCGCGACTGCGTCCCCCGCAAGGGCTGCGCTTTCGCCCACGATGCGCCCTGCGGCGCCGGGATCGTCGACTTTCCGGCGGTCCTCGCCGCCGCGGCGGGACATGCGTCCTACGCCGCGATCGAACAGAACAGCAAGCGTCCGTTCGACGATCTTGCGCAAAGCATCCGCTACCTTAGATCAAACGCAACAACCCATTTCGCTTTCCAGGAGGATTCCAATGCAGACTGAAAAAATGAAAACCGGTGAAAAGGTCATCTTCGCGTGGGGCGACGTCTTCGGCGGCGGCGCGCAGGCGCTCATCAGCGTCCTCTACCTCATCTTCCTCACCGACATCGTCGGACTCGATCCGGCGTTCGCCGGCGCCATCGTGATGGTGTCGAAACTTTGGGACGCCGTCTGCGATCCGCTCGTCGGCGCGATCACCGACAACGCCCGGACCAAGATGGGGCGTCGCCGGCCGTTCATCCTGTTCGGCTCGTTCGCCGTCCTGCTTGGATTTTTGCTGCTGTGGATTCCCACCGGCGGATGGCAGTCCGATCTCGCAAAAGGCGGCTTTGCGCTCGCCACGCTCTTGTTCTACAATACCGTCGATACGTTCGTCGCGATCCCGTACAGTTCGCTTTCGGCGGAAATCTCGACCGACATTCAGGAGCGCAACGGCGTGAACATCCTCCGGCTCGTCTTCTCGACGATCGCCTCGGCGGTCTGCACGCTCGTCCCGACGATGATCCTCGACGCCTATACGGCGGGGTCGATCTCGCTATCCGGATTCTATTTGTCGATCGCGCTCGGGTTCGGGATTTTCTTCATCATCCCGCTGATCCTGATCGGGCTCTTCACCAAGGAACGCGCCGCGATTACCGAGACGAAGACGAAGATCACCGTGACCGCGTTCGTCCGGCCGCTTCGCGTCAAGGCTTTCCGCGGCCTCGTCTATATGTATCTCTGCCAGTCGATCTCGATGGACATCCTCGGTTCGGGGATCATCTACTTCTCGAAGTACGTGCTTCAGTCCGGCAGTTCGACCGTGTTCCTCGGCATCTTCATCGGCGTGCAGGTCTTGATGTTCCCGGTGATCCATAAGATCGTCAAGACCGTCGACAAGAAGAAGATCTACTATTTCGGCCTGCCCCTCGCGCTCGTCGGCTTTCTTGGCGTCGGCCTCTATCCGGCCGGATGGCCGATCGTCGGCGCCTATGCCCTGACCGCCGTGACGGCGATCGGTTTCGCCGGCGCGCAGCTCATCAGCTGGATCATCTTCCCGGACGCCGTCGATGTCGGCGAACTCAAGGATGTCGATCGGGCGACCGGGTCCTACAGCGGCATCATGACCTTCATCCGCAAGATCTCGGCCGCAATCGCAATCCAGATCTTCGGCCTCATGCTGTCGATCTCCGGCTACGTCACCCCGACCGAAGCCATGCCGGTTCCCGATCAGCCGCTGTCGGCGCAGATCGGCATCCGCATCGCGATGGCCGGCAGCTTCATCCTCCTGATGGCCGTCGGCTGGGTCGTCGCCCGTCGCTTCGTCCTCACCAACGCGCGCAGCGAACGCGTCCGCAACCTCCTCAAGATCCGCAACGCCGTCGGACCGGACGGGTTGTCCGCGGTCGAAAAAGCGGAACTCGCCGACCTCGGCAAACTCCTCTTCTGATCCGATGAGCGTCAAAACCGACGTCGGGATGCAGGTCAAGATGAACACGAAGTGCTTCGCCGGAATCCGGGACCTCGACCGCGGCGTCACCATCGACGAAGCGCCGATTTTGGACCTCTGCGATTTCGTCGACGCCCGGTACGACTGCGCCGACTTCCGCCTGATCTGCCTCCTCAAGACGTTCATCGATTATCGGTCCCTGCTCGCCGATGCGACCGTGCTGCGCATCGAATCGACCATTCTTTCCTTCAAGTACGCGATGGATGAACCGGGTTCCGACGGGATGTGTTTCTGGTCGGAAAACCATCAACTGTTGTTCGCCGCCTGCGAATACCTCGCCGGCGGTTGTTTTCCCGACCGGATCTTTGATAACGACAAGAAGCCGGGGGCGGAACACCGCGCCAAGGCGAAATCGCTTCTGATGCGCTGGATGAAGTACCGCTTTCTCTACGGATTCAACGAGTTCCATTCGAACACCTACTACGAAGAGGACGTCGCGCCGCTTGCGCTCCTCGCCGACCACGCGGAAGAAGATATATCGGTCCGCGCGAAGATCATCCTTGACTTGCTGTTCCTCGACATGGCCCACCATTCCTTCCAGGGCGCTTTCGTCGCGGCTTCCGGCCGCTGTTACGAGACGCAGAAACGCGACTCGCAAAAAGCTGACGTGAACGACCTGCTTCACGCCGCCTTCGGGTTCGGCGGGGCGGACTACGTCGATGACTGGACCCGCATCTCGGCGTTGTTCCTGCTCTGCAAAACCTACCGCGTTCCTCAGGCGATCATCCGGATCGCCCACGATCCGGGACCGTTCACGGTCCGCGATTCGATGGGGTTGAACCTCTCGGAGGTGAAGCGGGAACTCCCAAACGCCGCCTTCGACGACCGCGGCCTCTACCTCTGGGCGATGGAGGCTTTCACGAACATCGCATCGATTTCGCTCACGATGGCGATGTTCGAGGCCTGGAACCTGGGCGAGAACACGTTCCTCCGCGACCTATCGAAGGTGAACATCCCGATTTTGAAGAAACTCGGGCTGCTTCCCGCCCTCGTCCGCATCCTCAATCCGGCGACGCAGGGCGTCGCGATCGAACGCGCGAATACGATGACCTACAAGACGCACGACTATCAGCTTTCGGTCGCGCAGGAATACCGCCCCGGCTTCTTCGGGGACCAGCAGCACCTCTGGCAGGCGACCCTGCCGCATCGGGTAAACGTCTTCTCGACCCACCCCGGCAGTCCGATGTTCGACGATCCGGCGCGCAACTTCAGTCCCTCCTACTGGGTCGGCAACGGCAAGAATCCGCACCTCGCGGCCGACCAAAACGTCCTGCTCATCAAGTATGACACCCGCGGCCGCAAGGGATATCTCGAACGTGCACGGCAGGCTTTCGTGCATTTCCATTTTCCCGAAGACGACTTCTCCGAAACGATCCACGCCGGAACGTTCCACGCCGGACGCGTCGATCAAAGTTACATCGCGATCCGCTCCGATGTCGTCGGTACGCTCCGCGATGGATTCGATCTCGTGTTCACCGGCCGGGTCTCGCATTTTGCGGTCGTCCTCGGTTCCGCCGCCGAACACGGCTCCTTCACCGCCTTCGTCGCCTGGGTCCGCGACGGTGGGTTTTGTGGATCGACACGGCGTTTTTCCGTCTCGCTGGACCGCCGCTACGAACTGGCGGATCGAAACGGGTTCTTCATCGACGGTGTCCCTGTCGACACCGACTATCCGCGGTTTGACACGCCGTTCGTCCGGGCGCCGCGCAAACCCGACGAACTCATCATCGCCGCGCACGGTGAGCGATTGACGCTACATTTCGATCATGCGGTGCGGACCGAAGCGTCCGCCGAGGAGGCATTCCATGGATAAAACATATTACGCGAAAGCCGTCGCGATCGCCGACCGCGTCATTCGCACCTTTGAACCGAAGATGAAATGGATGTGGGGCGAAGCGCTGCTCGGCTTTGCGCTCGCCCTCCTTGACGAGCACGAAGACGCCGACCGGTACACGGCGTTTTTGCGGGGATACTGCGATTATTATGTCCAGCACCCACCGGTCGTCGACCAGAGCGACACCGCCGCCCCCGGCTTGATCACCTTCATGATGCAGAAGAAGACCGGCGATGCCGGCTATGCGGCCCTTACCGCCAAGGTCCTCGACTACGTGCGCAACGAGCCGCGGCTGATCGAGGACTCGGTCAATCATCTTGGCAACAGCTTCATCGGGAAACTCTATCCGAAATCGATCTGGGTCGACAGCCTGATGATGTTTTCGGTGTTTCCGTCGCTCTATGCGAAGTACGCGAACGACGCCGAACTTCTGACGATTTCCGCGCGCCAGCCGCGGGTGATGGCGAAGTATATGATGGATCCGCAGGACGGGCTTTGGTATCACAGCTACTGGGTGAAACAGAAGACCCATTATCCGCGCCGGAAACTGTATTGGGCGCGCGGGAACGGCTGGGTCGTCGCGAGTCTGCCGATGATTCTCGAGAACATCGGGAATCATCCCGAACGCGCCGGGATCGAAGCGATTTTCCAAACCACCTGCGCGGCGGTTTTGCCGCTGATGCGTCCGGACGGCACCTTCCATACGCTGCTCGGCCAAAAGAAGACCTACCGCGAACTCTCCGCGACCGCCCTGATCGCTTCCGGCTTCATGCAAGGGTACCGCATGGGGTTGCTCGACGAACGCTTCAAAGACGCCGGCGTCGCCGCCTTCCGGGCGGTCGTCGATGCGTTCAAGGACGGTCCTTCGCTGCCCGAAGTGAGCGATCCGACGATCCCCGTTCCGCTGTTTCCCTATCTCGGCTACGTGCTCGTGCCAAGGCGCGCCGACTGGTCCTACGGGATCGCCGCCGTCCTCTTCGCCGCAATCGCCTACGACCGGCTCGACTGACGCGGCATCGCCGCGCCTTTCACGAAAGGAACCCTCATGACAAAAAGACTGTTTCCGGACGGGTTCGCCTTTGGCGCCGCGACCTCGGCCTATCAGATCGAAGGCGCTTTCGATGAAGACGGACGGGGCAAGACCGCCTGGGACCTCCGCAACCGTGACGAACACGGCCGCCCGACCGGACCGGTCGGGGACGTCGCCTGCGACCACTACCATCGGTACCGCGAAGACATCGCCTTGATGCAGGAACTGGGTCTGCAGACCTATCGCTTTTCGATCTCCTGGGTGCGCATCTTCCCCGACGGCATCGGCCGCATCAACGATTTGGGCGTCGCCTTTTACGACGCTCTGATCGACGCGCTGCTTGCGGCCGGTATCCGCCCGGCCGTGACGATCTGGCACGGCGACCTGCCGCTTGCGCTCGAATCCGCGGGCGGATGGGAAAACCGCGCGACGATCGATGCATATCTAGACTATGCGCGCTTTCTTTTCGACCATTACGGCGACCGCGTGAAGACCTGGTATACGCACAACGAGCCGTGGTGCGCGGCGTTTCTCAACGACGGACCGCTCGCCCGTCAACTGACCATCGCGCATCATCTGTTAATCGCCCACGCCGCGGCCGTCCAATGCTACCGCCGAAGCAAATACGCCGACGGGAAGATCGGCATCGTGTTGAACCTGTCGCCGCAGTATCCGGCATCGGCCGATCCGGCCGACGTCGCCGCCGCAAGAAGCGTCGACGGGTTTTTGAACCGCTGGTTCCTCGATCCCGTCCTGAAGGGCCGCTATCCGGCCGACATGGTCGAACGCTACGCCGGGTTCGGCGCCGGCGCGCCGATCCGGCCGGGCGACATGGAGACGCTTCGCTCGAATCCTTCCGACTTTCTCGGCATCAACGTCTATTCGCGCGGCGTGCAGAAGGCCGATTCCGACAACGCGTTCCTTGGTTCAAAAGACCGTCCAGACCCCAATTCCGTCTTCACCGAGATGGGCTGGGAGGTCGCGCCGGAATCGCTTTATGATCTGCTCATGGACCTCGAAGCGAGCTACGGCGTCGAAATCCAGATCACCGAGAACGGCGCCGCCTTCAAAGATTCCATCGTCAGAGACGGTGTCGTGCAAGACGACGACCGGCTCGCTTACTACAAAGGAAATCTGCTTTCCGTCGCGCGGGCGATCCGCCACGGGTGCCGGGTGACGGCTTATTACGCCTGGAGTCTGTTCGACAATTTCGAATGGGGGACCTATGAGATGAAGTTCGGAATCGTCCATATCGATCCGGTGTCGCAGAAACGCACCGTCAAGAAGAGCGGGTTGTTCTACCGCGACGTGATCGCGGCCCGGGGGCTCGACGCATGAAGGGTTTCGCCGGACGCCTGACGATGCCGCGAAACCGACCGTTTCGGATCCTCCAGTTGACCGATCTTCACTACATGGACAATTCCCTCGATCCGTCGGTCGACGCCCGGATCCTGGACCTCGTCCGCTTCGCGACGCCCGATCTGGTGATCTTCACCGGCGACCAGGTCATGTGCCCGACCGCGATTGCGCTCTACGGTCGCCTTCGGGCGACGATGGAACAGTTATCCGTGCCTTGGACGCTCGTTTTCGGAAACCATGACGCCGAACACGGAAACGCCAAATCGGCATTGCGGGCGGCCGCCGCGGGGAGTCGGTTCGTCTGGCCGTCTGACCCGGTATCCGATGATTCGGACTTCGTCCTGGAAATCGGCGACGACTGGCTCGTCTTTGGTCTTGACAGCCACAACGACGCGACCTATGACATCGGCGGAACGCCGAAATGGGGCTATGGGACGATTCTCCCGACGCAGATCGAATGGATCGGCGGCGTGCTTCGCAGTTGTGCTTCCCACGCGGGGCGGATCCTCCCGAGCGTGATCTTCCAGCATATTCCGCCGGCCGTCGTGCGGACGTGGGACGATCCCGGCGCAAGCCGGTTTCGTGGCGAAAAGAACGAAGCGGTATGCGCCGCTCCGATCGATTTCGGCTATCACGCGGCGCTCGTCGCCAACAAGAGCGCCAAGGGCGTGTTCTTTGGGCACGACCATGTGAACGATTTCGCCTTCGAACGCGATGGCATCACCTACGCCTACGGTCGGGTGAGCGGGCAGCACGACTACGCGATGCCGGGCTTCCCGAAGGGCGGCCGCATCGTCGATCTGCATCCCGACGGCACTTTCGACACATACGTGCTTCTGCACCGGGACGCGCGCTGACCGGTTCGGTTTTTTCAAGCGCAACGCATGTGCTTCAAAACAATCTTTTTGCGCTATAATGGAACAAGCGGATTTCGCACAGATCGTCACTTGCCACCGGAGGAACCCCATGAAGAAAATCCTGCTTGCATTCGTCTTAACCATCCTGATCGGCTCGACTGCCGCCTGCGGGATGACGACGATTCCGGCGACCACGACGACCGTCGTGACGACCGCATCCTCGACGATGCTTTCGACGACGACCGTCGCGACGACCGTGGCGACGACCACGACATTGGCGCCGAGTACGACGCGGGCGCTGCGCGCCGACGAATCGGCGGACATCGCGCTCGACTTCGACCTCTCCGCCTACGTCTACGANNTGGCGATCGATCTGCCCGCGGTCCTCGCAACCCACGCCGTCCTCCAGCAGAAGAAGCCGATCCGCGTCTACGGCAGCGGTACGCCGGGCGGGATCGCGCTCGTCAAACTCGTGAAAGACGACGATCCATCTGTCCAGTACCAGAACGCCGGGATCGTCGCGGCCGACGGAACCTTCCGCGTCGAACTGCCGGCGCTCTACGCGTCCTTCGACACCTACACCCTCACCGTCTCGGATACCGAAACGGAACTTTACGTCCGGGACCTGCTCATCGGCGAAGTCTGGATCGCCTCCGGCCAGTCGAACATGGCGATCAAGGTCCGCGAGATGGACGGCGGCACGACCGTGGCCGCGGCGGCGGCCGACGACGCGATCCGCATCTTCTATCCATCGGTCGGCGAGGACAATTACAGCTATCCCTTTCTTCCCGCCGCGGACGTCACCGGCGGCGTCTGGAAGACGGCCGACGCGGCCGCAAACGTGTTGGACTGTTCCGGCATCGGCTATGTTTTCGCGAAGGAACTGAAACGCCTCCTCGCGGAGGAAAACCTCTCTGTTCCGGTGGCGATCGTCAGTGTCGCCAAAGGCGGATCGAACCTGCATTCCTGGCTTCCCCGCGCAGCGATGCAGACCTCAAGCGCGATCACGTCCTATGTGACGGCGAAGGGCTGGACCTTCAGCCAGTCGCATTGGAACGAGTTCGGCTGGACGAACTACAACCAGCCGTCGGCGCTGTTCAACCGCAACATCGCGCCGCTATTCGACTTCCAGATCGGCGGAGTCCTCTGGTATCAGGGCGAAAGCGACGCCGTCTACGACCCGGCCGTCGAGATGATTTCGCTTTTAATCGATTCCTGGAGCGCCGGATTCAATCAAAACGACGAGCTGTTGCCGTTCGTGATGATCCAGCTCGCCCCCTATGACGGCAACGATCCCTTCACCTCGGCCGCCAACCCGATGCAGATCTATTATGCGCATCACCGCCAGGCGCAGCTCGAGGTGATCCGCCTTCCTCGATACAGTGCGACGACCGTCCTCGTGCCGATCCATGACGTGAGCCTCACATGGGATGTCCCTTCGATCCAATTCGCCTATCAGAATCCGATCCATCCGACCGTCAAGATCCCTGTCGGCGAACGCGCCGGCAAGGAGGCCTATACCGCTTTCTTTTACGGCGCGGTCGATTTCCTGCCGCCGACGGTCACTTCGATCAGTTTCGATGCGACGACGATCACGATCGCCTTTGCCCATGTCGCGCGCGGACTCAAATTGTACAAGGACGCCGCCTCCGGCATCGTCACGATGGAAGCGTTCCGTGCGAACGGGACCCGCTTCGCGCTGACCGCGACGATCCTCGATGCGACCCATGTCCTGATCACCGGCGTCGACACGACGGAAATCGCCTTCGTCGCCTATGGATACCGGTCCCGCAACGAGGCCGCGAACCTGGCGTCAAGCTACAACATTCCGGCCATCCCCTTCAAGTTGCCGCTGGCCTGAGGAATCCCTCCCCGCCGGGGGATTTTTGTTTGAACGCACCGCGTGCAATCGATTGCGCATTGGGTGTATAATGGTATCGTTCAACGCATCGGGAACGGAGGATCCACCATGGACCGAGACATCGACATCGTCAAACGTTATTACGATACGCACGCCGAGGAAGAATGGGAACGGCTTTCCGGACATTCGTTCGAATTTTCGGTCACGACCGCGATGATGGAACGACACGTCAAACCGGGCGATCGCATCCTCGATCTCGGCGGCGGACCGGGACGCTACGCGATCCACTTCGCCAAGCGCGGCTGTGAGGTCACGCTCGTCGACCTCTCGGAAGGCAACGTCGCCGTCGCCGTCCGCGAAGCCGCCAAAGCGGGCGTTTCGATCCGCGCCGCTGCGGGCAATGCCCTCGACCTCACCGGACTCGCGCTCAAAGCCGAATCCTTCGATCATGTCTTCGTGATGGGGCCGATGTATCATCTGCTGGAGGAACGCGACCGCGAAACGGTCGTTAAAAACGCCATCGCCCTCCTGAAACCGGGTGGATTGCTTCATGTTTCCTTCCTCCTCTTGTTCGCGGGGATGATCTACTACATGAAAAACGATCCCGAAGGAATCCTGACGGATCCCCAGCGCGAACCGTATCTGACCGATGTCGCATCCGGAATGCCGTATGCCGGCGATGCCTTCACGCGGGCCTTCTTCATTCCGCCGCTAGACATCCGCCCGTTCATGTCCCGCTTCCCGCTGCAGTTCGTTTCGCTCTTCGGACAGGAAAGCATCCTCGCCCCGCAGGAGAAGAACCTCCTCGCGGCCGGCGAGAACGCCCGTGCGGAGTGGCTCCGGATTGCCCTCGCGGTCGCCGAGCGTCCCGAGTATCTCAGTTATTCGGAACACGCGATGTATGTCGGCAGACGCCCGAACACCTCAGTTGACAACGCTACGAAATCCAATCCACGGGAGACCTTCGATGGACCGCATCTTTGATTTTCTGAAACGCACGTTTCGGGTGACGCCGGTGACGGCCGACCTGGTCGTGATCAATGCGATCATGTTCATCGTCACGCTTTCGATCGGCGGATTCACGAACGCCAACCTCATTCGGCTCGGCGGCCTCGTCCCCGCCTACGTCACGCAAAACGGCGAATGGTACCGCGTCCTGACGGCGATGTTTCTGCATGGCAGCATCCTTCATTTCGTGATGAACATGATCGCGCTCTATTATCTCGGTTCGGCAATGGAACGGGCCATCGGTCCGGTGCGGTTTCTCGGGTTGTACCTCGTCGCCGGGATCGGCGCGGATCTTGCGATCGCCTTCTTCGATACGGATCTCACGATCGGCGCCTCGGGCGCCTTGTACGGCATCATGGCGGCGCTCTTCTACATCACCCTGGCGCACAAAAACTGGTTCACCCCGGCTTCGGTCGGAGCGATCCAGAGGATGATCCTGATCAATTTCGCGATCACGTTCCTGATTCCCAACATCAGCGTCATCGGCCATCTCGCGGGCTTCGCGCTCGGGTTCCTCGCGGCCGTCGCGCTTGTCCCCAAGATCCCGTTTTTCGCCCGCAGGAATCCTTCGAAACCGCAAAACGGCGAGGATCAGGACGACGACGGCGAAATCCCCCCTGCTTGATCGAATCGACCCGACAACCCAACCCCCACCGCGCAGAGCGCGTGGACCCCTGAGCCGAAAGGATGGATGACGACTTTGACGAACCTCTCGCCGCGCGAAGCGCGTCGGCGCACTTTCATCTTGAACGGCAATCTCTGGAATGTCGTCGTCGCGATCACCGCGCCGCTCGCCATCTACGCCTTCTTCAATTACCTCTACGGGTTCTTCGACATGATCCTCGCCGGACAGATCGGCACCGACGCGGTCGCCTCGCTGCTCATTTTCGACGACATCAAGGCGACCCTCTCCGCCGTCGGCATCGGCATCGCCGCCGCCGGTACGGTATTCGTCGCCCGGCATTACGGGGCCGGCGAATTCGAGGAGGCGCGCAAGCATGCCGGATCGATGCTCGCCCTCGCGCTCGTTGCGAGCGTGTTCTTCGCGATCCTCGCGATCGTCCTCTGGCGGCCGATCCTCCATGTCCTCCACACCCCGGCGGAAGTGATCGACGGCAGCCTCGGCTACTATCTCGTGCAGATGGCCTCGACCGTCATCCTCGCCTTCAACTCCGTCTACATGGGGGTCGAACGCGCCAAAGGCAACACGCGCATGATCCTCGCCTTGAACGTCGTCGCGATGATCGTCAAGATGGCGCTCTCCGCCACCTTCGTCCTCGGCATGGGCCTCGGCATGACGTCCGTGGCGCTCGCTACCCTGCTCGCCCAGGGGATGCTTTCGATCCTCGCGGCGGTCGTCCTTTTCGGCAAGCGCAATTCGATTTCGATCCGCCTGTCCGATGTCCGCTTCACCCGCGCCTATTCGCTGCCGATCCTGCAGGTCGCCCTGCCGGTGATCGGCGGGAAGGTCCTGTTCAGCCTCGGACGCGTCTTCGTGAACGCGATCGCCACCGTCTACGGCATCGCGGCGCTTTCGGCGTTCTCGATTGCGATGAAGGTCGGCAGCGCGGCCGGTTCGCTCGCCTCCGTGTTCGAAGATCCGACGACCGCGATTGCGAGCCAGAACCTCGGCGCCAAGCGTCTGAAGCGCGCGTTTCAGACCTGGGGCGTGGCCAATCTGCTTGCGGTCCTGCTCGGCTTCGCGGGGATGTTCGTCCTCGTCCTCGTCCTCGAAGATTTCGCGCCGCTGTTCGCCGGCGGCGACGCGACCATCGTTCCGCTCGTCGCGACGATCTTCCGCTGGGAGCGTTATTCGATCGCGACGTCCGCGACGATCGTGGTGGTATCGGGATTCTTCCTCGGCTTCAAGATCACGAAGGTCACCTTCATCTTGAACCTGATCCGCCTGTTCGCGCTTAGGATCCCGGCGCTTCTGTTGTTCCAATGGCTCGGGACCGGCCCGGTCGCGCTCGGGTATGCGATGTTCATCTCGAATACCGGAACGGCCTTGATCGCCCTCGCCATGATCCTGTTCTTCTACCGGCGCGTCCGCGTTTACGGCTACCGCGACTTGACGTTTCACGACCGCATCGCCGCCTGATGATCGCCTGAACCGTCGAAACCGACGGTTTTTTTCTTTCGTCGCGAAAAGGGGGATACGGGACCGAGGAGATGACGGTATAATGGGAAGCGATATGATGCGCGAGGGAGGCGGGACCATGCAGAAACTCTGGAATCGGAACTTCACGATCCTGACGATCGGTTCATTCATCTCCGCGCTCGGCAGCGCCTGCGCCGGAATCGGCTTCGGCTTCCTCGTCTACCGCGAAACGGGCTCGCCGCTCACGCTCGCCCTCTTTACCGTCGCCAACATCATTCCGCGGATGATCACGGCCTTCCTGGCCGGGCCGTTCGTCGACCGCCATTCCCGCACGAAAATCATCTATACCCTCGACTTCATCTCCGCGACGAGCTTCACCCTGATCGCGGTCATCCTGTTTTCCGGTTATTTCAACGTCCTCATCTTCACCGCCCTCGCGGCCGTCTTCGGGATCATCGACACGATCTATCAGCTCGCCTTCATGAGCCTGTTCCCCGATACGATCCCCGACGGGCAGTTCTCGAGGGCGTATTCGCTTTCGAGCCTGATCTGGCCTTTGACGGCGGCCGTGATGGCGCCGATCGCCGCCTACATGATCGGCCATTACGTCTACGGCATCGCGATCCTGATGGCGTTCAACGCCGCGACCTATCTGGTCGCGGCGCTGTTTGAAACGACGATGCGGATCAAGGAGAAACTGAACGACAAACCGGTCGAACGGTTTCAATTCATCGCCGACATGCGGGAGGGATTCGGGTATTACAAGACCGAAAAAGGCTTGCTGGGGATCGGTCTTCTGTTCATGTTCTTTTCGATCGGCTGGGCGGCGCACGACCTGCTCTTGATGCCCTGGTTCGTGAACCACGAGGTGTTCACGCTCCAAAACTATTCCTTCCTGATCACGGCGAATTCGGTCGGCCGCATCATCGGCGGGATCGCCCACTACACCTTCACCTATCCGGCGAAGAAGCGGCTCGCAATCGCCGTCACGGTCTATTTCTCGATCGAGATCCTGAGCGCTTCGATGCTCTTCATGCCCTATGCGGTGATGATCGCGATGAGCGGGTTGTCGGGCTTGCTGGCGGTGACCAGTTTCAACATCCGCATGTCGGCGACGCAGGCGTACCTGCCGCCGACGATGCGCGGCAGGATCAACTCCGCTCAGGGTCTGCTTTCCAACCTCGGTACGATCGCCGGCTGCCTTGCGGTCGGCGTCATCGCGCAGTATTCCGGGCTCAATTACCGTTTGATCCTCCTGTTCGTCGCGGCGATTACGATTTCGGCGATCTTCCTCTTCCCGATCCGAATGAAAAAGGAGTTCCGCACCATCTACAACGCCGAGGGACGGCGGACCTAACGAACGACGCGTGGACAACGCGTCGTTTTTTTGAAAAAGCGGCGGAAGAACGATTGCGCATCACATCGTTTGATATTCAAAGCAAAAGCGCATAGAATGGAAGCACGAGGTGAGTTCCGTGATTCCGAAAAACCAGCCCGACCGCTTTCGATTCATGGAGAAGCTGTTCCTGCGCGTCGTCCTTGCGCTGACGATATTTTCCGCGCTGCTCTTGCTTTTCGCCGTCATCGCCGTGAATCAGATTATCGTCGTGCCGGCGGCGATCACCGCGGCGACCGGGATGCTTCTTTATGTCCATGGCGGAAACATCCTGTTCGGGTTTCTCCGGATCCTCAAATTCCTCTTCGTGATCCGTCCGCTCAAGCAGCGCGTCTCGATCGGACGATCGCTTCTGGCGATGATTCTCTCGCCGGTCGCCGGGATCATGGCGTACTTCGCCTTCTTCTTCATGGCGCTGACCGGCTGCGCCGCCTGAGCGTCCCGTCCCCGGACGCGACCGCGATATGGTATAATCAAATCGGTGATACCATGGATGAAAAACAAAAACGTCGGCTGACGCTGACGCCGATACAATACCACGTGACGCAGGAAAACGGCACCGAACATCCTTTTTCAAACGAATTCTACAACCTCTTCGAGGACGGCATCTACGTCGACGTCGTTTCCGGCGCCGTGCTTTTTTCCTCGCGCGACAAATTCGACCATGGCTGCGGTTGGCCGAGTTTCACGAAACCGATCGGGGCGGTCCTGACGCTGACCGACGTGAGCCACGGGATGCGACGGACGGAAGTCCGCAGCGTCACCTCCGACTCTCATCTCGGGCATCTTTTCGACGACGGTCCGGAAGACCAAGGCGGATTCCGCTACTGCATCAATTCCGCGGCGCTCCGCTTCATCCCCGCGGCGGACCTCGACCGGGCGGGCTATGGATCGTACGCGCGGTTGTTCAAGGGAGAAAAGTGACATGCTGAAAGAAGTCCTCCTGACCCTCAAAAAGCGAAACAACGTCATTGCGGGCGTCGTCTATTTCATTCTGTTTTCCGTGATCTACTATCTTCTCGACCGTCTCAACGGCGGCTACGCGGCGATGGCGGAGACCTACGGTTCCGCGCTCGTCGTCGTGAATCTTGCGATGAACGTCGTGATGGCCGCCGGCACCGCGTTCATGATGACGCTTTCCACCGCCTATGTCAAGTTCTCCGGCAAGGAAGGCAAGGGAACATTCCTGGGCAGCGCCGCCGTCTTCTTCGGAATCCTCACCTACGGCTGCACGTCGTGCGTCATTTCCTTCTTCGCGGCCATCGGCATCGCTTTCTCGGTGGCGGTCCTGCCGCTCGCCGGACTTCCTTACAAGTTCATCTCGCTTGCACTTGTCGCACTCGGGCTTGTCTGGCTCATGCTGGAGATCAAGCGCGGGCGGTGCAAGATCCGAAAGCCTGCCCCGGAAACGCCGATTGACAACTGAAGTCGGGATTCCCCCGATCTCGGATGATAAAAAAAGATTCGAACCCTGCGGTCCGAATCTTTTTTTCTGGTGCGATGTCAGTTGACGAGCGAGCCGACGATGTCGAGCTGGTTCAGGAAACTGAGCGAATGCGGGCTGTCGCCAAACGCGGCGGTGGCGTCGGTGCCGGCGAGATGCATGCCCTTGTGCCAACCGTCGGACCATTCTTCGACGCCGGTGACGTCATAGACGACGCCGTTGACGGCGATGTAGGCGGTCGAGCCGTTGTCGCCATTATAGGCGGAGAGCTGCGCGAGCGTGAACTGACGGAGTGTCGTTTCGACAT
Source organism: Acholeplasmatales bacterium (assembly GCA_003477305.1). GTDB lineage: Bacteria > Bacillota_I > Bacilli_A > Izemoplasmatales > Hujiaoplasmataceae > UBA12489. The sequence continues at coordinate 31,005 of DMTN01000028.1, read as the reverse complement.
TGGTGGTCGTCGTTGTGATACTCGATCCGGTGGTCGTCGGATTGGTTGTAATGCCGCAGGCGGCGAGGGTCGCAGTCATAAAAATCAGGGCGATGATACTGATGATTCTTTTTTTCATGTGATTCACCTCTTTGTCACCATTATAAAACAATATTGCTCATAACATGCTCGCAATGCATCGAGGACGCTCAATCGTCGCATTCGACTTTGCAAGAGTTCACTGAAACTGAACGTGGAAGAAGTATGGAAAGGCCGATTGAAAAAAGATCCGAATCCAAGGATTCGAATCGATTCGTGAGGTCAGTTGAGGAGCGTACCGACGATGTCGAGCTGATTCAGGAAGCTGAGCGAATGCGGGCTGTCGCCAAACGCNNGATGCATGCCCTTGTGCCAACCGTTGTCCCATTCGTCGACGCCGGTGACGTCGTAGACAACGCCGTTCACGGCGATGTAGGCAGTCGAGCCGTTGTTACCGTTGTAGACGGCGAGTTGGGCAAGCGTGAACTGGCGGAGTGTCGTCACGACGGTCGTGGGGGCCGTGGTCGTCGTGGTCGCAGTGGTCGTGGTCGTACTTGCGGTCGTGGTCGAAACAGTCGTGGTCGTACTNNCGGGGTTCGTTGTGGCGGTGGTGGTAGCCGTTGCAGTCGTGGTGACGATTGATGCGGTCGTCGTTTGGACCGTCGTCTGGGATGTAAGGCCGCAAGCCGCAAGGGTCGCGGTCATCAAGATCAGGGCGATCATACTGATGATTCTTCGATGCATGTGTTTCACCTCTTTGATCGTATTATACATCCGTTTTGGATGGATCACGGCTGTGACGCTCCGACGACGCTCAGCGACCTCAAATCAAGGACAGATCAGTCGGATATTCCGGGCGACACCATTGCGAATTGGCGGCATTGATGGTATCATATGGATGTATGCGCATCCTGGCGATCATCGCCTTTCGGGTATGCGTGGAGGTCCCATGAGATATCTGGTCTGTTCCATGAATGTCCTTCTCGAACGACAGAAAATCAAGTTTCAGGCCGGGACGCGGGCGATTCTCGTCGCCGTCGCGGACGGAAAGCCGTTCGCGATCGCCGACAAATGTCCGCATATGGGATTTCCGCTTTCGGGCGGAAAATACGAATCAGGCGTCATCCGCTGCAAAGAGCACGGGCTCGAAGTCGATGTTCGGACCGGCAACGTGGTCGATTCGCCCAAGGTCGCTTTTTTGAAAATCGCCCCGACCGATCGGAACGTCCGATCCTATCCGGCGGTTGTCGAAAACGGCAGCGTCTACATCGAAGTCTAGTCACCGAACAAGGCTCAGAGCGACAAAAGCATAAAACGCACCGAAAGGAGATCCGGATCGAATCAATCCGGAACACGACATGGACAACAAGAAGACCCTGCTGGCTCAACGATTGAAAGCACTCCAACCCGAACGCCTGAAGATGGTGCTCGGTTTCGACGGATTCGTCGACGAGATCATCCATCCCGTCGACAAGCGGCTATCCGCCGACAAGTATACCCGAATCGAAACGATCTCGGCGTTCGCCTCGCGTCTCGCGAAGGCGAGCGGCCTGTCGACCAACGTCGAATTGGTCCCGGTTGCCAAGAAACTCGGCGGAAACGGGCCGATCATGTGCAATGCGCTGGCGCGTCACGGTTCCGCAATCACCTACATTGGCGCCCTCGGCGAGCCGGGGATCCACGGCGTGTTCAAGATGCCCGACAACGTCACGTTGCATTCAATCGCCGACAGCGGCCACACCGACGCGCTCGAATTCCTCGACGGCAAGTTGCTTTTCGGCAAGATGCATTCCCTGAACGACGTGACCTACGCCCGCCTGCTCAAAATGGTCGGTGAAGCGGAACTCGTCCGGATGCTTTCGGAAGCCGACCTGTTCGCCTCCGTCAACTGGTCGATGCTGCCGGCGATGACCTCCGTCTGGAACAGCATGCTTCAGAACCTGCTGCCGAAGATGCCGAAGCGGGAGAAGAAGCCGTATTTCTTCGTCGATCTCGCCGACCCGGAAAAGCGCGAAAACGTCGAAATCATCGAAGCGCTCGACCTGCTCAAGAAATTCACGATCCGCTTCACCGTCGTCCTCGGCCTCAACAAGAAAGAGGCGTACGATGTCGCCGGCGTCCTCGGGCTCTTCCCGAAGGACGCGCTCGCCGCGATGACGCCGACGCTCAAGGAAGTCACCGAAGCGATCTATCGCCGGCTTTGGATCGACGCCGTCGTCGTCCATCCGGTGGATCGATCCGCCACCTGCGTGAACGGCATCTACCGCGAAGCGTTCGGACCCTATTGCGACAAGCCGAAACTGACCACCGGCGCCGGCGACAACTTCAACGCCGGTTACGTCCTTGGTCTTCTGCTCGGCCTCGATCCCGAAGAAGCGCTCCTCACCGGCATGGCGACGAGCGGATTCTATGTCCGCAACGCGAAGAGTCCCGACTTCGCCGAACTCACCGCGTTCATCGAGGTGTGGGCTTCCGGAAACATCTGAATTGTCTGACATAAACGGAAAGAATCGCCTTAATTGGCGATTTTTCTTTTTGACCACGTTCGATCGCGACCGATCCGATGAAAATCGCTTGCATCCCTTTTTAGGGATGAAGTGAAAGCGTTTGTATGATATAATGAAAGCAACGAATGCGGGTGATGCCATGTCCTATTATCGCGATACGTTCATCGAAATCGATCTCGATGCCGTGTTTCAGAACGTCGTCAATCTGAAACGGCATTTTTATGACGGCCTCGAAGTGATCGCCGTCGTCAAGGCCGATTCATACGGCCACGGCGCGGTGATGGTGGCGCGGACTCTCCGCGAAGCCGGCGTCCGCCTTTTCGCGGTCGCGACGATCGATGAAGCGATCGAACTGCGCGAGAACGGAATCCATGAGCCGATCCTTGTCTTCGGATCGGTCGATGTGCGCGATCTTCCCGTCGTCGCGGAGTACGACCTTACCATCACGGCATACAGTTTCCACTGGCTGAAGAACGCGCTGTCCCATCCCCAGGGAAAACCCGTTTCGCTGCAGATCAAGATCGATACGGGCATGAACCGCCTCGGCATCGCCGAAAAGACGCAGTTTATCGATGCGGTGAGGTTGATTCGGGAAAGCCCGCATTTCCATCTTTCGGGCGTCTATTCGCATCTTGCGACCGCGGAGGAAGAAGACGAGACCTATTACCGCATGCAGTTGGACCGTTTCGAGACGATGATCCGCGGCATCGACACAAACGGCCTCTTGATTCATCTCGCCAACAGCGCCGGCAGCCTCAAGGAAACGCCTGCCGGCGTGAACGCGGTACGGCTCGGGCTGTTCCTGAACGGCATCGCGCCGACGGCGGCCATCAAAGACGGGCTTCCGTTCGAACTGAAACCGTCGCTGTCGCTTTATACCAAGATCGTCCAGGTCAAGACGGTTCCGCCGCATTCCAAGGTGAGTTACAACGGAACCTACGAAACGACCGCCGAGACGACGATCGGCACCATGCCGATCGGCTATGCGGACGGATATGACCGACGCCTCAAAAACGGCCGCGTGTGGCTGAACGGAGGCTACGCCCCGGTCGTCGGACGCGTCTGCATGGATTACGCGATGGTCGTCTTTGACGAATCCGTCGAACCGGGGACGCGCGTCGAACTGATCGGTCCGCATATCCCGCTCGAAGCGTACTGCGGCTGGATCGGAACCAACAACTACCACGCGACATGCGCCTTCACCGATCGGCTGCCGCGCGTCTACAAGCGTCACGGCGAGATCGTGGCCGTCGTCAACCGACGTCCGCAGATCCGCCTTTAAAGGAGGAACATCATGTCGATCCTGAACGTGAATTCGGAAATCGGAAGACTGAAGACGGTGGTGCTCCACCGACCGGGCATCGAACTAGAAAACCTGACCCCGAAATGGCTCGACGAACTGCTGTTCGACGATATCCCCTGGCTGGATCTCGCCGTCCAGGAGCACGACGCATTCGCCAAGGTCCTCATCGACCACGGCGTCGAGGTCCTGTATCTCTCCGACCTCGTCGCCGCGGCGCTGGACACGGATCCCGCGGTCAAGACCCGCTTCGTCCACCAGTTCATCGCCGAAGCGAACGTGACGAGCGAAACGCTGTCGACCGTCATCGCCGAATTCCTGCTCTCGATCCAATCCACGAAGACGATGGTCGAACGGACGATGGCGGGGATCAAAAAACTCGACATGCCGAATTTCGTCAAGCGCACCCTGTCCGACCACATCCGCGATTATCCGTTCGTCACCGATCCGATGCCGAACCTGTATTTCACGCGCGACCCGTTCAGCGTGATCGGATCGGGCGTCGCGGTCAGCCGCATGTTCGCATCGACGCGCAGCCGGGAAACGATCTACGGCGAATACATCTTCAACCATCATCCCGTCTACGGCAATCCGAAGCCACCGTTCTACTACCGGCGCGACCTGCCCTCGACGATCGAAGGCGGCGACATCCTGTTGCTGACGCCGACGATCCTCGCGGTCGGCGTCAGCCAGCGGACCCATCCGGCGGCGATCGAGAAACTGGCGAAGAATCTCTTCTACGGAAATCCGACGAAATACGAGAAAATCGTTGCGTTCGACATTCCGAAGAGCCGATCGTTCATGCATCTGGACACCGTCCTGACGCAGGTCGACGTCGACAAGTTCACGATCCACAACGAACTGAACCACACGCTCAAGGTTTTCGAACTCACGAAGAACCCCGATTCGTACGGGAAACTATTGGTGAAGCCGATCGAACGCCCGCTCAAAGCGATGCTCGAAACGTATCTCGGCAGGCATGTGACGATGATCCCGTGCGGCGGCGACGATGTCGTCGCCTCCGACCGTGAGCAGTGGAACGACGGCGCGAACACGTTTGCCATCGCGCCCGGTGAAGTGATCGTCTACCAGCGCAACCACGTCACCAACAGTATCCTCGTCAAGAACGGGGTCAAGATCAACGCGATCCCCTCGAGCGAACTTTCGCGCGGACGGGGAGGCCCCCGCTGCATGAGCATGCCGTTTTACCGCATGGACAACCAATAGAAGGGATGACCCATCATGAAAAACATGGATCTATATCAAAGGAGTTTTCTTACGCTGCTCGATTTCACGCCGGAGGAGATCATATATCTCCTCGATCTATCCGCGTCGCTCAAGGACGAGAAGAAACGCGGCATTCCGCACCGTCATCTCGAGGGCAAGAACGTCGCCCTGATCTTCGAAAAAGACTCGACCCGCACGCGCTGCGCGTTCGAAGTCGCCGCCTTCGATCTGGGCATGCACGCGACCTATCTCGGACCGACCGGTTCGCAAATGGGCAAGAAGGAGACCGTGAAGGATACCGCCCGGGTCCTCGGGCGCATGTATGACGGCATCGAATACCGCGGCTATAAGCAGGAAACCGTCGAAATCCTCGCCGCTTTCTCCGGGGTCCCCGTCTGGAACGGTCTCACCGACCGCTACCACCCGACGCAGATCCTCGCCGACTTTCTGACCGTCCGCGAGCAGAAAGGTCATCTGAAGGGGGTTCGTTTCGCCTATATGGGCGATGCCCGCAACAACATGGGGAACTCGCTCATGATCGGTTCCGCGAAGCTCGGGCTCGATTTCCGCGCCGTCGCGCCGAAGCAACTCTGGCCCGAAGAACAGCTCGTCGAGCGTTGCCGCGCGATCGCCCGGGAAACCGGCGCGCAGATCACCTTGACCGAATCGGTCTCCGAAGGCCTCCGTGACGCTGACGTCGTCTATACCGACGTCTGGGTCTCGATGGGCGAACCCGAAGCCGTCTGGGCCGAGCGCATCGCTCTCCTGTCACCGTATCAAGTGAACGAGAAAGCGATGGGGTATGCGCACAAAGACGCCGTTTTCATGCATTGTCTACCCGCGTTCCACAATCGTGACACGGTGGTCGGACTGGCGGTTGGGGAAAAGTACGGAATGAACGGGATCGAAGTCACCGAAGCCGTGTTCGAATCGTCCCGGTCGGTCGTCTTCGATGAGGCGGAGAACCGTTTGCACACGATCAAAGCCGTGATGCTGGCGACGCTTCGTCCCCGCGGATGAGGTGGTCCCGATGAGAAAAGAATTCGTCAAGATCGCGATCTGGGGATTCGGCGCGATGGGGTCGGGCATGGCCCGGCTGATCCTCTCGAAGCAGGGATTCGAAATCACCGGGGTCTGCGACCGCAATCCCGCCTATGTTGGAAAAAGCATGTACACGATCCTCGGGATCGACCGCGGAACACACCCGGACGTCGTCGTCAAAGCCGACATCGCCGAAGTCGTCCCGCCGCGTTCCTGCGACCTTGCGCTCCTCTGCACCGATTCCTTCACCGCAAAGGCGTTCCCCAAGATCAAATGGCTTCTTGAACGCGGCGTCGACGTCATCTCGACCGCCGAGGAGATGGCCTATCCCATCGCCCGGGAACCGGAGCTATCACGCGAAATGGACCGCATCGCAAAGGAAAACGGCGTTACCGTACTGGGAACCGGCATCAATCCCGGCGTGATGATGGACTTGCTCGTCGTCATGCTCACGGGCGTGATGGCGGACGTCGCATCGATCCGCGTTTCTCGCATCAACAGCCTGTCGCCGTTCGGCGAGACCGTGATGGAGGAACAGGGCGTCGGACTGACCGTCGCATCGTTTGAAGAAAAGCATCGCAACGGCACCATCGCCGGACATGTCGGATTTCGCGAATCCTCCCGCATGATGGCGGATGCGCTCGGTTGGAAGTTAGAACGTTTTGAGCAGCAAATGGCGCCGATCGTGACGAAGACCGACCGCAAATCATCCTACGGATTCGCCGCCGCCGGCGACGTCGCCGGCGTCGACATGACCGCCCAGGGGTATGTGGACGGAAGATGCGCGATCGACATGCGTCATCCCCAGCAGATCGAACCGAAACTCGGAAACGTCGAGACCGGCGACTATATCGATATCCACGGTCATCCGAACGTCGCGATGGCGATCACGCCGGAAATCGACGGCGGGATCGGCACGATCGCGATTTGCGTGAACATGATTCCGCATGTCATCAACGCCCGGCCGGGACTGAAAACGATGCTCGACCTTCCTGTTCCGCGGGCGATCATGGGCGACGTCCGCGTTCGGATCGAAGCCGGTGAGTGATATGGTGAAAATGGGAACCTGGGTCCGCATCCACCGGATCCTCCTCGCGCCCGCGGACCGGGCGGAGAACCTTCCGGAAGATACGCGCAAAGTGCCGTTCGAACTCTGGGTCAAGGGTTTTTTGACGGCGGACGCGGAGATCGGCGAAGCGGTCGAAATCCGCACCGTCACCGGACGGACGGAACACGGGACGCTTGAGACGGTCGAACCGAGCTACCGCCACGATTTCGGCGTTTTTGTTCCCGAACTGCAGGAAATCGATCGGATCGTCCTTTCGACGCTTTATGGTGAAAGACGATGAAGCGCGACGACTCCTACGCCGCGGTCCTCAGGCGCAAAAACGAGATCATGAAAACCTCCGTCGGAATCGACTACTCCCGCTACGAAACGGGATCGATCGGCTTCGACTACGAACGCATGATGGAAGACACCGGATACGACCTCGCGCGGATTCGCGACATTCAGAAGAAACACGGCGTCGGGTCGACCCCGCTCAAGGAACTGTCGAACATGACGGCACTCGTCCGCCGCATCGCCGCACAGAAAAAAGGCGCGCGCATCTTCATCAAGGACGAGGCGCAGAACGACTCGGGCAGCTTCAAGGCCCGTCGCGCCTCGATCGCCTGCCACCGCGCCAAGGAACTCGGATTCGCCGGCGTGATCGCCGCGACCTCGGGCAACTACGGCGCCGCCGTCGCCTCCCAGGCGGCGAAATACGGACTCAAGTGCATCGTCATCCAGGAGTGCTACGACGGCCGCGGCGTCGGACAACCCGAAATCATCGAAAAGGCGCGCGCTTGCGAAGCATACGGCGCCGAAGTCGTGCAACTTTCGGTCGGACCCGAACTGTTTTATACCTTCCTGTCTCTGCTTGAAACGACAGGCTATTTCAACGCATCGCTTTACACCCCGTTCGGCGTCGCCGGGGTCGAGACCCTCGGTGCCGAACTCGTCGAGGATTGCCTCGCCGCGACCGGCCGTCTGCCCGACTGCGTCGTCGTCACGAACGCCGGCGGCGGGAACCTCACCGGTACGGCGCGCGGAATCCTCAAAACGACGAAGACGCACGTGCCGATCGTCGCCGCGAGCGTCAATCTGAAAGGCCTGCACATGGCGAGCGACCACGACTTCAACCGGAAGTCGTTCACGACCGGGCATACCGGATTCGGAATGCCCTTCATGACCAATCCGGACCGCAGCGACGTACCCCGTTCGGCGGCGCGCCCGCTTCGTTATGCGGACCGTTACGTGACCGTCAACCAGGGCGAGGTTTTCTTCGTCACCGAAGCCCTGACGATCCTCGAAGGGATCGAACGCGGTCCCGCCGGAAACGTTTCCCTCGCCGCCGCCCTTTCGCTCGCCCGCACGATGGACGAGGACCAGGTGATCGTCGTTCAGGAAACGGAGTACACCGGCGCCGGCAAGCATCATCAGGCGCAACTGTCCTTCGCGCGCAGCCACGGTGTCGAGATCCGTTTCGGAAATCCGGAAGAAGAGATTCCGGGGAAGTCGATCATCCTTCCCGAACGCGTCGACCTGATCCGCGCTGTCGACCTCGATCTCGATAAAATCCGTGTCTCGTCGATCAAGAACCAGGTGAAGGACCACACACGGATCGAACGGTCCGATTTTGCATATCTCGTCGCCGAGACGAATGCGACGGCGGATTTCGTCCGCCGCGCGCTCACCGACCTCGGCGTCGCATGGGAGGAATGACGATGAACAAAACAACGGTCCGCCCCGATGACTTCACATCGCGGCGGGAACATCTCGCGCAGTTGACCGATGCACAGCTCAAGGCGTATTTCTGGGAACTGGCCGACCGCTCCGTCGATCCGCTGATCGCCTTGGCCAAGACCCATACGACGCCTTCGATCGAACGGTCCGTGCTTCTCCGCATGGGTTTTTCCGATGTCGAGGCGAAACTCATCGTCGACAAGACGATCGATCGCCGTCTGATCGGAAAAGGCGCCGGACATGTCGTCTACCGGCTTGCGACGATCGATTCCGTGGATGTCCGCACCGCCGGCCTGAAATTATTGGCCGATGAAGGATGGGACCGCGTCGCGGCCTCCTTCGGGGGAAAACGATGAACGCCGCCGACAAGAAGCTCGACGTCCGCGAACTCCTCCGGGATCTCGAACACTACGCACCGCGCCGCCGCGGATGGACCTGGCGCATTCCCGCGAAGGATCTGCAGTACGGACCATGCACCTACGCCGAACTTTCCGAACCGCTTCGCCGTTCGATCGCGCCGCTTGCGGCGAAATCGTTCGGCGGCATCGATCCGCAGCCGATGCCGGTGATCACCACCGAAATCGCCTCCGGCCGCTTCGAGGACGACATCCGCCGGATGCGGATGGCCGCCTGGCACGGGGCCGACCACATCATGGTCATCCGCACCGCCGGACAGTCTCATTTCGACGGTCTCATCGAGGGGACGCCGCAGGGCGTCGGCGGTGTGCCGATCACGCGCAAGCAGGTCCGCGCTTCCCGCAAGGCGCTCGATGCGATCGAGGACGAAGTGGGCCGACCGATCAACTTCCATTCCTACGTTTCCGGCGTCGCCGGACCCGAAATCGCCGTGATGTACGCCGAAGAAGGCGTCAACGGCGCTCATCAGGACCCGCAGTACAACGTTCTCTACCGCAACATCAACATGGTGCGATCGTTCGTCGACGCAGCCGAATCGAAGAAAATCATGGCCGGCGCGGACATGTTGCAGATCGACGGGGCGCACAACGCCAACGCGACCGCGAAGGTCGCGTGGAACGTGATGCCCGAACTCCTCGTCCAGCACGCCGTCAACAGCGCCTATTCGGTCAAAGCGGGGATGAAGAAGGAAAACATCGCCCTTTCGACCGTTCCGCCGGCGGCGTCGCCGGCACCCGACCTCAAGTTGAACCTGCCGTATGCGGTCGCGATCCGCGACCTGTTCGACGGCTACCGGATGCGGGCGCAGATGAATACGAAATACATGGAGTCCTCGACCCGCGAGGCGACCGTCACGCACGTTCTCAACATGGTCGTTTCGAAACTGACGTCCGCCGACATCCAGTCGACGATCACGCCCGACGAAGGACGCAACGTCCCCTGGCACATGTACAACATCGAAGCCTGCGATACCGCGAAGCAGGCGCTCGTCGGCATGGACGGATTGTTGGACTGCGTCGCCGTCCGCACCGACGGTTACATGAAGGAACGGGTCCGCGAGATCAAGGAACGCGCGGTCCTCTTCTTCGAGGACATGCTCGCGACGGGCGGATACTTCGCTGCCGTCGAAGCCGGGTTCTTCATCGATTCCGGGATCTATCCGGAGCGCAACGGCGACGGGATGGTCCGCAAGGTGTCAGGCGGCATCGGCGCCGGCACCGTCTACGACCGCGATCCCGACTACTTCGCCCCCGTCCCGTTCCATTTCGGGGACAACAACGTCGCCCAGTACGGGCTCGACGAACAAGACGATCCCTCCGTCCTCATCGGCGGATCGACCTTCGCCGACCGGCGGAAGATCGTCTATGTCGACGAACTCGATCCCGAAGACAACGTCGAACACCGCATGAAGGACGTCGAGAAATACCAAGACGGCTCGATCCTGCGTCCCGAGGTCCAATGGTCCGGCGACGGAACCGTCGTCGTCGACCTGACGATTCCGGCCGCCGAAGCCATCGCCGCCGCGGCCGCCCTTGAAATCGGGCGGAAGATGAACCTTTCCGACGTGGAGGTCATCCACCGCGAAGTCCTCCATCCCGCGGAAGCCACGCGCATCCAGATCAAGGGCACTTACGCCTTCGACGTCGACGTCGCGACGCTTACCATCCCGCCGCCGCCGGACCTTCTGTCCGACGCGGAAATCACGGCGTTCGTGAAAGACCGTCCGATCAAGATCGTCGCCGCCACCGTCGGCGAAGACGAGCATTCCGTCGGACTGCGCGAAATCATCGACATCAAGCACGGCGGCATCGAGAAGTACGGGATCCAGTGCGAGTATCTCGGCACCTCCGTCCCCGTCGACAAGCTGGTCGACGCGGCGATCGAGACCGACGCCGACGCGATCCTGCTTTCGACGATCATCTCGCATGACGACGTGCATTACCGCAACATGAAGAAAATCTGCGACTATGCGATCGAGAAGGGCGTCCGCGACCGTTTCCTCATCATCGGCGGAGGCACGCAGGTCACGCCCGAACTGGCCGTGAAGCAAGGACTCGACGCCGGGTTCGGCCGCGGGACCCACGGCATCCATGTCGCGTCCTTCCTCGTCCGCCGCCTCCGGGAAAAGCAACGACCATGAAGATCGACATCCTTGTCGCCGAAATCGGCAGCACCACGACGAAGGCGACGGCGATCGACGGGATCGCGGGCCGTCCGCGCTGCCTCGGCCAGGGGCGGGCCGCGACGACCGTCCTCCAAGGCGATGTCAACGTCGGCCTCGAACAGGCGATCCAGGATCTTTGCGCCCGACTCGGCACCGACAAGATCGAAGCACGCGAGACATTCGCCTGCTCGAGCGCCGCAGGCGGACTCAAGATGAGCGTCCACGGACTTGTCCACGACATGACCGCGCGCGCCGCGAAGGAAGCGGCGCTCGGCGCCGGCGCGAATCTCAAACTCGTCACCTCGGGTCTGCTCGACGACGTCGATCTCGCCCGCATCCGCGCGCTTGGACTCAATATCATCATGATCGCCGGCGGCGTCGACCATGGCGACCGGAAAACGGCAACGCTGAATGCCGCGGCGATCGCGGCGCTTCGTCTCGACGTTCCCGTCGTTTTCGCGGGAAACATCGATGCCCGGGACGCCGTCATCAAGGCGTTTCAGGAACACGGGGTGGAGCGCTGGCTGACGATTGCGGAAAACGTCTATCCGCGGATCGACCAGCTTCGCGTCGAGGACGCGCGGCGCATCATCCAGGACGTCTTCGAACGCCACATCATCCGCGCTCCCGGCATGGAAAAAATCCGCGATCGGATCGGCGGGTCGATTCTCCCGACGCCCGGTGCGGTCATGAACGCGGCGCTCCTTTTGCAAAAGACGATCGGTGATCTGGTCGTCGCCGACATCGGCGGGGCGACGACGGACATTCATTCCGTCACGGCCGGCGGCGCCGAAGCCTCGAGTCGCGCGATCGCGCCCGAACCGTTTGCGAAACGGACGGTCGAGGGCGATCTCGGCGTCTACGTCAACCGTCAGAATCTGATCGATGCGATCGGCATCGACCGCCTCGCCCGCGACCTCGGCATCGGCGCCGCGGAACTCGCTCGATTGCTTGAAACCTATCCCCCGATTCCGGGAAGCATGCACGTTTTGCTCGTCGAGCGACTCGCACAGTTCGCCCTCAGCATCGCCCTCGACCGACATGCCGGACGTTTCGTCGATGCTTTCGGAACGACCGGCAAGATTACTGTCGCCGAAGGAAAGGACCTCACCGCGGTTCGCTCCGTGATCGGCACGGGCGGTGCGCTCGCGCGTCTTCCCCACGGTCTTTCGATGCTTTCCGAGATGATCGCGACGGATGACCGAAAACGGCTCTATCCGCCGCCGACGGCACAGCTCCTCATCGACCGGGATTACGTGTTCGCCGCTGCCGGCGCCATCGCCGGCACCCATCCGGGTGCGGCGCTCGCACTCTTGATGCATAGCATCGGACGGGAAGTGCAATGATGTACCCACGTCTTGATATCGATCTGGCGAAACTGGAAGAAAACGCGAAAACGATCGTCGACGCCTGTCGCGCCGACGGCATCGATCGCGTCTTTCTCGTCGTCAAAGTCCTGGCGGGCGACGTTATGACCGTCCGCCGGCTGGCCGGCGCCGGATTCTCGCATCTCGCCGACTCGCGGATCGAAAACCTGATCCGCTTCCGCGACATTCCGCTCCCGAAGGCGCTGATGCGTCTGCCGATGGCATCGGAAGCCTCCCGCGTCGTCCGTGACGCGGACCTCTCGCTCAACTCCGAGATTGACACCATCCGCGCCCTCGGGGCGGCGGCCGTGAAGCAGGGCAAGATCCACGACGTGATCCTCATGTTCGATGTCGGCGACTTGCGTGAGGGCATCTGGCACGAGAGCGCGTACCTGCCGGTCGTTTCGGCGACCGCCGGCACCGCCGGCATCCGGCTCGCCGGCATCGGCACGAATCTCACTTGTTACGGCGGCGTGATCCCGGATGCGGTCAATCTCGGCGCGCTCGTCGACATCGCCAAAACGATCGAGCGCGAACTCGGTCTGAAACTACCGATCGTCTCGGGAGGAAACTCGTCCTCCGTCCATCTCCTCGGCACACACACGATACCCTCGGACATCAACGGCCTCCGCATCGGCGAAGCGGTTTTCTTCGGGCGGGAGACCGCCTATGGGAATCCGCTTCCCGCGATGCACCGCGACGCGTTCACGCTTTACGCGAAACTCGTCGAGGCCGCGGTCAAACCGAGTTTCCCGCAAGGCAAGATCGGAATGAATTCGTTTGGGGAACACCCCGACATCGTCGACCGCGGGTTGATGCATCGCGGCATCCTCGCGATCGGCCGTCAGGACGTCGAAGCGGCGAATCTGACGCCGATCGATGCCCGCATCCGAATCATCGGAGCCTCGAGCGACCACCTCATCGTTGATCTCAGAGACACCGGACATCATGTCGGCGACGTCCTTGCGTTTCATGTCGACTATGCCGGCCTGTTGCGGCTGATGACGTCGCGCTACGTCCACAAGCGGCATCGGCATTGAACCCGGGCGCGACCGAACCGACCGAAACGACGATTGAAAAGCGTCGGCGGAGTCGACGGCGCGCGCTTGTGATATCATCAACTTGAACCTTCGACGAAAGGGGCATCGATATGCGGAAGATCATGAAGCAATACGCAAACATCAAGACGGCAAGGACGCTCCCGTTCGTGACCCTCAGTTTCGCGATGTCGATCGACGGCAAAATCGCCACCCGCACCGGGGATTCAAAATACATCTCCGGACCGCAGTCGATGGCTTTCGTCCATCGCCTGCGCGATCGCCACGACGGCATTCTCGTAGGCATCAACACGGTGCTTGCCGACCATCCGCGGCTGACGACGCGTCTAGCCAACGGGAAAGGCCATGACGCCGCCCGCATCATCCTCGATTCGCAACTCCGGATTCCGCTCGACGAGCCGCTTTTGCATCTTGTTTCGACCGCATGGACCATCGTCATCTGTCGAAAGGATGCGGATCCCGTCCGTAAAGTCGCGCTCGAGCGCCTCGGCGTCGTCGTGATCGGCATCCCCGATCCCCATTCGCCGGAAGGTCTCCGCGAAGCATTGATCCGGCTGAAGGGAATCGGCATCAGGTCGATTCTCGTCGAAGGCGGCGGAACGGTCCATTTCTCCTTCATCGAACAGCGACTGTTCGACCTCGTCTTCGTCACCGTCGCGCCCATCGTGATCGGCGGCGAAACGGCCAAGCCGGCGGTCGGCGGACGCGGCTTTGCGACCATCGCCGAAGCGGCGCAACTCCGCTTCGTGCGGCGCATCACCGCCGGTGCGGACCTCATCCTCGAAGCCGTCCCCGCAAATCCCGTCGAACCTACATTAGAAGGAGCCTGAGATCATGTTCAACCGACTCAATGTCACAGCCGCACTCGACATCCTGAATCAAGGCGGTAAAATCGTTTTGACGGACGAGGGCTCGCCCGACGACGTCTGCCATTATGCGGCGATCGCTTCGCAGTCCGACGCCAGCGGCTGCATCGGCGCGTTCTGTCCGTTTCGGATCATGCCCTCGATCGTCCTCGGTTACGAGGAGTTCGGCGTTTTGACCGGCATCCGGAAAAACGCCGCGCTCGAGTATGACACCGATTTCGTCAACATGAGCGCTCGCGATGGCGATCAACAACCCCCGCCCGTCCGCCTCGCCCGGCTGATCCGCGCGCTCGTCGCCCCCGGGGCAGCCCCCGAACAGTTCCGCATGGGCGGCGAATTCCAAGTCGTTTCCTCGAAGAACGGCGGCGTCCTGCGCCGCGCCGCGCCGGCGGAGGCGATCGTCGATCTCTGCCGGCTTGCGGCCGCGCCGGCCGTCGGACTTCTCTATGAAATGGTCGATCAAGACGGCCGCTCGCTCACCTACGCGGAACTCGCGAAAGCGGAGGAAACCTTCGACGTTCTCGAAATCGCCGAACTGATCCGGCATCGGCGCGCCACGGACATCCTTGTGGAACGCATCGCCGCCGCCAAGATGCCGACGAAGTACGGCACCTTCGAGATGGTCGGTTTCGTCAACCGCCTGACCGGCGAACACCATGTCGCGCTCGTCAAGGGCGATGTGACCGCCGAAGGCGCGACGCTCGTCCGCATCCATTCGGAATGCCTGACGGGCGATTCCTTCGGATCGAAACGCTGCGACTGCGGCGAACAGCTTCATACCGCGATGCGGCGCATCGAAAAAGCCGGAAGGGGCATCATCCTGTACCTTCGCCAGGAAGGCCGCGGGATCGGCCTCATCAACAAGATCCGCGCCTATCAGCTCCAGGACGGCGGTCTCGACACGGTCGAAGCCAATCTTGCGCTCGGCTTTCCCGACGATCTGCGCGATTACGGCGTCGGCGCCGAGATGCTATCCGCCCTCGGGGTGAAAAAAATCCGTCTGATGACGAATAACCCGCTCAAGATCAAGGGATTATCGGGTTATGGCATCGAGATCGCGAACCGCGTTCCGATCCAGCTCAACCACAACGAGAAGAACGAATTCTACATGCGGACGAAAATGGAAAAGATGGGACACATCCTGAATTTTAAGGAAACGCATAAATAACGCCGTCCGCGGCGGACCGGGGATGTCGATCGACATCCCTTTTTCGATCGACGCCGACAAATTGCCGCAGGAATGCTATAATGGAACTATCGACCGAGGTAAGGGGGAATCGCCATGTTCGAGACAAAATCGCTGTCACCGGCGACCTGGCCGGATTTTGAACGGTTGTTCGAGCGACATAACGGCATGCATGGCGGGTGCTGGTGCGTCTATCATCGGATGACGATGTCCGAATTCATCAAATCCACGAAAACCGGCAGGAAGACGATGCATCATGATCTAGTGAATTCCGGAAAAGCGTCCGGGCTGTTGCTGTACGACGGAGACCATCCGATCGGCTGGTGCCAGTTTGGAAGGGCGGAAGAGTTTTCCGCGTTCGATCGGATGCGCGATTACATCAAGCTGGTGATTCCCGAAGCGCTCAAGCCTTCCTGGCGGATCACCTGTTTCGTGGTTGACAAGGAACGACGTCGCGAAGGCCTTTCGAAACTGCTTCTCGAAAAAGCGCTTCTGTCGATCCGCGCCGCGGGCGGGGGCATCGTCGAAGCGTTCCCGCTGCTCGTCCCCGGCGTTGCGAAACCACAGTATACCGGGTCGATCAAGATGTATGAGGAACACGGGTTCGCCTATGTCGCGCCGATCGGAAAGTACAACCATCTGATGCGGCTGGACGACATGACGGTTGCCGAGGATGGCGTCTTGTGAGCATGAAGTGGATCAAGTGGATCGCCATCGTCACGATGACGATCGACCATGTCGGCGCATTCCTCGTCGTCGACGATACCGCCCGGCTGGTCTGCCGCATCATCGGCCGTCTCGCCTATCCGCTGTTCGCCCTGATGATCGCGGAAGGATTTCGCCATACCCATGATATCAAGCGTTATATCCTTCAGTTGCTGCTCGGCGCGGCGATCTCGGAAGCGGTGATGGCCGTCGTCTGGTTTGCGTTCGGGATCAACTTCTTTCTTCAGGCAAACGTCTTCCTGCCGCTTGTCTTCGGTCTGTTCGCGCTCATGGCATTCGCGACGAAGAAGTGGTACGGATACCTCGCCGTCCTGCCGATCCTGGTATTCGCCGAATGGGTTCATACGTCATACGGGGCATATGGGATTCTGTTGATCGTCCTATTCGGGATGATCGATTCGCTCTCGCTGCGCACGATCGGGTTCGTCCTCTTGTCGGCCGTCTTCATCGACTGGCCGCTTCCGGAACTGCTCGGGATCGCCAACGGCAGTCAGATCCACGTATTCGAGAATTGGTACCAGTGGCTCGCGCTCGCATCGCTGATCCCGATCGGGTTCTACGACGGCACGCGCGGTCGCTTCAACAAATGGTTCTTTTATGTCTATTATCCGGCACACCTCATCATCATCGTTCTGATCGGCATCTTCATTTGAACGTAGGGCGATAGAAAGGAAATGAGTATTATGGACTGGCTGAAACACAACCGCGAAGCGTGGGACCACGAAGTCAAGATCGGCAACAAATGGACCGTCCCGGTCTCGGCGGCGATCGTCGACGCCGCCCGCAAGGGGACCGCGGAGCTTTTGCTCACGCCGACCAAACCGATGCCCGGCGACTGGTTTCCCGCGCTTGCCGGAAAAAAGCTCTTGTGCCTCGCTTCCGGCGGCGGGCAGCAGGGGCCTTTGTTCGCCGCCCTCGGCGCGATCGTTACGGTCATCGACAATTCGCCGGCGCAGCTTTCGCGTGACGCCGAAGTCGCCAGACGCGAACAATTGTCCATCCGTCTCGAAGAAGGCGACATGCGCGATCTTTCGCGGTTTCTTGATGAAAGTTTCGATTACGTCTTCCACCCGATTTCCAACGTGTTCTGCGCCGATGTCAAGCCGGTATGGCGCGAAGCCTATCGGGTTCTCAAGAAAGGCGGAAGGCTTGCGGCCGGGTTCATGAACCCCGTCGCCTACATCTTTGATGAAGCGTTGATGGAAACGACCGGGGCATTATCGGTGCGATACAAGATCCCCTATTCCGATCTCGATCAACTTCCTCCCGACGAACTGAAGAAACGTCTCGACGCCTGCGAACCGGTGGAGTTCGGCCACTCGCTTGCCGACCAGATCGGCGGACAGACGGCCGCCGGTTTCCATCTCATCGGTTTCTATGAAGATCTTTCCGGTTGGGACGAGCCGCTCGATCGGCACATCCCCGTCTATCTCGCGACGCTTGCGCTCAAACCCGCCGGCGCGCGCCTCTAGGAGGCACACCCATGTCCGTCATCCATACCGTCTATGGTCATCCGAACATCGATTCCTCCGCGATCGTTTTTCCGACGGCCGTCGTCAGCGGCGATGTCACCCTCGCCAGGGGATGCAACATATGGCATCATGTGACGATCCGCGGCGATATGGCGCCGATCACGATCGGCGAAGACACGAACGTCCAGGACAACGCCGTGATCCACGTGAACGCGGATCGGCCGACGCTCATCGGCAAGCGCGTCACGATCGGCCATGGCGCGATCATCCACGGCGCCACCGTGGGTGACGACGTTTTGATCGGGATGGGCAGCATCCTCCTTGACGGTGCCGTCGTCGAATCCGGCGCGATGGTCGGCGCGGGCACGCTCGTTCCGCCCGGAAAGACCGTTCCAACGCAGATGCTCGCGATCGGCAACCCGATGCGCATCGTCCGCACCCTCACGGAAGCGGAACGTCTCGACAACCGCAAAAACATCGATCGTTATCTGGCGATGGCGGCCGCATCCGTCGGAGGCGAGACAACATGATCCACGACGTGAAAAAAGTCCTGATTGCCGGCGGAACCGGGTTTCTCGGCTATCACGCGGCCCTCAAGTTTCTGTCCGAAGGGGTCGCGGTCGACGCCGTCGCCCTGCCCCGCGAGATCGACCTGTCGGGCTGGTATCCGCAGGAAATCGGGATCCGCTTCGGAGACCTGTTCGCGATGACCGAAGACGATGTATCAGAGTTGTTTTCCGGACATGGGTACGACACGTTCGTCTACGCCCTCGGTCCCGACGACCGGGTCGTCCCGAACGCTCCCGCGAATGCCTTCTTCCATGAGAAACTCGTCGTCCAGGCGAACAAGATCGTCGCCGCCGCCCGGCGTGCGGGAATCGCTCGGGTGGTCGTCCTCAATTCGTACTTCACCCATTTCGACCGGATGCGGGACGGCATCCTCGCGGCGCACCATCCGTATGTCAAGGCCCGCGTCGAACAGGAGGAAACGCTCCGCAGGCAAGGCGTTCCCGGCGACTTCGACGTGATGTTCCTCGAACTTCCGTTCATCTTCGGAACGATGCCGGGGAGACTGCCGCTGTGGAAGGAATTCTTCCTCGATCCGTTCGCGAAGTATCCCGCGGCGTTTCTGCCTGCGGGGGGCATCACCGCCTGCATCGACGTCTCGGGAGTCGCCGAGGCGATCGTCGCCGCCGCTTATAACGGCTCCAACGGGCGCGGATATCCGGTGGGGAAGGAGAATCTTTCCTACCGCGAGATTTTACAACTCATGCTCGCCGGCATCGGCGTCAAGAAGAAGGTTCTCGGGATTCCCGCCTGGATCGCCGCGATCGGCGGCCGGGCGATCGACCGGAAGTATCGGAAACAGGGACGCGAGGCCGGACTGGACCACGGGAAGCTGATGGGCGATATTTTGTCGCAGGATTTCTCAATCGATTTCGAACGGTTAGCGCGCGATCTCCATTATGGTGAACTTGGCTTTTCGGGAGGACGAGACGTCAAAGAAAGCATTCAGGCGACGATGGCTGTCTTTCGCCAAGACCATTGATCAAAAAAAGCGATCCGGTGCGGATCGCTTTTCTATTCTGTCGTCGTTGCATAGGGCCAGTCGATGATGCCGCCCATGTCGTAGACCTTGGTATAGCCGAGTCCGTCGAGGATCGTCGCCGCCTGAGCGGAACGGTTTCCGCTGCGACAGTAAAGGATGATCTTGGCGTCCTTGTCGGGGAGTGCGGATGCCGCGTCGACGGCCAGATCGGAAAGCGGAAGCAGGATCGCTCCGGGGATATGGGCTTCCTGGTATTCCTCGAGCGTACGGACATCGACGAGGATGATCTCGTCATCCGCGTCCAGCATCGCCTTGCCTTCGCGGGCGGAAATGAGGACGGGAGAATCGGAGGACGTGGAGCAGGCGGAAAGCGAGAAGCCGAACGCAAGTACGGCAAAGAGCGTAATCAATCGCATGGAATCAGTCCTTTCGCGAGGATTATATCATGTCGGACGAACGCATGCAACGGATATGCCCGGTCTCATTCGGCGTCGATCAGCGGGACGAATCGGCAATCGCAGAGGGGTTCCGTCGTGATACCATCCGGCGTTTTTTTGATGAGGGTGAGCTTTTGGGAGAAACCGTCGCCGAGCGGGATCGCCATCCGACCGCCGATCGCAAGCTGGGCGACGAGAGCTGGCGGGATCGTCCGCGCCGCGGCGCTGACGACGATCGCATCGTAGGGGGCGCCTTCGGCCCAGCCGAGGACGCCGTTTCCGATGCGGTAACGGATGTTCGCATACCCGAGACGATCGAGCGTTTCCTGGGCACGACGGGCGAGCACGCCGATCCGTTCGACGGTCCGCACGGCTTTGGCGAGGGTGGCGAGAAGCGCCGTCTGATAGCCGGAACCGGTGCCGATTTCCAAAACGGCGGATGCCGTCGCGGCGCTAACGGCCGAGAGTGCGAGCGCGATCACGTACGGCTGGGAGATCGTCTGACCGAATCCGATCGACAGCGGATGGTCGCCATACGCCCAGTCGCGGTCGGGGGAAAGGACGAACGGATGCCGCGGCACTTGAAGGAACGCGTCGAGCACGGCGCGATCGGAAATGCCGCGGTCGACCAGCTGGGTTTCGACCATCGCTTCCCGTTCTATGTCCATCGGATTTTTGTCCATCGGCGTCACCGCGCTTTCCGTTCGCTTCCATTGTACCAGTTTCCTCGTTGATTTGCGCCGAACCTTGCGAAAATCGATGGAAATCAAAACGGTTCTGTATTATAATCGATTGCGGATTGCGTCAAGATCCGACAGAATGGATGGACCCCATGAGAAAACCGAAACCGACCCTGCAGGAACGCCTTGCCCGCCGTCATATCCGTAAGCCTCCGGCTTTGATCTATCTGCTGCTCGCCCAGATCTGGAAATGGTTCATGTTGCCGAAGTACAACGTCCATTATACCTACAAAATCGACCCGAAGGACTACAAGGGTCCCTACATCGTCATCTCGAACCACGCTTCGCGGGTCGACTATTTGTATACCGGCGTCGCCTTCCTGCCGCATCGGCTCAACTATGTGGCCGGGTACAACGAATTCTTCCGCTCTCACCTGCGCGGCGTTTTCCACATCCTGCAGGTCATTCCCAAGAAGAACTTCACCCCCGAGATCTATGCGATCAGGGAAATCGCCCGCGTCCTCCGCACCGGCGGCCGCATCATCCTCTTCCCCGAAGGGATGAGCTCGATCTCCGGAACCAACCAGCCGGCGGCGGTCGGTACCGGCAAACTCCTGAAGCACTTCAAGGTGCCCGTCCTGATGTCGCACATCGAGGGCGGATACCTGACGAACACGAAGTACTGCCTCGACGACCGTCCGGGGCGTGTCGACGTTACGATTTCGGAGTTGTTCAAGCCGGAGGACCTCGCAGGCATGACCGAAAGCGAGATCCAGCTCGCCGTCGATCAGGCGATCAAACACGACGACTACGACTGGAACAAGACCGCGCGGGTCCCATACGACGGTCATGGCGAGTTCGCCAAGAACATGCACAACCTGCTCTACTGGTGCCCGAAATGCGGACATGAATTCACGATGAAAGGCGTTGGCAACGTGATCCGCTGCGCGCATTGTGGAAACGGCGCGACGGTAAACGACTATTACGACCTCATTCCCCTCGATGCCTCCTGCGTGATCCCCGAAACGCCGGTGAAGTGGATCAACCTCGAACGGCGGAATGCCTACCGCGCGATTAATGCCGACCCGCAGTATGTTCTCTCTGAGAAGGTCAAGCTCGGCGTGATGCCGGAATACGACGTCTTGAAGGACCTCAAGACCTCCGAGATCGCCGGTGAAGGAATCCTCACGATCAGCCGCCTCGGGTTGACGTACGAAGGTACGAAGGGTGGCGAACCATGTCTTCTTCATCTGTCGACCGACCAGCTCCCGACCTGGGGGATGTGTACCGACGTGAGTTTCTTCACGACCTACATCGACGGCTTGTACTACGAGTTCTATCCAAAACGCGAATCAACCGGAAAGTGGCTCCACATCACCGAAGAACTGCATCGGATCAACGGCGGGAAGTGGAAGAACTTTCCCGACGCCGACACGTATCGATCATGAAAAAAGCCCGTTGCTGAAGTGGTCTCCCAAGGGGGTTCACTTCATCTCCGGGCTTTTTTTAAAAAAACCGCGCGACATGGTTGTCGCGCGGCGCTTCAAAGGCCGATGAAATAATATGCATCCCGCAAATGCCGTTCGTCGTAGCGGAGCGCAAGCGACCAAAGATGGTCCTTCACGTCGCCGATCGGGATTTTCCCGGTCAAATACCGTCCGACGATGTCGACGAACGCCCGTTTCTCATCGGCGGGGACGCGTTTCTTGAAATGTCCCCAGACATGCTGGGCGGCGTTCGCCCGGACCGACGCGACCGGTTCGGCCGTCGCGGCTTCGTCGATGAGCCGATAGAATTCGACGACCGGGTATCCATCCTTGTCCTTCAGGAGATCGCGGATCGCGTCATAAGCCCGTTGCGAGCGTTCGAGGACGGCGTATTTGTATCTTCCCCATTCGTCCTCCAGGCGGGAAATCGGCCGACCGGGGCCGGGCGTGAACGCCAGGTTCGCTTCCCGGGTCGCCGACCGCATCCGTTTCAATTCCTCTGCTCTGATTGCGTCCATAAAGTTCTCCTTTTTTTCATATTTGATGAAAAGCCCGCCACCGGAGTGGCGGGCTTTTCGTCAGGATTGCGATTAGTCGAAGACGTCTTTGATCTTGGCGACGATTTCGTCGATCAGCGATTCGCCGTCGCGCGGTTCGCTTTCGGCTTCGGTCGTGGATTCGACGGTCGTCGTGGTTTGGCCCGCCGTCGTTGATGCCGGCACGGTCGTCGTCGTTTCACCGCAACCGACGAAGCATGCGAGGATCACGATGCAAAAGAGCCCGGAGAGGAGTTTGCGCATCTCAGGCACCCCCACCCGCGTAGGCCGCGATGAGGATGTCGAGCACGGGTTCGACGAGCAGCGTCCCCGGTACCATCGCGAAGGTCGCGCCGAGGTTGTCCTGGAACTCGTACGTCGCCGCGGCGATCAGGTTCACCGTCGCGGTTTGACTCGCGATGACCATGTCTTTGACGACGCCGATGGCCGGATCGATCGTGATGTGGGAAGCGAACTGCCACATTTCATGATCGGTCCCGAGCCAGCCATACGTGTTGACGATCCAGCGGCAGACGTCGACGCCGCCCGCGGTGGTGACGATCAGGATGATGCTTTCACAGGATAAGGTTTCGTCCAGGATCATCTCGAGTTCGCCGACGTAAATCGTCAGGACCTCATCGACCAGAACCTGGCCGTAAAGGAAACTTTCCGTTGCCGGAGCGGCATCGACCGCGACCTCGAATTTGTACGCCGATACGATCGTGATCGAATCGAACGGATAAACGAGATCGGCGGCGGCTTCGGCGCGCGGGAACGCGAACATCGTGAAGCACAGCGACATTGCGAAGACCAACATCAACTTTTTAAACATGGCATCATTCCTCCTATTGGCTTCATCTTAACGCGATGGACGGGTTTCGTCAAGGAAGACAGCGGAAATAACCGCGCGGCGCCGATATTTCGCTTCATTTCGCCGCCGCTTCCCCTGATCCGACCCTGTTTTGATGCGCAAGACGAAAAAGCGGGCCGATCGGACGGTCTCCCTGTGCGGGAAACCCCGATCGGCCCTGGCTTTCAGATTCGATTGGCGATGTGCGGAACGTAACGGCGTTTTTGCAGCGGGTGATTCATGTCAAAGGTCGACGTCATTGTAAAACGTGAAGACGGTCAAGGTGACGTAGGCGCCGATATCAAGGTAGTCGACCGTGACGGCGTCGATATAGAAGATCCTTCCGAGTCCGGCGATCGCGTCGAGATAATCGGGAATCAGGGAGGCGTCGGTGACGGTCATCGAGATCGTGATCGCAACCGCCCGGACGGACGTCGGCAGTTCTGTCGTAAAGGGGTTGTCGACATCGTTTTGAATCGCTTCGTTGTAGTCTGCGAACGCGATTTCGGAGAGCCCGCGAGCGATCGACAGATCGTCGGAGATGCCGATCTGATCGAACGACATCGGAAGTTCGTCGATGATGTCGAGGACGTCGTGATAGGTGCGGTTTTCCGTTTCGATGAGAATCGCGTCGATCCGGCCCTGCAGGACGGCCTGTTCGCGTTCGAGTTCGGAGAGTTGCGTTTCGAGGATCGCGAGCATTCCGAGACGGGTCCCGATGACGCCGAGAAAGAGCACGACGAGGATGATCACGAAGCTGACGTGGTTGATCTTCTTGCCAAAAACATTGCGATTACGCATGATGGAAGATCACCTCGATCATGTTCGCGCCGACCGACTCGTAGGCGGGGAATCCGTCGATCCAGCGAACGGTTCCGACGCCGTCGGTGACGCCGTACGCCTCGTAGACGGAAAGCAGGTATTCTTCGAGCGCCTCCTGGGAGGGGCCGACCAGGATCACGACGAGTTCCGCATCCTCCGCATCATACAGGAAATTCACGATGTCGACGTCGGAAGCGAGGCCGATCAGATCGGTCAGGTAGGTCGCAGGCGACTTTCGGTGCGCGATCAAAACGTCGTAGGCGTTGCTATAGGCGCGTTCCGCGCTCGAATACGTGGGCAAAAGGGCGACTTCGGCTTGCAGATCCGCAAGTTGCGCGGAAAGGTTGGCGTTCATGTTGCGGGCGATGAAAATATCTTCATACAGCGCGTGATAGGGGATGTAGAGCAGGCTGACGGCCGAGAAGAGGAAGAAGGCCGTCGCCAGCATCAGCTTGATCGCGCGGGCGATGCGGAGCGGGCGTTCGAGCCGGAAATCGAAGTAGCGGATCTTCTCGAGGTTACCGGTTTTTTCGATCGCCGCCGCATAGGCGACGAGGCTCGTGCGGTTCCAGCCGCCGCCGGTGGTCGGCGTATCCGGAATGCGGAACACTTCGTAGGGGAGGCCGAGCGGTTTTGGCGCGAAGGCGGTATTGAAGCGATTTTCGTTCTCCTGTTCGCTTTGGTTCACGAAGACGATTTTTTCCAGCGCCTTGTCGCCCCGGCTGATATTGTAGCGATAATAGTTGGCGACGCGTTCGACATAATTCTCGACTTGTTCGTAGCGGTTTTCGAACGCACCTTCGAACTCCTCGATGAGATTGAAGATCGGGATGTCTTCTTCGAAAATCTTGATCGTGAAATAGGTGTCGTACACGGTCACGAGCATCATGTTCGCGCAACTGGCGCCGGTGGTCTTCGAATACAGGGCGTAGAGCGCGAGCGAAGGCATGTCGAAGACGACCTCCTTGACCCGCAATTTGTCGAAGATGTCGAGATAGTCATTCAGCAGACGATCGTCGGAGGCGACCGCGAGGACCTTGGCGGTCTTGTCGTCCTGGCTGATCAGGTGGTAGGAGACACGCGGCTTCGGAAAGGGAAAGTGGAGCGATTTGCCGAGCTCGGCGTCAAGATGGGCGGCGATGCCCGCCTCGCGGATGTCCTCGCGCTTCACGTCGACGACGCGCATCAGGACGTTTTGGCTGTTCAAAACCAGCCGGACCCGTTTCGGATGGAGACCATACGCCTTGAAAAGCGCCTTCAGTTTGGCATAAAGGAGGACCGGGTCAATGACATAGCCATTTTCGAGAATCCCCTTTTCGAGGACGACGTTGCCGTGGACGTCGGTCTGCTTGCGTTTTTCACGGTGTTCGAAAAAGCCGATCGAAGAATCGGAGAAGTAGAGATTCGTTTCGACGCGCTTCTTGTCGTACATGGCCTCACGCTCCCAACAGTCGAAGATACCAGGTGATGATGTCCGCCCCCGCAAAATGGGCGATGACGACGCCCGCGAAGAGGAACGGGACGAACGGCAGTTCCGCGCCCTTCCGTTTTCTTGCGATCCCGAACAGGAATCCCAGAAAGGAAGCGAAGAACAGCGCAAGCAGTCCCGCGTCCCAGGTCAGGACGAAACCGATGAAGATGAAGAGTTTCACGTCGCCGCCGCCGAGCGCTTCCTTTTTCAGGAGCTTTTCACCGAGCAAGGCGATAAGATACAGGACCGTAAAGAGGAGACCCGCAGCGAACAGATGAGCGAGGATCGTGCGGTCCAAAAGACGGAGGACGAGAAGCGGAATCAAACCGACGATCCAGACGCGGTCGTAGACGGTCTGGCTTTCCATGTCGGAAAGCGACGCGCAGAGCAAAACGACGATCGAAACAAGCGAAACGGCGAATTCGATGGTCAGTCCGAAGACGAGATAGGATGCGGCGAAGAGCAGACCGCCGAGGAGTTCCGCCAGGGGATGGAGGATCGGAATCGGAGCCTTGCAGTAATGGCACTTTCCCCCGTTGACGGCATAGCCGAAAAGCGGGAACACATCGACGAGCCGGAGGGTATGCCCGCATGTCGGACAACGGCTTTTCCCGCCGATCGTTTCACCACGGGAAAGACGGGTGGAGACTACCTCGGCGAACGAAGCGAAGAGCGTGCCGAACATGAACGCGAGGATCGCGTAGAGGATGGTCATGGCGATCGGGTCCCCTTTCCGCCGAGGCGACGGCATCACCTTTCATTATACCTTTTTTTGAACGTTGTGACAAGGCGATGCGAAGAAACGAAAAAAGGATGTCCGAGATGGACATCCTTGTTTCCCAGATTCCTGGCGGCGACGATTAGAGCGGATCGGTCGTGGTGGCGACGCCCGCTTCGCTGACCCATACCCCGTCGCCGATCAAGTAGTCACCGACGACAGTGAACGTGACAGTGGAGCCGCTGATCGCAAGATCGGCGTCGTTGGTGAACGGATTGGCTTCGAGATAACCGGCCGTGACCAGTTCTGCGATTGTGACGGAGTTGTCCGACTCGGACTGTGCGTAGTTGATGGCGACTTCAACGATCAGGTCGTAGGAAGCTTCGGCGGCATTCATCTTCTGACGGTTGATCAGACCAGTGATGGCCGGGACGGCGATCGCGGCGATGATGCCCATGATGATGATGACGGCGAGCAGTTCGACGAGGGTGACGCCCTTTTTGTTTTTCAGAATTGCATTCATATTCAGAATTCTCCTTTGGCTTCGATTTTCTATCTTTAGAATATCATATTTCTTGGATAATTCAAGCCGTTTGATAGTAATCGTATGTATTTAACACTATATCTGGGATCCGAGCGAAATCATCGGAAGCATCAGCGCCAGAATCATCACGCCGACGAGCGCATAGACGAAGAGCAAAAGAATCGGCTGGATCGCGTTCTTGATCTGTTCGACGCGCAGTTCGGAGATGCCATTGTAGTAGACCGAGAGGTTTTTCATTAAGCCGGGTACGTCGCCGGTGCGTTCGCCGGTCGCGATCATCCGGGACATGATCGGGTCGATGAACTCGCTCTCTTCGAACGCCTTGGAAAACGGCCAGCCGTCGTCGACGTAGGCGAGGGTTTTCGTGAGCAGGTCCTTGTAGACGACGTTGGAGACGACGCTCCGGACGGTTTGGAGCGCCGTCACCGAGTTGATGCCGTTTTCCATCATCTGCGACATCGAGCCGGCGATGAGGATCTGGTTCGACATCCGGATCAGCGGGCCGACGATCGGCATGCGGAGCGTAAAGACGACGAGCGCGTGATGAAACGCAGGTACCTTCTTGTCAAGGACGAGGAGGGTGATGACGACCAAAGCGATCCCGCCGAAGAGCGGCAGGGCATGGGCGGCCATGAAGTCGCCCGCGGCGAGGAAGAACCGCGTGATGCCGGGCAGTTCCGCGTCGCCGAACGAGGCGAACAGCCCGGTGATGTTCGGAAAGACGAACAGCATCATCCCGGCGGCGATCAGGAGGGCTGCGATGATGTAGATGACGGGCATGCGGATCGCGCCTTTGATCTGGTTGTTGATTTTCGTCTGCCGGTCGAAATACGCGGCCATCGCGAGGATCGTGTCGGGCAGCGTGCCCGACATTTCGCCGACCTCGACCATCAGGATGAGCAGGTTCGGAAACTCCTTCGGCCGGGCCGCGAGCGCCTTCGAGAGCGAAAGGCCGTTGTAGACGTGCTGGTAGATTTCAAACAGGAGCATGCGGATCTGGTGTTTTTCCTGTTGGAGCGACAGCAGTTCGAGCGCCGGCAGGATGTTCACGCCGGACTTCAGGAGGCTGCCGAGCTGGCGCAGGAAGAAGATCATGTGGGTCGTCTTGAGCGTCTTGCCGATCGTAATCTGGTTCAGACGACCGATCAGGCTCCGATATTCGACGAGACGAAGATCGGCATAGTTTTTCGATTTGAGGAATTTCAGGGCGACCTGACGGTCGATCGCTTCAATCCGACCGCGGACGGTCTTCCCGTCGACGTTTTGCGCGACGTACTTGAAATTACGGAGAACCACGCTATCCCCTCCCCGTCATTCGCTGGCGACCTTGAGGACTTCCTCGAGCGTGGTGATGCCGAGTTGAACCTTTTCGAGGCCGGCGTCGAGCAGCGAGCGGGTGCCGATCGCCCGCGCTTCTTTTTCGAGTTCGCTGATCGGAGCGCTTTGGGCAATCAGGTTCGCCATGTTCCGGGTGATGGGCAGGATCTCGAAGACGCCGACGCGGCCGGCGTATCCCTTGAAATTGCAGGAGGGGCAGCCCTTCGGCCGGCGGATCTTGCCGATCTCGATGCCATGACGCGCGAAGAGGGCTTTTTCCCCCGCGGTGGCGGCGTCTTCAAACGAGCAGTCGGGACAAAGTTTGCGGACGAGGCGCTGGGAGATGACGCCGGTCAGAGAAGAGGCGATCAGAAATGGTTCGATCTCCATGTCGAGCAGACGGGTGATCGTCTTGACGGCGTCGTTGGTATGGATCGTCGACAGGACCAGATGCCCGGTGAGCGAGGCGCGGATCGCGATCTCGGCGGTTTCGACGTCGCGGATTTCGCCGATCATCACGACGTTCGGATCTTGGCGAAGGATCGACCGGAGCGCTTTTGCGAACGTCAGGTCGACTTCCGGCTGGACCTGGACCTGATTGATCCCGGACATCTTGATTTCGACCGGGTCCTCGACCGTGACGATGTTCACGCCGGGATTGTTCAATTCGGTGAGACAGGAGTAGAGCGTGGTCGTCTTGCCGGATCCGGTGGGACCGCTGACCAGGACGATGCCGTTCTGCTTTGCGATCATCTCGCGGATCAATTTTTCGTCGCGCTCATTCATATTGAGCGACTTGATGTTGTTGAGCGCCGACGCCGGATTCAGGATGCGGATCACGACCTTCTCGCCGCGCACGGTCGGCAACGTCGAGATGCGCAGATCGATGACGCGGCTCTGGATCGGGGTCTGGATGCGGCCGTCCTGCGGGACGCGCGTCTCGGTGATGTCCATGCCGGACATGACCTTGATGCGGGAAACCATCTGTTTGTGGATGTTGAGCGGGAATTCGCGGACGGTATCGAGAATGCCGTCGACGCGGTAGCGGACGACGATTTTATCGTCCATCGGGTCGATGTGGATGTCGGAGGCGCGCTGGAAGACGGCGGAAGCGAGGATCTGGTTGACGAGCGCGACCATCGGTGTTTCGGCGCCGCCCGTTTCCGCGTCCGCTTCTTCGCGGGCGACGTTCTGTTTGATTCCCATCGCTTCGAGGGTGCGCGTGAACCCATAGTATTTCTCGATCTGGGCGATGATTTCGTTCTTGGTGGAGGAATAGGCCTTGGGTGCATAGCCGGTCAGGATGCGCAGTTCCTCGAACACGCCGAAGTCGAGCGGGTCGTCGGTGGCGAACCACAGTTTCCTGCCTTCGATCCGAAGCGGGATGATCGTATGACGACGGCAGAAGGCTTCATCCACCATGTGGAGGACTTCCTCGTCGATCTTGAAATTGGCGAGTGAGACGCGCTTGACGCCGGTCGAGGTTTCCAGCGCCTTCAGAATCTGCGCTTCCGATGTGAAACCGAGGCGGATCAACGCTTCGCCAAGCCGTTCGTCCTTGGTTTTCTTGATGAGGGCGGTCTGCAGTTGTTCCTTCGTCAGGATTTTTTCCTGGACCAGGATGTCGCCGATGCGTTGCAGGGCCATGTCAGTCGCCGCCTTTCGGAACGATGTTCTCGCGGTAAATCGCGGCGACGGAAGGTCGTTCGTCAATCGCGACCATCGCTTCGACGGGAGCTTCGCCCGGAGCGGTCACCGTTCGATTCAGAAACCAGATTTCGCCGTCGACGCCGGTGCGGACGACCACCCGGTAGATGGTTTCGTCATCCGTATCGATGACGATCACGCCGGGGGTTGCGGCGTTGAGCGTGAGATCCTCGATCGTCTCGATGGGGAATGGAACGAAGGCGGCGCGTTCCCAAACGGCATCGATCGTCTCGACGAACGGATGGCCGACGAGTTCGATCCTGAGGGTGGTGGCATCCGCTTCGCTCACGACGAACCGGTAGTCGGAATCCATCGGGTTGTAGAAACTGAAATCCAGACCATTGACGCGCAGGATGCGGACATTCGCGCCGATTTCCGCCCAACCGGGCATCACGGGCAAAGTACGGTAGAGAAACGACTGGAACCGGGTGCCGACGCTGACCGCCTGCATGCCGGAAGCAAGGATCGAAAGCCGATCGTTGTCGAGGTCCGAAGCCGCGAACGTCTCAAGCAGCGAGAAGCGGTCCAGGGCCGAAATCGCGACATTGCCCGCAAACGCGACGATCGCATCGACGTCATCGGCCGATAGACCGTCGATCAAGGAGGTCGCGAGGACGGTTTCGGCGGAGGCCGGCGCGAGGTAGTCGTCAAGCCGGTAGGTCTTGAACTGGTAGAGGTGCGAAACATCGTCGAGCAGGTCGTCGATGAACGCGTCAAAATCGAAATGCGAGGTCACTTGGGCGGAAAACAGCG
>DMTN01000023.1 GCA_003477305.1 Acholeplasmatales bacterium | reverse complement strand
TCGAAGAAAAAATCGTCGTCACCGCGGACGCCTACAGCCTCGCCGCCTTCTACAAAGCGGAAAAAGCGGTCGCGCGGCGGCTTGCGGACGCCTATGGTCCCGACGATTCGTTCACCCCGGGCCTCGTCACCACCTACGTCGCCGATTTCGAACGCAACAACGCCATCACCTATACGGACAATCAGAAGGAAGCGATCGAGACCGCGCTGTCCCAGCGCTTCACGATCGTCACGGGCGGGCCCGGCACCGGCAAGACGACCGTCATCAAGGGCATCGTCGCGACCTTCGCGGCGATGCATCAGGGCGACGCGTCGATCAACCGCAAAATCAAACTTTGCGCCCCCACCGGCAAAGCCGCCAAACGCCTGCAGGAAGCGACCGGTCACGAGGCGACGACGATCCACCGGCTCCTCGGCTTCGACTATGAAGGCCACTTCGCCTTCGACGGAACCAACCGCCTCGAGGCGAAGCTCGTCGTCGTCGACGAGGCGTCGATGATGGACGTGCAGCTCGCCGAGCGCTTTTTCGACGCGGTCAAAGACACCGCCAAGATCGTCATCGTCGGCGACGACAACCAATTGCCTTCGGTCGGTCCCGGCCAGGTCCTCGCCGACCTCATGACCTCCGGGAAATTCCCGGTCGTGCGGCTCGCGAAAATCCACCGTCAGGCGGCCGGGTCCTCGATCATCCGCCTCGCCTACGACATCCTGAACCAGCAGCTCTCCGAGGACGTCCTCGCGAACCATCCCGACCGGACCTACTTCCGCGCGAGCGAAGATCAGGTCCCGGACCTCGTCCTGCGGACCCTCCGCGAGGCGAAGAACGCCGGCTACGACCTGATCGACGACGTCCAGGTGCTGGTCCCGATGTACAAGGGCACCTGCGGCATCGACAACCTGAACCGACTGATCCAGGAAACCTTCAACAAGGATCACGAAGTTCCCGCGCTGACGCGCGGCGAGAAATCCTTCCGGCTCAAGGACAAAGTCCTCCAGCTCGCCAACCAGCCCGAGGACGGGATCATGAACGGCGACATCGGTGTCGTCTCGGCGATCCTCGACGAACGCGAGATGCTCGTCGATTTCGGCACGAACACGGTCAAGTACGACATCAAGGACTTCGACGCCCTGACGCTCGCCTACGCCGTCTCGATCCACAAGTCGCAGGGAAGCGAATTCAAGCTCGTGGTCCTCCCGCTCGTCAAGAGCCACGCGATCCTGCTCAAGCGCAAACTCCTCTATACGGCGGTCACGCGGGCGAAGGAAAAACTCGTCATGATCGGCGAATATCAGGCCATCCGCCGCGGCATCCTCNNGCCTCGAACCGCCGCGCAAGACGCTGCTTGCACGCTTTCTTTCCGAGACTCCGGAGATCGAACCGGGCGATGACCTGCGCATCGAGGATTTCCTCTGAAACCAACCCGTCGACGGTTGCTTTTTCGATGGTTGTGTTGTATAATATCTTCAAATCGATGCGAAAGCCAACGGATCTGCGGCGTCAAGAGAGTCTGGGGAAGGTGCGACCAGATCGACGCGGAATCCGATGCCACTTTCAAGAGACGCCAATCCCGTCCGTTTCGTCCGCGTTAAGGACTTCGAGCGCCGGTGAAAACCGGAACAAAGGTGGTACCGCGACATGTCGTCCTTTATTTGATAAGGACGATTTTATTTTTTTGAGGAGGTTTTACCCATGAAACAGTTAACCGGAAGCCAAGTGCGAAAGATGTGGCTGGATTTCTTCCAGTCGAAAGGCCATTCCGTCGAGAAGGGCGCGTCGCTCATCCCCAATGACGACCCGACCCTGCTATGGATGAACGCCGGCGTCGCCGCGCTGAAAAAATACTTCGACGGCTCGATCGTCCCGAAGAACCCGCGCATCGTCAACGCGCAGAAATGCATCCGCACCAACGACATCGACAACGTGGGAAAGACCGCGCGTCACCACACGTTTTTCGAAATGCTCGGGAACTTCTCGATCGGCGACTACTTCCGTCAAGAAGCGATCGAGTGGGGCTTCGAGATCCTGACCAGCCCGGAGTGGTACGACTTCGACAAGAACCTGCTCTACATGACGATCTATCCCGACGACGAGGAAACCCGCGCCAAGTGGATTTCGCTCGGCGTCGATCCGTCGCACATCATTGCGACCGACGACGATAATTTCTGGGAGATCGGCGACGGTCCGTGCGGTCCGTGCACCGAGATCTATTTCGACCGCGGCGAGAAGTTCGGATCGGTCGGACCGAACGCGATCAAGGACGGCATCCAAAACGACCGCTTTATCGAAATCTGGAACATCGTGTTTTCCCAATACAACGCGAAAGCCGGTTTGAAGCGCAGCGACTATCCCGAACTGCCCAACAAGAACATCGACACCGGCTGCGGCCTCGAACGCATCACCTGCGTGATCCAGGGGGTCCCGACCAATTTCGAGACCGACCTGTTCATGCCGATCATGAAGAAGATCGAAGCAATCTCCCAAGTCGACTATACCGGACAAATGGCCTTCAAGGTCATCGCCGACCATATCCGCACCGTCACCTTCGCCGTCGCCGACGGCGCCGTTTTGGCCAACGAAGGCCGCGGCTACGTCCTGCGCCGGTTGCTTCGCCGCGCCGTCAAGTACGGCAAGCAGATCGGCATCCAGCGGCCGTTCATGGACGAACTCGTCGACGTCGTCGTCGATGTCATGAAGGATTTTTATCCCTATCTCGTCGACCAGGCCGGAATCGTCAAGAAAATCATCAGTGCCGAGGAGACGAAATTTCTTGAAACGCTCGTCGCCGGCGAGAAGCGCTTCGAAGCGATCGTCGCCGACCTCAAAGGTACGGATATCTCCGCATCCGACGCCTTCGTCCTCTACGACACCTACGGCTTTCCGATCGAACTGACGCGCGAATACGCCGAAGAACGCGGCCTTTGTGTCGATCTCGACGGCTTCAAGGCCGAAATGGAAAAGCAGAAAGACCGCGCCCGAAATGCCCGCAAGGACATCCAGTCGATGAAGTCGCAGAACGAATCGCATCTGTTATTCACGGGAAAGTCGACATTCGTCGGCTATCAGACGACGTCCAACGAGACCCGCGTCGTCAAGATCTTCCCGGAAGGCATCGTCCTGGAGGCGACGCCGTTTTATGCGACCTCCGGCGGACAGGTCGCCGACACCGGCATGCTCACGAGCGACCGGTTCTTCGCGCATGTCGACGACGTCACGAAACTGCCGAACGGCCAGTTTCTGCACGCCGTGACCGTCCTTTCCGGTAAAATCAAGGAAGGGGATCGGGTCCTCGCCTCGGTCGACACCGAAAAGCGCGCCGCCACCGCCGCGAACCATTCCGCCACCCACCTGCTCTTCAAAGCGCTCCGCGACCTGCTCGGCACCCATGTTTCCCAGCAGGGAAGCCAGGTCACCCCGGAAGCGCTCCGCTTCGACTTCAACCATTTCGAGGCGATCACCGACGAACAGATCCTCGAACTCGAAAAACGCGTCCTAACGATGATCCACCAGAACGTTCCGGTCACGACCAAGGAAATGTCGGTCGAACAGGCCGTCGCCAAAGGCGCCGTCGCCGAATTCGGCGAGAAATACGGTGACAAGGTTCGCGTCGTCGACCTCAAATACACGCTCGACCTCTGCGGCGGGACCCATGTCAAAAATCTTTCTGAGATTGATCGGTTCGCGATCCGCGGGATCCAGTCGATCGGTTCGGGGATCCACCGCATCGAGGCGGTCACGAACCAATCCGTGATGAAGGTCGCCGAAGGCCTCGTCGGCATCGTCGCCGAAATCGACAACCTGAACAAGAAAGCCTACAACATCCTGCAGTCGGCGATCGTCGAGAACATCCGGCTCGATTACGCGCCGAATCCGGCGCCGGAGCCGATCGGCTCCTATCACGACGTGATCGCCAAGCGCCAGGAATTCGCCGACCTCCAGAAGGCTGTCAAGGACCTCGAGCGCGACTATCAGACGAAGCACGAAACGTCGGTCCTGAAATCGCTCGATTCCTACTACGACCAGATCCGCGACGGCATCTTCGTCGGCCGCGTCGACGGTCTTGACATGAACACGCTGAAGCAGTTCGTCGACAATCTCGCCTCGCAGGCGAGCGCGCTCGTCTTCGTCGCCTCGGTCAAGGATGACAAGGTCACGTTCGTCGCGAAGGCCAAGAGCCTCAAGTACAACTGCGGCCAGCTCGTCAAGACCGCCGCGACGATCTGCGGCGGCAACGGCGGTGGTCGTGCCGACTTCGCGCAGGCCGGCGGCAAGGACGTGACGATGACGGACCAGGCCGTGCAGACCATCCGGAAGGCCGTCCGATGAGGGTTCTCGGCCTCGACCTCGGGTCGAAGACGCTCGGCGTCGCCTGTTCCGATCCCACGGCGCTGCTTGCCTCGGGAATCGAAACGTTCACCTTTCCGGAAGAGAATTACGAATTGCCCCTTGACTATGTCAAGCGTTTTATCGATAATAATAAAGTAGGCGTCGTGGTCCTCGGGTTTCCGAAGAACATGAACGGCACGATCGGCTTCCAAGGACAGAAGATCGAAGCGTTCCGCGACCGGCTCAAGGAACGCATATCGATCCCGATCGTCCTCTGGGACGAACGGCTGTCCACGAAGATGGCGCATCAGGCCATGCTGCAGGGCGACCTGTCGCGCAAGCACCGCAAGGAGATCGTCGACAAATTGGCGGCGACGATCATCCTTCAGAGTTATCTCGACGCCAGAAGGTAGGATGAAACCATGGAAAAAGACGAAAAAGAGTATTTCGTCGTCACCGACGAAACCGGCAAGGAAATGAAGTGCGAAATCATCATGACGTTTGACTCCGAGGAGTTCGGCAAGTCGTACGTCGTCTATCAGATCGACGGCGACGAGACCGGCGAAGTTTTCGCCGCCGCATACGATCCCGAGGAAGGCGAAGAAGGCCACCTCATGCAGATCGAGACCGACGACGAATGGGAATTCGTCGAGGAAGTCCTCGAGAATTTCCTCGAAGACGAAGAAGCGGCGGAAGCCGAGCACGACCATGACCACGAACATGGGGAAGAAGACGACGAAGAAGCGGACAAAGAGTAAGCATATTACTCTTTTCCCTTTTTTTGGGGGACCCGACGGGATTTTCCCGCCGCCCGTTATGTTGAATTGACGAGGAACCACCGACCGATTCGGATCGAGAAAGGGTGAACGCCATGGCAAATAAACCGCTCGTCATCGCCGTCGCCGGCGGGTCTTCCTCCGGCAAGACGACGGTCGTGAACAAGATCATGGACAGTCTGAAAGATTTTCCCGTCGTCGTGATCAAGCACGACGACTATTACAAGGACCAGTCGGAGATGACGGTCGAAGCGCGGCGCGCAGTCAACTATGACCATCCGTTTGCGCTTGACAACGATCTCTTCCTCGAGCAGTTGAAACAGCTGATCGCCGGAAACGCGATCGAAAAGCCGACCTACGACTTCGTCAACTTCACCCGTTCGGCGAAAACGGAGATGGTGGAACCGGCCAAAATCGTCATCCTCGAAGGCATCCTCGTGCTCGAGGATCCCCGCATCCGCAACCTCGTCGACGTCAAGATCTTCGTCGAAGCCGACGACGACCTTCGCTTCATCCGCCGTCTCAAGCGCGATATCGAGGAGCGCGGCCGCTCGATGGATTCGGTCATCGGCCAGTATCTCGGCACGGTCAAGCCGATGTTCCACGAATTCGTCAAGCCGACGAAACGCTACGCCGACATCATCATCCCCAACGACTACAGCCACGACGTGGCGGTCGACTTCATCAACGCGAAACTGTTGTCTATCTTAAAATAAACATTTGTGTTATAATCGAAGACACGAAGCCAACGAAGGAGCAATCAACCATGGAAAATTCATTCAAGATCACTGAAAAGGGGCTCGAAGAACTCGTCGCCGAACGGAAGAAACTGACCGACGTCGACCGCAAGAACAATCTCGAGGCGCTCAAGGAAGCGCGCGCCCAAGGCGACCTTTCCGAAAATGCCGACTATGACGCCGCCCGCGACGAGCAGGCCCGCATCGAAGCCCGCATCAAGGAAATCGACAATATCATTAAGAACGCCGAAATCATCCGCGAATCGAACGCCAAGGTCGTCGCCATCGGCAAGACCATCGCGATCCGGATCAAGGACCATAAGGAAGATTCCTATACCATCGTCGGCCATCTCGAAGCGAATCCGATGCAGAAGAAGATCAGTAACGAGTCTCCCCTCGGGAAGGCGATTATGGGTCTCAAGCGCGGCGCGAAAGTCACGTTCAAAGCCGAAACCGGCAAGGAAATCCAAGTCGAAATCCTCGATATCAAATAGCGGAACGACTCTGTTTCCGCTTTTTTTCTGAAAGGGGTGTTGTTATGATCGGCATCATCGCCGCGATGGACAAAGAAGTCGCCGGATGGCTCGAACTCGTCGCCGTCCGCGAAATCGTCACCATCGCCGACAAGACATTCTATCTCTCTTCCTATGAGGGCGATGAACTCGTGATCGCCCAGTCCGGCATCGGGAAAGTCAACGCGGCGATTACCGCCGCGCTCCTCTTGTCGCGCTTTCCGATCGACTACGTCGTCAACACCGGCGTCGCCGGCGGGGTCCTGCCCGCTCAAACCGGCGACCTCGTCGTCGGCGACCGCATCCTCTACGCCGACGTCGACCTCACCAAGATCGATCCGATCCCCTATGGCCAGATGGCCGGCGAAGCGCTTTATGCGCTTGCCGATCCGGTCCTCCTCAGCCGCGCCGAAGCGGCGCTCGTCCGGCTCGGGTATTCCTACCGCATCGGTGCGATCGCCTCGGCCGACCGCTTCACGACCGATAAAAGCGACCTCGCCGCCGTGCTATCCCATACGCCCGACATCGTCGCCTGCGACATGGAGTCGATGGCCGTCGCGATGGCCGCCGTCAAGTTCGACAAGCCGTTCATCGTGATCCGCGGCGTCTCCGACGTGATCGACGATCCCCATCAGGTCGACGGCTACCGCGACGTCGTTTCCGACATCTGCCGGAAGACCGCCGCCTTCGTGCGATCCTTCCTCCGCGGCTGAATGGAAACGATCCTGCTCGGGGGCGAACCGATCCCCTATGTCGTCATCAAGAAGCAAAACAAGAACGCCTATCTCCGCCTGAAGCCGGACGGCACGATCGCGATCACCGCGAATCCGGCTTTTTCGCAAGCCCGCATCGAGGCCTTCATTCTCAGAAACGCCGACCGCATCCGCCGCGCCCGCCGCGCGATTTTGCAGAAAGAATCGCTTCCCGCCGGGATGATCCGCCTTTGGGGCAAGACGATCCCCGCCCCCGCCGGCTGGAGCGAAGCCGACTACAAACGCGAAACCCTCGCCGCTGCATCGAAGGCGGTGGAAACCCTTCCGCCCGCACTCCGCAAAACGCTTCCGAAGGATCTTTCGTTTCGCGCCCGGCTGATGCGGACCCGCTTCGGTTCGTGCGCACTCGCGACTCACGCGGTGACGATGAACTCCGTCCTCGCGCGCTATGACCGCGTCTTTTTCGATGCCATTTTGATCCATGAACTGATCCATTTCGCCCATCCCGACCACGGGAAGGGATTCTACGGGGCGTTGTTGCCGCTCGTCCCCGACTACCGCCGGATCCGCAAGGAACTCGGCGTTCTGTTCCGTTCCACGGAGGTCTGACATGCCGTTTCTACCGATCAGCCATCAGGAAATGACCGAAGCCGGGATCAGCGTCCCCGACTTCGTTTTCGTCACGGGCGACGCCTATTGCGACCACCCGTCGTTCGGCACGGCGATCATCGCCCGGATGCTCGAACGCCACGGCTACACGGTATGCATCCTCTCCCAGCCCGACATTGAAGATCCCAAGGCGTTTCTGGAATTCGGCAAACCGCGCCTCGGCTGGCTCGTCAACGCCGGCGTCATCGACTCGATGGTGAACCACTACACCGTCTCCAAACGGCGCCGCACGACGGATGTGTATTCGCCGGGCGGCATCATGGGTAAACGTCCCGACCGCGCCGTCATCAAGTATTGCGAGGCAATCCGGAAAATCGCCCCCACGGACGCCATCGTGATCGGCGGGATCGAAGCGTCGCTGCGCCGTTTCGCGCATTACGACTACTGGGACGATACCATCCGCAAGAGCATCCTGATCGATTCCAAAGCCGACCTGCTCGTGTACGGGATGGGGGAAAAAGCAATCATCGAGATCGCCGACAGCCTCGCTTCGGGACTCACCGCGCAAGACGTCGTCTTTCTCCGGGGCACCGTCTGGAAGACCACCGATCCGACCTATCTGCCGCCGGATGCGATCCGTCTGCCGGACTACGAAGCGATCCTCGCCAGCAAGAAGACCTACGCCGAATCCTACATGGTTCAGTATGAAAACACCGACGCCGTCACCGCCAAACCGCTCGTCGAGACGTATCGGGACGCCTTCGTCGTCCAAAATCCGCCGGCTTTTCCGCTCGACCGCGGCGAGCTTGACGGCGTCTATGACCTGCCGTTCATGCGCGACGTCCATCCGACCCTCGAAAAGCAGGGCCATGTCGCGTCGATGGACGAGATCAAGATGTCGATTGCGATCAACCGCGGCTGTTTCGGCGGCTGTTCGTTCTGCGCCCTGACGATGCACCAGGGGCGCGTCGTGCAATCGCGCTCGAAGGAATCGGTCGTCGCCGAGGCCGAAAAGATTCTCGCGTCGCCTGATTTCAAAGGCTATATCCATGACGTCGGCGGTCCGACCGCCAACTTCAACCGCCCCAGTTGCGACAAGCAGCTCGAGCACGGCGTCTGCGCCAAACGGCAGTGCCTGCATCCGACGAAATGCCCCAACCTGCAGGTCGACCACCGCGAATATCTCGATATTCTCCGCACCCTGCGCGCCCTCCATGGCGTGAAGAAGGTCTTCATCCGCAGCGGGATCCGCTATGATTATCTGCTTTACGATCCGGACGACGCGTTTTTCAAGGAACTCGTGACGCATCATGTCTCCGGTCAACTGAAAGTGGCACCCGAACACGTCAGCGACGACGTCCTCGACGCGATGGGCAAGCCGCGCAAAGGGCTGTACGACAAGTTCGTCGAAAAATTCGCACGGCTCTCCCGCGAAGCCGGGAAGGAACAATACCTCGTCCCCTATTTGATGAGTTCGCATCCCGGCTGCACGATCCGGGATGCGGTCATCCTCGCGGAGTACGTCCGCGATCTCGGCCACGATCCCGAACAGGTGCAGGACTTCTATCCGACCCCGGGGACGCTCTCGACGACGATGTTCTATACCGAACTCGATCCGCGCACGATGAAACGCATCTACGTCCCCAAATCGCCGCACGACAAGGCGATGCAGCGCGCGTTGATCCAGTACCGCGCCCCGCAAAACCACGACCTCGTCCTAGAAGCGTTAAAGAAGGCCGACCGCACCGATCTGATTGGGTTTGGGCCCCAGTGCCTGATTCGTCCGGACCGGGGCGACACGAAAGGAACCCGCAGACATGCCTGAACGCCATCGCGAAATCATCCGTCCCTTCGCCGGTCTCGTCCGGTTCCAGTCGCTGCTCACCGACGCCTCCGTGCATGACGACGAACGCGTCGGTCAGGGATACGACGAACTGAAGAAAAGAGGCTTCTTCTGGGTCGCGGTCCGCGTCAAGGCCGCATTCCAAAGAACCTTGACGGCGGATCGTCCGGTCACGATCGAAACGTGGGCGAATCCGCCCGGCGCGGCGACGATCGACCGTTGTTACCGATTGACCGACGAATCCGGCGTGTTCGCCGAAGGCGTCGCGAAATGGGCGCTCGTCCGGCTTTCCGACGGCCGGCCGGTCCGCCTGTCCGACGTCCCCTGGCTGATTGCGCCCAGGACCTTCGAGGCCGAAACGCCGTTTCCCGACGGCTTCGCGCCAATCGAAGCGTTCACCGACGACGTCCATGTCCTTTGTCCCGTCCCGCCGTCCGGCATCGACAAGAACGGGCATTTGAACAACGCCCGCTACTGGGATCTCGTCTTCGCCGGAGCACGCGCGATGGGGCTTCGCACCGGTAACGTGCGCACGATCGAAATCGGCTATCAGAAGGCGCTCTTCGCCGGCGAGTCGGTCGATCTCCATTACCGCACCTCCAAAGACGCCGTGCACTTCTGCGGCTATGTGACGAAAGGCGGAGTGACCGCCCGGGCGTTTTATGGAAACTATGTTTTATAAACGAAAATAATACCGCATCCCGAGTCGCTCGGAATGCGGTTTTTTCTTCATGCGGTGCGGCGGACGAGCGATTTTTGCTTCCAGCGGCCGGAACGCCAGCGGCGGAAGAGGAAGACCGAGCGCAGCATCTCGTCGAGGGCGATCGCGATCCAGATGCCGGGAAGACCGAGCCCGAAGGTGAAGCAAAGCAGATATCCGGCGGGGATCATCGCCATCCACTGGACGATCAACGCGAGGAAGAGCGGGAAGCGGGTGTCGCCGGTCGCCTTGAGGCTGGTGCCGACGACCATGTTCACGGAGCGGGCGAGTTCGAGAAACAGATCGATCAGGACGATCGTGCGCATCAGCGCGAGGATTTCCGGATTGTCCGTGAAGAGCCGGCCGATCGACCCGACGGTGAAGATGAGGAGGGTCGAGACGAGCAACGTCGAGAGCATCGCGACCCCGATGCTATAACGGACGATGCGGTCGGCTGAAGGGTGTTCGCCCGCGCCGACGTGGTGGCCGACCATGATCGAGGTGGCGGTTGCGACCGACGCGGCCGTCGCCCAGGTGAACATCGCGATCGTTTCGTAGTACGATTTGGTCGTCACGGCGACGGCGCCGACGACGGCGACGAAGCTCGTGATGACGAGTTGCGATCCCGTGTAGGAGAGATTCTCGGCGATCGCCGGCGAGCCGACCTTGAGGATGTCGCCGAGGATGTCCTTGGGGAACGGTCGGAAAATCCGGAAGGAAACCCTGACGTCGAGGCTTTTCAGGAGAAACACGGCGAGGAGCGAAAAATAGATGAGGCGGGCGACGAGGCCGCCGATCGCCGCTCCGGCGACGCCGAGGGCGGGGATCCCGAGACCCGGGACGCCGAAGATGAGAAGGTAGCTGACGGCCAGGTTGACGACGTTCGCGAAGAGCGACGCCGTCATCCCGACTTTCGTGTAGCCGTGGCTGAAGATGATCTGCGACATCGTAAACGAGATCGCCTGGATCACGAAGCCGCCGGCGGAGATCATCGCGAAGGTCTTGCCATAGGCGAGGAAGGCGCCTTCGAGATTGAGCCACTTCAGAAAGGTTTCCGCGAAGAGAAGCAGGATCGCCGAGCCGATGAGACCGAGGAGGGAGGCGATGAAAATCGCCATTCCGCCGAGCTTGGCGGTTTTATCGTTCAAGCGNNCTGGGCGCACAGGATCCCGGTTCCGGTCGAGATGATCATGAAGACGAGATGGAAGACCGAGACCACCTGGTTGGCCACGGAGATCGCGCCGGCCGCATCGTCGGAATAGGAGGCGATCAGGATCGTTGCGACATTGCCGATCAGCATCACCAAAAGGGTCTCGACCAGCAGCGGCCAAGACAGTCGGATGAGTTCGGTTTTCTGACCCGGAAGAAGTCGTTTGCGCATGGGCTCACCTCGCAATCCCCATCCATTATAGCACGCTTTTTAATCGCCGCAAGCGCGGCGCGGGAAAACCCCGTCAGGGTCCGTCCGGGACGAAAGAATTGGACATTTTTGGTTTTTTTAGGTATAATAAGAAATAGTCTTTGGAGGTTCAAAATGACACCTATTTTCTTCAAGCGGGCATATTTTCGTCCGGACGATTATCAAAAAACCGTCTTTGACGTCGATTATGACCATCTTCGGAAAATCGGCGTCGACGTGCTCTTCATCGACGTCGACAACACCCTCGTTTCTTACGATGAAACCATTCCCGGTTCGCGGACCCTCGAACTTTTGGACGGGCTCAAAAAAAGCGGATTCCGGGTGATCCTCATTTCCAACAACCACGAACCGCGCGTGCGAACCTTCGCCGACGCCTGCGGCCTGCCGTTCGTCCACGGCGCGAAAAAACCGTTCCGCTGCGGCTTCCGACGTGCCGAAGCGCTTGCCGGCGGACCGGACCCGTCGCGCGTCGCCGTCCTCGGCGACCAGTTCATGACCGATGTCTACGGCGGAAAACGCATGGGATACCGGGTCGTCGTGGTCGACGCGATCAAACGCAAGACGGAAAAGTGGTATACCAAGCTGAACCGCCGCATCGAACGGTTGGCCTTGGCTGATTTGCATAGATCGGATCCTGACTTCTATGACGGATTACATCTTGGGGAGAAGAGGTAGACTTGATGGAAGAATTGTTCTGTTTGGGCTGCGGTGCGAGGATTCAGAGCATCGACAAGAACGTTCCCGGTTTCGTCTCGGAAAAAGTGCTTGCGGAAACCGATCCGAAGCGGCTGCTCTGTCAGCGGTGTTTCCGCATCCGCAATTATTCCGACGTCATCACCCTGTCCCTCTCCAACGACGACTATCTCACCGTGATCGACAAGATCAGCCGCGAGAACGCGCTGATCGTGAAGATCGTCGACATCTTCGATTTTTCCGGTTCCTTCGTCCCGGCGATCAAGCGGTTGACCGGCAACCATGACGTCATCCTCGTCGGCAACAAGATGGACCTCCTGCCGAAGAACGTAAAACAGGAGAAGATCCTCGCCTGGCTCAAGCAGATGCTCAACATCGAGGGCTTCACCGTCCTCGACAGCATCCTGATCTCGGCGAAGTTCGGCAACAACTTCGACGACCTGATGGAAATGATCTACAAATACAAAGGGAACCGCAACGTCTATCTCGTCGGCTCCACCAATGTCGGCAAGTCCCGCATCATCAACCAGATCCTGCGCCGCTACATGGGCTCCGACGCGGACGTCGTCACCGTCTCCTCGAGCCCCGGCACGACGATCGGTCTGATCGGCTTTCCGCTGTCCGACGGGTCGATGATCTTCGACACCCCCGGCGTCATCAACAAGCACCAGTACACCCATTATCTGACGCGTCCGTCCTATAAGATGACCGTCCCCAAAAAGGAGATCAAGCCGCTCGTCTTCCAGTTGTCGGAAGGCCAGACGCTGTTCTTCGGCGGGCTGGCGCGGATCGACGTCATCTCCGGCGAGACCGGCGATAAGATCAACGTCATCACCTATTTCGCCAACACCCTGAACGTGCACCGCACGAAGACGGAGCGCGCCGACGAACTCTACCAGACCAAAATCTACACGCTCCTCACGCCGCCGTTCTCCGAAGAGGAGAAGCTGCCGAAGTGGGTCTTTCATGATTTCAAGATCCGCGACAACCTGAAATACGACATCGTCTTCTCCGGCCTCGGCTTCGTTACCTTGCGCGGGCCGTTCAACGTCCGCGTCCACGCCCCGTTCGTCGTCGGCGTCTACGCCCGTCCGGCCATCATCTGATGAAGACCTACGCGGAACTCTATCCGATCGTCAAGGAACGGTTCCTGGCGCGCGGGAAACCCGGCCGCTTCCGCCATGTCGAAGGCGTGATCGACACCGCCGCGGCGCTCGCCGCGAAACACGGCGCCGACGTCGAGAAGGCGAAAATCGCCGCACTGCTCCACGACGTCGTGAAAAACGAGAATCCGGCTTCGCTCCGATGCCGCATCGACCAAAGATACGGGCCCGCCGAAGCGGACCGCTGGCCGGAAAAACTCTGGCACGGGCTCGCCGCCGTCGCGTACGCCGAAACCGAACTCGGGATCGCCGACGCCGACATCCTCGCCGCGATTGAAAACCACAGCGCCGGACGCCCCGGC
Organism: Acholeplasmatales bacterium; assembly: GCA_003477305.1. GTDB lineage: Bacteria > Bacillota_I > Bacilli_A > Izemoplasmatales > Hujiaoplasmataceae > UBA12489. The sequence goes on along the minus strand of DMTN01000023.1, from coordinate 24,555 downwards.
ATGTCGTTGCTGGAAAAGATCGTGTTCGTCGCCGACTATATCGAGCCGAACCGCGATTACGACAACGCCGACATCCGCCAGGCCTGCTTCGACAACCTCGATTTGGGCGTCGCGCTCGTCCTGCGTGAAACGAATCACATCCTGGCCCGCACCGGATGGCCCCGCGCCGAGCGCGGAGATGCGGCATGGGCGGAATACCGCCACATATTGGAGGAATAGAATGAGTTCAATGCTTGAACGCGTCGCCGCAGCGTTGTCCGGACTGAAACTCCGCGACATCCGGATCTGGGACTTCCGCACCTTTTCACCCCTGTACGACTATGTCGTCCTCGCCACCGGCAACACCGAGCGCCAGGTCGCCGCATCCGTGCGGCATCTCTTCGACGCCCTGCCGGAAATCGCGATCAAGAAGGTCGAAGGCGAATCGGAAGCGAAATGGATCCTGATCGACCTCGGCGACATCATCGTGAACGTCATGCAAAAGGACGAACGCGAGTATTACCAGCTGGAAAAACTCTTCATTCAGCGGGAGGAAGTCAAGATCGATGGACTCAACGATCAGTTATGATCATCTCGCGACCTTCTATGACGCCTTCATCGACCAGGCCGTCTACGACAGCTATCTCGATCTTCTGAACAAATACACCGCCCGCGGCACGCTGCTTGACATCGGCTGCGGCACCGGCAATCTGTCGGTCGAGCTGGCCGCGGCCGGATACGCCGTCACGGCGACCGACCTCGCCGAAGAGATGCTCGCGATCGTCCGCTACCGCGCCGCCGAACGCAAGGTCCGGATTCGCGAATATGTCTACGACATGCTCGATCCGATCGACGAACGTTTCGACACGGTGATCGCGTCGATGGACGTGATCAACCATCTCACCGACCTCGAAGACGTCCAGTTCGGGTTCACGAACATCTTCGAAGCGTTGAACGAAAACGGCGTCTTCCTCTTCGACGTGCTGTCGGCCGAATACATCGACGCGCTCGACGGCTATTCCGAAGACGACGAGGAATTCCATTTTCACTGGGAATGCCACCGCGGCGAAACGCCGCACAGCATCGTCCACACCGTCACCCTGCATTTGCCCGACGGCGACAAGGATCTCCACATTTACGAAGAAACGCATCCGCTTTCGGAATACCTCAGGATCGCCGAAATGGTCGGCTTTGCCGAACTCGAACGGGTCATCATGCCCGAACGGACGATCATCGTCCTGCAGAAAAACCGATAAGAAAAAAAGCCCGCACGGCGTAATATGTTCGACGAGGTGATAGTATGATTCCCTTCGTCAAACGCTATGCGGGCTTTTTTTTATTGATCCTGTCGCTCGGGGGACTGGTCTACCTGAACGTCGGAAACCGGGCCGAGGCCGACGCGATGACCACCGGTGCGGTGACGACGTCGCAGACGACGACCACCGCGCCGCCGACGACGTCGACGACATCGACGACCGTTACGACCGGCCCGCTCTTGGTCTCGGTCGAGGTCTGCGGCGCCGTTCTCCGTCCCGACCGATACGTGCTTTCCGCGCAATCGACCGTCGCCGACGCGATCGCCCTCGCCGGCGGCGTGACCGGCGTCGCCGATTTGACGAACGTCAATCTCGCCAAGGCGCTGTACGACGGCATGGTCATCTCCGTCCCGGATGTCGTCGCGCCGCCGAAGACGTATGTCTACGTCGACGTCAAGGGGGCGATCCGGTATCCCGGGGTCTACCGCGTCGAGGCCGGGCTCCGGGTCTATGACGTGGTGATGCTCGCGGGCGGCTTCACCGCCGGCGCGGATGCTTCCGAGATCAATCTCGCGCTGACCGTCAAAGACGAGATGATGATCGTGATTCCGTTTGTTTCAACGCCCGACCCGGATGATCCGGATCCCGACGTGGAAGACGAAACCGACGACAAGATCAACATCAATACGGCGACCGTCGAGGAACTCGACCGGCTGTACGGCATCGGCTACATCCTCGCACAGCGGATCATCGATTATCGCGCCGAGTACGGCGCGTTCGAAACGATCGAAGACATCATGAAGGTCGACGGCATCAAGGACACCGTCTATGAAGCGATCAAGGACGACATCTGCGTCTGAGGCCGGACGCTATGTCCATCTCGGCATCGCCGGCATTCTCGCATTGCTTTCGGTGAACCATCTCGTCGCCCTGCCGTTTCTGCTTCTCGAGATGGGGTATCTGTGGAAATCCGCGCGCCGGCTGTTTGTCGGCGCGCTTTTCGTCGTTGCGATTTTGCTTCTCCGCTACCGGATCGTCGCCACCGCGCCGGCATTTCAGGATCCGGTCTTCGAGGGTGTCGTGACCTCCGTCGAGGATGACCGCTGCACGATCCGGACTTCGGGGGTGAAGGTGCTCGTCTACCATGACGGTAGTTTTGAGGTCGAACCGGGCGATGTGGTGAACGTCGTCGCGCGGGTCATGACGAGCGAACCGCGGTCGGTCGAACACGGGTTCGACTACGGCCGCTATCTGCTTTCGGAAGGAATCCGCGGATCCCTCTACGCGACTGACCTCGAGGTCGTCGGACACACGTTCGATGTCGGGATGATCGCATTCGAACTGCGCCGGGTCGCCGAAGTGCAGTTCGACGGCGAGGCGCTCGCGATGATCCGCCTGTTTGCGCTCGGCGATGCCACGGCGCTTCCCGCGGAACTGTCGACGCCGAGCCGGGATCTCGGCATCTTCCATCTCTTCGCGGTTTCGGGGATGCACGTCGGCGCGATCGCGCTGTTCCTCGAAGCGCTGTTCCGCCGGATGCATCTTCGGCAGGGAGTCCAGGCGGTTTTCATCGGCGTCGCGCTGGGGTTCTTCACCTTGGTGACCGGGGGTGCGGTCTCGATCGTCCGCGCCGTCGCCATGTATCTTGCGGTCGCGGTTTCGCGGTTGTTCAAGCTTCCGTTTTCCGCTACGGACGCGATCGCCTTCGTGGCACTTTTCGTGCTCGCGGTCAATCCGTTTGCGCTCGACACGGCCGGCTTCCGGCTGTCGTATCTCGTCGCCTTCGCGATCGTCCTCGGCAGCGATCTTTTGCGGGACGCGGACCTGGTCCGCAAGACCCTCAAGATCGGTCTGTTGGCGAACGCGGTCGCGCTCCCGATCCTGCTCGAACTCAACGGCTCCTTCCATCTCGCCGGCATCCCCGCGAATCTTGTTTTCGTCCTGTTCGTCGACCGGCTTGCGGTTCCCGCGGCGTTTTTCGTGTTCTTCGTCCCGGCCGCCGAACCATTGCTCGATGTCATCGGGGTCGGTTTCTTCGAGGCGATCGCGGCCGTCGGGACGATCGATCTTTCGATCGACGTGAACTTTTCGTCCGATCTGGCCAAAGCCGCCTACTGGATCATCCTCGGTGTCGCCCTCGTTCGCCTTTCAAGCGGTCGGGGGATCGTCCGGGAGGGGGTGATGGCGACCCTCCTCGCCATCCTCAGTTTGGCGGTTCCGACAGTTCCCGGGATGAGCTCGGTCACGGTCTTCGACGTCGGCCAGGGCGATGCGATCTTCGTCTCCGCCCCCGGATGCCGGATCTTGATCGACACGGGCAAGGCCGATCCGTACGACACCCTTGTCGACTATTTTCAAAAGGAAAACATCTACAGGCTCGATTTCGTGCTCCTCACCCACGGCGACGCGGACCATGTCGGCGAACTTGAAGACCTCGATCGCAGTCTTGCGATCGGGTCGATCGTCGCGACGGGGGACCTCTGTCTTGCCTGCCGGGCGACGACGCGGTTGATCGCGACCGGCGACGAGTTGGTCTGCGGCGGGCTGGTTTTTGCCGTCCTGTCGGCCGGCGACGCGGCGGAAAACGACGGGTCGATCGTCCTCTTCGCGACGATCGGCAGCGACCGCTGGCTGTTCACCGGGGATGCCGGCACGGACCTCGAAAGCGACCTCGACTGGCCGGACGTCGACGTCCTGAAGGTCGGCCATCACGGCAGTTCGACATCGACATCGGCGGCGTTTGTGGATGCGACGAGCCCGACGATCGCGGTCGTCTCGGTCGGCCGGACGAACAGGTACGGTCATCCGGATGAAGACGTCCTCAAACGGCTCGAAGCCTCCGAAGCGACGGTATGGCGCACCGACGTGTCGGGCACGATCACCTTTGCCTATCCGCCGTGGGGCGGGCGGATCGTTTCCTGCTATTCGGAGGACGATCGCTTCGGGAATGCGGCGAACCGGATTCTGCGATGTGGTCGGGTGTTTCTTTCGGTCCGCCGCCGTGATATAATGGACTCGGTGATACGATGAACGGAACTGTCTATCTGTTTTACGGTCCGGACCGGCTGCCGCTCCAGACGAAATCCGAAGAACTGCTTGCCGGACAGGGGATCGAAGCCTTTGACGTCGAGACCTTTGACATGGAGGAACGTTCCGTCGACGAAGCCGTCGGTGCCGCGATGACGATCCCGTTTCTTTCGGAACGGAAAGCCGTCGTGCTCCGAAACGCGTATTTCCTTTCCGCGGCGCCCAAGCCCGCGAAGGAACCGGAGCATCATCTCGAGCGGCTGATGGAATATCTTGCGAACCCGAATCCGACGACGCTTCTGATCGTCCAGACCACGACCGACAAGCTCGATTCGCGCAAAGCGCTTAACCGCGCCTTCGCCGAGAAGGCGAGCGTCACCGAATGCCTCCCGGTGAAGAAGGAAGACGCCTATGGCGTTGCCCGCCGGGCGCTCGAGGCGGCCGGCCACACGATCGACGCCGACGCGCTCGAGGAGTTCGTGATCCGCACGAAGGAATCGGACGGCACGGCGGAAAACGAAATGGCCAAATTGCTCCTCTACGCGACGGGCAAAAAGGCGATCGACGCGAAGATGGTCCGGATGATCGTGACGAAGAACGTCGAGGACAACGTCTTCGATCTCGTCAACGCCTACCTCGCCAAGGACGCCTGGTCGGTCACCACGATCCTTCAGGACCTGTTCAAGCAAGGCGTCGATCCCGCCGGCATCGCAACCCTCCTTTCCGGCAAGTTCCAGGAGATCCTCTATGCCAAGGAACTGCTTCGGACGGGTGCCCGGTTCGACGACGTGATGAAGTATTTCAACGCCTCCAAAGGGCGGACCTACTATATCATGAAGAACGCCAACGAACAGGCCGACGCCTATGTGCTCAACCGGATCGGCCGGCTCGAAGATCTCGATTACGGCATGAAGAGTGGCACGCTCGATAAGAAAATCGGACTCGAAACGTTCCTATATCAGTTTGAATGAGAAGCCGAAAGGCTTCTTTTTAAACGAAAAAAAGCCGCCCTTCGGCGGCAATGCGTTCATTGGGTTGCCTTAGTTCAGCGAGTTGACGCGGGTCGACAGGCGGGATTTTTCGCGGGAAGCGAAATTCGCCTTGTGGATGTTCTTCGAGACCGACTTGTCGAGTTTCTTGTACGCAAAAGCGAGAGCTTCGGCGGCGGCGGTCTTGTCGCCCTTTGCGACGGCGAGTTCGACGTTCTTCATCGCGGTCTTGAGGGAAGTCTTGAACGCGGAGTTCGCACTGCGCTTCTTTTCGCTGGTCAGAATGCTTTTTTTCGAAGATTTGATGTTTGCCATGGATGTCACCTCCATCGATATCAGCGTTATTATTGTATCAAATATGCATCTAAAATGCAAGAACGACTTTCCACTTTTTTTTAGGGTTGGAGATCGCCTCGTTTTCCCCAAAAATACATCATTTCAGACGAATTATGTTATAATTACAGAATGAACGCAGAAAGTTTCGCATCCGTTTAGACACCGCGGGGGAATATTGACATGCCAGAATCGTACAAGCACCACTTTCAAGAAATGTGTGACCGCCTGAACTACAACTGCGTCGTGTTCCTCAAGGGAAGCGGCGACGTTTTAGCATATCGACTGACCCGTCCGGCGGACGAACCGCAACCGCGCACATGCTCCGTGAACATCGATTACGACGCCATCTCCGCCGACAACTCGCGCGTCTTCTACGGTCTCGGGCTGACGCTCGACGGCCGCATGCAGATCGTCAGCGGCTCGATCAGCCTCGTCGACCTCGACGTCGACATCGCCGTCGTCGTCTTTTTCGAACCCCGCATCGCGAGTTTCCGCGACAACCAGCTGCCGCGCATCCTGTGGAAGAACACCGCCGGCGTCTATCTCGGCCACAGCGATTATGTTCCCTATGAAAACGAACTGAAGGGCACGATGGTCGGAAAATCCGACAAAGAGTTGTTTTCGAAGTCGTTCCATTCCGATTTCGAGCACAGCGACCGGGCCGTTCTCGACAAGGAAGTCTGTTTCTGGGACATGATGGGGAAGATCAAGGCGAATGCCTTCACGACGCTCGTGAAAATCGAAAAATTCCCCTATTATACGCTGTCCAACCAGATGCAGGGAATCATGATCGTCTACTGGCCCGTGAACCTGGCGGTCGGATCGATGTCGATCAAGGACGAGGACACCACCCAGCAGTTGCAGGCGCTGATCAACCGCGCGCTATCCGACGCGAACGTCTATCTGCTCATCAACAACCTCGACGGCGACGCGCGGATCGAATACTATAGCGACAATCTGAACCGGCTCGGTTATGATTTCGATCAGTTCATCGATGGCCGGATGACGCTTTCGGACATCATTTATCCCTCCGATCTCGACCGTTATCTCGTCGAGGTGAAGGACATTCTCTATTCGCGCCACGAATCGTACGCGACGACGCTCCGGTTGCTCAATGCCGATCACGAAGTCGTCTGGGCGAAGATCTCCCTGACGCCGATGCTCGGCGACAACAACCGCATCCGCAAACTCGCGCTGATCATCCAGTTTCCCGAACCGTATCAGGATCACGGACTCAGTTATCAGAAGCTGCTTGCGGTCGCAAACCGCTCGCATATCGTCTTCGCCGTCCGCCTGATGTCCGATCCCTTCCATTACGAGTTCATGACGGACAACATCAACCAATTCGGCTATTCCGCTCAGGAATTCATGCATGGCAACATGCAACTCAAGGAACTGATCCATCCCGCCGATCTGACCGAGTATGAGAAAGAAATCGAGAACCTCACGACCGGACGGATTCGCCAGGCGGTCCGCGAATATCGCATCGCCAACCGCAAGAAGCAATATTTCTGGGTGAAGGAAAGCCTCTATGCCGTCAACATCGGGGGCATCGAGTATCTCGAGTCGACAACCTCGAACATCACGTCGACGCGCAACGCGATCGACCAATTGCGCGCCATGAGCGCCGCTCCGAAGACGGGGTCCGTTCCTGATTTCAACCTGCAGACGGTCGTCAAGTACGCCGATCTCCACGGTTTTCTGCAGACGTTCACGATCAAAAGCGGCGTCGGCGCGATGATGTTCAACAATGCCGGCGCGCTCATCCTGCAGAACGCCGAAATCACCCGCGCCTGGGACATCATCAAAGGCGGCCTCGAAGGCTTCGAATCATTCAATCTCACCCCCGTGCTCAAATCGAAATATTCCGATCTGACGCTCGCGGTCCATCCGATCGAGCGGCGCGGCGCGCGGGTCGGCACGCTGTTGCTCTACGGCCGCCTGAGCGGCGTTGCCTACGGCGCCCGCCTCGTGAATGATCTCGGCTTGTTCCCGCCGGTATTGCCCGGACAACTCGAATCGCTGTATAAATATGCCGGCATCTTCGCCGACAGCCTTGCCTACATGATCGAAGTCGCGACGCTTGCGTCGCTTCAGATCATGTCGGTTTCGACCGACCGCGTCGACATCGAGCGCGAACGCAAGATCCGCGAAGTCTTCATCGACGTCAATGAAGCGGCCACCGCCGCCGGAACCGTGCAGGAAGCATTCCGCAACATCGCCAAGCTGATCGGTCCGGCGCTGCAGTTGTCGCGCATGGCGCTTGCATCCTTCGGGGCGCACCGCGGGACGTTCTCGATCCTCGAGGAATGGAACGATGAAACGGTGACGCCGTCCAGCCAGCGCGTCGAGGGTCTTGACATCGGCGACATCTTTCTGGCCGAATGGAAGTACGAGACGGACGGTCTGTTCGTCATCAACACCCCCGACGTCGTGATCGATCCGAGCGGTTCGCGGGAACACGCACACGCCGCCGTCGGCGTCCGGCTCATGAAGAACGGCGCCCCCTGGGGCTTCGTCACGTTCGTCGACAACCAATCCCGTCGCATTTGGAACGACAAAGAGACCTTCTTCATCGAAAACATCGGGACGATCCTGAGCGCATCGCTCGTCCGCGACGCCGTCGCGCCGCATCATCGCGGCGGCCGCACCGATTTCATCCGCATCCTCGACTCGCTGCCCTCGGCGGTCGCGATCGTGGCGACCGGAAACGCTTCGATCCTCTATTCGAACGTGGTCTTCACCGACCTGTTTTTACGGCGGGAACAGACCGTCGGCGGATTGCGCGGCGAAGCGCNNCGTCAAGGAAATCTATCTGAAGGATGTCGACCGCTGGTTCATCGTGAACCGGTCGCCCGTCGACTACGGCGACGCCCGCGACGCCGAACTGGTCATCCTAACCGACATCACCGTCAACAAGAAGACCCAGGAGACGATTTCCTCGCTCGCGTATTCGGACGTCCTCACCGGCCTGCCGAACCGATCGAAACTGGAAGCCGACCTGCGCAAGACGTTCGAACTCAGTTCCGCGATGTATACGAACTCCTTCATCGGCGTCCTCAACATCGACAATTTCAAGTTGATCAACAACATGTACAGTTACTCCTTTGGGGATGCGCTTTTGAAAACGATCAGCATCCATCTCAACAAGATTCCGGAAATCCGCGACAAGATCTATCGGTTCGGCGGCGACGAGTTCGCTTTCCTCGTGAAGAATCTCTACGGCGAACAGGTCTATGAGGTCGCCCATAAGGTGATGCGCGTCTTCGAATCGCCGTTTTATATCGAAGGCTACGAGACATCCTGCACCGTCTCGCTCGGCATCGCCTTCTTGAACGACGCGAACAAGGATCCCGACGACCTGATCCGCAAGGCGAACCTCGCCTTGAGCGATTCGAAAGTCTCGGGCAAGAACAAATTCATCCTCTACGACGTCAGCCTCCAGAAGTTCCAGGAGGACACCGTCAGCCTCGAACGCGCCCTCAAGGGCGCCGTCGACGAGGGCTGCGGCGAGTTCAAGGTATACTACCAGCCGATCATCGATGCGAAATCGGGGAAGATCGTGGCGGCGGAAGCGCTCACCCGCTGGTTTTCCGACGAGTACGGCTTCGTCAGTCCGGTCAAGTTCATCCCCGTCGCCGAACAGACCGGCCTCATCATCCCGCTCGGCAAGTACATCCTGAACGCGGCGATCAAGGAAGCGAAGAAGTGGCTCGATTACGGCCTCGACATTTCCGTTTCGGTCAATTTCTCGGTCATCCAGATCCTCCAGACCGACCTCGTCCAGACTCTTCTCAAGGCGCTTCAGACCTACAAACTGCCGGCGAAAAACCTGATTTTCGAAATCACCGAGAGCCTCGCCGTGAACGACATCAACAAGATCATCGAAATCCTGTCCGCCGTCAAGCAGATCGGCGTCCGGATCGCGATGGACGACTTCGGCACCGGCTATTCCTCGCTCAACCATCTGCGCCGGATGCCGCTGGACATCGTCAAGATCGACCGCAGTTTCATCTTCAACATCGAGTTCGACCCGTATACGGTTTCCTTCGTCGACACGATCGCCAAGTTCTGCCACATGAAGGGGACGAAGATCTGTTGCGAAGGGATCGAGAACGAAACGCAGAAGAGCCTCCTCAAGAGCGTGAACGTCGACAATCTGCAAGGGTATCTCTTCGGCAAGCCGGCTCCGGCCGACGAATTCTGGAAACGCCTTACCAGCGATTGATCATCCCCGAACCTCAAAATCGAAAGGAGCGGATCAGGATGTACGTCATCGAAGCGGCAGGTTTTCAGCCTGACGACATCATCAAGAACGGCAATCTGTTCACCGTCGCAAACGGTCTTTTCGGCTATCGCGGGACGCTCGAGGAATACCGCGCCGACGATTTCGTGCAGCTGACGATGGGCGGCGTCTACGGTCGCCGCAAGGACGGTTTCGAAGAATCCGTCGCCTTCTTCAACCCGCTTTATACCTATCTCCGGATCGGCGGACAGATCCTTCATCCGCTCCGGATTCCGCCGGAGAAGCATCTCCAGACGCTCGACATGGAAAACGGCCGGCATTTCCGGGAGACGCTGTTTCAGGCGGACGGTGCCGACGTCGTGATCGCGGCCGAGCGCATCCTGCCGGCGCAGGATCCCTCGCTGCTCGTGCTCCGGTATCGCTTCACCGTATCCAAGGCGGTCGATGTCGAACTGTTCACCGGGATCGACACCAAGGTCGCCGACGGCCGCGGACCCCATCTCGACTATCCCCGTTTCACCTTGGAAGAAGACATCCAGACGGCGATGGCCCCGATCCTCGACGGCCGCGGCCAGATCGCCGTGAGCGAGACCGCGACGCTGTCGGCGAAGTACGAGTACGACGCCGTGATGATCGAGGCGATGCCGCTGCGCCGCTATCGTTTCCGTTGCGAGGCGAATCGGACCTACACCCTGATGAAATACGCGTCCGTCGGCTTTTCCAGCGAAGACCCGACGCCGGCGACGATCCGCGCGATCACGGCCGTCCAGAACATCTCCTTCGACGACCTCCTGAAAGACAGCGCCGCTTTGTGGCGCAATCGCTGGAATGTCTCGGACATGCTCCTCCCGGACAATCCGAAACTGCAGTTCGCGATGCGAAACGCCATCTGGCAAATGCTCGCCAACCGCCCGTCGACGCCGACCCAGTCGATTCCGATGCGCGGCCTCGGATGCCAGGGGATGCAGGGCGCGGTGTCGTGGGATACCGAACTCTGCCTGCTTCCGTTCTATCTGAACACGGATCAGGAAGCGGCCAAAAACCTGTTGCTCTACCGCTTCCATACCTTGCCCGGCGCCCGCGCGAAAGCCGCCGCGATCGGATGCAAAGGCGCCTTCTTTGCGATGAAGAGCCTGTCCGACGGGTCGGAAGCCGTCGCGACCGAAAACGAATCGATGGGCGCCGCCGATCGCGAACTGGTCACGAAAACTTCGATTTTCACCTCCGGCGTCATCGCCTACGCGCTGATGAGTTATTTCGCCCGGGTCCGCGATGGGGAAATCATGGTCGCCGGCGGGCTGGCGCTTCTGCTCGAGTGCGCGCACTTCTACGCCACCCGTTTCGCCGCCGAACCGGAACGCCGCCGCCTCTCCGCAAAAGGCGTGACCGGTCCCGACGAATACCATGCGAACAAGGACGACAACGCCCTGACGATCCGCCTCGCCGTCTTCACGATGGAAGCGGCGCTCGAGACGCTCAAGCTGATGAAGCAGGAGAATCCCGCTTTCGTCAAAAAACTGTTCGAAGCGTTTGACTATGCCGAAGCGGTCGACGTCATCAAGGCGGCCATCCAGGTCATGCCGTCATTCAAGGCCGGACCCGATTTTTTGATCGAGCAGTTCCCCGGATTCCATTCTCTCCAAGACGCTTCGATCAAGGACGTGAAGAAGCGTCTCGCGCATCCGAACGAATATCTCGGCGGGCCGAAGGGCGTCGCGACGCCGACCAAGATCATCCGTCAGGCGGACGTCATCATGCTCCTCGCGCTGTTTGAAAGCGAGTATTCGCGCATGGTCAAAAACGCCAATCTGCAATACTACGAACCCCGCACCGAACGCGGCACGCCGCTTTCGGGGGCGTTTCACGCGATCGTCGCCGCCGCCCTCGGCAAGGCCGAATCGGCTTCCCACTATCTTCAGAAGAACGCGTATGCGAGCCTGACCTTCGAAGGGCGCCAGTTCATCGACGGCATCTTCGTGGGCGGCACCTACCCGACGGCGGCCGGCGCGGCCTATGTCGCGATGACGGCCGGCTTCTGCGGGCTTCGGAATAAAGACGGCTTCATGATCTGCGACGCCCGCCTGCCCGAAGCGATCAAGGAAGTGTCGTTCAAGGTCGTCAACTTCACGAACGTCGCCAACATCACCGTCAAATCGGCCGGCGGAAAAATCGCCTGGGAGAAACTCACCTGATACAGTCGGCTCCGGAAACGGAGCCTTTTTTGTCGGGAGATGCCGGGTTTCGGTCCGGGCGCCGACGGAAAACAAGATATCAAACCTTTTAGCAGATTTGTGATATTTAAAAACGCTTTCTTTCTTCATATAATTGAATTGACTAGAGCCTGGAGGGCCGTTTATGAACATGACCTGCACACGTACCGAGATCTCAACCGCATTCCGCCGCATCGCCACCCTAGGCGTGCTTTTCCTGATCGTCTTCCTGGCGGCCTGCACGGAAGCCACGACCACGGTACCGACCACCCTGTCGACGACCGCGACGACGACTACGACGACTACGCCGACCACGACGACCGAACCCATCCAGATCAGCGAGAACACGAAAATCAAGTTGTACGACGGTCCCGGGATCATGACGAGTTCCGCCGTCGTCGACATCTTCGTCGAAGACCGCGAAGTTTTCGTCTACGAGTCGCTCGTCAACTACGGCCGTACCTTCACCTACACCAATCCGACCACCATCGTGCCGGTGGCGATCTGGGACTTCGAAGGATCGATCACCGTGACGATCGTCGTCGAAGGCGACATCGACGTGACAAGCGCAATCGTCACACCGCTTTCAGCCGGCGTGACGCCGGTTGTTTCGGGCGGCGACACGATCACTTTCACCCTGGACTATCCCGCGGCCTATACCGTCGAATATAACGGCGACTATCACAATGCGGTCCATCTTTTCACGAATACGATCGAAGCCGAAATCTATGATCCGGCGAATCTGCCGGCCGATGTCGTCTACATCGGTCCCGGCGTCTACAAGGCCGACAGCATCCCGGTCGAGAGCAATCAGACCATCTACATCGCCGGCGGCGCGGTCGTCTATGGGAAAATCCGGACGGAAAACCTCGAAAACATCACCATCCGCGGCCGCGGCATCATCGACGGCTCGATCTACAAGCGGACGATGGCGTCCGAATACACGATTCCGATTGAAATCCGTCATACCGACGGCGTGTTGATCGAAGGCATCACCTTCCTTAACCCGGCCGGCTGGACGATGGCGATTTACTTCTCCGAGAACGTCACGATCGACAACGTGCACATCATCACCGCCCGCGCCAACGGCGACGGAATCTCGATCCAGTCGAGCCAAAACGTCCTCGTCAAGAACAGCTTCTTGAGAACCTGGGACGACGCCCTCGTCGTGAAGAATTATGATCTCGGAACGACCGACAACGTCGTCTTTGAGAACATCGTGATTTGGACCGACCTCGCCCAGAGCATGGAGATCGGATACGAGACCTACGGCGCGACGATGTCGAACATCAGCTTCCGCAACATCACCATCCTTCACAACTTCCACAAGCCGGTCATTTCGATTCACAACAGCGACCAGGCCGCGATTTCATCGGTCATTTTCCAGAACATCACGGTCGAGGACGCCCAGATGCAGGGCGACAACGCCTCGGCTACCACGGACGACTTCCTGATTGAAATCTTCATCCGCTACAATCTCATCTGGAGCCGCTCGGCTTCGGAACGCGGATCGATCTCGAATGTGCTGATCGACAACGTCGTCGTCCTTGACGGCAAGGACGGAATCGTCTCGCTCATCAACGGCTACGATACCACCCACGGCGTTTCCGGAATCACCCTCTCCAACATCAAGATCAAAGGCGAACCCGTTGAAAACGCCGCCGATCTCGCGCTCTCGACGAACGCCTTCGTCACCGGCCTCGCGATTTCCTACGACGCCGCCAAAGCGACCGGCGCGCCGTTCCTTCCGCCATATTCCCTTGACCTCCCGGATCTCGACGTTCCGGAAATCGAAACCGTCGCGAATATCGATCAGGAGGGGTACCTCGTTCCCGACTTCGCCCGCGCCGCCGCGGTCTCGTCCTACATGGGTCCGCTCGTCTCGGGAACCTTCCAGGCGACCTCTTCGCGCGGCACGGCCTCCGACGTCTATGACGATGCCACCGGCGCCTACGACCTGCTTGCCGGCGGGTCGGCGATGACGCTTGACGGCAATCATACGACCCTTTGGGAAACCGTCGATTTCGCCGGGGACGGATCCTATTATGCGCTTTCGGTCGTGTTCGACGAAGCGAAGAAGATCGGTACGATCCGCCTGTACGGCGAACTGCTTTCCGAGATCTTCCGGGTCCAGACGATTTCCGTGTACGGCATCAAGTCCACCTCGGTCAACAACGTCTATACCAAGGTGCTTGCTTCGAAAGGCTATGAGTTCTCGCCCGCATCGGGAAACGTCGTCGACATCAAGATCGTCGCCAACACCTTCAAAGCGATCCAGTTTCGGTTCTACGACGTCGACGAACCGGCCTGCGCGAATCGCGCGTTCCTTTCGGAAATCGAATTCTATCCGGCCAGCCTGTCGTTTCAGCAGGCCGTGACCGCCACCGCACACGCCGATGTCTATACGGCGAACTACATCGTCGACGGCAATCCCAACACCTACTATGAATCGCAGAAGGACTGGCCGGCGGAAGTCGTCGTCGATCTCGGCGCGGCCTATGAGGTCCGCTACATCTCGATGTACCTGCCGCCCAAGTGGGAGAACCGCACGCAGACGATCGAGATCCTGACATCGCTCGACGGCGTCAATTACACGGTCCTTGTCGCGAGCGTCGACTACGTCTTCCGGACGAACCAGTCGAACGTCGTCGAAGTCGTCCTCGGCACCGCGGTGAACGCCCGTTACGTGAAGTTCGTGATCGCCGCGAACTCCTCGGGATACGGCGCGCAATTCTCGGAAATCACGATCTTCTCCTGATTGATTCACGATGTTGAAGAAAGACAAAAATAGAAATTGAAAACGGAGGGAAACATGAAGAAACTCACTTTGCTGTTCCTCGCGGCGTTCCTGGCGATCGGCATCATCGCCTGCACGGAAACGACCACGACGGCCGCCACCACGGCCGGCACCACGACCCAGGGAACCACGGTCACCACGACCGGCGGAACCACGACCGGCGGAACCACCGCCGGCACGACCACGACCAACACGACGACGCAACCGACGACCACCACGACCACCACGACCACTGAAGCGATCGACGTCGAGAACGTCTACATCCACTTCAATGTGTCGATGCTCGCGGTCGAACTGCTCAACGTCAAATGCTGGGGCCAGGACGCCGGCGGCACATGGCTCGCCGACTACTACATCGATTTCACCGAAGAAGACGCGTACGGCGTCGTCGCGATCGTTCCGATCGGCACCAACGGCCGTGCGAACCTCGGCTTCGGGATCATCCCCGGCATGACCTGGGAACCCGCCGCCCCGCAGATCGATTCCGTCGATTTCACGGAAGTCGATGAAAACGGCGACATCCACATCTACGTCGTCAAGGGCGAATCGACCGTATCCTACGGCACCGCTCCGGAAGGCGTCGAAAAACTCGGCATCAACGTCGACTACATCCCGAACATCGTCATCAGCCAGGGCGGCGACGCCGAAGTCTCGCTTCTGATCGACGAGTTCGACCGCAATGCGGTCACCGCGGACGGTGTCACCTATAGCGGAAACGTCACCCTGACCGAACGCATGACGCATCTGCGCGTCGATTACACCGACACCGTCGGCATCACCGCGGATGCGGCGATCTACAAGGCCGCCATGCCGAACAATTCCCAAGGGCAGTTCGCGTATCTCGCTCTTGTCATGAAGGGTTCGAACGGCGCGTCGATCAACGAACTGAAGCTCGCGTTCCGTTTCGATGACAACCACGAACTCATCACCCTGCCGTTCGCCGATCTCCTCGATCCGGACCTTGAGGCGCTTCCCGAACTCACGGGCGAGTATCAGATCTACATCATCAACATTCCCGACACCCTCGACGGCCTCACCTTCACCGCCAAGAGCGGGTACACGGATGTCGCCGCCGGCGGCTCGATCGTCGGCTTCCATCTTTTGGCCGACGGCATCAACGCCGGCACCGTTGAAATCCAGTCGATCTACTACACCAATGACGCCGTCACCGTCGGCGTCGGCGAAAACGACTTCGTCATCGACGACTTCCAGCGCGTCGACGTCGGCGCCGCCGTCGCCGGCATCTGGTGGCACGACTCCATCGGCGGCATCGTCGGACTCTGGCTCGAACTGGCCGACGGTACCGAAGACGCCGTCTATGCGTTTGACAACGCCCCGATCGGGGACTATCAGAACGTCGCGATCCGCATCAGAGGCGTCATCGGAGGAGACCTTTTGATCCGACCGGTCTTCGATGACGGCCTCGGCGGGACGACCCTCGGCGCGAGCGTTCTTTTGTCGGCGCTCCTGAATCCCGAAAACACCGCGATCGGCATGCTTGCGGGCGGGTTCCAAACGGTTCTCGTCAACCTCGCAAACAACAGCTGGGGAGATACCCTCTGCGGACTTTCGATCACCGTCGAAACCGGTGCGGTGTCGATCGACTGGATCCAGTACAAGTCGTTCTTTGCAGTCGAAGCCGCAACGTATCCGTCGCTCGCGTCCGACGACCTCGTCGTCTTCGACGGCTTCGACCGCGCCACGCTCGGCGCCACCGCCGCCTACGATCCGACCAATCCCGTCGCCCTCGCCAACGGCCTTTACTACATCATATCCTATACGAACTCCGAAGCCCTCGGAAAGCTTTATACGGAAGAAAACGCGCTCGTCTTCGACTGCACCGCCAATGCCGATTACATCAACTTCGTCGAAGCCAGTCAGACCGGCAACCTCGGCACCCATCCATACATCGTCTTCAAGATGAAGACCGATGAAGGCGGATCGTTCGCCGACTTCCGCTTCCAGACCGGATCCGGCAACGTCGTCTGGGCGAACCAGTTCTACGCCGCCCCCGATCTCTCCTCGTTCGCCTCGCCGTATGTTTCCAACGACGGCTGGACCTACGTCGTCATCGATCTTGCGCTCTCCGGCTTCCTGACGTCTTTCGAAGAACTGACGATGTACTACAGCGGCTCCGGCCGGCTCTTGATCGACTCGATCTTCTTCGCCAACGACGACTACCCGCGTCTTGATCTCGAGAACCGCACCGTCGCCGACGTTTCGACCGGCACGCAGGTGTTCACCGCCGGCGCCGAATACCAGTACAACTACATCGACCTCGAAGCCACGAACCCGCTCAACCAGCGGTATATGGTGTTCGTCCTGAAGGGCACCGGATTCGCCAACTTCCGGTTTGCGACGCATATCGGCGATGTCAATAGCGATGTGAAGTTCATCGCCGACCTCAAGGGCGTGAACGGCTTCACCTACAGCCTTGATGATTTCGCCGCCGACGGGTATCGCTACCTGATCGTCGATCTGCTCGCTTCCGGCCTCCAGCTCAATCCGGAAGGTCTCCACCTGCATCTGAACGACGCCCAGATCTTCATCGCCGAAATCTTCTTCGCCGACGTCGTCGCAACGCCGATCGATCCGACCGAACTCGGCGTCTACCAACCCGATCCGGAAACCGTGATCGACGGCAGCGCCTCCGGCTACGTCTACACCTACGTGAACTTCGACGGCGTCTCCGCAGCGGACTACCTCGTGATGGTCGTCAAGGGCGACCTTACCTCGATCCGTTTCGCGACCATCAACGATGACGAATCGGTCGTTTCAAACGTCGTCTGGATCCATGAACTGATCGGACCGAACGGCGTCAAGATCGCCTATCAGCCGACCTCGACGGAGTATCAGACGATCATCGTCGACCTCGCCGCCTCCGGCCTCGGGACAGAAGTCAGCGCCCTCCATTTCCATTACGGAAACGATTCGGCGACCGACGTCCTGACAATCCAGAAAATGTCCTTGTTGGCGAAGCCGGCCGTCCCGCTCTACGACGAATCGACGCTCGTGACCCTGCATGCCCCCGAACAGACGATCGATGCGATGGCGACCGAATACACGTACACCTATTTCGGTTTCGCCACGCCGCTTCTCGGCCAGCGCTACCTGATTCTCAACGTGACCGGCGATGCGACCGCGCTTCGTTTCGAAGCGATCAAGGCAAATGACTCGACGGTCGCCGTCAAATGGCTCTGGGACCTCAAGGGCATCGACGGCAACGCGCTCGTCTATTCGACCGAACTGACGCCGCAGACGCTTGTCATCGACCTCGTCGCTTCCGGCATCGGCACCGACATCAAGGCGCTCCATTTCCATTACGGCAACGCCTCCTCGACCGACCTCATCATCGTCCACTCCTTCCAGGCCGCCAACCCGATCGACCCGACCCTGCTCTTTGCCGCGGCGATCGGCGAATGAGCCGAAAAACCCTCACAACACCCTGAATCCGGACTCCCCCTCCCTTTTGGCGAGGGGGAGTTTTTGGCTTCCGTTGTAAATCGGGGCCGGGTGCGCTATAATCTTCACGAAAGGCGGTGGACTCCATGAAAACGATGATCGTCGTCGACGACGAATACCTCGTCCGGGTCGGGATTCGGGAAACGATCGACTGGAACGCGCATGATATCCTGATCGTCGGCGAAGCCGCCAACGGACGCGCCGGTCTCGAACTGATCGAACGGCTTCAACCCGACCTCGTCATCTCCGACGTGAAGATGCCGCTGTTGGACGGCGTCGAGCTCGTCAAGGCCGTGCAGGCCAAAGGCATCGATCTGGCCGTCGTGATCCTGAGCGGATTCAAGGATTTCGATTTCGCCAAGGGCGCCCTTGAAAACGGCGCCACCGAGTACCTCCTGAAACCGATCGACAACGACGAACTCGTCGCAGCCGTCCGCCGCGCGATCGCGAAACTCGATCTTCGTCGCTACCGCGCGAAGCGGGCGGCGGTCGCCGAAAGCGAACTCCCGGCGATCCGGAAGGCGCTCTTCGAAGCGCTCGTCAGGGAATCGGCCGACGCCGCCTTGTCGACCCGCCTGGCGGACGCCGGAATCGTCGTCCCCGTTCCGGGGCGTCTCATCTACGGCGCGATCGACGCGGCCGAAACCTATCTTGACCCCGCGGCGCACGCCGCCGCCCTGATTGCGCTCGCCTCGATGACCGCAGGGTCCGCCGCCGCATCGACGCTTTCGCTCGCGGAACGCGAATTTTTCATTTTGACTCCCGAAACGCTCGACGACGGCACTTGGGAAGCGCGCCTGCGCGATGTCCTGATCCGATTCGAGCACGGGTATTCCGATATCGTCTCGCTGTCCGTTTCCCGTCCGTACGGCTCGATCGCCGAAATCGCCTGCGTCTATGCGGACGCCCGCACGGCGGCGAAGAACAAGTTCTTTCCGGCCGTTTCGACGATTTCTACGCCGTCTGCGGCGAAGACGCCCTGGAAGCCGCTCGTGATCCGGACGCTGGAACTGATCGCACGCGATTACGACAAGAACCTGACGGTCCGTTCCGTCACCGAAACACTCCTCGTGAGCGAAAGCTATCTGCTTCATACGTTCAAGCGGGAGACCGGCGTCACCTTCAACGAATGCCTCACGAACTACCGCATTCTGACATCGAAGCGGCTCCTCCTGCAAAACACCTACAAGGTCTATGAGATCGCCGCCAAGGTCGGATATTCCGATGAAAAATACTTCAGCACCGTCTTCAAGAAGATTGTCGGGATGACGCCTTCCGACTACGCCGACAAGGGCGGGACGAGGGACCGATGATGCGCCGTCTGAACTTGCGCTCCCGGACCGCGCTCGTCGTCGCGCTGTTGCTATTTCTTTCCGCCACCGTCACGATGACGGTCATCCGCGCCGTCTCGAAGACGAAGATCGAAACCGCGAAATACGCGGAAATCGTGCTTCGCCAAAACCAGTTCGACGATGCCCTCGCCGACATCCTGAACCGCGTCACGCTCGGCTACATCTACCTGTTCGACGATCCCGCGGCGCTCACCGCGGTCTTCGCCGATCCGGACGCCTCGAAGGACGAAAAGGAAACCTATTTCGCCGCGGCGATCGCCGCTTCCGACATCGATCCGGAAACCTTCGCGGAAATCGTCATTCTCTATGACGGGGACTTCTACCGCGGCGGACTCTCAGACGGGTCCGTCTCCTATCCCGATGCCCCCTTCCTTGCGGATGTCCTTTCCGGCGCGGCGGGAACGCTGTCCTATGCCGGCAACCGCACCGATGAAAGCGGCTTCGCCTATCCCGTTTTCGCCCGCACGATCGAAACGCTCTATCCGGACTCGGAGCGCTTCGGGGTCGCGCTCTTTTACGTGAAACCGGCCGCGATCGAGGCCGCGCTCGCGGCGATGACCGGCGGCGCGGATGCGGCTGCCGGATGGTCCTTGATCCGCACCGGCGATGGCGATGTCATGGTCGCCGGCGGCGACCCCGCCGAAGCCGAAGCGCTGGCGGAACTGGCGCCCGACTTTGACGATTTCGCGATCCGCGACGCCGTCGGCGTTCGCTCGATCGTGATCGCAAGCCGCCTCGATGCGGTCGCGACGACGTATCCCGCGCTGTCGTTCGACGTCGTCACGACGCTGGACCGCGACCTGCTCTTTGCCGGAATCGACGCGCTCAACCGCTACGTCATCCTGCTCGGTGCGTTGTCGCTCGTCGTGCTCGGACTCGTCGCCTCGCGCGTCTCCGGCCGCGTGACAAAGCCGCTTCAAAGGCTCATCGAGAACCTGCGCGAATTCGGCCGGTCGAAAGCGCGGACCGCCTCCGTCGTCGCCGACGACGAGATCGTCGAACTCGAAAAGACCTATGACGCGATGATCGACCAAATCATCGAGTTGCTCCGGACCAACACGCTCGAGATGGAGAACAAACGCAAACTGGAACTGTACGCGCTGCAGATGCAGATCAATCCGCACTTCCTTTACAATACCCTCGATGCGATCGCCTGGATGGCGAAAATAAAAAAAGAGCCCGAGATTGAAAAACTCGTGCTCGCGCTTGCCAAATTCTTCCGGATCAGCCTTCACAAGGGCGACAAATTCATCACGGTCGCCGAAGAGTTCGATCTGGTTCGCAACTTTGTGGATATCCAGAAAATCCGCTTTCCGAACGTCTTCGAAGTCCGGTATGAGCTCGATCCCGCGATCGCGAACGTCGAGACCTTGAAACTGATCCTGCAGCCGATCGTCGAGAACGCGATCAAGCACGGCTTCACCGGCCTCGACCGCCTTGGGAACATCGTGATCAGCGCCGTCTTGGACGGCGATGACGTCGTGTTCGACGTCAAAGATGACGGCATCGGCTTTCAGCCGTCCGAGGATCTGTTTTCCGAGAAACGGCTTTACGACGGACTCGGCGGCTACGGCCTCAAGAACGTCGACGAACGGATCAAACTGGAATACGGACGCACCTACGGCATCACCGTCGACAGCGCCGTCGACGCCGGCACGCGGGTCCGGGTCAGGATCAAGAAGACGCACTGACGTCTTCTTTTCATTCGATGCGTTTGGTGGCCGCGCTCATATTTTCGCGCAGGCGCTCGAGGCGGCGGACGATCCATGCGGACAGTTTCTTCGCAGCGGTCGCGGCGATCGTCAGGACGAGGACGTCGATTCCGAGGAGCAGCCCGACCAAAATCCATAGACTGCCGGAGAGCGCCGTGGTCGTCACCGCGACGTAGAGCGTCGAGGTCGAACCGTACAGCGGTTCAAAGACGGCGTAGGCACGACCGGTGTCGGAAAAACCCGGCAGATCGGAATCGAATAGGTCCCGATGGTCCGAATCGATCCGATTCGCCGACGGGTGATGCAAAAGGCCGCCATCCTCGACATAACCGGCGAGAAGCGCGAAGCCGGCATGTCCGGTAAAACTGAAATACTCGTGGAACATATAGTCGGGACTCACGTCGACGAAGAGCACGCCGAGCGATCCGTCCGGTCCGGGGACCTTCACGAGGATCGCAAACGAGCGGACCGTCGGTTCGGCCGCATCCGCCATCAAGAGCGTGACGAGTTCGGTCTCCTCGCCCGCAAGAAACGCGGCGATCGCGGGGGCGGCGGCGATCGTCGCGAAGGGGATCACCGTGGCGACCGGCAGCGAGTCGGTCTTGTAGGTGAAGCCGTTTTGGGCGTAGAGGGTGAGGCCCGTGACTTCCTCTTGGTACTGGGAGCGGAAGTAGTTGAGTTTCGGATTGATCGAGGTCACGTACGACATTCCGGCGAGCCCGGTTTGGATGCCGTCGTCGGATGCGACCCGCACGGCGTCGGACTTGATCGTCTCGAGCTTGATCGCGCTGTAGTCGACGGCGATTCTGACCGCTTCGGAGACGTCGTCTTGGTAAGCATCGAGGTAACTTCCGCCGACGACGACGGCACTGATCAGGCTGAGCGCGGCCACGAAGATGGCAACCGCGATGAAAATCGTCGCGACGACGCGTTTTTCCAGTCTGTCGAACATCGTATCACCTCCGCTTCATCATTATACCGCCCCGGCGCGGTTTTCGCAAACGGACCAGGGAAAGATTGCAGGTTTGCCAACCATTTTGCAGGTTTGCGGCGTTTTCAAGCAAGCGCTCACACGATATAATAGAAGTATGTAATACATACTGAACTCATTCCCCATCACGCAAAAGGAGCATCGCCATGAAAAAATTGCTGCTCATCATCATCCTGGCAATCGCGGCCGTGAGCATCGTCGGCTGCACCGCCCGAACCGACGCCGTCACCCAGGTCACGATCGGCTTCTGGCCGGAATCGAACCTGACCGAAGACGTCGCCATGTATCAGGACTGGGAGACGCTCTTTGAAACCGACCATCCCGAGTACGACGTTGTGGCGCAGCCGTACGTCTATTCCACCGATACCTTCGCCGCGCTCGCCAACACCGGGAATCTTCCCGTCGTTTTCGAGACCTGGTTCACCGAACCGGAGAAGCTGGTGTCGAAGGGGTATGTCCGCGATATCACCGAATTTCTGATCGAATTCGGCTGGCTCGACAAGATGGATGACGAAATGCGCGCCGGTTTGACGTTTGACAATCAGGTGTACGGGATCCCGCGCGACGGCTACGGCCTCGGCCTCTTCCTGAATCTCGAGATCTTCGAAATGGCGGGCTTGATGGAGGACTGGAACTTCGACGGCATCATCGACATCGTCGACGAGGAAGGCAATCCGCTTTATCCGACGACGATGGACGGTCTCGCCGCGACCGCATCGACGATCACTTCCGAGATGAAGTCGCGCTATGATGAAAACGTCGCCGGGCTTGTCATCCTCTCCGCCAACAAAAACGGCGGCTGGCAGTATTCCAATCTCGTTTGGAACCATGGCGAAGACCTTCAGGTCTACGACGAGGGTACCGGAAGCTGGCACGCGAATTTGAACAGTCCGGCGGCAGTCCGCGCCCTGCAGTGGATCTACGACCTCAAGTGGATCGAAGAAGCACTCCCCGCGACCCCCTCGCTCACCTATTCCGACTGGTACTTCTACATCGGCACGAACGCCGCCGCGATGGCCTTCGTGGGCTCCGATGCGATCAACCTTCCGGTCACCAACTACGACATGGACAAAGACAACATCGCCTTCGTGCCGATGCCCGCGGGCACCGACGGAGAAGGCGCCGTCGTCCAACAGACGCTCTTCGGCGGAACGCCGTTCATGTTCTCCTCACGCGCCACCGACGCCCAGGTCAGAGGCGCCCTGCTCTTCCTCGAATATATCGGGAGAAGCCCTGAAACCCATGAGATCGCGGTCCAGAGCATGTACCGCGGAATGACCGTCGCGGAGCAGAAGGGGATGACGATCGCCCCCTCGATCCACGCCTGGAAGGACGCGGCGTACCTTTCCGTCATCGCGACCATCGAGACTCGCTATGTGAACGTCCACATGCCAAACTTCGAAGCTTTCTACACGACCCTCGCGACCACCAAGCATCCTGAGGAACCGTATTACTGCCAGGAGATGTACGAGATCCTCGATTCTGTGATCCAGCAGGTCCTGACCGACGAGACCGCCAACATCCAGGCGCTCTTGAACGCGGCCGACACCAACTTCGAAACCCATTATCTGAGCCAGATGAACGACTGATCCGGGAGGCCGGAATGAAGCGTATGAAGCGCGTCCTGAAGACGATCAAGAAGAATCTCGGCGGCTGGAGCATCATGCTACCGAGTCTCTTTTTGTTCGCCTTTTTCGTTTGGGTTCCGCTTCTCAAAAACGTCCGGCTGTCCTTTTTCGATGTCGTCAACTACCAGCAGATCGGCGCGTTCGTCGGCTTTGACAACTATGCGGCGATCTTCCGCGATCCGCAGTTCACCGGTGCGCTCTGGAACACCGTCCAGTACGTCTTCTGGAGCCTTGCGATCGGCTTCATCCTGCCGATCGGACTCGCCGTCCTGCTCAATGAAGTGGTTCACTTCAAAGGCTTCTTCCGGACCTTCCTGAACGTCCCGAACTTCATCCCCGGGATCGCCGCGACGGCGATCTGGATCTATTTCTTCAAGAGCGAGGACAACGGCGTCCTGAACTCGCTGTTCGGCGGCGAGGCCATCAGCTGGTTTTACGATCCGCCGTGGTCGGCGATCCCCCTGATCGTCTTGACGATGACGTGGAAAGGTGCCGGTGCGACGATGCTCATCTATCTGGCCGCGCTTCAGACGATCGACCCGACGCAATACGAAGCCGCCCGCATCGAAG
>DMTN01000011.1 GCA_003477305.1 Acholeplasmatales bacterium | reverse complement strand
CGTTGAGTCCCATGCCGGGAGCCAGGGCGTAGGGCACGTTGGCGAAGAGCGCCATGACGAGCGTGCCGATGACGGTCGCGAAGATCGTCGCGAGGAAGACCGCTTCCTTCGGCATACCGGTGGCCGAGAGGATGTTCGGGTTGACGAAAATGATGTAGACCATGGCGAAGAACGTGGTGGCGCCGGCCACGAGTTCCCGCTTGAAGGTCGTTCCATTTTCGGCGAGACGGAAAAACTTTGCGATGCTTTTCATTTCTTCTGTTTCCCTCCGATGTCGTATTTGTTCCGTCCCGGACAAATAAAAAAGCAAGTGAAGAGAGTCCTTCGCTCGCCAACAGAATAATCCGCGTCCCGAGGAGGGGACGTGGACGAAATGAAACCAATAGTCAGGCGATTAGGTCGTCTGGTAGAGACTATGGAACCGAATTATCCATATTATATTGGCGATCGCTATTTAGTTGTCCGATTCAAAACAAAATCAGTTTACCATAGAACGGATTTCCGCGCAATCGCGTGAAACCGTTTTCAAGCCGAATTGAAAACGGCCCGCCTCAGGGGCGAACCGTCGTNNCCGTCGTTTACGTTTGATTTGGCTTATCGGCTGCCGGCGTTCGCCAAAAGCGTCCTTGCCCAGTCGAAGGCGGTTTCGGTTTCGCGCTTGCGCAGCACCGTGCCCTGGTCGCCGGTCACGATGAACGGATGCGCTTCGGCGATCTTGACGGCGCCGCGTTTGAGCAGGGTCTTCTCGATCGCATCGGCCGCATAACCGAACGAAGTCACGATCTTGCGGAAGAAACCCGACTTGATCTCTTCCGGGTCGATGCGCGTGTCGAAGGCGGCGAACTTCTTGCCCGTGAAATCAAAGAGCGGGTTCTTGACGGCCTTCATCGTCGCCGCAGTGGGACGGAAGGCGCGCGTCGGCGAGCCGACGACGACCAAATCGGCCGTCGCGACATCGGTTGGCACGGCTTCGCCCGCGTGGATCAGACGGACTTTCGCCTTGGCGGCGGAAAAGCCGTCGGCGACGGCTTCGGCGATCTTCTTGGTGTTCCCGAAGACGGTGTCATACAGAATCAGAATGTTCATCGTATCCCTCGTTTCTGGACGCTATTTGAGCATGGCGCGGGTGACGGCCTGCTTGCGTTTCGTATAGGGGTGGTAGCGGATGTCGAGATCGATCCAGTTGTAGCGCTTGAGGACCGGTTTCGCATGCGTGAAGGTATCAAACGAATAGCGTCCATGGTAGGAGCCCATGCCCGAGGCGCCGACGCCGCCGAAACCGATCTCGGAACTGGCGACGTGCATCAAGGTGTCGTTTAGGGTGGCGCCGCCGAAACTGACCGCGTCGATCACGCTGCGTTCGATCGCCTTTTGGTTGGTGAACAGATAGAGCGCGAGCGGCCGGGGACGGCGGTTGATGAAGGCGATCGCTTCGTCGATCGATTGATACGTGAGCATCGGTAAAATCGGGCCGAAGATCTCCTCCTGCATGATCGCGTCTTCCGGGCGCACGCCGTCGAGCACGGTCGGGGCGATCTTGGTCGCATCGGACGTGCCGCCGACGACCGCGTTCATGCCCTGAAGGAGACCGAGCAGACGGGTGTGGTGCTTTTGGTTGATGATTTTCGGATATTCGTCGTTTTGCAGCGGATCCGGACCGAAGAACGAAGCGATCGCATCCTTGAAATGACCGACGAACGCGGCTTTATCCGCTTCGCGGATCAAGAGATAGTCGGGAGCGACGCACGTCTGGCCGGCGTTCACCGTCTTTCCGAAGGCGATCCGGCGGGCGGCGAGTTTCAGATTTGCGCCTTCGGCGAGGATGCAGGGGCTCTTTCCGCCGAGTTCGAGCGAAACCGGGGTGAGATGTTCGGCGGCTTTCGCCATCACTGTCTTCCCGACGTCCTGGCTGCCGGTGAAGAAGATGTAGTCGAAATGCTGATCGAGCAACAGGGTGTTCTCGGCCCGTCCGCCGAGGACGGTCGTGACATGGCCCGGATCGAAGGTTTCGGCGATGACGACGGCGATCGCCTTCGCCGTCTCGGGCGCATAGGATCCCGGTTTGACGACGGCGCAGTTTCCGCCGGCGATCGCGCCGACGAGCGGATCGATCGCGAGCTGGA
The DNA here is from genome assembly GCA_003477305.1 of Acholeplasmatales bacterium. GTDB lineage: Bacteria > Bacillota_I > Bacilli_A > Izemoplasmatales > Hujiaoplasmataceae > UBA12489. The sequence continues at coordinate 3,541 of DMTN01000011.1, read as the reverse complement.
AGGGATAGTTCCACGGCGACATGATGAGGACGACGCCGTGCGGTTCGCGGTACACCCTGCTACGGGCGGCGAACAGCTGGATCGGCGTCTTCGCGTGCCGCGGCCGCGACCAGCGTTTCAAGTGATGGATCATGTGGGTGATTTCCGAAAGGACGATTCCCGTCTCGGTGAGATAGGTTTCATGACGATGCTTGTTCAGATCGGCCTTGAGCGCCGCTTCGATGAGCGGTTCGTTTGATTTGATCGCTGTCGCGAGTTTTTTCAGGCAGGCGATCCGAAAGGCGACGTCCTTGGTTTTTCCTGATTCGAAATAGGCGCGCTGGTCGGCGACGATTTTGCTGATATCCATGCAAATCCTCCGTAAAGGGTACGACTTCTTTGATTCAATTATAACATACCGCGAGTTATTTGATATAATGGTACTAACGCAACAAACGGAGGATTCATGTACATCATCACCGGTGCCACCGGGCACATCGGAAACAATCTCGTTCGACTCATGCTCGCGTCCGGTGAAACGGTCCGGCTTTTGCTGCGCCGCGACGGCGAAGCGCTGCACGGTCTGAAAGCGGAGAAAATCTACGGTGACATCTTCGATCCGCATTTTCTTGCCAAACACGTGGCTCCGGGGGATGTTCTGATCCATCTCGCGGCCGTCATCGACCTTTCCAACCAGCGTGGCAAAGAAACGCGGTCGACCAATTTCCTGGGAACGAAAGTGATCGCCGACTTCTGCGCCAAGAAGGGCGTCCGGCTCGTCTTCATCTCCTCCGTCGACGCGATCAAGAAACCCTTCCCGGTCGGTTTGATCCATGAACCCGATGCGTTCGAGCCCGCATCCTTCCATAACGAATACGCCCGCTCGAAGGCGATGGCGACTGCCTATGTCTTCCAACTGATGTCATCCAAACAACTCTGTGGCTGCATCCTCTATCCGTCCGCCGTGATCGGCGTCCACGACTACAAGCCATCCGCCGCCGGCCGGGAGATCGTCCGCGCCTTCAAGATGAAGATCGCCTTCTTCATCAAGGGCGGATACAACTTCATCGATGTCCGGGACGTGGCGCGGGCCATCTACCGCGCCGCCCTCGAACACTACGACGGAACCTGCATCCTCGCCGCCCATCCCGTGACGGTCCGCGGACTCTACCGCGCGATTTTCAAGGCCCTCGGACACAAGACGTGGCTGATCCGCGTCCCGGTCGTCCTCGCCCGTCTCGGAACGCTCTACATGAAGTCCTTCTCGAGCGTGATGATCGACGCCCTTCTGGAAAACTACGACTACGACAACGGCCGGATGCTGCGCGACCTGGTCCCGGACCCGATCCCGTTTGCGACCACGCTCGCCGATACGGTCGCCTGGTTTCAAACGCGCAACTGATACAGAATAATCAAAATGACGACCTTGCGGCCGTCATTTGTTTTATTTCGTCAGATTCTTTTGGCTTTCGTACTTCGCTTCGATCTTCGCGACGATGTCCTTGAACTCGGCCGGATGGTTCATGTCGTTCACCGAGAGCCAGAGGATCTTCTGTTCGGGAACGCGGTAGTTCTTGAAGATGCGGCGGAGCACGTCGTAATAGTTCGCGTAATGGNNAGTTCAGGTAGTCTTCCTGGTTCTTCTCGATCTCGCGGCCGCGCTTGCGCACGTTGTCGAAGAGCTGCGGGATCGGCCGGACGAGGACGACGTGCACGTCGACGTCGGGAAGCCGCTTCAGATGCTCGTCGGCGATCGCGTAGGTGAGGGCGACTTCCATCGCCGTCATCGTCCCGTCGAGGCGGAGCAGTTCGGTGAAGACGAGGTTACTGAAGAGGGTCGAGTCGCAGACGACGTTCGGCTCTCCCTTCGTCTTCCACATGAGCAGGAAGAGAGCGCTGTAGAAGGCGTTTTGCGAGAGCATCGCGAACGTCTCCTTATCCTCGTAGAAATACGGGAGGTACTCGTTCTTCTCGACCGGCTCCATGACCAGCGCGCAGTTGTAGTACTGGGAGAGTTTTCGGGAAAGCAGCGACTTGCCTGAACCGATCGGTCCGATGATTCCGATTCTCATGGGGTACCTCTTCTATGGGGGATTTGGGGGACCTGGCCGGCCCGATACACCCTATTATAAAACAGTCGCGGAGGATAGTCAAAGCATTTGGGGCGATTCGCCCGCAAAAAAAACAAGGACCGTTTTCAGTCCTTGTCGATTGCTTAATACATGTCGGGCGACGGCATCGCGGGCGCGGCCTTGTCTTCCTTCAAGGCGGCGACGCCGGCTTCGGTGGTGATGAAGAGGGCGGCGATCGACGCGGCGTTCAAGACGGCGCTGCGGGTGACCTTCGTCGGGTCGACGATGCCGGCCTTGAACATGTCGACCCAGGTCCCGGAAAGGGCGTTGAAACCGACGTTCGGTTTCGCGTTCTTCTGTTTCTCGACGATCTCGACGGGATCGTAGCCGGCGTTCTCGGCGATCTGCGCGACCGGCGCGGAAAGCGATTCGAGGACGACGTTGATGCCCTTCTGGACGTCGTTTTCATCCGATTTCAGGGTAGTGCGGATCTCATTGTAGATTTCCACGAGGACCGCGCCGCCGCCGATCACGATGCCTTCGGCGACCGCCGCCTTGGTGGCGTTCAAGGCGTCTTCGATCTTCAGTTTCTTTTCCTTCAGTTCGGTTTCGGTGGTCGCGCCGACCTTCACGACGGCGACGCCGTTGGACAGTTTCCCGAGCCGTTCGGCATATTTCTTCTTATCGTACTCGGAGGTGGCGTTTTCCATCTGTTTCTTGATTTGCTGGACGCGTTCGCCGATCAGGGCCCGGTTTCCGGCGCCGTCGATCAGCGTCGTCGCGTCCTTGGTGACGACGACCTTCTTCGCCTGGCCGAGGAAGTCGACCGTGACGTCCTTGATTTCCATCCCGAGATCCTTGGCGACGAAGGTCGCGCCGGTCATCATCGCGATGTCGGCGAGGATTTCCTTCTGGTTGTCGCCGAAGCCGGGGGCTTTCGTCGCGACGACGTTGAAGGTCCCGCGCAGCTTGTTCACGATGAGGGTGGAAAGCACTTCGTTTTCGATGTCGTCGGCGATGATGAGCAATGGCTTGGACATCTGGACGACCTGTTCGAGCAAGGGCAGGATGTCCTTGATGGTCGTGATCTTCTGGTCGGTGACGAGCAGGTTGGCGTTTTCGAGGACGACTTCCATCTTCTCGCGGTCGGTCACCATATAGGGCGACATGTAGCCCTTTTCGTATTGCATGCCTTCGACGACTTCGAGGTAGGTTTCGACGCCTTTCGNNCGTCCTTGCCGACCTTGCCCATCGCTTCGGCGATGATCTTGCCGATCTCCGCCGAACCGGAAGAGACGGTGGCGACGGATTCGATGTCGCCGTTGGAGGCGATCGGATGCGTCTTCTTGAGCAGGCGGGCGGAGACTTCCTTCGCGGCGCGTTCGATGCCTTCGCGCATCCGGACCGGGTTGGCGCCGCGTTCGACGGCGGCGACGCCCTTGTGGATCATCGTCTGGGTGAGCAGGGTGGCGGTGGTGGTTCCGTCGCCG
>DMTN01000007.1 GCA_003477305.1 Acholeplasmatales bacterium | reverse complement strand
TTTCCAAAACCATTTTACACTATCAGACCGTCGCCACGCCTTGACAAGCGCGTTCGCAATTGTTATAATAAATTCAATCAAACGGAGTTGCAGTCTGCTTCCATGCAGCTGCGACTTTTTTCTTCGAAAGGACGGATAACATGACTGAAACCCTGCATCGTGACCTCGTCGTCATCGGGGCCGGCCCCGGCGGCTATGTCGCCGCCCTGCGCGCCGCGCAAAAGGGTCTTCGCGTGACCCTTGTCGAAAAGCGCTTCATCGGCGGCACCTGCCTGAATGTCGGGTGCATCCCGACCAAATCGCTGGTTCATGCGGCCGACGTCTTTCAGGCGGCGAAGAACGCCTCCCAGTACGGCGTCAATACCGAAAACGTCACGGTTGATTTCGCCCGTGTCGCGGCGAAGAAGGACGCAGTCGTGGAGACGCTCGTCAAAGGCGTTTCCTTCCTGCTGGAGAAAGCGGGCGTCGAAACGGTCCGCGGCACGGCGGCGTTTGCCGGACCGCATGAGATCGACGTGGAGACCGACGAAGGGACGCGCCGTTACGAAGCCGACCACGTCATCATCGCGACCGGCGCGAAAACGCGGTCGCTTCCGATCCCCGGATTCGATCTTCCCGTCGTCCGCGATTCCGAAGGGATCCTCTCGCTATCGTCGCTTCCCGCGTCGCTCGTCGTCATCGGCGGCGGGATCATCGGGATGGAGTTCGCCTTTGCGTTCGCCCGTCTCGGCGTCAAGGTCGACGTCCTCGAGGCGCTTCCGGAACTCTTGCCGATGATCGACCGCGAAGCCGTCACGCGGCTTTCCCGCTTCGCCAAGCAGCAGAAGATCGGGATCGAGACGGACGTCAAGATCGCTTCGATCGTCGCGCTTCCGGGCGGCGGCGCGGAACTGTTCTATGCCAAAAACGACATCCCCAAATCCATCCGCGCCGAGGTCGTCCTTTCCGCCGTCGGCCGCGTACCCGAACTCGCCGGTCTCAAACTGGAAAACGCCGGCGTCGCGATCGCCTTGAACCGGGGCATCGCCGTCGATGCGAAGATGCGGACGAACGTGCCCGGGATTTACGCGATCGGCGATGTCACGAATCTCGTCCAGCTCGCCCACGCCGCAAGCCGTCAGGCGATCGTCGCCGTCGATGACATGCTTGGCCTCGAGGTTCAAATGGACTACCGTTTCATTCCCTCCGTGCTCTACACCACCCCGGCGGTCGCCTGGGTCGGACGAACCGAGGCCGACATGGCCCGAACCGGAACCCCTTTCTGCACGACGAAATCGCCGTTCGGCGCCAACGGCCGCGCGCTCATCCAGAATCAGCCGCTCGGGTTCGTCAAACTGGTGTGCGATGAGTCAACCGGGCTGCTTGCGGGTGCGACGATCCTCGGCGAAGGGGCCGACGAACTGATCGCGACGATCACCGTCGCAATCCAGAACGGAATCACCCCGGAAGCGCTCGAAGCCACGATTTTCGCGCATCCGACCGTCTCCGAAACGATTCATGAAGCCGCCGCCGGCATCCTCGGCAAGGCGATCCACTATACCGAATGACGCCCTCTTGCGTCAAAGGAAGGAAGTGATCCGATGATCTATCTTGACTATTCGGCGACGACCCCGCCCTCCGACACGGCGATCGATTCGTTCGTTGAGGCATCGCGCCGTCTGTTCGCGAATCCCAACTCGCTTCACACCCCCGGACGGGAAGCGGAACGCGCCGTCACCGACGCCGCAAACGGCATCCTCCGTACGCTCAACCTCGATGGTTATGAAGTGATTTTCACGAGCGGGGCGAGCGAGGCGAACAATCTGGCGATCAAGGGATATGCCCTCCGCAACCGGAAACACGGCAAGCATCTGGTCACCTCTCCGTTCGAACATTCCTCCGTCACCGCCTGTTTCGGATATCTCGAGCGACTCGGCTTCGAGGTCGACATCGCCGAAACCGACGCCGACGGGCGCGTCACGCCCGACCGGCTGGCGAAGGTCCTGCGCGAGGACACGATCCTCGTCTCGATCGCCAACGTCAATAGCGAACTGGGGATCGTCCAGCCGGTGTCGGCGCTTGCCGCCCTCGTCGCGCGGCTTCCGCACGCGGTCTTTCACAGCGACGTCACCCAGGCCGTCGGAAAGATTCCGGTCGCTTTCACGAACATCGGTCTCGCCAGTCTCTCGGCCCATAAGTTCTATGGGTTGAAAGGGGTCGGCGCGCTCATCCGACGCCATGACGTCCTGCTCGAACCGATCATCCACGGTGGAAAATCGACCACCCAGTACCGGAGCGGGACGCCCTCCGCACCGCTGGCGATTTCGCTTGAAAAAACCCTGGAAGCGGCCGTTCTCGGCCTTTCGGTGACGACGGCGGGCGTCAGTGCCCGTTCCACTCGTCTGTTGAAGGAACTCGCGCTTCTTCCCGGCGTCGCGATCAACAGTCCGACCGGCGCCGTCCCCCACATCCTGAATCTGAGCGTCCTCGACCGCGACGCCGACGACATGCTCGCATTTCTCGACGAACGCGGTATCTGCGTCTCCAAGCAGACCGCCTGCAGTTCGGGTTCGAGCCGATCGGAAGCCGTCTTCCGGCTGACCGGCGACGAACGGCGTGGCCGCACGAGTCTGCGCGTCTCGCTCTCGCACTTGACCACCGACGCCGAGATCGATCTGCTCGTCGACGCCTTGCGTGCGGAGGCGGGAAATTGACCGTCCTGCGCTTCACCGCCGTCTGGTGTCCGTCCTGCCTCATCATGAAAAGCCGCTGGCGCGTGTTCTTCAAGGAACGTGCGGGTTTCACCATGGTCGATTACGATTATGACGACGATGCCGACGCCGTGAAAACCTACGGCATCGGCGACGTCCTGCCCGTCATGATCGTGCTCGACGGAACCAAGGAAATCCTGCGGCTCGTCGGCGAAAAGACGATGAAGGAACTCGATCGCTTCTTTGGCGGAATCGGAACGTGAAACGGCTTCTCAAGGGATTTATCCTCCTGACGACGATCGGGATGCTGTTCGGTACCTTCCGGATGGCGCGGGTGAGCGCCGAGAACACCGTCGTCCTGCATTTCTTTCATGTCGAATCCTGCATCAACTGCGCCGCCGAGGAAGTGGCGCTCACCGAAATCGCGACGCGCTACGACAACCTGACGATCGTCAAGTATGAAGTCAACGATCCGGCGAGCGCCGCCTTGTTCGAGTCCGTCAAAACCGCGTTCGGCGATGTCTCGGGAACCCCGTATACGGTGATCGGCGGCGTCGCCTTTTCCGGATACAACGATCAGACCAAGCGCGACATCGAGACGATGATCGTCCGCTATAGCGACGAGGATCACGCCGATATCGTCGCGATGATCCAAGACGGCATCACCCCCCAGCCTTCCGACTTCGACACCTTCGGATATGACGAGGGCGACGTGATCCGCCTTCCGCTCATCGGCGAAATCCCGATCGAAAACCTGTCTTTGGGACTCGCGGCGGTGGTAATCGGCTTCGTCGACGGATTCAATCCGTGCGCGATGTGGGTCCTGTTGTTTTTGATCGCCCTGCTCGCCGACATGGGGAACCGCAAACGCATGTGGATCCTCGGCGGAACCTTCCTCTTTGCTTCCGGCGCCATGTATTATCTGTTCATGGCGGCCTGGCTCAACGTCGCGCTGTCGGTCGCCGAAGTCGTCTGGATCCGCGTCGTGATCGGCGTGATCGCCTTCCTCTTCGGCGTCCGTAACGTCTACAAGTTCTTCAAAAAGGCGAAACAGGCGGATCCCGGCTGCGATGTCACCGATGCGAAGCAGAAGAAAAAAATCGCCGACCGGGTGCGCGAGATCGTCCGCTCGGGTTCGTTCTGGTTCGCGCTCGGCGGCATCGTCCTGCTCGCCGTCTCGGTCAACTTCGTCGAACTCGCCTGCTCCGCCGGGCTGCCGCTATTGTATACGCAGCTGCTCGCGTATCATGACCTCGCATCCGGCGCCTACTACGGGTTCATCGGGCTGTACGTCCTGTTCTTTCTCCTTGACGACCTCTTCGTCTTCGCGGTCGCGATGATCACGATGAAGGTCACCGGCGTTTCCGCCCGCTATGCGAAATGGTCGATGCTCGTCGGCGGGTTGATCATGGCGGTGCTCGGCGTCCTGCTCGTCTTCTTTCCCGAAATCGCCACATTGCGTTTCTGAAGTCCGGCTCCGGCCGGATTTTCTTTTTCGGGACGTATCGTTTTGCGCGCGTGCGCCGACATGATATAATCAGTGGAAACATCGGAGGAATCGCCATGAAACGACGAGAAATCATCGAACGGATCGTCCGGTCGCACCGCGACCAGCCGATTCACAAAGACCATTGCCGCTGTCCGATGCCGTCGAACCGCGAAGTCAAGTTCATCGTCGCCGACGCCAAAAGACTGCTCCTTCCCGGGTATTACGGCGACCGTGTCGCCGAAACCGGAAATCGGCTCCATACCGCCCTCCTCGTCGGGCGCCTGCACCGTCGCCTTCGGACCCAGGTCGCCCGCGTTTTGCGCTATCTTGAAACGACCCGGGGCCGGCTGGATGCACGCCGCCGCGCCGGGGGTCTCGTCGATGCTTTCCTGGGACGCATCCCGGCGATCCGATCGATCCTCGAATCCGATCTCGATGCCCATCTCGACGGCGATCCCGCCGCCTTCAACCGCGACCAGATCGTGATCGCCTATCCCGGTTTCTACGCCATCCTCGTCTATCGGCTCGCCCATGAACTGGCCGTTCTCGAGGTCCCGTTCCTCCCCCGCATGTTCACCGAATTCGCCCATCGCGAGACGGGGATCGACATCCATCCCGGCGCCGATATCGGACCATCGTTCATGATCGACCACGGCACCGGCGTCGTCNNTATCAGGGCGTCACCCTCGGCGCGCTTTCGACCAAGGGCGGACAGTCGCTCAAGGGAATGCGACGCCATCCGACGATCGGCGACCATGTGACGATCTACGCCGGGGCGTCGATTCTCGGCGGCGCGACCGTCGTCGGCGCCAACGCAACGATCGGTTCGAACGCGTTTATCACCGAGTCGGTCGCTCCCGGCGCCCGCGTTTCCATCAAGAATCCGGAGTTGTCCGTCCGACAACCCAAAGAAGGAGCATTCCATGACCATTCATGACGACATCACCCGATTGATCGGGAACACCCCGCTCGTCCGCCTCGCGCGGATCGAAGCGGCATACGGCGTATCCGCAAAGCTGATCGCCAAGCTCGAAAAACAGAACCCCGGCGGATCGGTCAAGGACCGGATCGCCCGCGCCATGATCGAAACCGCCGAACGCGACGGGCTTCTCGAGAAGGGCGCGACGATCGTCGAAGCNNCCGGATGGTTTTCACGATGTCGGAGGCGATGTCGCTGGAACGGCGGTCGCTTTTGCGCGCATACGGCGCCGAGCTCGTGCTCACCGACGCCTCCCTCGGGATGAAAGGCGCGATCGCCGAAGCACGTCGGATCCATGCCGAAACGCCGGGATCGTTCTTGCCGCTGCAGTTTGAAAACGCCGCGAACCCGATCACCCATTACGCGACCACCGGACCGGAGATTTTCCGTGAAACCGACGGAACCGTCGACGTCTTCGTCGCCGGGGTCGGTACCGGCGGAACCGTCTCCGGGGTCGGCCGCTATCTCAAGGAACAGAAACCGTCCGTCCGGATCGTCGCGGTCGAACCGGAAAAATCGCCCGTCCTTTCCGGCGGCGCGCCGGCCCCTCACATGATCCAGGGCATCNNCAAGATCCAGGGCATCGGCGCCGGATTCATCCCCCGCAACTACGACGGAACGGTCGTCGATGCGATCGCGACCGTCTCCAATGAAGACGCCATCACCTTCGCCCGCGCGCTCGCATCGGTCGAAGGAATCCTGTCCGGAATCTCCTGCGGCGCCGCTCTCGCGGTCGCCGTCCGAATCGGAAAAGATCCCGCATATGCCGGAAAGACGATCGTCATCCTGCTGCCGGATACCGGAGAACGGTACCTTTCGACGATCCTGTTCAAGTAAGCGACTCAAACAGCCATCTTTGATGGCTTTTTCTTTTTCCATCCGAATTGTGAAATTTTTGTGAAGATTGGCACTCATCACTTGACAGTGCTAACACGTATGATATAATACAGTTGGCACTTGATAAAGCCGAGTGCTAACACACTAAAAACCATAGGAGGTTTCACACCATGAACGCCATCATCAGACGCACCAACCAGAACAACGATCTCGATTACTTCAACGATTTCTTCGACGGCTTTTTCAGTGGCACGCCTTCCCGCACCCTCAACCAGGCGATGAAGACCGACATCCGCGAGAACGAACATGACTACATCCTCGACATCGACGTTCCCGGCTTCGGGAAGGAAGAAATCAAAATCAGCCTCGAGAACGGTTATCTGACCGTCGAAGCGAAGAAGGAAGAGACCAAGGAAGAGAAAGCCAACCATTATCTCCGCCGCGAACGCACGGTCGGCAGTGCCGCCCGCAGTTTCTTCGTCGGCGAGGACGTCGCCGAACACGACGTCAAGGCTTCCTTCGACAAAGGCGTCCTCTCCCTGTCGATCCCGAAACAGGGCACCAACGTCAAGGCGAAGAAATTCATCGCCATCGAATAACCGGCTCCCCTCTCCTGCACAGGAGAACAGCGTCAAGCGCGACCGCTCCCCCCGGTCGTGCTTTTTTTTGGATTTTTCCGCGGGGATGCGATGCCTTCCATGGTTCATGATATAATAGAAATGAACCGCGAAGGGAGTTGCGACATGGAACCGTTCAGCCGGCTTTCCCCCGATCAAATCTACGTCTCGACCCCGGCCGACAAGCAGGAGCTGCTGGCCCGCGCAGCGCGCCGAAACATCCTGCCCGCCTTCAAAGCGGTCGACGTTGCGCGCTTTGCGCCGATACCCGCCGACGACATCCTTTCCGTCGTCATGGACATCGCCGCCGTCGACATCCACCACGCCGCTAAAATCGCGGCGTTTTGTCCGGCAGCCCGGAACGCCGCGCCATCGACCCCTTCCATCGCCTTCCTGAAAG
>DMTN01000062.1 GCA_003477305.1 Acholeplasmatales bacterium | reverse complement strand
CGAACAGCTTTCAAACGACTACCGGATCGTCTTCACGCTGCAGGAAGAATCATATACTTCTCAAGCTAGTTTCTATGACGAGGACGAGATTCCGGTTTTCGAAAAAGGCACAGAAACAAAAACCGGTTTTCAGGGACGTCGAGTCCATCGCGGACTCTACATCACGAAAACCGGCATGAGCGTGAATGCGGACGTAAACGCCGCCTTCAACATCATGAAGAAAAGCAAACCAAACACTTCTTTCGAGAAGATATGGTCTAGGGGTGCGAGCACACCCTTGCGGCTCAGGGTCGTTTGATCCGTTCCGCATCAATCAAGGTGATATCAATCACCTATTTGTTCTGTCGGTTATTTATGACCAGATGAGCCAAAGGAGCAGATACGCGGTGGTGACCGCCGCGAGCGTGAACGGCACGCCGATCCGCATGAATTCGCCGGTTTTGACTTCGTAGCCTTCCTTCCGCAGGATGCCGATCGCGGTGATGTTGGCGGAGGCGCCGATCGGCGTCATGTTGCCGCCGAGGGTCGCGCCGGCGAGGAGACCGAAGTAGAGGAGCGTGACGAGCTGTTTTTCGCCGGCGAGGTCGAGCCCGGACCCGACGGCGATGTTGCTGGCGATGATCGTCACGACCGGCAGCATCGTGGCGACATAGGGGATGTTGTCGATGAAGGCGGAGAGCAGCACCGAACCCCAGAGGATCAGCGTGAAGATGACGAAGACGTTGCCGCCGGCGATGTGCAGGATGCCTTCGCTGATGGCGGCGATGACACCGGCGTTTTCGATCGACTTGACGACGACGAAGAGGCTGGCGAGCAAAAGCAGGGTGAAGAAGTCGACGTCCTTCATGGTTTCCACGAACGCCGCCTTGTCCTTCTTGATGATGGTCTTGCGAATGACCCCGATGATCATCAGACCGGTGCAGATGATGCCGTTGGTGAGGGCGGGGGCGGACGGAATGAAGGAGGCGGTGATGAGCAGACCGAGCATCGCAAGCATCAGGATCGAGGGGACAAAGTCGGTGACGACCGTCGTCTCGTTGATCGAAACGGGCTGGTCATCCTTCCGGAAGACGCGCAGGAGCACGAGCAACGCCGCCGCGAGGCCGACCTGGTTGATCCAGAACATCGACGGCTTGCCGAGGTAGAAGAAGAAATCGGAGAACGTGAGGTTGGCATAACCGCCGAGCAGGATCGAGGTGGTATCGCCGACGAGCGTCGCGGCGCCCTCGAGGTTAGATGCGACGGCAATCGCGATGATCATCGAAACGGGGCTGATCTTCAGTCGCTTGGCGATCGTGAGGGCGATCGGCGCGACCATCAGGACGGTTGCGACGTTATCGACGAAGGCCGAGATGAGTCCGGCGAACGCGGCGAGCGCGATCACCGCCCATTTGACGTTCGGCGTCTTCTGGATGATCTTATCGGCCATCAGGGCCGGCATCCTGGATTCGATGAAGAGCGAAACGAGCCCCATCGTGCCGAAGATCATCAGGATCACGTTCCACTCGATCGCCGCGAAGACGCCGTCAAGCGGCATGAACACGACATCGATGTTGAAGAGCACGCGGATATCGTGGAAACTCAAGAAGATGAACAGGATGGCGGCGCCGGTGGCGACGTAGGCGCGTGATTTCGGGAAGGAGAGGAGCAGGATGTAGGTGAGGAGGAAGATCGAGAGCGCGAGAACCATCGGTGGTCTCCTTGTCGGGGCATTTCGCGAATGCATTCCGAAAAGCATTATAGCACAATCGAGTTTTCTCTACAATCCTTTTTCCGAGGACGAAAAAAAACCGCCTCCGAGGAGGCGGTTCGAACGGTTCGGGTTCAGAACAGGTGCAACGACAGGAAAATGAAGGACAACAGCGAGGCGACCAGGCTGACGACCGTGATCTGGGTGTTGATCGACGGGCCCGCGGTATCCTTGAACGGATCGCCGACGGTATCGCCGACGACGGCCGCCTTGTGGGCAGCCGAGCCCTTGCCGCCGTTATGGCCGGATTCGACGTACTTCTTGCCGTTGTCCCAAAGGCCGCCGGCGTTGGACATGAAGAGCGCGAGGAGCAAGCCGGCGACGATATTGCCGGTCAAGTAGCCGCCGATCGCCGTGACGCCGCCGATGAGGCCGACGACGATCGTGATGATGATCGTGAAGAGACCGGCCGGGATCAGTTCCTTGAGCGCGCCGTCGGTTGCGATCGCGATGCACTTGTCGTATTCGGGAACAACGCCTTCCTTGCCTTCCTGGAGTCCGGGGATCTCGCGGAACTGGCGGTGGATTTCACCGACCATGCGTTCGGCGTTGCGGCCGACGCCGAGCATCAGAAGCGCGGAGAACACGGCCGGAACCGCGGCGCCGATCAAGAGTCCGAAGAAGACGCGCGGATCCATGATGTCGAAACCCGTGAGCAGCGGATTGGAGAGTCCTTCTTCGACGATGCGGGCATTGACTTCGCTCATGAACGCGCCGAGCAGGGCGATGACCGTGAGACCGGCCGCGCCGATCGCAAAGCCTTTGGTGACCGCCTTGACGGTATTGCCGGCGGAGTCGAGCTTGTCGGTGACCTCGATGACCGCTTCGGAGAGTCCGCCCATTTCGGCGAGGCCCCGGGCATTATCGACGATCGGTCCGTAGGCGTCGTTGGAGATGATCATCCCGACGATCGAGAGCATCCCGACGGCGGCCATCGAAATCCCGAACATGCCGTAGGACTGATAGCCGGCCGAGCCGACGGCGCCGCCGAGCGGGGCGCAGATCAGATAGGCGGACAAAGCGGAGATCGCGATCCCGATCATCGCCGGAAGCACCGAGAGGAAGCCGTAGCTGACGCCGGTGATGATCGTGAAGGCCGGTCCGGTCTCGCTCGCCTTGGCGACCTTGCGGACGGGCGACTTGCTGTCGTCGGTGAAGTAGTCGGTCGTGATGCCGATCAAGACGCCGACGAAGAGGCCGATGAGGGCGGTGACGTACAATTGCCAACGGAACTGGAAGATGAGGGTCGCGAGTCCGGTGAGGACCGCAAAGACGGCCGTCGTGACGTAGGTCGAGGTATTGAGGGCGCGGGTCGGACTGCCTTTTTCCGGCATTTTCGCCAATGCGACGCCGATGATCGAGGAAAGCAAGCCGAGCGCGGCGAAGCAGAAGACCGTTTCGACGTTCAAATCGATGCCGGGCAGCTTGTCGAGCGCAAGTCCCATGACGGTTGCCGCCGCCATCGAGGCGACGTTCGAGTCGAAGAGGTCGGCACCCATGCCGGCGACGTCGCCGACGTTGTCGCCGACGTTGTCTGCGACCACGGCCGGGTTGCGCGGATCATCCTCGGGGATTCCGAGTTCGACCTTGCCGACGAGGTCGGCCGAGATGTCGGCGGTCTTCGTGAAGATGCCGCCGCCGGCTTTCGCGAATAAGGCGAGCGAGGAAGCGCCGAAGCTGAAGCCGAGCAGGATCGTCGCATTGTTGGTGACCCAAAGGACGAGGATGATGCCGAGGAGACTTGTGCCGACGACGGCCATGCCCATGACGGCGCCGCCGCGGAAGGCGGAGAGAAACGACAGCGTGATGCCGCGTTGGGCGGCTTCCGCCGTGCGGGTATTCGCGATCGTCGCGATCTGGATGCCGATCTTGCCGGCAATCGCGGAGAAGACGGTGCCGAGCAGATACGCGCCGAACATCTGGAAGTTGTCGCCGATGCCGGCTCTCCAGATCGGGTCAGGCAAGAAGACCAATATGAGGATCGCGGTCACGCCGGCGAAGCGGGCGAGAACGAGATACTCTTTACGGAGGAAGGTATTCGCTCCGCTCCGGATGTATTCGCCGACGGTCAGGATCTTGGCGTTGACCGCCGGTTGACGCTTGACCCAAAGATAGAGCCATGCCGCAAAGACGAAAGCGGCGATCGCAACCAGGATGCACAGCAGGAAAAACCCTTGAAGAAGCGACATACGAAAAACCCCCTTGGCGTTATTGCATGAATCCACTCTATCACGATTGTCTCGTGTTGACAAGCCACTGACCAAAAAAACAATCAATGAAAATACGGGAAAACAGCGCATTTCGGCATTCCTATTGACACCCTTGCGGAGCATGTGATAAAGTAATAACGGGAATGATTCGCCTTCTGGCCCGAATGATTCCAAATTGCACTGAGGAGTGATGATCAGTATGAGCAAAGCGCAAAAATGGGAATGTGTCTGCGGCTATGTGTATGATCCCGCCATCGGCGATCCAACCACGGGGATCGCACCGGGAACGACCTTCGAATCGCTGCCGGATGACTGGGTTTGTCCGGACTGCGGTCTCGACAAAGAAAACTTCAGTCCGATCAACTGAACTGATCGCAAGGTAAAGGCGACTCCTGCGGGAATCGCCTTTTTCTTTCGATCCGGTCGGAGCGCTTGAAATTTATCCCCACAACGATTACAATGAAGACAAAGCATCGACTACGGAGGTCATATGAAGAAATTTTTCCAGGAATTCGGATCGTTCATCGCCAAAGGCAACGCCCTCGATCTCGCCGTCGGCATCGTCATCGGCACCGCTTTCAACAAGATCATCTCCAGTCTCGTCAAAGACATCATCATGCCGCTCATCAGCCTGATCGGCTCGAAGGATATCACCGAATGGGTTTGGGTCCTGCGCGGCACGCGGACCTGGGATCCCGTCGACGGGGTTTATATCCTGTCCGAAAACGCCGTGCTTCTGACGTACGGCAATTTCTTCCAGTCGATCATCGACTTTTTGATCATCGCCTTCGCGATCTTCCTCGCGGTCAAGGTCATCAACGTCCTCAGGACGAAACTCGACGACGCCAAGAAAGTGATCGCCGCCAAGGTCGAAAAGAGCATCGAGAAAACCGAAAAGCCAATCAAGAAATAGCCTTTGAAAGAGAAAACGCCGGTGCGAACCGGCGTTTTTTCATCCCTTAATTGTGATATAGATGCTTCGGAAATCATTCTTGTCCATGATCACCGGAACCGGATAGAGCGGATTGGCTTCGGCCATCGCGCGTCCGATCATCTGGTCGAGATCCGCGTCTTGGATCGTCCCGACGATCTTCGAAGGGATGCCGAGGCGGGTGTTCAGGGCGCGGATTGCGGCAATGAAGCGCGCCGCGTTCTTTTCCTGCGAATCCCCCTCGTGCCCGACGCCGGCTTCGAACGATAGTTCGGCGAGCGGCTTCGCGGCCTTGGCGCCGTAGAAGTCGAGGACGTAAGGCAGGATCACGGCGTTGGCGAGCCCGTGCGCGACATGATAGAAGCCGCCGAGCGTATGGGCGATGGCGTGGACGTTGCCGACGTAGGCGCGGGTGAAGGCGAGGCCGGCCTCATAGGCCGCCTGCTGCATCGCGCTGCGGGCGCCGAGATCTTCGCCGTTTTGGTAAACGCGCTCAAGGTTGTTGAAAATGAGATGGACCGCCTTTTTGGCGGATTTGCGGGTTTTCTGGGTGTTGCTTTTCCCGATGTAGGCTTCGACGGCATGGGTGAGTGCGTCGATGCCCGTCGTTGCGGTGATTGCCCGGGGAAGCGAGACGGTCAGTCGGGGATCGAGTACGGCCAGCGTCGGAACCAGGACGGGGTCGTTGATCGCGTACTTTTCCTTTGTCAGGGAATCGGTGACGACGGCGGCAAGCGTCGCTTCGCTGCCGGTCCCGGCGGTCGTCGGAACCGCGAACAGCGGTGGGAGGTCGTGGCGGACCTTGAGGACACCTTTCATCTGGCGGATCGACTTCTTCGGATTGACGACGCGGGCGCCGACCGCCTTGGCGACGTCCATCGCGGACCCGCCGCCGAGGGCGACAAGACCCTGAGCCTGAACCTTCAGATACAACGCATAGGCTTCTTCGATGTTGTCGATCGTCGGATTGGGGACGGTGCCGTCATAGACGGTGACCTCGACTCCCATGCGGGTGAATCGTTCGATGAGCGGCGCGACCAGGCCGGCCTTCACGAGACCCCTGTCGGTGACGAGCAGGATGCGGTCGAGGCCTTTCGTCTTGACGATTTCCGGCAGTTTTTGAAGCGATCCGGGTCCGGACAACAGGGTCGGTTCGCGCAGGGCGATGAACGGCCAGGCGATTTTAAAGACAGTCTGATAGGTTCGGCACCAAAGCCGGTAGAGGAAGTTCATGCGATCACGCCTTTCGTCTCTTCTTGTTCATTATAATCCTTTTCGGACGGCGTGGCAAGGGAAGCGCATATTCCCTTTCGCACAACGGAGTGATATCATGAAAAAGGTTCGTTTTGATCGTGTTCGGAAGCTCCTCCCTTGTTGAGAGACGAGTTTATCAAGTTCTTCTCGTATTCTTTTAGAACGGCGTTGGTCCGATCCTGCGGACGCTTCCGCTTTTGACGAATCGCAAGAATCAGGTCTTCGCTTGAGCACATCATGCACCGCAATCAGCTATTGCGTGATATACTGAAGATAACCCAATTGAGGAGGATTTCCCATGAACGTCAAACACGAGTATGTTCTTTCCAACGGCGTCCGCATCCCGTCCGTCGGCTTCGGTACCTGGCAGATCAAGAACGGCAAGGACGCCTATGATGCGACTCTCGCCGCGCTCCAGGCCGGATACCGGCACATCGACACCGCCGCCGCCTATGGCAACGAAGAGTCCGTCGGCGCCGCGATCCGCGCTTCCGGCATTCCGCGCGAAGAGATTTTCATCACCTCGAAACTGAAAGCCGAACTGAAAGGCTATCAGACCGCCCTCGACGAATACGCGAAGACGATTTCCCGCCTCGGCGTCGAGAAACTCGACCTCTATCTGATCCACGCCCCGAAACCCTGGCACATCAATTCCAACGGCATTGAGTATACCGAGCAGAACATCGACACCTGGAAAGCCTTCGTGCACCTCTACGAAGAAGGCAAGGTCCGGTCGATCGGCGTCTCGAACTTCCGACCGGAACATCTCAAGCCGATCATCGATGCGACCGGATTCGCGCCGCATGCAAACCAGATTTTCCTCTGTCCTGGAGACGCGCAGAAGACAACCGTCGATTTCTCGCAGCCGTACAAGATCCTTACCGAAGCGTATTCGCCGCTGGCGACCGGACGCCTCTTCGAGGTCCCGAAACTGCAGGACCTCGCCGTCAAGTACGGCGTCACCCTCGCCCAGCTGGCGATTCGCTGGAGCCTTCAGCGCGGCTTCTTGCCGCTCCCGAAGTCAGTCACCCCGGAGCGCATCAGAAACAACTTTGACGTCTTCGGTTTCGACATCTCGGCGTTCGACCTCGCCGAAATGGAAAACATCGTCCTGCCGCCCTGGCGCGGCTGATCCATGACGCGATCCCTCAACGGATCGCGTTTTCTTTTTTTGATTCCGGGCGTCCGGTTTGCATTCTTCCGCTTGCGGTGTTATAATCTTGATAGACACCCCCTGGGGGTATCTTGGAGGAACCGCCATGCGAAAAAAATATACCATCACCGGGATGACGTGTTCGGCCTGCGAAGCGCACGTGACCAAATCCGTCCAAGCCCTGCCAGGCGTGCGCGATGTGAACGTTTCGCTCCTCACGAACGCGATGACGGTCGATTTTGATGAGTCTGCCGTCGACCAAACGACGATTTTCCAAGCCGTCGCGGAAGGCGGATACGGGGCTTCCGAAGCCGCTCTCGCGCCCAAGGCGATCGCCCGCGCATCCGATTTGATGAAAAAACGCCTCTGGATCTCGATCGCGCTCTTCATTCCCCTGCTATATGTGTCGATGGGCGCAATGCTCAATCTACCGCTGCCAGCCTGGATCGCCACGTCCGGTCATCCGCTTTCCAACGCGATCCTGCAGGCGGCGCTTGCGATCCCGATCGCTATCGTCAACGGTCATTATTTCACGAACGGCTTCCGACNNGCCGAACATGGATTCGCTGATCGCCGTCGGCGCCGGTGCTGCCATGCTCTATGGCGCATATGTCGTCGTCCGAATCGCAATGGCGATTGCCGCGAACGACCTGATGGCGGCGCACGGTTGGCATATGGATCTCTATTTCGAATCGGCCGGAGCGATTTTGACTCTCGTCACGGTCGGAAAATATCTGGAAACGATCTCGAAGAAGAAGACGGGCGCCGCGATCGCGAAACTCGTCGATCTCGCCCCGAAAACGGCGATCCTTCTGGAAAACGGCGTTGAAACCGTCGTTTCGGTCGAAACGCTCCGCAAAAACGATCNNGCCCGGATTCCCGCCGACGGCGTCATCGTCGACGGCGCGTCCGCAATCGACGAAGCGGCCATCACCGGCGAATCGATGCCGGTCGAGAAACATCAAGGCGACCGCGTCGTCGCGGCGACGGTGAATACGACCGGCGCGTTCGTCATGCGCGCCGAACAGGTCGGCGAAGACACCACGCTTGCGCGGATCGTCCGGCTTGTCGAAGAGGCCGGCTCTTCGAAAGCCCCGATCGCCAAGCTCGCCGACCAGATCAGCGGCGTCTTCGTCCCCGTCGTCATCGTGATTGCCATCGTCGCATTCGGCGTCTGGTTTCTCGCCGGTGCCGGGTTCTCGTTTGCGCTGTCAATCGCCATCACCGTCCTGGTCATCTCCTGTCCCTGCNNTTGACCGAAGGCAAGCCCGTCGTCCGCTCCGTCCACCCGGCCGACGGAATCACCGAAGCGGCGTTGCTGCAAGCTGCCGCCGCGCTTGAACGGCGTTCCGAACATCCGATCGCGAAGGCGATCCTCGCCGCCGCGGCGGGTCTTGCGATTCCGGAGGCGACGGACTTCCAATCCCGTTCCGGGCTCGGCGTCACCGCTAAAATCGGCGATCGTGAGGTCAGTATCGGAAACCGCGCCCTCTTCACGTCGCTCGGCATATCCACGGATGCGTTTGCCGACACGATCGCGACGCTGTCCAACGAAGGGAAGACCGCCGTCATGGTCGCCGAACACGATCGCCTGCTCGGCGTCATCGCCGTCGCCGACGCCGTCAAGCCGACCTCGAAGGCAGCTGTCGCCCGCTTCAAGGCGCTCAAGATCGAAACGATCATGCTGACGGGGGACAATCGGGCCGTCGCCGAAGCCGTCCGCGCCGAACTCGGCATCGACTTGGCGATCGCCGAAGTCATGCCGGAAGCGAAGGCCGATCATATCCGACTTCTTCAGGAACAACATAAAATCGTCGCGATGGTCGGCGACGGCATCAACGACGCGATCGCTTTGACCCGCGCCGACGTCGGAATCGCGATCGGCGCGGGTACCGACGTGGCGATCGAAGCGGCCGACATCGTATTGGTCCGAAGCGATCTGAACGACGCCGTGACCGCCGTCGAACTCTCCAAAAAGACGATCAAGAACGTCAAATCGAATCTGTTCTGGGCGTTCTTCTACAACATCATCGGGATCCCGATCGCCGCCGGATTGTTCTTCCCGGCATTCGGTCTCCGGCTCGACCCGACCATCGGATCGCTCGCGATGAGCCTCTCCTCGGTCTCGGTCGTGTTGAACGCGCTTCGTCTCCGCCGATTCAAACCAACGCAAATGAATCAAGAGAAAGGAAGATAAATCATGAAAAAAACCGTTTATATCGAAGGCATGAGCTGCATGCACTGCAAGATGCGCGTCGAGAACGCGCTGAAAACCGTCGCGGGAGTCACCGGGGCTGTGGTCGACCTGAAAAAAGGCACCGCGGCGATCGAAGGGCTGAATATCGCCGACGAAAGCATCTTCGCGGCCGTCCGCAAAGCTGGATACGATCCCAAAAAGATCGAGGGCTAGCGATGCGCGCCGACCACAAGCAAGTCACGAAGCTGTTGAATACGGCCAAGGGCCAAGTCGAAGGCATCGTCCGCATGGTCGAAGCGGACCGGTACTGCATCGATGTCTCCACCCAGATCCTGGCTGCGATCGCCGTTCTCAAACGGGCGAACCGCGCCGTCCTGAAAGCCCATCTCGACGGCTGTCTTCTCGAATCCGTCAGCCCCGAAGCCCAGGCGAAGATCGCCGAAATCGTCGAGTTGATGGATCATCTCGGATAAAGAGCGGAGCTTTTCATCCGCTTGCTCATTTCTCTTGATTCTTTTCGGAATCATGGTATAATAGATTTTCGGCGCGACGCCTCGTCGCAGCCGGCTTTTCCACGCAAGGAAGTGTTCCATCATGGAAAGAGGAAAATTCGACATTCATTTCGAACAGAACGGCGAAGAAGGCATTCTGTCCGTCGTGTTCGGTGAAGTCACCCATCCCGACCTGGTCGGGTTCGAAGTCATCAAAGGCGAAGGATTCGATGCGCATGCGTCCATCGGTTTCCCGTTCATGCGGGCGACCGTGACCGACTTTCCGACCAAGGGATTCCGTACCCTCAACGCCTTCATCCAAACCACGCAATCGAAATTCTATGACGCCGTCGACGACATGATGCCCGGACTGAACGAGAAGTCGATCGACGTCGCACCGTTTTTCCGAGACAAGAATATCCCGTTTTACTCGTTCGGATTTCCCGCCTCGATCTTTTCGGCGCGTCACTCCGACATCCGTACGTTCGCCAAGCTGAATCGCGAGATCAACACCTTTCTCGTCACCCTTCCCAACCCCGGCAACGACGATTGGGTCGAATGCCTCGCGGCGTTTTCCTGGGGCTTCGTCGAGTGGATCGACGAGCGCGGACGCCACAACGTCAAGGTCCATTCAGCCAAGGCGCTCAACCGCGAGCACTGGAACAATTCGCTCGAACTGCTTCAGCGCGTTTATCCGAATTACAAGTTCCAGCGCGCTTCGGTCGCCAACGAACGATAAATCAAATTTCGACACAGACAGCGATGCTGTCTTTTTTTTCGTCATGATTGCATCGGCCGTTTCTTTGTGATAGAATACGTTTGCGACTGCGGAAGCGTCGCGCAAACTTCATATCGATTGATCGCAGGTGCATAACAGGGAACCGGGTGCAATTCCCGGACTGTGCCAGCAACCGTGAGGCAGACGAAACGCAAAGACCATTCCCAGAAGGGGAGAAGGTGCGTGGAAGATGAAGCCGAGCCGGGAGACCTACCTGCATCAAAATACAATTCCCAAGGGGAGAACATGAAAAAAGTACTGGGCATCATGCTTTTGACCGTTTCAACGTTTTTGCTTGTCGCGTGCCAACCCGGCCGCACCACCGCCTCCGGGCTCGGCTTCGTCACCTTTGAAGTCTACGGCGACGATGACGTTCTCATCGCCTCCGAAACCGTCGCTTTTCATGACGGCGACACCCTCCTCGGCCTGCTCCGCGAGACCTTCACAGTCTATTGCGCCGACGCCGAAGGCGGACCCGACGACACCTGCGCCTACGTCGGCGCCTATGGCGTCTATCTCGTCGCGATCGCCGGAATCAGCGCCGACGCCGCGGAAAACGAGTATATCGCCTTCTATGTGAACGGGGTCTATGCGACCGCAGGGGTCGACACGACGGCGATCACCGACGGCAACGTCTATGCCTTCAAGCTCGAATCGTACTGAGTCCTTGCGCCGTCATCTGAGCGTCCGCGAGATCTCGATCGCGGCGATGCTCCTTGCGATCCTGTTCGTCCAGGAACAATTGTTGGCGTTTGACATGAACGTCCAGCTCACCGTCCTCTTGATCGCGGTGTACGCCGCAGTCCTGCCGCCGGCGCTGTTGTTTCCCGTAATCAGCGGATATGTCATCCTTGACAATCTCTTCATGGGTTCGTTCAACCTGCTCTACACGCCGGCAATGTTCCTTGCCTGGATCTCGTTTGCGCTGGTGATGCTGTTCATGAAAAGCGCGAAATTGTGGAAGAAGGTGCTCGTCGCGACGATCTTCGGATTCGTCTATGGCTGGTTTTATGCCATTCCCTTCGCGATCACGTTCGGATTCAACCAGCTCTGGCCGTATCTCGTCGCCGACTTCTTCCCGGCCGAGGTGACGATGGCCGCGGTCGACCTGCTCACCGTACTATTTTTGTATGAACCGTTGCGGAAATTATTGGACACGCTGTACCATGGCGTCCGCGAAGCCTGAAAGAAGACGAGGAATCGTCTTTTTTCCTTTTTATAGCATCATCAAGCGCATCGTTGGGAATCAAACCACACGTATGGTATAATAGAATCAATAAACAATCTCGAAAGGAAGGTTTCCCATGCTCAACCAAAACGTTTCCAAATTACTCAACGAACAGATCAACAAGGAACTGTTTTCCGCGTATCTGTATACCGACATCGCCAACCACTATCTCAATCTCGGCTACACCGGCTTCTCCGACTGGTTCAACGTCCAGGCGAAGGAAGAACTCGAACACGCCTTCAAGTTCATGCATTATCTACAGGACAACGGCTTCGACGTCAAGCTCGCGGCGATTGCCGATCCCACCAAGAAGTACGCCGACCTCCGCGAACCGCTCGTCGATTCGCTCGCCCACGAGGAATTCATCACCGCCTCGATCGACGCGATCTTCACCGCAGCCGTCCTTGTCAAGGACTACCGCACCCAGGAGTTTCTGAACTGGTTCGTCAAGGAACAGGGCGAAGAAGAGAAGAACTCGCGTGACAACCTTCTCGGCTTCGATCTTTTTTCGGGCGACAAACGGGCGCTCATGATGTTCGACAAGAAGCTCGGCAAGCGCGAAGCGGACTGAGTCCCAACAAAAAAAATGCGATTCCCGCGAGGGAGTCGCATTTTTCGTGTTCGGCGGGATCAGTCGCGGACGAAGCCGAAGCCTTCGCCTTGGACGTCGAGCGTATAGTAGACGTTCGGGACGATTTCGGACCGGATGATGGCCCGGGCGACGAACGTTTCGATCGCGCGCTGGATGTAGCGTTTGAGCGGTCTTGCGCCGTATTCGGGGTCAAACGCCTCGTCGATGATCTTCTGCTTGACAGCGGCGGAGAAGGCTAGGCGCACGTTTTGAGCGCCGAGCCGCTTGGCGAGGTCGGAAAGCATCTTCTCGACGATCTTCACCTGGGTGTCGCGCGAGAGTGGATGGAACAGCACGATTTCGTCGATGCGGTTCAAGAACTCCGGCTTGAA
>DMTN01000020.1 GCA_003477305.1 Acholeplasmatales bacterium | reverse complement strand
TTCCAATATCATTTGACACTAAGGAAAAAGACGGGGTTTCCCCCGTCCGCTTCAACTTTCGGCGGCGATTTCGCCAGCCTTCTTCAAGGTGATCTTGGTGATGAAAGGCCCGACCAATTCATAGATGAGCGTCGCGCAGAGGATGATCGCGCGGATCATCGACGCGGTTTCCGCATCGAGAATCTGAACCGCGACGAGACTGAGACCGATCGCGACGCCAGCTTGCGGGATCAGCGCGAAACCGAGCAACTTCGAGACGACCGGGGGCGACTTGCTGATCTTGGCGCCGAACCAGGATCCGAAGATCTTGCCGGCCACGCGGAACAGGACGTAGATGACGCCGATGACGCCGATCTGCGACAAGACGGAAAGATTGAGATCGGCGCCGTTCAGGACGAAAAACATGATGTAGATCGGCGGCGTCACATAGTAAATCAGTCCGTTCACGATGTCGTAGACGGGACTCAGGTTGGCGAAGACGCCGCCCATCGCCATGCAGGCGAGAAGCGGCGATCCACCCGTCAGATCGGCGAGGTAGACGGTCATGAAGACCGCCGCCACGACGAGCGCGATGCGGTTGCCGCGGCCGGTGAACCACTTGCACCCGAATACGATCACAAGTCCGATGATGCCGCCGATGCCCAGCGACAGAACGATTTCCCAAATCGGTTCAAGGATCTGGAGCATGATCGGCGTGGTCGACGTTCCGGTACGCGAGAGTGCGTTGGCGATCGCGACGAAGATGCCGAAGAACATGAGGGCGGTGGCGTCGTCGAGGGCGACGACGCTCATCAGCGTTTCCGTCAGCGGACCTCGCGCTTTATATTGCCGGACCACCATCAGGGTCGCCGCCGGCGCCGTCGCCGCGGCGATCGCCGACAGCACGAGGGCGAAGCGGATGTGGAAATTGTCGAATTGGCCAACGATGGCGAAGTAGATCAGGGTGCCGCCGAGCACGAACAGGATCGCAAACAGCGATTCAAGCGTGGCGATGATGATCGGGCCGGGCCCGACGCGCTTGAAATATGATAATTTCAATTCGCTGCCGATCGAAAAGGCGATGAAGCCGAGGGCGACGTTTGAGACGATGCCGAGGGCCTCGATCGCTTCCGCCGAAATCAGGCCTTCGCCGAAAATGAGACCGAAGACGCTCGGACCAAGGAGGAGTCCGCCGATCAGGTAGCCGGTGACGTTGGGCATTTTGACGGCTTTCGCAACTTTCCCAAAAAGAAGACCGGCGATCAGAACGATCGCCACAAAAAACAGTGCTTTGAGTTCCATCCTAGTCCATCTGCCCCGTCACTTCTTGTAGCCTTTGATGAAGTCGATCGGGAGCGTGAAGCAAATCCCGGAATTCGGCTTCGACAAATCGCCGGCGAGTTCGTCGATGATGTCTGCGACGACGGCGACCTGGGCGTCTTCGAGCGCCATCAAAATCAGGCGCGACTCGGCGCGCGGATTGTCGAGGAGCGCACGGAGCGATCCGATCAGATCGTAACCGAGATCGTCATTCTCGATGAGGCGTCGGCCCATCCCGGTGCTGTTCAGGATCGTCGCGCCCTTGATGCCGGCTTCTTTCAGCCGATGGATGAAGGGATCAAGCTTGTCAATGTTGTTCAAAACGAAGATCATCAGTTTCATCGTTGTTCCTCCTTGGATCGCATGCATTCGTCATGGCTTCGCCGTGTCCCGAATCCCCACCGGACAAAACCCGGGAAGCGATCCTGCCAGAACAGTTCGGTGTGCCGCGCGATCGGGTCGAAACGACGCATGACATCGTTTTGCGGCATGCGGCGCTTCAAAGCGCGGTCGAGACGGAGCGACGAAAACGTCAACTGAAGCGATTCGAACCGGCCTGTTTCTTCCCAGCCGCCCATGTCGTGGTAGATGCGTACGCCTTGGAGGTCGGCCTGTTTCAAACGTTCGAACGCATCGGCAGCGATGATCCAAAGGGCCGGCGAGAAGACGCCGACGACCCCGAATCGATCGGGATGGGCGAGCATGATCGATAGCGAGATGTTCCCGCCGCACGAGCTGCCCGCGATTCCCGTGGTCGCCTGAGCGGGCAGGGTCCGGTAGCGGGCGTCGATCGACGGCTTGAGCGTACCGACGAGCCAATCGCCGTAGGCCCCGCCCTCGGCCACGAGCGCGATTCCCTTGAAGTGTTTTTCGATGCGCTTGACGGCGCGGGGATCGATCGACGACGAATACTCGGAGATGCGATGGTCGCCACCGTTGTCGATGCCGACGACGATGATCCCGTCCGTCTCGCCGGCCGCCTGCATACGGTCGAGCGTCCGCGCGACATCCCATGAATAACCGCTGTATCCGGAGGAATCGAACAAATTCTGACCGTCGTGCATGTAGAGGACGGGGTAGCGTTTTTCCGGTTGATCGTCGTACCCGTCCGGCAAGAGGATGCGGATCGTCCGCGGCCGATCGCCGAGTTCCTTGATGTTGGTGTTTTCGAGGATGATGCGATGCATGATTCCACCTTCTTTGTCGTAATCGATTATACTCCCGATGCATATCGGTTTCAAGTAGAACCGTGGTGCCGGCCGACGTTGGATTGGATGATTCAAACGACGGCGGCGGTGATATAATGAAGACGATGATTCCCGGAGGTGCGACGATGGCCGAAACGATGCCCAACCCCAAGATGACGAAATCCGCTTATTCCGATCGCGTCGACCGCGAACGGCCGCTCGACGTCTATCCCCGGCCGATGCTCGCGCGGTCTTCCTGGATCAATCTGAACGGTTCCTACGACTACGCGATCACGCCGATCGATGCGGATCGCCCGCAAACCTATGACGGGAAAATCCTCGTCCCGTTCTGCGTCGAAAGCCCGCTTTCGGGGGTGTCTTTGCCGCTGCGACCGGATCAAAAACTCTGGTATCGGCGCATGATCGACGCGCCGGTCCGCGCGGCGGAGGAGCGCGTGATCCTGCATTTCGAAGCGGTCGACTATGTCGCCGACGTGCGGATCAACGAACGCTTGATCGGCCGTCACGTCGGCGGCTACGCACCGTTTTCGTTCGACGTGACCGATGATCTCTTACCCGGTGAAAACGCGTTGGTCATCGGCGTCACCGATCCCACCGATACCGGCAGCCAGGAACGCGGGAAACAAGTGCTCGACCCCAAAGGCATCTGGTATACCGCAACTTCCGGAATCTGGCAGACGGTCTGGATGGAGGTCGTCAACGAACTCCGTTTGACCGCCCTTTCGATCACGCCTGAGTACGACGGAAGCGATATCATCGTTTGTCCCACACTCTCCCGCGCGACCGACGCCAAAATCGTGTTGCGCGTCGTCGATGGGAAACGCGAAGTCCTGTCCGTCAATCTCGTCCCGGACGAAGAAACCCGCGTCCGTCTCCCCGGATTCAAACCGTGGTCGCCCGAATCGCCCTTTCTCTACGGAGCACGGATCGAAATCCGACGCGAGAACCGCGTCGTCGATGCGGTGAAAAGCCATTTCGGCATGCGCAAGATCGACATCGCAAGGGATGAAGCGGGAATCCCCCGCATCCGCCTGAACGGCAAGCCGTATTTCCAGACCGGGGTCCTCGATCAGGGCTACTGGCCGGACGGCCTTTTGACGCAGCCGACCGACCAGGCGCTCGTCGACGACATCCTGACGATGAAGAATCTTGGTTTCAACATGCTGCGCAAGCATATCAAGATGGAATCCGAACGCTGGTACTGGCACTGCGACCGGCTCGGGATGCTCGTCTGGCAGGACATGCCGTCGGGCGGAACCGGCGCGCTTGGAAAATGGCTGGGGGCGATCCGTCCGTACGCGTTTCCACATCTTCACCTCAGCGATCGCCGTTACGGACGTTTCGGCCGCGCCGATGCGCGCAGCCGCACCGAATTTCAAAACGGTCTGACGGAGATGGTCGAACGCCTTTCGAAACACCCTTCCATCGTCTGCTGGGTTCCGTTCAACGAAGCCTGGGGACAGTTCGACGCAAAGGCGACGGCCGCCTATGTGAAATCGCTCGATCCCACCCGGATCGTCGACCACGCCTCCGGTTGGTATGACGAATCGGGCGGCGACCTCCATTCGATCCACCGCTACATTCTCGAGCTGAAGGCTCCCCGTCCCGAACGTGAACGCGCCTTCGTCCTCTCCGAATTCGGCGGTTACAGCCGTCTTGCCGAAGACCATGTCTGGAATCCCCAAGGGTCCTTCGGGTACCGCATGTATGACTCAAAGGACGCCATCACGGATGCGTATCAGTCGCTCTTGCGCGGACAGGTGCTTCCGCTCATCGCCAAAGGCCTCTGCGCGACCGTCTATACGCAGCTGTCCGACGTCGAACTCGAAGTCAACGGGATCCTCACGTATGACCGCAGCGAAATCAAGATCGACGAAGCGACCGTCCGTGAACTCAACGAAGCATTGAAAAAAGCTTGAAAGAAAGAAGGGGCTGTAAAGAAATG
>DMTN01000044.1 GCA_003477305.1 Acholeplasmatales bacterium | reverse complement strand
GACCGTCGCCGAACCAGACGACGCTTCCGACCTTGACGCGCTTGGCGGGTTTCGCAAGCGTCTCCCAAAGGTCCCCCGCGATCTGCCGAAGCAAAAGGATCTCGATCACGGCGTCGGTGTCCCGCTTCACGCCGGTGAGGCGGGCGGGCAGGACGCGGGTGTCGTTGACGACGAGGACGTCGCCTTGTTCGAAGTGGTCCGGAAGGTTGTAGAAATGCTCGTGTCGCAGTCCGAACCCGTCGCGTTCACAGACCAGCAGGCGCGAATTCTGGCGATCCGCAAGAGGCGTCTGGGCGATCAGCTCGGGAGGTAGAACATAATCGAAATCGGCTGTTTTCATATCAGAACAGGCTTCCCTGGTACCCTTTCTTGAGATGCTGGTATCCTTTTTCGGTGACGACCCGGCCGCGCGGCGTGCGACTCACGAAACCCATCTGGATCAGATAGGGTTCATAGACGTCCTCAAGCGTGGTGGGGTCTTCGCTGATCGACGTGGCGATCGTTTCAAGTCCGACCGGTCCGCCGTGGTATTTGTCGATGATGGCGAAGAGGTACTCGCGGTCTTTCCGGTCGAGTCCGGTCTCGTCGATCTTGAGTTTGTCGAGCGCGGTCCGTGTGACCGCATGGGTGATCACGCCGTCGTTCAACACGTCGGCGAAATCGCGGACGCGGCGGAACAGACGGTTGACGATCCGCGGCGTGCCGCGGCTGCGTTTCGCAAGTTCGACGATCGCCTGTTCGTCGATCGTGCAGTCATAGATCTTCGCCGTGCGGCGACAGATGATTTCCAGATCGGGAATGTCGTAGAAATCGAGTTTGTGGACGATCCCGAACCGGTCGCGCAGCGGCCCGGTGAGGTCGCCGAAGCGCGTCGTGGCGCCGATCAAAGTGAACGGCGGAAGGTCGACGCGGATCGATTTGGCGCCGGCGTCTTTTCCGACGACGATGTCGATCACGAAGTCTTCCATCGAGGAATAGAGGATTTCCTCGACGATTTTCGGGAGCCGGTGGATTTCGTCGATGAAAAGCACGTCGCCCGGTTCGAGCGAGGTCACGATCGCGGCGAGGTCGCCGGTGCGTTCGATCGTCGGACCGCTGCAAGTCTTCATGGCTACGCCCATTTCGTTGGCGATGACCTGCGCGAGGGTGGTCTTGCCGAGGCCGGGAGGGCCATAGAGCAGGACGTGGTCGAGCGTCTCGTTGCGCTTCTTCGCGGCTTCGACGGCGACCTGGATCATTTCCTTGACGTTCGGCTGGCCGATGAATTCGGCGAAGCGCTGGGGACGCAGGGTCGCCTCGATCTCGTCGTCGACGAGCAGATTGTTGGATAGCACGCGTTTGTCCATGGTCAACACCTCATCCCTATTATATCAAAACGGACGGGAAATTAACCTTGTTATTTTCGGGTTGTTCAGTTGAAAAAAGGCGGCACATGGACTATAATAACAGTAATGATCTCGCCTGGGGTGGAAGAATGACAGTAAAGCGCCTCGTCAAGCCAAACGAATCGTCTCCGTCGACCCCCCTGAACGAGCTCCGCGCCGCGAAACTCGCGGAGATCGGCCAGGCGGTTGTCGACATCGAGCAGCAATATGAGTTGGAAATCGCGAAAATCCAAGCAGATTTCGCGGTTTTTGAGGCTGAGCGCAGGATGGAATACGAGCGCCACGAAACCGACTTCGGAAGTGCCCTTCAGGCCGTCGAGGACGAATACGCGGCGCTTTTCAATTTGCTCGACGCCGATCAGGCGGCGGGCGAGGCGAAACGTGCGGGCGATCTGTCCGCCGAGGACGAAAAATACCTCGGGATCGTCCGCGACTTCCAGACGATCCAGAACGAGGCGTTCGCCAAGTATCAGGACCTGAGCCGGAAGGCCGCCACCGCGATCGACAAGGAAGCGGAAATCCACCGCATCTTCGTCGATGGCGAGGAACGTCGCTTCGAGGACATCAAGCACGGCTATTCGGTGATGAACGACGAGCAGTATGAACAATTGCTCCGGGCGATGGACACCTCGAAGAACATGCTCGACCAGCTCGCCCGCGATTTGAGCGAGAGCGCCTTCAACGACGCCAAGTTCCTTTCCCAGGCGATCCTGCAGATCCTCGAGAACCTGCGCGACACGAAGAACAAGATCACCGCCCTGTTCAAGACCACGACATCCGTCTACGCCGCCAAGAAGAAAAAGATCGACGAACTCTCGGCAGTCCGCCAGAAGCCGCACTCGGTACTGAACCAGTCGCTCATCGATCAGTTCGTCCGGCAGATCGCGACCGTCGAACGCGACAAAGCCAGTTTCGACCGGATCGTCAACCGTGAACTCGACGAATCGAAAACGATCATCGGGACGAAGATCATCGACGCCGACCATCGCGGGAAGCGTGCCGAGACCGAAAAGTACATCATGATGTACGAGATCGTCATCGCCAAGGCGAAGTTCCTGCTCAAACGCAATCAACGGATGAGCGATCTGCTCATCTCCAAATACCAGACCGAGATCCACAAGATCAAGGTCGACTCCTTCCGCCGCGTCGAAGAGGTCAAGCTCGCCTACTACATGCCGAGCCAGTTCTATCAGAACTCGATTAACCTCTATTCCAACTACGCCTTCTTCATCAACGAGTCGTTCGATGAGATCGACAACATGCTTTCCGACTTCATCCGCTTCAATCAGTCGCTGACGCAGACCCGCGTCCAGTATATCCAGTCCTCCGCGAAGGTCTTCGCTGATTTCAAGGTCGACCTGCTCGTGNNACCGCCTCGAAATCGCCGACGTCAAGAAACAGATGGAAAACGCCGAAATCACCGGCGACTACCACAAGTACCTCAAAGGTCTCGAATTCGACCGCTTCTTCGCCGACTACCAGTACGACATGAACGTGAAGACGATCCAGGCCGCCGACGATGAGAACAGCCAGCTCCTCCAGATCGAACGCAAGGCGACCGCCGCCAACAAGGAACGCCGGATCGACACCACTCGGTCGAAACGCGACCGCGCCCTCGTCTCACTCGAGAAGGAAATCCACGACCAGGCCCTCGACAAGCAGTTCGTGCTCGCCGAAGCCGCCTTCCGGCGCGACGCGGCGCTGATCGACCAGGAAGCCCGCCGTCAGACGGCGGAGGCGATCGCGCGGACCGAACGCACCGAACAGCTTTACGACGCCGCATATCGCGATCAGGAGCGGATCCTCGACGCGACCCGCGAAGACGGCTCCGCGACGGTCGTCGACTATGTCAAGAAGACCCAGCAGCTGATCGACCTGCATCATGAAGAAACCGCCGAGGCGAAAACCTTCGTCGCCACCTCCACCGATCCGTACAAGCGCGCCTACCTGCTCGACGCCGAACGCGAACGCGCGCTCCGCGCCCTCGACGCGAGATTTTTGAAAGACACCGCCGCGCACCGCAAGGCGATCGACTACTACCACCACTACGCCTACGTCGCCAACCGTCATCTGATCGGCCGCGGCGACCGTTATCTCTCGACGTTCGGCCGACTGCTCGTCGACCTCCGTCCGGAAACCCTCGCGCTCCAGGTCGAATCGCTGAAATTGTCCGGTTTCTACCGCTATGAGATCCTTTCGACGTTCGAAGACGCCAAGAAAACCGTCGAAGAGATCGCCCGGCGGGCCGACCTTCACGCGCTCGCCACGAAAACCACGGGCGAGATCGAAGCCTGCTTCGCGCGTTTTACGATTCTCTCCTCGCCGACCGCGGACGAGCGCTTCGCCATCCAAAACGAACGCCTCCGGCATATTCTTTTGCAACGCTTCTATGTCGATGCGATCCTCGTGCTGCGCGATTACGAAGCCGTGATCGACAAGTTCTTCGACGCGCTCCTCGATGCCTCGATCACTCGCGACGTCCTCGTCGTCGACCAGGTCCGGCGCAAAACGGAACGGAAAAAACGGATCGTCGACGACCATTACGACCTCGAAATCTACCGCACCAGCCGCCGTTCCAAACCGGACGACGTCCATCTAAGCGAAATCGAAGGCAGCGACCAACGTTTCGAGGCCGCGATGACCGAGCGCGTCTATCATTTGAACCGCTCCTATGAAGAAGGCGTCGGCGACGAACAGCACCGTCTCGCCTACGTCAAAAAAGCCCTCGACGCCGATCTCAAGAGCGTGCGCCGATCCGCCAAGCACGAAATCGCCAAAATCGAAAAGAATCGCCTCCAGACGCATCAGCTCGCCAAGCTCCATTTCGACAAGCTGGTCGCCGCCTATGAGGAACTGAAGCTCCAGCTCCATGACAACATGGAGGCGGAGAACCGGGCGATCGACGCCGCTCTCCTCGAAAAGGAAACCGCGATCAAGGCGCGCCTCGAGTCGCTCGCCACCGCCGTGCAGGCCCTCCCCGCCAAGAAGCAGGAACGTCTCGTTGCCCTCGAAGCCGACAAGCAGGCGCTCGTCGTGGCCCGCAAGAAGATCCTCGAAGCCGAACTCTCCGAGCTTGAAAGCCTCAAGTTCAACGCCCGGCCGATGTTCATCGCGAAGATCCAGGGGATCCGCGACCGGCTCCCGCAGGACTATGTCGACCTCTACAAGGGGATGGCCGAATCCGAGGACGCCTATGTCCGCGAACACCGCACCACCGAACAATCGTTTGACGCCGCCTTCCAGCGCTTCCTCGCCACCCAGCGCGAGTACGAGGCGATCATCGCGAACGACGCGGTCGTGATGCATCCGTTCGACCGTCAGATCGACGTCGCCGAGCGGATCCTCAAGAAGACCGACGAGGCCTTCGGCGATTCGATGGCGAAAGCCGAAGCCGCCCGCGAACAGGTGAAAACGCGCACCGCCGACGCCCAATCCACGCAGAAACGCATTTTGAACGAATAGAGGAAGTGACCCCCATGGCCAAGGAACTCGAAAGCACCCTCGACGTCAAGACGCTCACCGCCTCCCACAAGGAGGCCGTCAGCGCCTCTTTCGGCGCGGAAGCGGCGCTTTACGAGACATTCTACAAAAAGATTTCCGGCCATGCGGAAACGCACCGCCAGATCACCATGAACAACCTCACCTCCGTCGAGGAGCGCCTCGAAGCGCTCAAGGAAGATGCCGGCAAGCTCAAGGACTCGATCTTCTATCACGAGGAAGAAGTCGTCGTCGACCGCTCGAAGATCATCCGCAACACCGAATCCGCGGTCCACGACCACAACGTCGCGATCCTCGATTACGACCGCCTGAACGTCCTCAAGGTGATCGAGACGGAAAACGACCTGTCCCGCTCGCTGCTCGTCGGAAAGGCCGACTTCTTCAAGATGCAGGAACGCGAATATCTCCAGGCCCTGATCGAAACGGAGGACTATTTCGAGTTCTACATGCAGAAATCGACGGAATTCCAGACGATCCTCGCCCGCTATGAGGCGGAGATCGCGAAAATCTTCCAGTCGCTTGACGCCGAGATCGAAGGCATGGACACGATGATCGGGAAGATCATCCGCGACAAAAATGCCAAGGTCGCGGGGATCGAAGGGTTTTACGACCGCGAGATGAAGCATTACTGGGACAACCAGTACACCTACAGCGCCGAACCGGACCCGACCTCGATCGAGATCCAGGCGATCGCCTCCGACAAAATCAACCAGTTCAACGCCTTCCGGGAACACTCCGTCCAGCGCGACGCCGACATCNNCGAAACCGACTATCGCGCGGTCTATGACCGCGTCTTTGGGCACCTGCTCCGCCGCGCCTCCTACACCCTCGTCGACAAATACGATTTCTTCGACGACCCCGTCTTATACCTCGACAAGGCGAAAAAGGATGTCGCCACGATCGGTTCCATGGAAAAGCCGCGCGGCCTTTCCGCCGCCGTCCGCCGCCTGGCGAAGCTTGAAGCGTGGCCGAAGATCAAGGATCGCTGCCGCAAAAAGACCGAAAGCATGCTGAAACGCCAACTCGTCGAGAAAAAGCATCTGCTTCTGCTCGCCGAAACCGAAACCGCCAAGCGGATCGGGAAGATGGCGAAGTCGCTTCAGGAGTACCTCGCCGTGATCAGGATCGACCCGTTCCTCGCCCAGGCGCTCGGCGACGAATCGAGCCAGGCAATCAAGGACGATCGTCTCGAACTGTCGATGCTCCGCGTGAACAAGGAGCTCAAAACCAACATCAACTACGACATCCAGTCGGCGAAGATCAAAAGCCAGATCAACGGCCTCGAAGCCAAACTCGCCCACACCGTGAACCGGGAAATGCTCGCCGAGGAATCCGAGCTGCTCCAGAAGATCGCCGACATCAACGACTTCGTGATCGAAAGCCGCACGCGTTTGTTCAAACTGCGCTTCGGCGTCGACCGCGAACGCCTCCTGATCACGCGCGTCGAACGCGCCGTGAACGTCCACCTCTCGTGGCTCGTCGACTCGCTCAACACCGACCGCATGTGGCTCTCGCTCGTCTTCGACGAACTGATCAAGCGGGTCCGCCAGGGCGAAACGCACGAAGTGTACGTCGTCGAAGCGAAAGCGGAGATCGAACTCCTGCTCAAGCAATACGAAATGAAAGCGATCCACTTCAAGACCGCCTACGAAAACGAAATCGCCTTCCTCGTCATGCAGAAATCGCGGATCGGCGAAGAAACGAAGATCAACCACGAATTCATCCTGGCGACCTATCGGAACCAGATGCGTTTCGCCGAGGAACAGATCGCCTTCGCCGAAACCGAATACCGGCTTCGCCTCGAAGCGCTCGCCGATGCGATCCAGGATGAACGCAAGTACCATACCGAAACGATCGACAACGTCCGCGACCGCTTTTCGAAGGAAATCCGCCTCGCCGAAGACGAGTACCAGGCCCGTCTCTATACCGAAGCCCAGAAGCTCGTCCTCGAAGCGGACACGAAGAAACGCAAGTCGATCCAAGGCGAGCTCGAACGCCAGCGCCAGTTGCGCGACAATCGCGTGAACATGCTCGTTTCCACGCAATCCGACGATGCCGCGATCGCCAAGGCGGTCCGCGAACTCGCCCACCTCGACGACTATCTCGAAGAAGGCGTCCGGGACGCCGAGCAACTCCGCGACGCGACGATTTCCGAATTCACCGAACTCTACGAATACGCCCGCGCCCGCTACGAGACGCTCAAGCCGTATCTCGAAAACAGCGTCGACATCATGGATCCGGTCTTCTTCGACACGCTCGAAAAGATCAACAATCGGCGCCGCTATGAACTCAAGCTCGCCGAAGCCCGGCTGGACGAACGGATGGGACCGCTCATCGATCACTACCGCGAAGTCTTCTTCAAACAGACCGCCGGATATGACAAAGCCCAGTACATGGAGCTTGTCGATGCGATCATGACGTCGCGCGAACGCAGCGAGGCCGTCTATCGCTCCGGACTCGAGGCCATCGAAAAGGATCACCTCGCCAAAACCGCCGAGATCGACACCGCCGAACTTGCGCACGTCGCCGCCGGAGAGTCGGCCCGTACCGAACTGAAGACCCGCACCGACGCCGCCCGCTCGCAGTTGGAACTCCGCGGTGCGGCGCTTGAGACCGCTTATGTCACTACCGTCTCCGATGCGTCCGAAACCCTGCAGAAGACAATCGCCCAGCTGACCGAGGAATACCAGGCCGCGCTCCGCTCGCACACCCAGATCACGAAGGAGCTCTCCGACGACTTCGCCCGCTTCCTCGACGCCAACAAGCGCTATGTGAAGCTCGCGATGCGCCAGGTCCACTACAACCGCGTGACCGCGCCGATCAAGAAAGAAAATCGCAAGAAGACGCAGTTGATCCAACGCGACATCCGCAAGAAATACCGGAAGTACAAGATTCAGCCGGAGTGATCATGGAACCGCCGTTTCCTCCTGAAACGGTGGTTTTTCATATTTTTTTGGGATCGAAGATGCAGACCGTTTGACCATAAAGAGCGATCATGTTACGATGAATCCGAAGCGATCATCGAACCGGATGGAGGTGAGCGGATGGACGACAAAGCACCGGTCAAGTGGAAGACTTTTCTATGGGATGTATTCGTCTGCTCGCTCGGCGCGTATGGCGGACCGGAAGCCCATTACGGCGTGTTCACCGAACGCCTGGTTCAGAAGAAAAGATATCTGACCGAAGCGGAATTAGGCGAGTACATCGCCCTGACCAGCATCGTGCCGGGCCCCAGCAGCACACAGACGATCCTGGCGATCGGATATCGGACGGGCGGGCCGGTTTTGGCGTTTTTGACGCTGTTGGTCTGGGCGCTCCCGGTCGTTTCGCTGATGACGGCGCTCTCGTTTCTCTATCAGTATCTCGAGGAACATCAGATTTCTTCGGATGTGTTGCGGTACATCGGACCGATGGCGGTCGGTTTCATCGCCGTGGCGGCGTTTCGCATCGGCGCCAAGGTGGTCAGGGACAAGCTCGACGCTTTTCTGTTGATCTTCGCCGTGATCGTCACTTACTTCTACCGTACCGTTTGGATGTTCCCGCTGTTGCTTGCGCTCGGCGGCGTGATCGCCGTTCTCCGATCGAAGGAACAGAACCTCTGGAACAAGGTTTCCATCCAACCACCCTATCGCTATCTCATCGCATTCGGCGTGATTGCGATCGGCGCGCTTGCGGTCGCGTCGATCACCGGCAACCAACTGTTCTGGCTCTTCGAACGTTTTTATCGTTATGGTTATCTGATCATCGGCGGCGGACAGGTGGTCGTGCCATACATGTACGGCGATCTGGTGGAAGTCCAGCACTTCCTGTCGAGCCAGGAGTTTCTGACCGGATTCGGACTCGTCCAGGGCCTTCCGGGACCGATGTTCAGTTTCAGCGCGTATGCCGGCGGGATGGCCGCCCGCGGCGGGTCCGCGCTCGTGCAGATCNNTGCAGATCGCCGGCGCACTGTTTTCCGCCATCGGGATTTTCCTTCCCGGAGTGCTCCTCATCTACTTCGTCCTGCCCATCTGGGAACAACTGAAAGGCATCCGGGGCATCCGGATCGCCCTGAAGGGCGTCACCGTCGTGGCGGCGGGTCTGATCGCTTCCGCCGGGATCGTGCTGATGCGCGACAGCGGCGTCTCGCTCGACCATGTTCTGGTCGCGGGCGTCACGACCGGACTGCTTCTATCCAAAAAAATCCCGGCGCCGATCATCGTCGCGCTGACCATCCTGCTCGGCGTTTTGATCTGACCCGTTTTCGTCGAACGACGCTTTCGATCCGAATCTCCCATCCGCTTGAAACCAACCAGTTAAAAAACCGTCTCCGCAACAGCGGAAACGGTTTTTTACTTCATCCGTAGGTTTCGGAAGAAACCTTCACGATCGGCGAGGAATCGTCCGAGCAACAAGAACGCGTCGATTTCCGCAAAGGTCCGATGGCATATCGCGCCGTTTTCAAACGACAGGATGTCGGCTTCGGGGATGCCGGCGATCACCGGGGAATGGGTTGCGACGAGAAACTGGCAGCCCTGTTCGACGCCTTCGTCGATCAGGACCAAAAGCGCGAGTTGATTCTGGAAGGAAAGCGGCGTTTCCGGTTCGTCGAGCAAAACGAGCGTGTCGGGCCGCAGCCGCGAAGCGAAGAAATCGAGATACGCTTCGCCGTGCGAGGAGGCCGAAAGGTCGCGGTCATACATCCCGTCGAGTTCGGCGAGGGTGCGCCCGGCGGGCGCCGCGGCCATCATGCGTGCGTAATCGGACTTTTGGGCATACTCCTTCGCGACGCGGGCGAGTTCGCCTTTGGCGTAATCCTTCTCGGCCGCAAGATGCCTTAGATAGGTCGCAAAGTCGCTTGCGGCGAAATGCATCCCCTTCGGCCGGACCGGCCGGAAGCTGGTCTCGACGAACGCCGAGGCTTCCCGGAAGAGCGCCGCGCGGGCGGCCGTAAGCGGGTCGTCCTGGGCGATCCGGATGAGCCCGGCCTTCGCCCCGACGAGATCGAGGNNGGAGGGTCGATTTCCCACAGCCGTTCTCACCGAGCAGGATCGTGATGGGTTTCGTCAACTCCAGATCGACGTCGCCGCTCAGCGCCAATACGGAGAAAGGATATCCTTCCGGACGCCCGGGAAGCAGGCGGATGCGTTTTAGTCGGAGCATCCCTTCCTCACCCGAGGAGCGGCAACAGCGATGTACCGTACGCCGGAGCCTCGACGCCGAAGTTGTCGGCGACCGTCGCGGCGATCGCGGCGAAGGTGTCCCCATCCGGCAGGACGCCGCCGCGCTGGTTTTTGGCATAGAGGAAGAGCGGAACGTNNGTTGCCGTGGTCGGCGGTGATCAGAAGCAGATCGTCGTCCAGAAGATGCGGCAAGAAGGCGGTCAGGTCGCGGTCGAACTCCTCCATCGCAAGCTTGTATCCGCGCGGATCGCGGCGGTGGCCGTACATCGCGTCGAAATCGACGAGGTTGGTGAAAACGAGGCCGGTGAAGTCGGTATCCGCGAGCGCCGTCGTCTTCATCATCCCGTCGTGATTCGAGACGATCCCGTGATGCGCGGTGATCCCGGAACCGTTGAAGATGTCTTTGATCTTTCCGACGGAGATGACGTCGTACTTCGCGTCCGCAAGGCGGTCGAGGACCGTCGGGGCAAACGGCGACAGCGCATAGTCATGGCGGTTCGGGGTGCGTTTGAAGCCGTCTTTCGGATTTCCGAGGTAGGGGCGCGCGATCACGCGGCCGACCTTCCACGCCGGCCGCAGCGTCAGTTCGCGGGCGATGTGGCAGATATGGTAGAGTTCTTCGAGCGGAATGATTTCCTCGTGCGCGGCGATCTGGAGGACCGAGT
>DMTN01000031.1 GCA_003477305.1 Acholeplasmatales bacterium | reverse complement strand
ACAAGATCCGCCGTGGATGAAACAAGCAGTCCGTGTTCGATCAATTCATATCCCGGTGGCAACTCGAAATGGCCGAGATACGTATGGTAACCGGAACGTAATGATAAAGCGCTACTGACTCCGACCATTGGATGATCGATCCTCGCCGAATCACCATAGACGGCGGTGATTGTCGTGTTTTCAAGAAGGGTGAATGTATAGGTGGAATCAAGAGAAGCGACTCTACCGCCGATATCCCAATGATCGAAATACTTCCCTGAAGCAGGGGCGTCCGCGGTAACGGTCACGTAAGAGTTATTACTATAGGTTCCATCACCAGAACCATCTGTGACTGCGAGTGTATAATTTACTGAGGATACAGAAGAATATTGTAATGTAAATACGGTGTTGGCGGTGATGTTAGTGAGGGAATGGTCCCATTTCGTCGCGGCGACGACATAACCCGGTTTCGTGGGAAGCGTGCCGACTTCCAAATCAAGCGCACTTTCACCGGAGGTCACATACTGGATGTCAAGAACCTTACCGTTTGTATCGATGAAGACGGCGGCCAGTTTGTCATTCGGGCGGAATACGCCTATGAGAGTCGTCGAAGATGTGATTATGAATTGGTGGCTTAATGGAAGATCCACACGGAGTACTCCATTATAGATCCAGAAGACGAACGTATACCCGGAATCGGAAGAAAGGCTCGAAGCGAAAGACACCTTCGAACCGTAGACTTGATTAGCAACCGTGCTGACGACCGTATTGTTTTCATCGAAATACGAAGTGACCGAAACGTTCACGTTCGTTTCTGCATCGATCAACTTAGGCGGGATGATGATCGATCCGAGAAAAACAATCGTTAGCAGTAGTAGATACTTTTTTATCTTCTTCATGTGGAAACCTCACATCGAGTAATGATGTAAATATTATATCAAAATGAACTGTTGTTGTGAATGAAAAAGCGCCATGGCAATCATGACGCTAGTCCACTATGAAAATATCCGCTTATTCAATAATATGAGAGATGTTAATGCTCCAAATACCCAAATTCCCAGTTGTTTTGTCAAATTGTACTTTAACGGATGTGACCGTAATATCAGTGATTGTGAACGAGTACGATGCTTGAGTATTCGTAAAAGCACTCAATGTCGCAATTATTTCTCCTCGTTGGTTGTAAAAAATCAAACTACCACTTGAATATGTCCAACCTTTCACACTGATAGTGAAAGTTGCACTTGTCTGTAAAATAAAAGATTTGGTAATAATGTAATCACCGTCTGCGTCCATTTTCAACGAAGTATCAGCATATGAGGTTATATTATAATATGTCCAACCGGTTGGAGGTGTGGTGACCGTTCCAAGGAGGTTCTGTGAAATTACAACTTCTTCAATACCACTAACAAACGTGATGTAAACCGTTGTGTTTTGTGCGATAGCATCGATAGTATAAGTTGTTGCCCCATTAAGATTGATGGGCGCACCCGAGTTGATAGTAATCGTTGATGTTACATATCCGCTATTTGGTACCATCGTAATCGTGGAGCTGCCCCCAGATAGGACGGCTGTTGGAGATGCAGATGCCGTTCCGTTATCATCAAAAGAAACAGATATTGTAAACGGGTTCTGAACAGTAACTGCATACGATCCAACGAGAGATGAATCGATTGTCGATGTCGCATAGATGGTTGCGGATCCTGCCGCATTGCCCGTCACAAGACCCGAACCATTCACTGAAGCGATCGAAGCGTTGCTGCTTGACCATGTGACGGTGCCTATCGATCCTTGCGGTGATGCAGTCGCAGTCAATTGAATGGTAGCGCCTGTCGCGATATCATGTGTTGAGCCGGTTACTGCGATGGAATCCGGACGAATCGGAGCCCCTTCTTCAACGGTCAGCGATCCGAATCTCATGTTGACTCCGCTCGCTTCTTTGTTGTATGTCAATTTTATGTATGAAATAGTCTTTGAAGCATTCGCGAATTTGTACGAGAAATTGTTGTATGCGTTTGTGAATCCGGCTGAAGACAACGTGATATTACCGCTTGTCTCAAGCAACTCATTCGACGCATTGTAAGCTTCGATTTTGAAGGTATTCGACGATCCTGCCTCAGTTACCCAAACATTCATGCTGACGGTTAGTTGACCCGTCAAAGCGTTGAAGGCTGGGGATTGGAGATACTCACCCGCAACGTCAAGCGGTATGTATGGGGCAGTATATCCTCCGGAATCGAGCCATCCTGCCGCCGTCGCGGTCGCATACGTTTCAACGGTTCCGTAATCCGCTTGAATCCATACTTGCTGATTGCCGATGTATGTCTGAGTTCCGCTATAAATGGTATTGACCACGCCATCCTCAAGATACGTTAAATAAGCACATGCAGCGATGTAATCATCGTTGGGAAGGCTGACGAGAAACTCGTTTGTCGTGGAGTTGACGAAATTACTACGATATGTCGTCGTCCATGAATCCTCAAGTTGGAAAGACCCGTCGCCTTCGGAATAGGGAGACGTTAGGATTCCCCATTCGACGACTTCGATTCCCGCTCCGTATCCGAATTGTCCGAGATAGGATACGTACCCAGCCCGCAGAGACAGTACTTCCAAACCAATCGATTGTAAAACGATCGGGGCTATGTCGCCGTAAGTGGCTTCAATGGTACGGGAAGACAATGCGGTGAACTTGTAAGTTGTATCATAACTGATGACGTTGTCGTAGTCATCGATCCACCCGGTGAAGTATTGGCCTTCCGGAACGGCATCCGCGACCGCCGTGACGACGGTGTTGTATGCATAGGTTCCGTCACCCGAGCCGTTGTTGACGGTGATGGTGTACGTCCTCGCGGACCAGTCGTCTCTAGGGGTATACTGGAGCGTATAAACGGTATGCTCCGTAACGCTCGAGAAGTTGACGGTCCCCCAAGGGGAGGAAGCGACGTCATATCCGGGTTTCGTCGGAAGCGATTCGACCGCAGGCGGAACAACGGCATCCGTCGGTTCGGTCTGTAATGGATTGAAGTAATCGACTTTCAGGAGATGGCCGTTACTATCCATGAAGGCGGTCGCATACTGACCGTTCGGAGCGTACACCGCCTTGATTTCCAGGTCGTCCGTCAGGATGAACTCGTTCGTCGACGGAAGGTCGTCGCGAACGATGCCATTGACCACCCAAAAGGCGAACGTATAACCCGAATTAGTTGTCGGTGAGATCGTGACTTTGCTGCCATAATTGCCAGTCAACGACTGATCGACATGATTCGTACTGTCAAAATACGAAACGAGGGTCGATCCCGTGACAGCTGCCGCTTCGACATGGAATAGTGCGAACGGCATAGCGAGAAACAGCGAGACCGTAAAAAGTGACATAAGTAATTTTTTCACTTTGTCATCCCTCCTCAGTAAATCTCTTCGCCACACAGGGTGGCGCTTCCGAAATCCCCGCTTGTGGCGATGCTTTCTTCAAGTTCGAACGTGACGATTTCAATCGTCGGCTGTTCGTAAGGCATGAGTCCATCCCAATCCTTTTTTTTCATGCGGTTCCCCCATTAATGCGAATTTGTTCATCATACACTTTTAAAATAATTTTATCACATGATAGGTCGTTTCCAGATAAAAAATTGGTAAATTCGTTACTATTTTTTCAAATATTGAATTCACAGCCAGCACGTTCAAACGTATGGGCGTCAATGATAAATATCATAATAAAAAAAACGCTTTCCACTGAATGGAAAGCATTCGTTCATTCATAACCCGAGTTTTGAAAATAGTGTCGCATGTGATTTTATCGTGTTGTTTGTAACATTAAGATTACGAATCAGATGCATAGTACGTTTTGACTGTCGGAACAACTTCTTCCACCAGCGCTGGATCCATGCGATGGGGAGAAGGAAGGCACATTTCTTCAAATAGGGATACTGCTGTCGTAACACTTTCCTGGATGGAAAGACAACGCGGAACAGATATGTCAGGCGCCCCCTACGGGCGGTTCCCTGTTTCATCGCAATCTTCGTCATCCCGACCGCTTGCGGATTAAATCCCTGGGCCGTCCCATGAATCCCTGATGACGAAATATAACCCACGAGTTCGTCGATGAATTCGGGATCTGCATTTCCTTGCTTCGACCATTCGGGCATCGAATCTAGTTCAAAGAGGATCTGGTTCAATACCAGAATGTTCCCGAAGAACAGCTCGAGATTCGTCATCTTGAGCATTTCATCAAGTTTCTTGTCATACAACCGTTCAATATTCTTTTCGAGATACAGACCAATGTCGAGAACCGAACGAAGTCCGATTCCCGATGACAACAAATGCTTCGCCAGATGCCGTAAAAGGTGCATGAGGAAGTATTCAGGTTCAAAAACGTAGCGGTGACCCTTTTCCTGGTTCGCGTGCTTCCATGGATCCGCAAAAAGCAGCCATCGTTCTTCATTGCTTTCGACGTCGATCGAACGGTGCGCCTCGACGATCAAATCACGGTCTTTCAGGAAGATGTCATGCGCTTCGGAATCGGCGTGATGTTGGTATCCCAACATTTTTTCGAACATCTCATGGACTTTTTCCATGTCTTCGCTTCGAAACAACACATCGATGTCGCCCATCGACCGCATGTACGGTTCGGGGTAACAATCCTTCACCAACACACCCTTCAGATACAGATGGTCAAGACCTGCTTCTTCGCACGCGATGTCGAGTTCCTCGACCGCCGCGCGCTGCGCGATGTCTTTTGCCTGATAGCGGAGCCAGTCGGCCTTGAACTTCTTTTGATTCGCTTCATCGAGGCTTCCCGCGGGGATGCCCCGATAGACGAGTCCCGACAACCCGTTCTCGCGCGCCGTCATAAAAAGGGTTTCCGGATGTGAAAAAGAATGAACGTAAGGTTTGTTTTGAAGCGCCGATACGGTCAGATCGCAAAGCTCGCGAATGGACGCGTTCATGAGGTTTTACACCGCCGGCGCCACCACCATAGAAGCATGCGGCGAAACGGCCGGAATACATGCCACAACCTGACGCGTCGGAGATATTGAGGATCATCGGATGCGGTGATGCGGTCCTCGTTTTGAAAGGAGGATACGACGGCTTTGACGGAACGGGATGCGACGACTTCGCCGAAACGCAGTCCGTCCCCTTCGGTCCGAAAGTACTCGCCCTTCCTTCCGACGATGCGATGCAGCGTGATCGTCCCGTTGTCCGTCTCATAAAGGATGACATCGTATTTCTTCAAGGATTCGGTTGGTTTCTTGAGCGTGACACGGGTCTTCCCATCGACAAAGAACGGGCTCATGCTCGTCCCCTTGACGGTGATCGTCGCCTCGCCGCCGGCCGCGAGTTTCTCTTCGATCACGGGCATCATGTCCGCGATCGAGACCGCGATTCTATTCATGGAGCACCAGTTCGTGTTCCACGAGTTTCGCGAGGAATCCGTCCACGTCCGCCGTCGCGCGTTCGGCGTCGACGGCGTACGCATCGAGCAGCTTTGCGACAAGCGTCGCCCGGGACGCGCCCTTCTGGAGTTGTTCCCACAGAAACTTGCCGGTGCCGTTCAGGGTGATGATGCCGTTGAAGTCGACGGCTGCGGCGCCGGTCGGAACGACGACGTGCTGGCCAGCGACGTCTCTTAACAGATAACCCGGTTTGATTCTCATCATTTGGTATCGCCTCCATAGAGTCTTTGGTAGATCATGCGGAAAGCGGTTTGGGAGATATCGGTGTCGAATTCGAAGATGTCGGTCTTCTTCAGGATCGCGTCCATCACGTCGATCACCTTGTTGGAGAGGTCTTCCTGGCGGGGACGGTAGCTGTTCCGGAAGAGTTCCTTCATCCGCGTCTCATCGTCGAGTTCGACGATGTGCGGGACCTTGTCCTGCTTCAAAAAGACGATCGCCTTGAGCGGACGGGAGACGTTGTCGTTTTCGACGAACTTGCCCGCCCACGGCGTGCCGTGGACGGTCAAAACATCGTCCTTGAAAGAAATCACCGGCTTGTCGTCATTGATGATCCGGACATCCTCCGCAAACAATTTCCAGAGGTTCGCATGGGTCGACTTGCCGGTCTTGGACGGCGCCGAAAAGAGGATCG
This sequence comes from Acholeplasmatales bacterium, assembly GCA_003477305.1. Taxonomy (GTDB): domain Bacteria; phylum Bacillota_I; class Bacilli_A; order Izemoplasmatales; family Hujiaoplasmataceae; genus UBA12489. The sequence continues at coordinate 8,239 of DMTN01000031.1, read as the reverse complement.
CCTCGCCCTTGTGGGCGATCGCCGATGCGTGCAGCGGCAACAGTCCTTCATTTGCGGCGATGTCGAAGAAGACGATCCCGGTGGCGATGTATTCGATCTCCGCAAGCCGCTCCCGGTATTCCGGGTTGAGCTTGATTTGGACGTGGTTCATCCCCTTGGTGGCGGTCACAATCTGCTTCACGTAGGTCTCGTCGGCGGAGAGGATCACGAGGTTCGTCTCCTCTTTCGTTTCGAAGAGCATGTTCTTCCCATATTGGAGCGTCGGCTTGCCTTCAGGGACATGAAGATCCTTCGTGAGGATCGTCTCGATCCAGTAGTCGACCGGGGAACGGTCGGGAAGCCGGTACGCATCGATCCGTCCTGCGAAGTAGTCCTTGTAGAGATAATCGAGCCGGAGTCGGATCCCGGCGATGGAATATTCATTCATGTTTTAATTTTCTCCTTGCTTCCGCGATCGCGCGCAGATACGGCGGACAAGCCGTCGGGGATCCTTCCAAAACTCTTCTCGCGTGGCACTGCAGGCAGTCGCCCGCCAGCGAACAGCCGGCGCATTCCGTACAGACGGGGGCCGCAAGCATCTTCTTGTTCAGTTCCCGAAACGTGGTCAAAAACGTTTCAGGACTCACGATCTTGCCGGGATGCGCGACCATCGCGCACGGCGTCATCCGCCCGTTCCAGGTCACGAAGCAGCCGCTTCGCAGCGCCGGACACGTTGCGGCCATGGTCTCCTGATGAAGCGGGTGTTCGGCGATGGGAAAAGCATCTTTGATCCGCACTTCGAAATCGGCGATTTCCGCCGGGGTGATGCGAAGACCGGCATCCAGGTCTTTCTCCCGTCCCGGGCCGACATAGAGCTGATAGCCGAGCCATAGACCCTTGTTCTTGACGTAGCCGATCAGTTTGTCGAGATGATCATAGATCGGACGGATCGGGATCGTCCGGAGGGCGACGTCGATGCCGACCATCGCGAGCATCTCGATCCCCGTCTCGACGTCGCGGAAGCCCTTCGGGTTCCCCGTTACGGCATGCACGGACGCTTCGTTGTACCCATAGAGGGTGATCCCGACGAATTCGGGCGGACGCTTCATGAACGTCTGGAGGACGCCCCCGTCGATCAGCGAACCGTTCGTATAGACGGTGATCCGCACGCCGAGATCGTAGAGGTATTCATAGAGTTCGAGGAAATCGGGACGGGACAAGGGTTCGCCGCCGGTGAGGAGGGCATACAAAAGCCCCGCGTCGACGGCAGCTTTGAAGGTGTCACGCCACCACTGCGTCGGTTTCTCCTTGATCGAGACCGAACTCTTGAGGTAGCACATCGGACAGGAAAAGTTGCATCGCGGCGTCAGTTCGAAATCGACCGCGGCGGGGATGACGTCCCTCGCGGCGTTTTGCAGGATGTTGTGTTTCAATGCGGCGTATCCGCTCATGGCGTCTTCACCTTCCCTCTATATTGTATCAAAAGAGCGGGTCGTTCGTACCCGCTCTTTTCGCAATCATTCATTTTGATCAGGCCGGCAGGCGGATGAAGACGTAGCCGATCGAGACGTAGTCGTTGGCCGAGACGTTGTATCCGAGGATCAGGACGGCGCGGTCGGGGTTTTCGTTGAACTTGGCGACGACGTAGGCCGCCGAGATCGTCACGGTGTTCCCGAGGATCAGATAGTCGGCGGACGTGATGTCGTTTCCGGAGACGCTGACGATCGCGCCGTCGTAGACTTCGAACGTGAGGATGATGTCGCTGCCGGTGAAGATCACCTGGTTTGAGGAGATCATGAACGGCTGGCGGTCGTCGACGACGTCGAGGATGAGCGTCACGTAGCCTTCCGAGGTCAAAACGAGGAATTCGTAGTCGTCATAAGGAAGTTCGATCAGATAATCGTCGAGGAAGGTCAGGATGTTGTCCGTGACGGAGTAAAACGCTTCATCCAGCGGGACGTCGTCGAAGAGGATGCCTTCGAAGGTCCATGTTTCTTCGGTGAAGTCGCAGACGACGTCGAGCGGGGCGTTCTTGTTAAAACTGGTATTCGCGGTGCCGGCATCGGTGAAATAGGTGTGGTAATACACCGGGATGGACGCATCGGAAACGAAGCCGCCTTCATAAAGAGCGCGGACCGAGAGCGTATGGAAGGCGTTCGCTTCGAGACCGGTCAGATCGAATGCGGCATCGGCCACGTCGGTATCGACTTCGTCGACGCTCACGCGGTAGCCGATCGCATTCTGGGTCTCGTTCCAGGTCAGATAGTTTCCCATGAACAACAGGTTCCAGGGGATTTCCGGATGATTCAGGATCGTGAAGGACACGGGAAGCGAAAATTCCGACATGCGATAACCGAGAACCGTACGGATGCGGATCAGATAGACGGCGTCGGGATATGTGGACATGTCGAATTCGGTGCCGGCCATCGGATATTCGACGCCGTCGACTTCGACGATATAACTCGCATCGGGGGAAAACCCGGTCCATGTCAAAAGTTCCTCGTCATCAAGTTCGAGGTCGTAGGGCACCGGCAGCGGTGCCAAGGTCGTGGTGGTCGTCGCTTCCGCCGTGGTCGGCTCGGTGGTCACAGTCGTCATGGTCGTGACAATCGTCGTCGACTCGGTCGTCATCGTCGTCGTGACGCTGATGAGGGAATCGCACCCGACGAGTGCAAACAAAAAGATGAATAGAATCAGAATCCTGAGTCGCATGGCAGCAAGTCCTCTCATGGAACAGAATGGATATCATCACCGGGTCTTGTGACCCGGACAGATGGCATAAGGAAGAGCGGATCACGGCCCCGCCGCTGAAGCGGGGCCGTTTACCGCATTGATATGAAGGTGTTTTAGAACGGTTTCGTGTAGATGAAGTTGGTTGGGATGCCGGAGATTGAGACGGCTCGGTCACCCGAAGTGACGCTGTTCCACTCGGATTCGGGAACAAATCGCAGTTCGTCAATTCGCATATACCCAACACTGCTTGTTTTGTTATCACAAAACTCAAGATAATACAATTTGCTTGTACTAAGACCTGATAAATTCAGCATGTGATTATCCAAATCAACGTTTTCTTTTGAACTGAGATTGTCGCGGCGCACAAATCTTAAAACTTCAATGTTTGTGCCAACTTCCTTAACTGAAATGAACATCTGTTTATCGTATCTAATGCTGCCGCCCCATCCAAAACGAATGTATGGGTTCCCCACAATACTAAATGCACTGGAGCGGACAAGACCAAGATACCCAGAATCGGTACTATTCGTACTACTATATGCCGTTCCATCGGATGAGCGTCGCCATGTGCTATTCACATTCTCCCATCCATCAAAATTTGTAGCAAAGTATCCATTGACTATAGCATTGGTTGCGGTATCTATACCCAAAATTGAAGGAATGATGTTTGTTGCAGTTTGATTCTCTCCTGGTGTCGGATCAGATGCATAATACGTGATGAAGCTATCAGCCGACAAAACACACCAGTCATAAGATGTCGTGTCAGAGATTACAATATAGTATGAATCTCCGAGTGTTCCGATGGAACTGAGATCGAAATAATACTGGAACAGGAAGGCTTCCGCATTGGAAATAGAACTCCCGTATTGAGCGGTCGCAATTCCTGTATTGTTGAAGTTTGGATTTCCGAAGCGGGCAATTTCGGTATTGTCGGAAGTTTTTCTAACTGACACATATGCGACCGATGTTGTTTTTCCACCACCTAATTTAAAACTAATCCAACCCGATCCGCCAAGAATGAAATCAGAAGATCGCAAGTGTCCCATTCTTTCTGACCCCTGGTCCCAAGAAGCACCATCCCAAACGACACCTAGATTATAATTGCCATCGCGTCCATAAGGGTTTGAACCAAAATATGTGTCATTTACAACACGTGCATCTTGCCAAGCTTCAATTCCACTTTCGTTTTTCCAAATACGATAACTATTCCAACCATAGATTGAGTCTGTTTCAAAACCACCGTTGACGACGTTAAAGGCGTTGTCGCTGTAAACTGTGACGAGTACGTTCGAGGCATTCTTGCAGATGAGGTAGCCGCGGTAGCTGGCTGAGTTCGCATTGGTGATCGAAAGCACGAATTCCTTCGTCGTGGCGTTGTACTTGGTCGATTTGTTGCGGATCACGGACGCGGTGCCGATGTCGGTCATCGCGGTCGCGGACGCGGTCGAGACGATGCCCCATTCGACCAAGGAATAGCCCGAAGGCAGATAGAACTGGCCGATGAAGGTCTTGTATCCGCTGCGCAGCGCAAGATCATTGGTGATCATGACGCGCGGCTGATCGGCGGGCGACGACGTCGCGTAGTAGGCGGTGAGGGTCACCGCTTCGACGACCGTGAAGGAATAGGACGCGCTGTAGCTGACCGTCAGATCCTGCATTTCCCAATGATGGAAATACAATTCCCCCGACATCGCCGGAGCGATGACGGTTGCGACGGTGTTGTATTCGATGGTATCCGAAGTCAAATCATTGATCGTGCCGTTGACGACCGTCACGGCGTATTCCGTCGCGTTGGTCTTGGTGTACTGCAGGACGGTCACGACGGGTCCGGCGACGACCGCGAAGGTGTTGGTCCAAGGCGTCACGGAGACGTCAAACCCGAGTTTCGTCGGAAGCGTTCCCGGGGCCGAGGCGGCGCCATTCGGCGCCACGTATTCGACTTCGAGCAGTTCACCATTGGCGTCCATGAACACGACGGGATACGTCAGAGTCGTACCGTTGGTGCCGTTCGGATAGAAGATCGCCTTGAGGTCGAGCCCGTCGGTCATCGTGAAAGAATATCCAATCGCCAGATCGGTGCGGACGACGCCGTTGACGATCCAGCAGTAGAACGTGTAGCCGGTATAATCGGACAGTTTGTTCGTGACGGCGAGGGCCGTGCCGTAGGTGCTGGTCACGGTCTGCGACGGATCGTTGTCGCCGTCGAAATAAGAGGTGACGGTGCCGCTGACCGCGACGCCGAGTTGCTGCTCCCCGTTCAAACCCATATCTTCGATCGGGGCCGCATGGACGACGATCGCGGAAAACCCGAGGATGGTGACGATCAATGTGAATAATGTCAATACTGACTTTTTCATCGTCTCATCCTCCTCAGTAAATCTCTTCCCCGCACAAGGTCGCGGAGCCGAAGTCGCCGCTCGTCGCAATGCTTTCCTCGAGCGCGAATGTGACGATCTCGATCGTCGGGGTTTCGTATGTTTGTTTCTGAATCTGAAGGATATCCTTCATTCTTTCACTCCTCTTTCCCGTATGGAAATCATATCGGTTGTGTTTGTGCGGCGGACCGCCCGGGGTCTTCTCCCTTGTATAAAGCGGGGAAAACCGATGGGGTGATTGCGTTTGAGCACCAAGGTTGAAAAGATCATGTAGCCGATTGCGTTCCATCTCCCTCTCTATTATATAATATCTTTCTTAAGCCTTGACGATTATTCCCAAATCAACCGGATCTCGGCGCCGTCGAAGTCCCAGATTCCGGGAGCGGCATCGGCGATCGCGGTCAAAAGCGCCGCATCCATTTCGGTGATTCCGTCGCCTCTTCCCGTCGTCGGATTGCCGATGCGGTCGAGGGACGTATCCGAATACCCGCAGTTCTGATAGATCGTCGCGTAGGTCCCGCCCGGGGTCACGCCGGCGAAGCCGCCGACGCTGACATCGGGGGACGCGTTGTTCGAAGTGACACTCGCGATCGCAAGACAGCGGATGATCGAGACGTTGTAGCCTTCGACGCGGCCGGCGAAGCCGCCCGCGACCACGAGGCTGGCATTTTCCATTGGACCCGCTTCAATCTCGCCATGGACGTAGGAATCGACGATGGTGCCATAACCGAGATACCCGACGAACCCGCCGAGGTATCCGTAGCCGGAGATGGTTCCCCAGACGGAGCATTCGTAGATTTCCAGCATGTTGTCGAGGATCATCCCGGCGAAGCCGCCGGTCGGGGTCGCTTCCCCGCCGCTCCCGGTGACGTTGCCGATGACGCTGCACCGGACCGTTTGCGATGGGTCGACGGAGGCGGCGTACAGGCCGGCGAAGCCGCCGGTCGTCATCCAGGAAGTTTCAATGCTTCCTTGAAAGATTACTTCCAGAAAGAAACTGTCTTCGACGGTGCCGAAGACGCCGCCGGCCACGCCGATGCCGTTGGAAGAATGGACCTCCAGAGTAAACTGAATGCGGATATTTGAGACCATCGAGTTGATCACGACGGCCGCAAGGCCGCCGGCGCGGACGTTGGAAGTCGCGCTGTCGACCGTGATCGATCCGGCGAGCGTAAGGTCAAAGACGACGGCGTCTTCGAGGATTCCGAAGAACCCGAGATGCGCGGCGTCTTGGTCGATCACGATGTTGGAGATGGTATATCCCGCGCCGTCAAACGATCCGGTGAAGTCCAGCGGGGTCCAGGGCGAGGTGAGTGCGATGTCGGCGGCCAAGGTGATTGTACCGCCGGTGACGGCGCGCAGTTCGGCTTCGGTCGAGACCACCGTGGCGAAAAGATACACCGGCCGGCTCGGGGCCGAATCGAGATGGATGGTCGAGGTCGCGACGACCTCGATGTAGACGTTGGGGGTTTCAAGGAGCGTGAGGGGGACGAGGTAGGAGGTCGTCGTGACGCTCGCATAGAACGCACCATTGACGAGAATGTCGTAGCCCATCGCCCCTGCGACCGCCTCGAAGGTGACATATTGGCTGCCATAGTTGAGATTTTCCGGCGCATCGAGGGTGAGGAGGGGAAACTCCAGGGTTGCCGAGCCGAAGCCGGAATCGGCGTATTCCGCATCATCCGCGATGGCCATGACCTCGACCGTATAGGTTCCCACATAGTCATAGCGTAGATCGATGGACAGACCTGGCGCGCCGTAATCATGCGTGCCGATCCGGACCACGTAGGAGACCGCATGTTCCACGGCGTCCCAGACGATCAGACCCGAAACCAGGCGGATGTTGCCGGGAACCGCAAGCGACACGCGCAGACCGAGAACCGCGGAGTAGCTGCTCGATACGATGTACCCGTCGGAGCGGCCGACGGCGAGGACCTGGACGTCGGCGGACGTGCCGGCGGGGATCTCATAGGACGTTTCCACGGTCGGATACTCGATGCCGTCGAGTTTGACCACGTAGCCGGTGGCGTGCTCGACCGCGTCCCAGCGGACGAAACTGCCGTCCTGGATCAGGTTTTGCGGGCTGGACAGCCGGATCACGGCGATCGCGTTTGTGACCGGAGAGTATTCCGTCTCTTCCAAACTGGTCATCGCCTTGACGGAAAGCGCGACGGGACCATACATTCCTTCGGGTAGGTCCATCGTAGGGACCATCACCGGATATTCGATGTCGTTCACCTTGAGGATGTAGTCGGTCGCCCCTTCGACCGCGTTCCAAGAAACGGTGCGTTCGGAAAGCATTAGGCCGGTCGGGACGGAAAGCTTCTGCCTGCAGCCGAGAAGACCGAGCGCGAACATGCATCCAAGCAGGATCGGAATCAATCGTTTCATGATGTCCTCCTCACTTCGCGGTCGAGGCCGCGACGCCATCGATGACCGTATAGACCGACGGATTGTTCAGTCGTTCGTCGGTCGTCGCATCCCTGACGTAGGCGACGACGTAATACTGCGTCGGCAGGCCGACAATCAGGGAGAGATCGACGGAAACCGCGATCGCTTCCCCGGTGGAGTACGCTCCGAGGTTCGTGCGGCTGAAGTGGGGAATCGCATAAGGTGAAACGATTTCCCCGAGTTTCGTACCGTCGAGACCGTAAATCTCGGAAACGAACTCGACCGCCCGGTCGCTTTGGTCCGTGCCGTAGGCCTTGTTCAAGGCGAGCGTCGAAGCGGTGAGCGTATCGCCGTCGAGCGAGAAACTCGCCGCGGCGGCGGCGAAATCCGCCCGCGCGGTGGCGACGGCGACGTACATGTCGCCGGCGCCGTAATACAGATACCAGGTGTTGTCGTGACGGATCATCGAGTCGGCGAACATGCACTTGCGGAAGAGGCCGTAGTCGATCTTGTTGGTGTCGGTCGGATACATCGCCGGTTCATCGAGATCGAGCCGCAGATTCGTCAGTTCGAACGGATTGGCCTTCGTCGTCTTGAGGACGCCGAGGGCGTAGAACCAGCCGGAGACGTTGGGTTGCTGGTTTTGCAGATCCGCATCGGACAGCGTTCCGCCGCCGTACATCAGGTAGATATCCGTATCGTCTTCGCCATAGAGGTTCGTCAACGCCATGCACGATTCGTTGCCGCGGGTGAAGTCCTCG
>DMTN01000041.1 GCA_003477305.1 Acholeplasmatales bacterium | reverse complement strand
GACGACTCCTTGGGCCATGTTCGAGTTCAAGATGCGGTAGTTCAGACTGTTCTGTAATGCTTTTTCGTTCTCTCCATACGACAGATACGTACCGTCATGGATGAAGGCCTGACGAACCGCGTAGAGCGCTTCGTTGTACAGGTTCTTGGCTGCTCGACATAGGAATGTCAAAAGAACGTTTTTTTCCTTTGATAAAGAAAGATGCGATGACATCGTTTTGTAAAGCATGGGCTCCCTCCTTTCCGATATAGTTATTTATAACTATATTTTATCATGGAAAGAAGCGACCCGAATTTGATAAATTTTACGATTTTCTCAACCGAGAAGTAATCGTGAATTCAATCTATGTACCCCAAAAGATGAACTTTCCTATTAAATGAAAAACCCCGTCGGTCGCCCGACGGGGTTTTGTTTGAACGGTGATCGAGAATCAGGCGGCCGGTCCGAGCGGGACCAGGGAAACGTTGTCGATCGTCCAGGAGAACGTTCCGGCGAGTCCGCCCGCAACGGAGGCAAGCGGGAGGATCAGATAGTACGTGCTTCCTTCGGCGATTGCCCCGGTCGCGGTCAGAACCGTCGAGAAGGTCGCCGTCGCGGTGCCGAGGGTATTGAATTCGGCGAGGCTGGTGACGCTGGCGTACGAGGTCGAGCCGGAAGCCTTGGAACGGATGTAGGCGCCGATGAAACTCGACGTTGCGTCGGAGACGCTGGCATCGAAGGTGACCACATAGGTCGAACCGACGGCGATGCCGGGGAGCGAAACTTGAACGACGATGTAGAAGTTGATGGATCGTGCCCCCGCGGCGATGGTCGCGTCGATGGTGAGATCGCCATCCGCGATCGCGCAAGCGAGCGACGGGACGTTGGTGGTGCCGTTGCGATACACGCTCCAGACATCGGATGTATAGGTCTTGGAATCCGACGACGTCATCGTTCCGCCGACATTGAAATTGCCGTTCAGAACGATCTCTCCGCCGGTCCATAGAGCGACCAACTCGGCGTTCAGACCGGATGCGACGAGGTTTTCGACCGCTTCGCCGTTATCATAGATCGTGCCGTTGAACAGCCAGCCGTAGAACACGACGTTATCGGCGTAGAAGCCGATGTTCGGGAGGGCATAGGAACTGTCGACGCGGTAGGTCAGGGTTTCCATCATGCCGGTCGCGCCGTTGGGATTGAAGGAGACGGTATAGGTGAAGATTTCTTCGAACAGCGGCGTCAGTGTGACGACGCCAAGGACGGCGGAAGCCGCCAGATCGACGTACACAAGGCTCGTTCCGCCGCCAAAGGCGACATTCGTGCCATCGAGGCTCCAGCCGAGGAACTCGTATCCGGCCTGTTCGAGGGTCGCGAGGACGATGGTGGCGCCGGCGAGTTCCAAAAGCGTCTGCGCGGGAAGGTCGGTCGAAGCGAAGACGACCGTGAGATACGGAACGGTGATTTCCCAAACGGCATGGAGCGCGAATTCGCCCGTGGAGCCGGTCGGGATCGATTCGATTTTGACATCGAGGACATCGTACCATCCGACGAATGCGCATCCGGGACGAGTCGCCGGGGCGAGCACGATTTCCNNCGTGTAGACGACGGGATTCAGAACGTCGTTTTCACCACCGTCAAGCTGATAGGTGATGGCGTATTCGATCGCCTCGAACACGGCATAGAACTTGCCGTCGGCGGTGAGTCCGCCGACGTTCCACACGGTCTCCGGATCGGCCGCAATGGTGCGCCATTCGTCGAACGCATAACCGTCCTTGAGGGGAGCGGCGAACACGGGCGTGTTGCCCATCGGCACGACGACCTTGGTTTCGACGCCGTCGACGACGAAGGTCGCGGTCGCCTGCTGCCAGGCGAGTTTGGTCTTCGCGTTGCCGGAACTCGATCCCGCGGTGGAAACCCACTTCTCATCACCGACCGTTAGGCCGGCGTTCAAGAGGGCGGTCATGTCGAGCGAAACGGAGGCGCCGGAAACGTTGCCTTCGCCGGTCGGAACGAGACCTCTGGTTCCATGGTAATAACTGTTGTCCGCATATTTCGCAAGGTTGTACCAGTTCGAGACGAGCAGAACGTCGAAGGCGCCGAGTTCATCGTCTTCGTTCCCGTCGGATTTGAAGTTGGAGTTGGTCCAGCAGAAGGAAACGGATTCGACGTTGCCTTCCGACTCGTCCTGAAGACCGACGATGCCGCCGATATTGGCGCGGCCGCCGATGTTGGCGGGGCTGTAGGAATAGGAGACGACGCCGAAGTTGTGGCCGACGATGCCGCCGACGATGCGGTCGGCATGGACCGTGGCGCCCGCGGTGCCATAGGCGTTATAGCATTCGGTGACGAGGCCGTCGGGTCCGTTGTAGCCGGCGATGCCGCCGAAGACGCGGTTGCCGTTGGTCGGATCCTCGGCCGCATTACCGGCACGTTGCGCGAAGACGCGGCCGCGGTTTTGGCAGGCGATGATGGAGGCATAGTTGATGCCCGCGATGCCGCCCGCATAGCTGAATTTCCCGACGGTGGCTTCCGCGGCGGAGATGTAGATGACTTGCGATTCGCCGACGGTGCCCCAGTGCGCGCACTGTTCGATCGTGCCATGGTTGGTGCCGGCGATACCGCCGCCGCCGACCACGGCCTGGACGTTGGTCCGGCTTTCGCAGGTGATGACGAGGCCGTCGGCTTCGTTCGTACCGACGATCGCGCCGGCGCCGCCGATGCCGTCGGCGAAGACGCCGATCGTGCCGACCCGGCTGCGGACGCCGTAGCCGATCGCGCTCACGGCTTCGATCGTGCCGAAGTTGTGGTGGGCGACCATGCCGAGGCTGGACGCCGTCTCGGTCTCAAGGTCGCCATCGATCGTGAAATCGTGGATCGTGCCGTTGTTTTGGAAGAACAGACCCGCGTCGCCGACGATGGTGAGCAGGTGATGTCCGCCGTCGAAGTCACCGTTGAACGCGACGCCGTCGATCGAAGCGAAATCGCTTGCGATCTCCAGGTCGACGGTGAGCAGGAAGTACTGTTCCTCGGTCGTCACGAAACGTCCGTCGCGCAGGATCTCCAGATCCTTCAAGGTCGCGACGAGATACGGATCGAGTTCCGTGCCGAGCCCTTCGGGGGCATAGGCGAAGACCCATTTCGCATACAGGACGAGGTCGGCCGTAACGACATCCGTTTCAAAATCCCAAAGTGTCGTCAGCGTTTCGTCGGAATACCATCCTTCGAGGGAATAGTCCTCGAGGACCGAATCGACGGCTTCGACATGGTCGTTTCGTTCGACAACCTGGGGAAGGACGTCGGTTCCGCCGTTTGCGACGAAGGAAACATCGTACGTTGGGATCGCGGTCGTCGTGGTCGTCGTCGCGGTGGTCACAACGGTCGTCGTGACGGATCCGGTCGTGGCGGTCGTGGCGGTCGTGACCGTGGTGACGGTCGTGACGCCGGTGGTGACGGCTTCGGTCGTCGTGATGCCGGTGCAACCGGCGATGAAAAGCGTGAAAAGCAGCGTTGCGGCAATGAGAAGCATGCGTTTGGTCATTGTTCTTCTCCTTGAATTTTTATTTTTTTTCTATACGGGTGAAGCGTCATTCCTGTTCCCATGCGAGGAGCGTTTCCTCCGCGACGACGACGAACGCGTCGCCGAGGAGAGCCTGAACGGAGGCGGGCATCTTGTAGCTGATGCCGTCGCCCTTGGCCATCGGCTGGTTCACGATCATCTGATTGCCGGTTCCCTCGGGCGCGACGAGCGTGTCGGTCGGGGTGTTTCCGTACTCGAGCGTCCCGGTGGCGCGGCCGTCGTGGTTGATCGTGATCGACGCCGATTCGGTCGCCCGGACGGCGATTGCGTATGGCGTTCCTTCATACGCATAGACGTTGGCGGCGTTGTAGCAATGCGCGATCGTCCCGGTTCCTTCGAGTGCGCCGGCGATCCCGCCGACGTCAAGTCGGCCGCCGACATACGTGCGGACTTGCGGGGTGCCGTAATACCGGCCGCCCGTATAGCAGGAATCGATCAACCCGGCGTTGATGCCCGCGATGCCGCCGACGTACTGGTCGCCGTGGACGCGGATGCCGTTGAAGTAAGAGGTGTGGATTTCGCCGCCGTCGGCGTTGTAACCGACGATGCCGCCGATCACGCGATTGTTCGCGGTGTCGGTCGGCGTGCCGTTTTCAAAGTAGCGCTGCGCGAGCAGTTTGCCGGTCGAGGTCGTCGCGGATTCGAGGATCATGCCGTAATTGAAGCCGGCGATGCCGCCCATNNTGTAGTTGGACATCGACCTGCCGCTTTCGACCGCATTGTAGGCGCCGAGGGTGCCGCGGTTCGTGCAGCGTTGAATCGTGCCATAGTTGATGCTGGCGATGCCGCCGCCGCCGATCAGCGCCTTAATGACGCCGTTGGTCGAGGAGTCGCCGATGAACGTGGAGTCGATGATCAGGCCGCTTTCGGCGTTGATCCCGACGATGCCGCCGGCGCCTCCCTGAAGCATCGTGGTCGGATCGCCGACGACGCCCGCGGAACTGGTGAGGGCGGCGCGGGATCGGCAATTCGAAATCGTGCCGTTGTTGATGACGGCGATCGCCCC
>DMTN01000049.1 GCA_003477305.1 Acholeplasmatales bacterium | reverse complement strand
TTGCGTTTAGAACTAGAAGTAACACACCGGCGAAATCCGGATATCAGCGCCGAATCGATTCTATGTTCAAGACGATTTTCCGCGCGCGTCTTGCATATCGCGCGCGTTTCGGTTACGATGAATACAATGAATCCCGATTCGCCGCATCACCGTTCGTTCTGCGGTCACCGAACCGTTACTCGACACGCCAGAGGTACTCTATGCTGAAACGCTTATGGAAACCGCTCCTCGTCATTGCGATCCTCGCCGGGTTCACGCTCGTTTTGGTCAACGAGGATGTCTTTACCGAATATCACACCGTCGTGCTGCAGCTGTTCACCTTCACGATCGTCATCCTCGGCGTCTGGCTGCGGAAGTGGCTCTTTCCGGCGGTCGGCTATTTCATCGTCATCCATCTCATCCTCGACCACATCGAACTGGTCGCGTTTCCGATGTCGGCCTTCCGCGAATCGATCATCCATATCGCTTTCGCGACGGCGATCTACGTCATCCTCGAACAGCGCGATTTCAGTCGCAGGCGCCTGAAGAACTACATCGACGCCTCGCGCATCGCCACCTGGGAATGGAACCTGAAGACGAACGTCATGACCTACAACGAGCGCTGGGCGCAGATGCTCGGATACACGCTGTCCGAATTGAAGCCGATCACGGTCGACACCTGGAAACAACTGGCGCACCCGGACGACGTCGAGGCTTCGCAAGAACAGGTCGAGCAGGTTTTGGCGGGCACGCTCGACATGTATGAATACAAGGCGCGGCTTCGCCACAAAGGCGGTTACTGGATCTGGATCCAGGACCGCGGCCGAATCGTCTCGTGGTCCCGTAAGGGAAAGCCGCTCTTGATGAGCGGCACCCACACCGACATTACGCTCGAACAGACGCTCGCCGAGAAAATCCGGATGCAGAACGAACGCTTCATGCGACTGGTCGACTCGCTTCCGGAAATCATCTATGAGCTGGATCTGAAGCAGAAGCACACCGCCATCTATGGAAAATGGCTCAAGGATCTTCATCTGGATCCGACCTCGTTCCTCGGGAAATCGGCCCGCGAGATGTTCGGCGCCGAAGCCGCGCCGCACGAAATCGCCTTCGAACGGGTCCTGAAGGGCGAGACCGTCGTCTATGACTGGCATATGACAATCGCCGGGCGGATGGGATTTTACCAAACATCGCTCTCCCCGATCATCGGTCCGGACGGAACCGTCGTGGCCGCCGCCGGCATCGGCCGCAACGTCACCGCGCTGCGCGATGCCGAGGAACGGCTCATGCATTCGCACAAACTCATGCAGTACATCATCGAACACTCCAACAGCGCGATCGCCGTCCACGACCGCGATCTCCGCTATCTCTACGTGAGTGACAACTATCTGAATCAATACAAAATCGCCGACCACGACATCATCGGCAGACATCATTACGATGTCTTTCCCGATCTGCCGCAGAAATGGCGCGACGTCCATCAGCGGACACTCCTCGGCGAAATCATCTCAGGTGACCGCGACCCCTATCCGCGCGCGGATGGATCGGTCGACTACACCCGGTGGGAATCGCGCCCATGGTATGAGGACGACGGCTCCATCGGCGGGCTCATCATCTATACCGAAGTCATCACCGAACAGGTCCGCCTGGAACAGGAAATCATCAAGAAGGCGGACCAGCTCTACATCCAAAAGCAGCAGGCCGACGCGACCCTTTTGTCGATCGGCGACGGCGTCGTTTCCACCGACCAGGAGGGAAAGATCGTCGCCTTCAACAAGGTCGCCGAACAACTGACGAGCTGGAGCGCCGACGAAGCCATCGGCAAGTCGTTTGAAGCGGTTTTTCATCTCGTCAACGAAGCCACCCGCAAGAACGTCGCGAACCCGGTTCGCTTGGCGCTCGACGCGGGCCATAAGATCGAACTGGAAACCCATACCATTCTCCTCTCCCGCGGCGGACATGAATACCATATCGAGGACAGCGCGGCCCCCATCATCACCGCCGATGGGCGTCTGACCGGCGTCGTATTGGTCTTCCGCGACGTCACCGAGAAGAACATCAAGCAGCGCGAAATCGAGTATCTGAGCAACCACGACTTCATGACCGGTCTCTTCAACCGACGCCACTTCGTGGAGCGGATGGCGCAGATGGACCACCCCGGCCATTACCCGCTGGGCGTCGTGATGGGCGACTTCAACGGTCTGAAAATCTTGAACGACGCCTTCGGCCATGATTTGGGCGACGAGGCGCTCCGGCGCATCGCGCTCGTCCTGACGTCGACCTACCGCACGACCGATGTGATCGCCCGGATCGGCGGCGACGAGTTCGCCGTCCTTCTTCCCAATACCGATGCGGTCGTGATCGAATCGCTCGCACAGACGGTTCACGCCGCCGTCTCGCGCGTCACCCTCAACAACGTCCATCTGTCGATGGCGATCGGATATGCGGTGAAACAAAATGAATCGGAATCGATCGACGACGTCCTGAAACAAGCCGAAAACAGCATGTACGCCCGCAAGATCTCCGAAGGATCGAGCGTTCGCAACCGGACCATCCAGGCGATCCTCGGCACCCTCACCGACAAATACGAAAAGGAAAAAATCCACTCTGTGCGCGTCAGCCGCATCTGCGGTGCGATCGGCCGCGCGCTGGAATTGCGCGCCGACGATCAGAAGGAACTCGAAATGGCCGGCCTGTATCACGATATCGGCAAAATCGCGATTCCCGACGTCATTTTGAACAAGCCCGGCAAGCTGACGCCGGAGGAGTTCGAAATCATGAAGAAGCACACGGAAGTCGGATACCAGATCCTCCGCGCCGCCGACGAATACTCCGGTCTCGCCGAATATGCGCTCTCGCACCAGGAGCGATGGGACGGCAAGGGATACCCGCGCGGTCTTCACGGCACTGACATTCCGCTCATCTCGCGCATCATCAGCGTCGCCGACGCTTGGGAGGCCATGACCTCCGACCGCCCATACCGCGCCGCGATGACACTCGACCTCGCCACCGAACAGATGCGGATCAACCGCGGCACCCAGTTCGATCCCGAGCTGGTGGACGTTTTCCTCGGATCCGTCTTCGGCAAGGAATCCCTCTAGACCCCGAAAAGTCAAACCCCCTTCGCTCGGAAGGGGGTTTTTGGTTGGAATCATGGGACGCCTCAGTGGGCGCGACGCCAGCGGGCAATGGCGATTTCAGCGGCTTTCGCCTTGCGTTCCTGGTGGTCGGCCTCTTTTTGCATCTTGCGGTAGTTCTCCATCCGTTCGGCCGACAGGCGGCCGTCTTCGATGGCTTCGCGGACCGCGCAGCGCGGCTCGCCGCCGTGGGTGCAGTCGTTGAACTTGCATCGCGCGGCGAGTGTTTCGATGTCCGCGAAAGCGGAATCGAAGTCGACCGCATCGAGCTGCAGTTCGCGCATCCCGGGGGTATCGATCACGAAGGCCCCGGCGGGTGTCGCGAAAAGTTGCCGGGTGGTGGTGGTGTGGTGCCCCTTGTCCGCTTTCCCGATGTCGGATGTCGCCATCACGGCCGCGTCCATCAGATGGTTCACGATCGTCGACTTTCCGACGCCGGATGAACCGACGAAGGCATAGGTGCGTCCGGCCGCCATCTTCCGTTCAATGGCGGCGTATCCGTCTTCGCCCTTGTCGGTGACGACGAGGACGTCGGCCCCCAAGGCGATCAATCCGACTTCGGTTTCATAACGCCCCGGGTCGAGAGAGAGGTCGCGCTTGGTGAGCAGGACGCACGGTTCGGCGCCGCTCGCCCAGACGACGGAAAGATAGCGCTCGAGCCGGCGCAGGTTGTAGTTTTCGTTCATCGACATGCAGATGAAGACGACATCGACGTTGCTGGCGATGATCTGGCCGGCCGACGTCACACCGGCGCTCTTCCGTTCGAGAACGCTCTTGCGCGGCAAGACCGCGCGGATGACGGCGACATCGCCCGAAGTGTCCGCGGCGACCCAGTCGCCGACAGCGGGAAAGTCGAGCGGTCCCGTCGCTTGGTGCATCAGTTTGCCGGCGACTTTCGCCGGCATGGTTCCATGGTCCGAGACGATCGTATAAAGGTCTCGTTCTTGCCCGGAGACGCGTGCGACGCAGAGGCCGTCTTGCATGGCGGCGGCGCGCACGGACGCGTTCGGTCCGGGCGGTAAGTTCGTGTGATTCATCGTTTCCTCCATCATTTGCGTGAATTATGGAGGGTTGATCGTCAGTTCAACGTTCCCTCCGTGGTCAGGTCGTCAGGCAAATTTCCAAGGTCCGTATGTCTCATGCTCCTCATTCCTTTCTTTGGGGGATTGCCGGCAGTGATTCCCGCCGGCCGCATTCATTATACACCAAGAGTCTTTGAAATGTTTCCACTAAAAATACATCAAGTCCACGGAAAACGAAAACCGACCGGATGGACGGGTCGGTTGCTCAATCGATCATTGCGAGAGATTCGCCGGATGTCAGATGCTCGGCCAAAAACCAAGCGATTGCAGTTCGTGATAAAGACGCGCGACCGGAAGCCCCATGACGGTGAAGAAATCGCCCTCGATTCCACGGACATACTTCGCGCCGAGCCCCTGGGCGGCATAGGCGCCGGCTTTGTCGAACGGTTCGCCGGAAGCCACATAACCGGCGATTTCCCCATCGGTCATCGCATGAAAGGTGACCTCGGTGCGTTCGCAAAACGACTTGGAAACCTTTCTCGTGATGATCGCGCATCCGGTGACGACCGTGTGGGTCCGCCCCGACAACAGTTTCAGCATGCGGACGGCATCCTCGGAGGATTTCGGCTTGCCGAGCGGCTCATCGTCGATGTAGACCATCGTGTCGAAGCCGAGGACGACGCGGTCCTTATGCATCCGGAAGACGTCGGCCGCCTTCTGCATCGCGAGGTCCATCACGAGATCTTCCGGGTCGAGTTCGGGATCGATGCGTTCTTCGACGCTGCCGAGAATGACCTCAAAATCAAGGCCGAGCATTTCCAAGAGCTGACGCCGGCGGGGCGAGTTGCTGGCGAGGATGAGTTTGTCCATGGCGGTTCCTCCGTCTGATATTTCAAGTAACATTATATCATAACGGAGCGGCGGAAGACCGCATTTCCGAATTCCCACGTCGCCGCCACGATTCCATCACGCGCAGATGCTAGAATGAAGTCTGTTTGTTTCGATGAATCCCCTAATTATTCCTTAATGTGTCGAAAAAATGGTACAATGATAGAGTGGTTAAGAAGAAACATGAGGTGAATGTATGTCCATCGTTATCGATCGCACCATCGTCGTTGATCACGACAAGATCGTCGTCGCCGTTTCCGGCGGAATCGATTCGATGGTTCTGCTCCATTTGCTCGCCTCCCTCCGCGGCCGCCGCAAATTGGAACTCGTCGTCGCTCATGTCGATCATCAGAAACGCAAAGCGTCGGCGGAAGACGCCCGCTTCGTCGAAGCCCTCTGTGCCGAGTATCGGATTCCCTTCGAGTCGCTGCAACTCGACCCGGCCGGCTCGGGAAATTTCCATGACCGCGCCCGTAAAATCCGTTACAGTTTCTTCCGCGATGTCGCGAAACGGTACGGCGCAACCAAGATCGCGCTCGCCCATCAGGCCGACGATCAGGCCGAAACGATCCTGATGCGGCTCGTCCGCGGCGCCGCGCTGGCGGGATACGCCGGCATCCCGGAATACGCCAAAAAAGACGGCGTCGAACTGATCCGACCGCTTTTGCACACGTCCCGCGCCGAGATCGCGGCCTATCAGGCCCTTCATGACATTCCCTACCGCGTCGACGAATCGAACGCCGAGGATGTTTATACCCGCAATCGTTTCCGCCATCGTTTGATGCCGGAAATCGCCAAGGAAAATCCACGCTATCTGCAGAAGTTCGCTCAATTCGCGGCTTATATCGACGAAGCCCACGCCGTCGTTCGGCGTCTGGCCGACGAATTCGTTGCGGCTGCGGTCAAATTCGAAACAGACCGCGTCGGCTTCTCCGCTTCGGCGTTCCTCCGGCTCGAAGCGGCCGTGCGCAAAGAAGTCGTCAAACTCGGCTTCGACCGCCTCACGGGCGACGCCGTCGAACTGTCGCATGCGCAGATGCTCGCCGCGATCGGAATCATCGCCGCGATCAAACCCCACGGTTCCTACGACCTGCCCGGCGGATGCCGAATCGAGAAAAATTACGATTGTGTCGCCTTCGTTCGCCATACCGAGGATGCGATGCCGTTTTCCATTCCGATTCCCGGCTTCGGGCGTTACCCGCTTCCCGACGGTTCGGTCCTCTCCGTCGCAGCAAAACCGGACAATATTGATGGAATTCAAATGGAATTATGTTATAATTATCTAGATTTCATTTTCCCGATGACGCTGCGTACGCGCAAGAACGGCGACCGCATCGCCTTCGCCTATGGAACGAAGAAACTGAAGGATTTGTTCATCGACCGCAAACTGCCGATGGATGAACGGAACCGGATGGCGCTTCTGATCGGGAAAACCGGCGAGGTCCTGTGGATTCCCGGATTGAACATCAAGGCGGCGACCCCAAACGGTCCCGAAACGATCTATCTGAACTACACACGGGGGTAAGCGGACATGCTGGAAAAAGACATCGAACGGGTGCTTGTATCCGAATCTGAGATCGACGCCATCTGCAAGCGCCTCGGCGCGCAGATCACGAAAGACTACGCCGGCCAGAAGCCGCTCATCGTCGGTCTGCTCAAAGGGTGCATGCCCTTCATGGCCGAACTGATCAAGCACATCGATCTCTACTGCGAGATCGAGCTGATGGGCGTCTCATCCTATCACGGCGGGATCTCCTCGTCCGCCGACATCCGGATCACGAAGGATCTCGAGATCACCGTCAAGGACCGTCACATCCTGATCGCCGAGGACATCGTCGACACCGGCAAGACCCTCGACGTCATCGTCAAGCTGCTCTATCATCGCGGCGCCGCATCCGTCGACGTCGTCACGCTTCTCGACAAGCCGGCCGGCCGTGTGCTGGAATTCGTGCCGAAATACATCGGTACGGTCATCCCCAAGGAATTCGTCGTGGGTTTCGGGCTCGATTACGACGAAATGTATCGCAACCTGCCGTATGTCGGCGTGTTGAAGCCCGAAGTCTACAAAAAATAAACAGGAGGTCCATCCATGGCCGATACCAACGCAAAGAAGCCTTTCAGCAATCGCGGCTCGCACTACCTGATGATTCTGGTGCTGCTCGCGATCGCCCTCGCGATCATCTATAGCTTCGGGAATCTCAACGCTCCCGTCGAACTCCGCAACGACGAATTCGAGGCCGCGGTGTCCTCCGACCAGGTCGAGACGATGATCGTCTCGCCGGCCCAGGGCGACATCAACTACCGCGCCTACGTCGTGACCGGCAAGTTGTCCGATGACCGCGACTACGTCACCTACCTCGCCAACGACGCCGAATACCAGGATCTTCGCGCCGCCGTCACCGCGAAGAACAGCGACCTCGATACGACCAACGACATCGCCTTCCAGTTTCTCCGCGGTGCGTCCTACAACCTCTTTGACATCCTGCTTCCCCTGCTCGTCGTCGCCGGCATCGTCATCATGCTCGTGATGATGACGCGCGGATCGAACAACGCCAACAAGCAGGCCTTTGATTTCGGCCGCTCCCGCGCCCGTCTCTCGAAGAACCAGAAGACCACCTTCAACGACGTCGCCGGCGCCGATGAGGAAAAAGCCGAACTGGCGGAAATCATCGACTTCCTGAAAGCCCCGAAGAAATACCTCGACCTCGGCGCCCGCATCCCGAAGGGCGTCCTCCTCGTCGGTCCGCCCGGTACCGGCAAAACGCTCATCGCCCGCGCCGTCGCCGGCGAGGCGAACGTCCCCTTCTACTACGTTTCCGGCTCCGACTTCCTCGAAATGTTCGTCGGCGTCGGCGCCAGCCGCGTCCGCGACATGTTCAAGACGGCCAAGCAAAACGCCCCGTGCATCCTCTTCATCGACGAAATCGACGCCGTCGGCCGCCAGCGCGGCACCGGCCTCGGCGGCGGCCATGACGAACGCGAACAGACGTTGAACCAGCTTCTCGTCGAAATGGACGGCTTCGGCCACAACACCGGCGTCATCATCCTCGCCGCGACGAATCGCGTCGACATCCTCGACCCGGCGCTCCTCCGTCCCGGCCGGTTCGACCGCCAGATCTACATCGGCGTTCCGGACATCAAGGGCCGCGCCGAAATCCTCAAGGTCCACTCCCGCAAAAAGAAAATGAATCCCGCCGTCACCTTCGACGAAATCGCCCGCCGCACCCCCGGGTTCACCGGCGCCGACCTCGAGAACGTGATGAACGAGGCCGCGCTTCTCGCGGCCCGCGAAAACAAGACGCAGATCGAACTCTATCACATCGACGAGGCGATCGACCGCGTCATGATGGGACCCGCCAAGAAGTCGCGCGTGATGTCCAAGAAGGAACGCGAGTACATCGCGTACCATGAAGCCGGACACGCCGTGATCGGCCTCAAGCTGGAGAACGCGAACATCGTCCACAAAGTCACGATCATCCCGCGCGGCACCGCCGGCGGCTACAATCTGATGCTTCCGGAAGAGGAACAGCGGTTCCTCCAGACGAAGCAAGGCCTCCTCGAATGGATCTCCGGCCTCCTCGGCGGTCGCGTCGCCGAAGAAATCACCTTCGGCGAAATCTCCACCGGCGCCCACAACGACCTCCAGCGCGCAACCGAAATCGCCCGCACGATGATCACCGAGTACGGCATGTCCGAAGCCCTCGGCCCGGTCACCTACGAACACGACACCGGAGCGGTCTTCCTCGGCCGCGACTACGGCAAATCCAATCGGATGTCGGAAGCGATCGCCTCCGAGATCGACAAGGAAGTCCGCGCCATCATCCACACCTGTTACGAAAACGCCAAGCGGGTCATCAACGCGAATCTCGACCTGCTCAAGAGCATCGCCACCTATCTCCTCGCAGTCGAAACATTGACGAAGGAAGACATCGACGAAATCCTCGCGACCGGCAAGCTCGATCGCGCCGATCATCCGGTCGTCGAAACGCCCGCCCCGCAAGTCGAGGTCGCGCATTAATCACGAAACGGCAGGGATACTCGAGGGTATCCCTGTTTCCTTGAAAGGAGCCCCCCATGCGTCTTGACAAATATCTCAAAGTCTCCCGCATCTTCAAGCGCCGAACGGTCGCGAAGGACATCTCCGACCACGAACGCGTTCTCGTCAACGAGAAGGTCGCCAAACCGTCCACGGCGGTCAAGGAAGGCGATGTGATCACGATCATGTACGGAACGAAGAAACTCACCGTGCGCGTCCTGAAAACCGCCGAAACGATCAAGAAAGCCGACGCCGACCAGATGTACGAAGTCATCGCCGAGGAAAAAATCGCTTCCGCCCTCGACGGCGCGTTGCGATAATCGCACCCTTACTGTATAATAGATGCATGAGTCCGGCCTTGAGGCCGCGAAGATGGTGGTATATGATGAAAAAACTGATTGCTTTGGTCGCGGTCCTGTTCGGTCTTTCGGCGAGTGTGGCCTGCACGCCGGACGAACCCGGCTATGATCTTTACGCCACGGTCTATCCGCTGGTCTATCTCTTGGGAAACATGACGGCCGGCACCGGCCTTACTGCCGGGATGGTTCCCGGCATGTCTTCCCATGACACGATCGCCGACTGGTCGCCCAAGCAGATCATCGCGATGAAGAATGCGGCCCTGCTCGTCTATGTCGGCGCGAACCTCGATGCCCAGATCGACAATCAGATCACCGGCGTCTTCGAGGAACTTTACGACGACGGACGGCTCGTCAAGATCGAAAACGAGATCGACTTCATCGAAGGTGTCGTCCATCACCACGACGAAGAAGAATCGGAAACAACCACGACGGAGCCAGAAGCGCCGACGACGCTCGGCTACGACCCGCACTTCTGGGTGAGCCCGGAGCGGATGCTTCTCGTCAACGACGTGCTGCTTGCCAAACTGCTCGCCGCGTATCCGGACCATGCGGCGCAGATCACCGCCAACCACGCGACGCTCGAAACCAATCTGACCGAACTTTCCGCGGCCTATCAAGCCGCGATCGACGCCGGCACGAAATTCATGATGACCTCGACCAACCTCTACGGTTATCTGACCGCCGACTATGGGATCGAATCCATCTCGATTTCACCCGGTTATCACGAAGAAACCGAACAGTTCACGGCGCAGCACAAACAGGAAATCGTCGATGACGCGATCCTTCGCGGCGTCCGTTACATCATCTACGAAAAGAACGCGAGTTCGCCCCTCTCCGAGGCCGTCATCGCCTCGCTCAACCAATCGGGGCTCGATTACGTCGTCGGGAAACTCGACTTCAACATCATGGATACCGTCCCCTCGGACGGTTCGACCTACATCCAGATCATGTACCTGAATCTGCAAAGCATCGTCACCGCCACCACCCTCATCATCGACGTCAATTCCGCGAGGTAACCCATGGATTTTAGCAAACTCACCGAACAGGAAATCGTCCGCCGCGAAAAAGCCGCGGAACTCTTGTCAAAGGGCCTCGATCCGTATGGAAGCCGCTTCGACCGCACGCACAACACCGAGACCTTCAAGGCCGCCTTTTCAGGTTTCTCGAAAGACGAGCTCCACGCCATGGAAAATCCCCCCAAGGTGAAGCTCGCCGGCCGCGTGATGACCAAGCGCGTCAAGGGTAAAGCGGGTTTCGCCCACATCCAGGACCAGCACGGCCGCGTCCAGATCTACGTCAAGTACGACGTCGTCGGCGAAGCCGATTACGATCTCTTCGACAAATCCGACCTCGGCGACATCATCGGCGTCGAAGGTTCGCCGATGATCACCAACACCGGCGAACTGTCGATCCGCGTCGACCGCTTCATCCATCTGACGAAGGCGCTTCGCCCGCTGCCCGACAAGTTCCACGGACTCGTCGACGTCGAAGAGCGCTACCGCCGCCGCTACGTCGATCTGATCATGAACGAGGAGTCGAAGAACACGCTGATCCTGCGGTCGAAGATCATCCGCGCGATGCGCAACTACCTCGATGACAAAGGGTACCTCGAAGTCGAGACGCCGATCCTCCATCCGATCCTCGGCGGCGCGAACGCCCGCCCCTTCGTCACCCGCCACAACGCCCTCGCCATGCCGTTCTACCTGCGCATCGCCCCGGAACTCTATCTGAAGCGCCTCATCGTCGGCGGCTTTGACTGCGTTTACGAAATCGGCCGGCTCTTCCGCAACGAAGGCATGGACGTCAAGCACAATCCGGAATTCACGACGATCGAACTTTATCTCGCCTACAGCGACCTCGAAGGTATGATGGACCTCTGCGAGGACCTCATCATTTCGATCGCCGAGAAGACGATCGGCACGACCGAAATCCAATATGGCGATAAGCCGATCAGCCTCGCCCGCGGCTGGCGCCGCGCCCACATGGTCGATTTGATCCGCGAACAAACCGGGATCGACTTCTTCCAGATCACCGACTTCGCAGTCGCGAAGAACCTCGCGCTCGATCATCACCTGCGCGTCGAACCGCAGCATTACGGCATCGGTCACATCGTCAACCTCTTCTTCGAAGCGTATTGCGAGGACAAGATCGTCCAGCCGACGTTCGTCTACGGTCATCCGATCGAAATTTCCCCGCTCACCAAAAAGGATCCCAAGGATCCGCGCTTCACGCAGCGCTTCGAACTCTTCATCGATTCGCGCGAGTATGCGAACGCCTATACCGAACTGAACGATCCGGTCGACCAGCTGGAACGGTTCGAAGATCAGCTCAAGGAAAAAGCCCTCGGCAACGACGAGGCCAACGAGATGGACATCGATTTCGTCGAGTCGCTCGAGTACGGCATGCCGCCGACGGGCGGGATCGGCATCGGAATCGACCGTCTGGTGATGCTATTGACGAACAGCCAGTCGATCCGCGACGTCCTCCTCTTCCCGCACATGAAACCGCGCAATCCCAACAAGTGATCGATCCGACGCCCCGTCTTTGACGAGGCGTTTTTTTTCGACACGGATCCGGCCCATGGTATAATCAAGGTAGGTCAATCTTGTGGAGGACCCCATGAAAGAACGAACGATCCAACGCATCGCAAACGGCATGCGCGCCGTCGACGGCGCGGGCGTCCGCCTCGTCCGCGTGCTGTCGCGCCCGGACGTCCCTGATTTCGACCCGTTCCTCATGCTCGACGCCTTCGATTCGACCGATCCGGCCGACTACGTGAAGGGTTTTCCCTGGCATCCCCATCGCGGGATCGAAACGATCACCTATCTCATCGCCGGTCGGATCGAACACGGCGATTCGCTCGGAAACCGCGGCGCGATCGATGCCGGGGGAGCACAGTGGATGACCGCCGGCCGCGGGATTTTGCATCAGGAAATGCCCAAGGCCTCGCCCCGCATGCTCGGCGCGCAACTCTGGCTCAATCTACCCGCGAAGGACAAGATGACCACTCCGCAGTACCGTGATGTCGAACCGTCGTCGGTCCCCGTCGTAGCGCGCGACGGATCGACCGTCCGCATCCTGTCCGGGACGTATGAAGGCGTCGCCGGGGCGGTGCGCCCCGATTATGTCCTGATGACCTGGCTTGACGTCGACCTCGCTCCCGGAGCGGTGTTCATCCAACCTGTCGGGCTGGATGAGACGGCGTTCGGCTATCTGTTTTCGGGATCGTTTTCCGTCCCCGCCGGAACATCGGCCGTGGCGAAAGACGCGGCGCTCTTTTCGGATGGCGACATGGTCATCGTGACGGCCGGCGACAAAGGCGCCCGTTTCCTCTTCGGCGCGGCGGCGCCGCTTCGCGAACCGGTGGCGTGGGGAGGCCCGATCGTGATGAACACGCGGGAGGAACTGCGCAAGGCGTTCGAGGAAATCGACAACGGAACCTTTCTCAAAAAAATAGAAAACAGGGAAGACGGCAGAACTCGTCTTCCCTGTGTTTTTTGTCAACGGTCGTTCAAGGTGTTCGATGCGTCGCAACAACCGAGCGACGCCCACGCTTACCGAGTTTGGATGTCTTCGTGCAAAACGACGAAATAACAACAGTTGATGAGACGGCGGGCTACCGAAGGAGAATATAACCCAGCAATGAGGATAATTAGAAATACTTACATTGTATATTTNNATTGTATATTTGGAATTTATTGTATTGTATATTTGGAAATTGAAGATTTTGGCGGTGAGGTTTTTTACTATGGTGATTATACAGGCCTTGATATTGATGCTATTGTCCAACTCAAGGACGGCCGGTGGGGGGCAGTTCAAGTAAAAGTCGGTTCGAGTCGAATCGAAGAAGCGGCACGGGATCTAGACCGTTTTATCGCAAAGCTAGATTTCACAAAATTGAAACAGCCAAGTTTCATGATGATTCTGACGGGCACGGAGGATGCTTATGCGCGAAAAGACGGAAAAATCGTTGTTCCATTGGGATTACTCAAACCGTGATAGCCTGCGTACAACCAACTCAATCATATTTCGTTTCATCGTATGCATCGAATATATGGTATCGACGACGAACGAATGGGCCCCGATAGCCTCGTAAGACGCTCGAGGAAATCAACAACGGAGCCTTTCTCAAAAAATCGAAAACAGGGAAGACGGCTGAACGCGTCTTCCCTGGATTTTTTTGGTTACCGATCGCTCAATAGCGCCTGGAGCGTTGCGGCGAAGGCGCCGACGTCTGAGCCGTCGACGAGCGCGTGATGCGCGGCGACCGAGAACGGAATCAGAATCCGGCCGGAAACCTCGCGATACTTTCCCCAGGTGAGGCGGGGAAAGGAATCGTCCGGATGGCCCGGCATCGCGTGTTCGATCGCGGTGAACGAGAGCCACGGCATGCTCGTGATGAAGACAAGATCGTCGATACCCGGTTCGTCCGCGACCGATACGTCTTTTTTCGCGGCTTCGACGGTATCGACGGCTTTCCTCAAAAACGTGTCTTGATCGTCGTCATAGGAGACGGTGACGAAGCGGAACACGCCTGCGTCGGTCATCATCGTAAACGACGGACGGACCCGTTCATGCAAGACCACTTCCTCGCCGCGGATCCGAAGCCGCAGGGCCTCGGTCCGGTTCGCCGCCTTCATGACGGCGTGGACGAAGGAAAGGAAGAACGCTTTTCCTTCCGCTTTGATGGCGGGCAAAAACGTCGTCAGGTCGAGTTCGAAACAGACGTTGAAGAAGGGCTGCCGGTAGGTCTTGAACAACTCGAAATGCTTTCGGCGGTTCCAGCACGACAGATCGATCGTCTTCATGACGGCCTCGCTTTTGTCAAACGCCTTCCGGCTGGTCGTCTTCCCCGTCGTCTGTGTCCGGTTCCTTGGTTTCGATTTGCGCGGTTTCGTCGGCGGGTTGGACTTCTTCGATGCTGTCGCGGATCACATAGTCCTCGACGTTGACGGTGCCCTGGAACAGCTTCTGCGCCTGAAGCGCGGTATGGTGGTCCTTGCCGTTGGCGATCACGAACGCCAGCTGCTTGTCCATTTCGGCGACGTCGCCGATTTCTTTGTAATAGAGGGCGATGCGGTAATTGTGGATCAGGCGGGTCGAAATGTACCCGTCGTCGCGGCTGAAATGTTTTTCCATCATCGCGCGGTAGGCTTCCGGATCATCGGAAAGCTTGCCCATCGCCTCAAGGATCTCGAGGTAGTTCGCGGCGTAGTTCTGATACTTGGCGGGAATCCCGGTCTTGATGCCGTGGAGCCGTTCGACGGCCGCGTCGAAGGCGTCGGCGTTGCCGAGTTCGAATTCGGAATAGGCGATGAAGGCGACGATCAGGATGTGATAGACGCCGTCGAGCTTCTTCATGTCGATTTGATTGAAGGCGCGGACCGCGGCCTCGTAGTCGCCCTTGTAGTAAAGGCTCATGGCGTAGTACATGCCATAGATTTCCTTCACCCGCGCGGTCGGCGCGTTGTCGGCGCCCAATTTGGCGAGGCGGCAGGCTTCTTCGATGTCGAGGTCATAGTCGACGAGCATCGTGAACTTCGTGCCGAACACCTGAAGCGGCGCGTAGACCCTGGTCCGAAGGACGGTCCAGACGGTCATCACGACGAGAAGGATCCAAAGCCAGTATTCCTGTTTTCCGTAAATGGCGTTGATGACGGCGGCGGAAACGCTCGCGACGCCGAGCACAACGAGGACGATGATGTATCTTTTTCGATTTAACATGGGATTCACCCTTTCTCAGATGTCTTTGCCAAGGACGATTTCCTCGTCCTCGAACAGATACAAGCCGAACGTCTCGGCGACGTCCATGAAGATGTCGATGATGCCATAGAGTTCGAATTCGGCCTCGCCGATCACGTCCTTGATGACGCTGTCGACGTAGACGCCGATGTTCTCGTCGATCTCCGCCTTCTCGTCGAGGATTGCTTCGAGCCGGTCAAGCAGGTCTTCGAGTTTCTTTTCGTCGTATTTTGCCTGTTTCTCGACAAGTTCATAGCGGACGTCTTCGACGAAGAGGATGTCGTTGACGATGGCGTCGTATTCCAGAAACGCATGGAGATCGCCTTGAAACTTCGTATCGAGATACAGTTTGCACGAATCGAACTGCTCATGCAGGAATTCGAGGCCGACATTGAAGATGCGCTTGAGATCGCCGTCGAACTGCATCTTGTCGCTTTTCACTTCCCGGTACACGTGGTCGAGGACCGCGTAGATCGGAAGAAACCGGTCGTAAAGCATCGACTCGTGCTCTTTCAGTTCCATGTAGAATTCGTGATTCTCGGCGATCCACGCCAGATATTCCCGAAACAGATAGTCCATGCGAAGCCTCCGTGGGTGTCGATAGAGAAGGAAAAACCACTAAATCTAGTGGTTTTTCTAAATCGTCAGGCTCTGTTGGCGGAACCGAACAGATTGATTTTTTCCTTGACGGACGCTTTGATCGCTTCGTAGCCGGGGGCGAGCAGTTTGCGCGGATCGAAGCCCTTGCCCTTGTGGTCGAGGTCTTTGCCCGCTTCGATGTACTTGCGGGTCGCCGCGGCGAATACGAGCTGACATTCGGTGTTGACGTTGATCTTCGCGACGCCGAGACTGATCGCATGCTTGATCATCTCGTCGGGGATGCCGGTGCCGCCGTGCAGGACGAGCGGAACGGCGGGAACGCGCCGCTTGATCGCGGCGAGACGCTCGAAATCGAGTCCCTGCCAGTTCGGCGGATAGATGCCGTGGATGTTTCCGATGCCGGCGGCGAGGATCGTCACGCCGAGCGCGGCGATTTTGGCGCATTCTTCCGGATCGGCCTGTTCGCCTTTACCGTGGACGCCGTCTTCTTCGCCGCCGATCGGGCCGACTTCGGCTTCGATCGACAGGCCTTTCGCCTGGCACAGCGCGACGAGTTCGGTGGTCTTCGCGATATTCTCGGCGATCGGCAGCGACGAGCCGTCGAACATGATGGACGGAAAGCCCGCCTCGATCGCTTTCAAGGCGCCTTCATAGGTGCCGTGGTCGAGATGGATGGCGACCGGGACGGTGATCTTGAGCGAATCGATCATCGCGGCGCACATCGCCACGACGGTCTTGTATCCTGTCATGTACTTCGCGGCGCCTTCGGAGACGCCGAGGATGACCGGGGAGTTCATTTCCTGCGCGGTGGTCAGGATCGCTTTGGTCCATTCGAGGTTGTTGATGTTGAACTGACCGACGGCATAGCCGTTGGCGAACGCTTTCGTTAACATTTCTTTGACGGAAACAAGTGCCATGTGAAGCCTCCATTGGATAGACGTGATAACTGTTTTCCACATTACATTATACAAAATGCGGCCATGAAAGTAAAGGCAAATCCCCGTAGCCGCGGGAAACAAAAAGGGATCGGCCGAAGCCGATCCCTCTGGATTGCCTAGATGCCCGCAACGGCCATCGAGGCGACTTTGATCGAAGGCGTGGTGATGCCGTAGTAGCCGGTCTTGAGATCGTCGGCGACGAGGACGACGTCCTTCATCATCTGGATGAAGTTGCCGGCGACGGTGACGAGCGCGACAGGGGCGCCGATGACGCCGTCTTTCACGACGAAGCCGCTGGCCTGAAGCGAGAAGTCGCCTGAGATCGGATTGGCGCCGGCGTGCGCACCCTGGACGTCTTTGATGAAGAGTCCGTCATGACAGGATTTCACGAGTTCGTCAAGTTTGGAAGACCCCGGCAAAAACTTGAGGTTGATGGGTGCGATGGCGTTTCCGAAGCCGTTGCCGGTGGAGGCGACGCCATCTTTCTTGGCGGTGACGAGGTTGTAGAGATAGGTCTTCAGTTCGCCCTTGTCGATGAGTGCCTTGTATTTCGTCGCAACCCCTTCGTCGTCAAACGAACGGCTGCGGCTCGACTTCTTCTGGAACGGATCGTCGACGATCGAAACGATCGGCGAACCGACCACGGTGTTGAGCTTGCCTTTCAAGAGGGACATGTTCTTCTGCACCGTTTCGGCGGAGAAGATGCCCTGGAACGCGGAGAGCAGGGTGGCGAGCGCATCCGCATGGAAGACGATTTCGTACGTGCCGGTCGGAACCGGCTTCGCGCCGAGGGCGGCGACGGCGTCGGAAACAATCGACTTGGCGAGTTTCGCCGCGTTGAAATCCTTGGGATCGTTGGAAACGACGAGATCGAAGGCGGTCCGCTGGTCGGTGTCGTCCTTGACGATCGCCGAGCCGCCGAACATCGCCGAATTGACGCTGTTTTCGAGTTTCAGACCCTTGGTGTTCTGCAACAGAACCCGGCGGGTCGTCTCGGAGTACATCGTTTCGACGATCGTGACCTTCGGGTCGGCCGCATGCATCGCCTGGTCGAGTTCCTTGACGGCGGCGATCTTGAGGGCGACGTCCTGGTTCTTCAAATCTTCGTTCACGAGGCCTTCGAGCTTGACGTATTCCTTGTCGCCGGCGTAGATGATCGCGTCGTCGAGCGAATCGATGATCTTGGCCGATTCGATGATCGCGTCGACGATCGACGGGATCATCTTGTCATCGAGGACTTCGGTGACGAAGGTGCCCATCTTGCCGTTGTAGACGCCGCGGACAACCATGCTGGCGGTATCGGCGATCTCATACTTGTCGAGTGCGCCGTCGAAGACTTCGATCGAGAGTTCGCTGCGGTTGGTGAGAAAGACGGAAACGTCGCTGCAGCCTTTTTCCTTGGCGGTCTGAAAGAGCAATTCGAAATTCATCATCGTCATTTGCCTCCCTTTTTGCCGCCGACCGTGATTGAAGAAACACGGAGGGTCGGCTGTCCGACGTCGGCCGGGATCGATCCCGAAGCCGAGCCGCACATGCCGCGGGCGCGGTCAAGATTGCCGGCGATCATGTCGATGTTCCAAAGGATCTTCGCGCCGTTTCCGACGAGCGAGGCGCCGCGGACCGGTTCGGCGATTTTACCGTTTCGGACCATGTATCCTTCCGACACGGAAAAGTTGAAGTCGCCGTTGCCAGGATTGACGGACCCGCCCCCCATTTTCGCCGCATAGAGACCGTATTCGGTCGCGGCGATGATTTCATCGAAGGTCGACGTGCCGTTGTCGATGTAGGTGTTCGACATGCGGGACGTCGGTGAAAAACGATAGGATTCGCGGCGTGAGGACCCGGTCGGCTCATGGCTCATGCGACGGCTGTTCAGTTTGTCGACCATGTAGGATTTAAGGATGCCGTTTTCGATCAGGACGCGACGCTGTTGCGGGTATCCCTCATCATCGAAGTTGGCGGAACCCCAGGCGTTTTCGATCGTGCCGTCGTCGATCGCGTTGACAATCGGCGAAGCGACTTGCTGCCC
Source organism: Acholeplasmatales bacterium (assembly GCA_003477305.1). GTDB lineage: Bacteria > Bacillota_I > Bacilli_A > Izemoplasmatales > Hujiaoplasmataceae > UBA12489. Next base: position 82,223 of record DMTN01000049.1, on the reverse strand, counting down.
GAGTTTTCCGCAGAAAACGGAGGCGTTTTTGGCGACGGACGTCGCTTCGAGCGAGTGTCCGCAGGCTTCGTGGAAAATGACGCCGCCGAATTTGTTGTTGATGATGACGGGGATGACGCCGGACGGACATTCGTCGGCGTAAAGCATCGTCTTGGCGGTGCGGGCCGCATCCTTGGCCGCTTCCGTGATGTCGAATTCTTCAAAGAAGTATTCGTACCCCATGGCGGACCCGGGTCCTTCGCCGCCCGTCTGCATGACGCCGTCCTTGCCGGCGACGGCTTGGACGTAGATGCGGACGTGGGTGCGCTCGTCGGAAACGAACCGGCCTTCGCTGTTGGCGATCAGGACGTTTTGGACGGAGTCGCCGAGCATGATCGCGACTTGCACGATCACAGGGTCGTAATTCTTGGCCGCGTCATAGGCGGCCTTCATCAATTCGACCTTTTTCGACCGTGCGACGTCGCGCGGGCTGATTTTCGCCTTGTGATGCGTTCCGACTTCAAGTTTGATGAGCGGCACGGCCTGGAACACCTTGTTGCTCGAAAAGGACTTGGACAGGTCGGATGCCAGTTTCACGATGTCGTCCGGATTCTTGCTGTTGGTGTATCCGTACACGCTTTGGAACCCGAGGGCGAGACGGACGCCGACGCCGAAGATTTTTGAACCATTGGCTTTCTCGACCCGGCCCCCGACCAGCTGGATGTTCTCCGAGGAGGTATCCTCGATGAACACTTCCGCAAAATCGGCTCCGGTGGAGAGTCCCGTTGCGATCGTTTTTTCAATCAGTTCTTTTTTTAAGAGCATTCTTGCACCTCCATCAATATTGTAAAGCATTATAGCACGCGGGAGCGCGTGCGGACAAGTCTTTTCCCGCATTTGAATATGAAAAGGCGGCGCATGGACTGCGCCGCCACGATCTCGTTACGACAGATAGAGCGCCGTATATTTCTTTTTCAGGTAGTCGATATAGTAGTGCGGATCGAACGGTTCGCCGGTGACGTCGAGCATGATCTGTTCGGGGGATTTCGAGCCGCCGAACCGATGGATCTTGTCCTTGAGCCAGGCGTTGATCGGTCCCATGTCGCCCGCGCGGAGAAGTTTGTCGATGTCGAGTTCCTTCTGCATGGCGTGATAGATCTGCGCGGCGTAGGCAGTGCCGAGCGCGTAGGTCGGGAAATACCCGATCAGTCCGCTCGACCAGTGGACGTCCTGAAGGACGCCTTCGGAGTCGGTCGGCGGCACGATGCCGAGATAACTCTTCATCAATTCGTTCCATTTTGCGGGGAGTTCGTCGACGGTGAGTTTGCCCGAGAACAGCATCCGTTCGATGTCATACCGGAGCATGATGTGAAGCGGATAGGTGAGTTCGTCGGCTTCCGTACGGATGTACGAGGCTTCGACCTTGTTGGCGGCGAAGACGACGTCGTCGACGGTGGCGCCCTTGAGCTGGGTCGGGAAGAGCCGCTTCAGTTCGGACAGATGCTTCTGCCAGAACGGACGGCTGCGGCCGAACATGTTTTCATACATGCGGGACTGCGACTCATGGATTCCCATCGTCGTGCCGCTGGAAAGCAGGGTCGCATCAAAGATGGGATCGATCTGCTGTTCGTACGTCGCGTGGCCGAGTTCATGGATCGTCGAGAAGACTGATCCGAAGAGCGCGTCGGGACTGTAGCGGGTCGTCAGGCGGACGTCGGCGGGGGAGGTGTTCCAGGTGAACGGATGGACGCTCTTCTTGAGGAGGCCGCGGCTGCGGTCGAACTTCATCACGGTGAGCAGATAGTTGCTGAAAATCTGCTGGTTGTCGATCGGAAATTTCGCTTCCGCGAACGGGTCGCGGCGGTCGTTCTTGACGGCGAGGATTTTCTTGACGAACGGCACGAGATCCTTCTTGAGGGCGTTGAAGAACTTGTCGTAGGCCTTCATCGACATGCCTTCCTCAAACTCGTCGAGGAGGATGTCGTATGGTTCGCCGGGAAGGCCGTAGTAGCCGACGAACTTCTTGTTCATTTCGATGATGTCGGCCAGGAAGGGTTTGAAGCCCGCCCAGTCGTTCTTCGCTTTCGCGTCTTCCCACGCCGGTTGGGCAAGGGTGAGGAGCCGTTGATAGCCGACGAAATCCGCCTCGGGAATCGTGACGATCTTGTCGAGCGCCTTCTTGGCGCGGCGGATTTCCTTCGCCGTGTCGGCGTCAAGCGAGGCGATGTCCCGGTAGAGGCCGTTGACGACGTCTTGATACTCCTGGCTGGTCGAGCGTTTGAAGATTTCGCCGCCGATGATGCCCATGACTTCGGCGCGTGGGCCGAACGCGCCGCGCGGGGCTTCGGTTTCCGAATCCCAGCCGATCACGTTCATAACGTATTGATAGGCTTTCAGTTCTTTGACAAGGGTTCTGAAGCGTTCGAGTCGTTCCATTCCGGATTCCTTTCGATGGTGTCGATTTGGTGTTCCGGTACTATTATATCATTTTTCGCTGATGCGGATCGATCCGCTGATCGAATGGGTCGTTTTTACCTGAATCGTGCGGGTTCGGTCGGTGTTTTCGATGTTCACGTCGCCCGAAACGCTGTTGAGCTTGATCGTTGCGGGATAGAACTCGGATCCTTCGAGATCGCCGGATACCGTGTGGAACGACGCGTTGGCGCAGGTCGTATCGATGATTTCGACGTCGCCCGACGTCGAGCCGATCTCCAGATCGCCTTCGCAGACGACGTGTTCGATCACGAGATCGCCGGAAACCTGGTTGATCGAAACGGCTCCGAGGATCAGCCGTTCCATCTTGAGATCGCCGTTCACCGAGGCGATGTCGATCTGCTCGATCGAGCCGTCGGAGATCTCGCCGTCGCCGGAGGCGATGTTGATGCGCAACTTGGCCGCCTTTACGCCGTCTATTTTGTAGTCTCCGCTTGCCTTTTGGAAAATCACTTCCCCGACTTCCATGCGGCCGGGAATGCGGACGTCGAACGACAATTCGCCGCGCTGGAACCAGCCGCGGAACTGGTTCTTTTTCATTTTGATGACAAATTCGTTTCCGACGAAGCCGATCTCGTAAAGGTCGACCTTCGCATCTCCTTCGGCGAAGACGGCGATGTCGTCGCGAGCTTCGGCGGTGATGGTGATGTCTTCGGAAGCAAGCCGGAACGTCAGGTTGATCACGCCGGCCGGCGGGACTCCCGTGAAGACGGCCGCGCCGTCTTCCCGTTTGGAATCCTTGGCATGTTTCGCGCCGCAGGAATCGATCAGGTCGGTAGCCACTTTTTGCGGATTTCCGAATTTCGTCTCGATCTCGGTTTCGGCAAGCCCGCTTGCGAGCGCCTCGGAGATCATTTCTTCGTGGTCGGCAAGGATGTCGTTGATTTCCGCTTCGGTGAATCGCTTCGACTCACTCAATGCGGTCTTTAAATCGTTTAAATACTGCTTCACTGTTTTTTCCTCCTTCGTTCAGGATCTCATAGACCCCGGTGATGAATTGGTCCCATTCGTCGCGCAGATTGAGATAGTGTTCGAATCCGGACTTCGTCATCCGGTAGTATTTCCGGGGCGCGCCGAGATCGGATTCCTGGAGATACGTTTCGAAATGGCCGTCCTGCGTCAGTCGGCGCAGGATCGGGTAAATCGTGTTGTCGTTGACGTCAAGATGCTTGGAAACGTTGTTGATGACCATGTAGCCGTACATATCCTCTTTGACGAGTTGCGAGAGGACGCACAGTTCGATGATGCCGCGTTTGAATTGCGCATTCATGGAATCCCCTCCTTTGGTAGTGATTATAACACACTACTGTGTGGTACACAATACCTAATTTAAAAGAAAAGTTGTTTTTATAACAACTTTTCTGAGTTATTATTTGGCGTTCGCGACGCTCGCGCCGACGAAATCGCGGAACAGCGGCTGCGGCCGTTGCGGCCGCGAAACGAATTCCGGATGGAACTGGCTGGCGACGAACCACGGATGATTTTTCAGTTCGATGATCTCGCAGAGACCCGTCTGCGGATTGATCCCGGAGAAGATCATGCCCTGCTTCTCGAGGAGTTTCTTGAACTTGTTGTTGAACTCGTAGCGATGGCGGTGGCGTTCCTGGATGTGTTCGACGCCATAGGCCTTGCCGGCAAGCGTGTTTTTCTTCAGATCGCAGTGATAGAGACCGAGGCGCATCGTGCCGCCGAGATTGATCCCGACGTACTGTTCGGGCAGATAGTCGATCACGTTGTAGATCGTGTCGGGGTCGAATTCGGTCGAATTGGCTTCGGGCAGGCCGCAGACGTTTCTGGCGAACTCGATGATCGACAGCTGCAGGCCGAGACAGAGGCCGAGGAACGGGATGTTGTTCATGCGGGCGTATTTGATCGCGGCGATCTTGCCGTCGATGCCGCGGGTGCCGAATCCGCCGGGAACGAGGATTCCCTTGCATCCGCCGAGCAGGGACGCGACGTTCTCATCGGTCACCTCGGCGGAGTTGACCCACCGGATCACCACTTTCACGTTATGGGCATAGCCGGCGTGTTTCAGAGCTTCGGAAACGGAAAGATAGGCGTCGTGGAGCGCGACGTATTTGCCGACGAGAGCGATTTCGACCTCGTTTTTGAGGTTTCGGATCGTTTCGACGAGACGCGTCCAGTCGGAGACGTCACACGGCGGCGTCACAAGTCCGAAATGGTTGCAGACCAGATCGTCGAGATGCTGTTCGTGGAAATGGAGGGCGACTTCATAGAGGATCTTGACGTCGATGCACTGGATCACGGCTTCTTTCGTGACGTCGCAGAACAGGGCGATTTTTTCCCGCATCGAGTTCGTGATTTCGTGACTCGTGCGCAGAACGATGACATCCGGCGTGATGCCGAGCGAACGGAGTTCCTTGACGCTGTGCTGCGTCGGCTTGGTCTTGAGTTCACCGCTCGTTTCGAGATAGGGGACGAGCGTGTTGTGGATGTAGAGGGTGCTGTTGTAGCCATAGTCGCGGCGTGTCTGCCGGATCGCTTCAAGGAACGGAAGCGATTCGATGTCGCCGACCGTGCCGCCGATTTCGGCGATGATCACGTCCGCATCGGACGCGGTCGCGGCCGCTTCAAGGCGCGATTTGATTTCGTTCGTGATGTGGGGGATGACCTGGACGGTGCCGCCGAGAAATTCGCCCTTGCGCTCCTTGTCGATGACGGAAGAATAGATCTTGCCGGTCGTGATCGAGGAGAGCAGGGACAGGTTTTCATCGATGAAGCGTTCGTAGTGGCCAAGGTCGAGATCGGTCTCGGCGCCATCGTCGGTGACGAAGACTTCGCCATGCTGGAGGGGCGACATGGTGCCGGGATCGACGTTCAGATACGGGTCGAATTTCATCATGAATACTTTCAACCCGCGGTTTTTCAGAAGGCGCCCGAGCGAGGCGGCGGCGATGCCCTTGCCAAGGCTCGATACGACGCCTCCGGTGACGAATATGAACTTGGTCTGCTTCATGTTTTTGTACCTCGCGAGCGATTTTTGGAAAATAGAAAAGGGTTCCCCTGACGGAGAACCCAGTTTTCAAGCGAGCTCTTTAAAATTATAACAAATCCGTTTTGAAAAGACAATCGCTTTCGATGCTTTATTCCTCGTCGTACATGTCCTCGTAATCGTCCATGTATTCATTGTATTTGTCATCATCGAACGTTTCTTCTTCGACCGGAGCGTCTTCTTCGATCAATTCGAATTCGTTCTTCTCTTCGATCGCGTCTTCTTCGTCCTCGTCGAGCTCTTCTTCGGCCTCATCTTCTTCGACTTCCTCGTCTTCGTCCTCGGGTTCGAATTCGGCTTCTTCCTCTTCGCCCTCGGTATCGGGGAATTCCTGGTAGTAAGCGCCGTCCTTGTCCCACATGTCGATCGACTGGCGGACCTTCAGGTCCCACAGATCATCGCCCATGTAGATGAATTTCGCCGACACGATGAAATCGGAATAAAACTGGCTGATGACCGCGGCTTTTTCCTCGTCGGTCATTTCCTTCGAATCGCTCAGCGATTTGAACAGCTCAAGAAAGGTCATCGGGTTTTTGTTCTGCGACAGAATCCGTTCCGCAGCTTCCATCAACGACAGTTGTTTGATATCGGTCATGTTTCTTAACTTTCCTCCGTTTTCATTTCCATTCGATCGAGAGCCGGTGTCTTGAGATCGGTTCGCCGTCATTCACGAGATCGTATTCGAGCTCGACGCGGTCGTTTCTCACCCGCAGCCGGCGGGTCGTCGCGGACAGTCGGAACGTCGTCCCCGCGGTCCTGAGGACACCTGCGGTTTGAGTTCCTGGCATGAATGCAAAATCCATTTCGATGGGGCCGGTGCGGCGCACGCGCATCGCGGTGTCGTCATAGTCGATCAGGTAGTTCCCGCCTTCCCCGTCGGGGAATGCAAGGACGCCTTCGCCAGACTGTCCGTCGGTGCGGAAGATCGTTTCGGTTTTACCGTCCACGGTCATCAAAAACGTGATTTTTACCTGTTCCATGGTCCACCTGGTCAACGCTAACTTATTATATATTATAACGTTTCCAAAAACAAGTGCAATATTTTAAATATTTTCGTGTGCAATTTCGGCTTTTTTCAGGTCTTCTTTGTACTTTTTCACGAGTTCGTCGGCGTCTTTCAACATCGCTTCGACGGTCTCCCAGTTTCCCACGTTCGCACCGCACGCCATCGGGTGTCCGCCGCCCTGATATTTGGCCGCGAGTTCATTGATGGCAGGTCCTTTCGACCGGACCCGGGCACGCACGATCGCGTTCTCGTACTCGGCGAAGAGGATCCACACGGGACAGTCCGGGAGGACGGAGAGTTCGTTGACAAGCGAGGTCGCTTCCTCAAGCGTGACGTCATACTTGGCGATGATGTCCGGCTTCATCTTGATATAGGCGACGCCGTTCGGCGTCTTTTCGAAATTGGTCAGGACATATCCCTGCAGTTTCATCTGGTTTTCCGTCTTGACGTCGAGCGTCGACAGGATGTCCGCGAAATCGAGACCGAAGTCCAGCAGCGAAGCGACCGCTTTGAACGTGGCCGAGGTGACCGAACGGTACTTGAAGCGTCCCGTGTCGGTGACGATGCCGGTATAAAGCGCGCGCGCCGCTTTCATGTTCATTTTCAGAACGCTGGCGAATTCATGATAGAACTCCAGGATGATCTGAGCCGTCGCCGGACGGGTCGTGTCGACGTACTGGTAGTCGCCGTAGGCGTCGACCGGCAGGTGATGGTCGATTTTGATGACGTATGCACCTTTTGAGTACCGCTGGTCGGCGACGCGGTCGCGCGTGGCGGTATCGACGACGATCGAGAGCGCGCCTTGATAGGCTTCGTCCGGGATCACATCGACGTCGCCGAGGAATTTGACGTATTCGGCCGTTTCGCCGACGATGTAGATCGTCTTCTGCGGGAACGATTCCTGCAGGATGTACTTGAGTCCGAACCCGGCGCCGTAGCAGTCGCCGTCCGGACGCATGTGCATGTGGATGATGATTTTGTCATAGGCGAGGATCTTGTCGAAAATGTGCTGTTTGTCCATGTTATCGTTCCTCCGTTTTTTGATCGAGTTCCATGAGAACCAGATCTGTTTCTTTCCATGTGTCGACGGTGCACCCGCAAGCTTGGAGATGCCCGCCGCCGCCGAACTTCTTGGCGACGTCGAGGATCGGGATGGCGCGGGAACGAAGTTCGCAAAGGATTCTGCCGGTCGCGAGGTCATAGGTGAAGTTGGCCCAGATCGGAACTTCCTGGATGCCGGCCATCTGGTTGACGAGTCCGCGCGAGACGGTGTGCGAGTCGACGTCATGGAGTTTCAGGAAAGCTTCGTCGTTTTTGCGGTAGGCGACGTTCTTCGGGGTCATCTCGATGGAGCTGAAGAAAGCCGATTTGAGTTTCTTCATCAAGAGCGATTCGGCGTACATCCGGTCATACAGATGTTGGATGTCGATGCCGAGTTCAAGCAGTGCGGCGGCGGTGCGGAAGGTCGCCGGGGAGATGCTCTTGTACAGGAACCGGCCGGTATCGGCGACGATCCCCATGTACAGGGCTTCGGCCGCCAAGAGCGGAATCGTCCAGCCGGCTTCCAGAAAGGCGGTCGCCAGCATTTCCGCCGTGGAGGAAGCGTCGGCATTTTTGATATACAGATCGAAGCGGATGTCCGGTTCGTTACGGTGATGGTCGATCAAAACGAGCGTTTCCGCCTGTTCGTACCGAGCGCCTTCGAGCATCTGCCGGGAGACCGTGTCAAGGATGACCACGAGCGCTTCGCGATAGTCCTGATCCGACGCCGAATCGAGCGGCTGGAAATAGTTGAGGGAGTTCGAGTCGCCGACGGCAAGAATCGTTTTTTGGGGATAGCGGGCTTGAAGGGTATGATAAAGTCCGAACTGCGAGCCGAAGGCGTCGAGGTCCGGATTCTGATGCCGTAGCAAGATGATTTTTTCGTGGCTTTCCACGAGTTGGACGAATCGGTTGAACATGAGGGTCCTCGCATTCTTTCAAGAGTATATCATTATAACACAGTAACGGATGTTTTGTGCAAGCGACATGCTTACATTCGTACGGAATCGTCCGGATCCCCCGCCACACGAATCCATCCGATGAATGTTGGCGAAACGGCGAGAATGTGATATACTTTATGCTACTGACAGTAAGGGTGTGATTCCAATGAATTTTATCAATAAAAAGCTGCTGATTATGCTCTTGGCGGTGATGCTTGTCGGCGGCCTCGCCGGATGCGACCTGTTCGGGTCGACGACCACGGCGGCGACGACCACGATGAATCTGACCACCGCATCCACGGCGACCACGGAAATCATCACGACCACCACCGGCATCACGACCACCACCGCGATCACGACCACGACCGCCGAATCGCTATCGACCACCACCACCGTCCATAACGTCGCGCTCCTGTTGTCGGGCGCATGGAAAACGGTTTATGAAGCCGGGTCCTCGTTCGACCCGACCGGACTCGTCGTCACGCTTCTGCGTTCGGATGCCTCGGAAAGTGTCATCTCCGAATACTTCGTCCTCGGCTTCAATTCGTCCGTCACCGGCCTTCAGACCGTCCGCGTCCGTTACGGTGGCGTTGAATCCTCGTTCGTCGTCTATGTGAAGGAACCCGTCAGCCTCGCGGACATCGCGCTCGAACTGACGCTCCCGACCAAACTCGTCTATCAGCCCGGCCAGTCGGCCGACTGGACCGGACTCGTCGTGAACGTCGTCCAATCCGACGGCGACAAGATCGAACTCGACGAAGCATCCTATGTGCTCACCGGTTTCGATTCCGCTTCCGCCGGATTGGTCATGATCACCGTCACTTACGACGACCTGACCGCGAGCTTCCCGATCTACGTGGCGGACGCCTCCTCCGCCGGCATCGCGCTTTCCGTCACGGCGCCGACGCAAACCGTCTACGTCGAGGGCGACACGCTCAATCTCGCGGGACTTGTCGTGACCCTCACCGCCACCGGCCGGACGCCGATCACCCTGACGAGCGGACAATACGCCGTCACTTCCCCGAACATGGCGAATGCCGGCATCTTCGACGTTACCGTTTCGGCGCTCGGACTCGAAGCGTATTTCGCGATCACGATCACCCCCGGCGAACCGACCGGTCTCGACCTCATCCCCTACTTCGACGACGCCGAAGGCCTGGAAGGCCAGGCGCTCCTGCTCGCCCTCCGGGAAATCATCAATGTCTATACGGGCATCACCTACGGCGACGTCCGCTACATCCTCGACGAAACCGACGCCGATCCGAATCACGCCGGTTATCTCATCGAATGGTATACCGGTCAGTCCCGCAACGCCACATGGGACCTCGGCGTCACCTACAACCGCGAACACGTCTGGCCGCAGTCGTTGCTCGGTGCGTCGGCCGACAACGCCGTCATCAACATCTGTTCGGACGTCTTCAACCTCACGCCCGCCGACCCCTCGATCAACTCGAGCCGGGGCAACAAGTGGTTCTCCACCGTGACGAACACCTACTCCTATCTACCCAGCCGCGCCGCGATCCTCGGCGACATCGCCCGCATCTTGTTCTACATGGCGGTCATGTATCCCCAACTCTCGCTCATTGAGCTGAACGCCACGCAGGATCCCGCCGTCTACCAGATGGGCGACCTCTCGACCTTGCTCGCATGGCATCTCGCCGACCCGGTCGACGCCTTCGAACAAAACCGCAACGGCGTCATCTACTCCTACCAGCACAACCGCAACCCGTTCGTCGATCATCCCGAACTCGTCGAACTGATCTGGGGAAACGCCTGAGTCGCAGAATATCAAAAAAGGAATCGGTCGAACGCCATGACGTTCATTCCGATTCCTTTTTTTATCTTTATGCCTGCGCGGGCAGCGCGAGCGGTTTTCGATAGGCGTTTTCGCAGACGGCAAGGATGATGACGATGACGATCATGAATTGCGGCATGTAATAGATATTGTCGACCATCCCGTGCATGTGCGCTCCCAGAAGGGCGATCGCGAGGAAGACCGCTTCCGGGGTTCTCCGTTGCAGAATCCATTTGAACTGCACGAACACCTGCATCCCGAGGGCGACGAGTCCGACCAAGCCGAAGGTCGCGGCGGTATGGAGGATCGTGTTGTGGAACATCCGGTAGTCGCCCGCTTCGTCAAGACGGGCGAAGAGCCCGTTTCCGAAGAGCGGGTGTTCCTTGAACTTGGCGATCGCGTCGAGCCAGATCGGGATCCGGCCGGTGTCGTCGAGCAACAGATTGGCAAGCCGGGCGTACAGGGTGATGAAGAAGTCCTTGCCGATCCAGGCAACGAGAGCGATGATGCCGAACGCGCTCAAAAAGTGCAGGGCGGTATGCCACCATTTCTTCTGGACCATCAAGTAGACGACGCATAAAACGAAGGTCCCGGCGAAGGCGATGATGCCACCGCGGGAGACCGTGAACAGAAGCATGATCCCCTCGAAGATTCCGACGATGATCCAGAGATACGGCATTTTCGTCGTCTTGGCGTAGTAGAAGGTCATCGGGATGAACAGGATCAGATAGGTCGCGATGTAGTTCGAAATCCCCCACCCGAGATTGATCTGCTTGTTTTCGATCGCGTAGATGACGTCGTCGACGCGAAGATAGAAAATCAGGACTTCGGCGGAGATGACGAGCCCGAGCAAAAACATCAGACGGATCAGATATTTCACGTGATCGCCTTGGATCGTATTCCGGTAGAACAGATAGACGATGACATACAGGAATCCGACGAACGCATAGAACCCGTACATCACGGAAAGCGTCTCGCCGGCATTGAAGGTCGACAGTCCGACGGCCGCGAGCATCACGAGGCTCCCCGGCAGCATCGCCCCTTTGAACAAACTCACCCGATAGCGGATCACGTGGATCGTCATCCCAAGGATGATCGCGACGGGCGTGAGATAGATATAGAAAGGCACGTCGGCGAAGGTCCAACCGGTATGCGAGATCATGAAGAGGGCGTTCAGGAAAAGCGGGATCGTCGCCATCGTATCCTTCCGGAAGACAAACAGGATGAACATCAACCCGAGCGCGGCGGGCAGGCCATAGGTCTCCCATCCCATCGTCCAGACGAGGATGGTCGCGAGGCTGATCATGATCTGATAGGCGAAACTGTTCAAAAATCGGTCGATGGTTGCCTTCATGATGTCCTCCGCGTACTTCCGCACTTACTATCATACTAAAAAAGCGTCGTTTTGTCATCCATAATCATCTTGGCAAGCCGACCAAAGAGAGAGAAAAAAGCCCCGCGGAACGGGACGCCTTGCGGCGGCGCGTTCGCGGGGCTTGATCCTTCATGCGGTTGAGATCGTTTTGAACTTTCTCAACATTTCATCCCAAAACTTAGGCGGGGATGTGGTTCGCGACGCGGACTTCGTGGACGACGAGGTTGCCGGTGACTTGTCCGGAGGCGGTGTAGTTGTTGAAGCCCCAGCCGAAGTCGATGATCTGCGAAGCGTTGTAGCCGGTGTTCGAAATCTGGAAATAGATCCAGCCCGAGGTACCGGTTGCCGGCAGTGTCACCGTGTAGCCGTTCTGGCTTCCGGTCCAATACAGCCAAACCGAGAAGAGCGAAGTCGTGTTGGTGTTGTTGGTAACATACAGCCAGATGTAGTTGTACTCGGCAGTGATGCTGTAGCTGGCGAGCGTGGAGTACTTGCGGGCGAGGAACCAGCCTTCGTTGCAGACGGTCGGAAGGGTCATGACCATCGTGTCGAGGGCGGAGTCGAGCTGGAGGAGTTCGCTCGGATCGGAGGTGTTTGCACCGTTGACGCGGTTCGTCCAGGCGACTTCGAATTCCGCTTCATCCGCATAGGTGAACGTGTCGATGAGGATGGTCGCAGCGTCCTGGAGATGCCAGCCGAGGTTCGAAGTGGTGTCAATGGCGTAGGAAACCCATTCGACGGACGGATCGAAGACATCGGATCCGACGATATCGCCACCGGTGATAGAGGACTTTCTTACCAGGGAGCGGTCAGCGGTTTGGACGCCGCCGACGTTCCAGCTGGAACCCGGGTCAAAGCCGATTTGGCCGAAGACATCGAGGATGACGCCGTTGTGCTTGAGAACGATGGCGTCATCGCCGTTCCAGTTCGGGACAGCCAGGGGGGGAGTAGCGGAATAAACCTGTGTGTAATCAGCTTGGGCTAAAATCGCCGCATTGGCTTGACCGTTTGCCAAGACATAGACTTGACCGGCCGGGAGAGTCCCTGCCAGCACCAAGCTTGCTGATGCGACTGCTGCACCGTTCGAATAGAGTTCGATGGTGTAGGCCGTGAGGTCAACAGTGACGTTTGTCGGATTGTAGACTTCGATGGCTTTGTTGTAACTAGAGCCTTCGATGTACTCCGAGAAGAACAGATCAAGCGGGAACAGGCTGACCCAAGTCGGCCAGGACGGAGCACCCTGGTTGAAGACGAGGTTTTCCGCGCTGTATTCGAATCCGTTGGCGTCGAAGGCGGTGATGACTGCCTTGGCGGGCATCACAACCTGGCTCGGCGTCCATGCGCCGAATTCCCATGTGCTGCTGGTGGAATAGGTGCCGGCGACGATGATGAAGGCGCTCGAGTAGGACTTCGCGATGTTGACCTTGGAGGGTTCCTTCGAGACGTTCTCGACGAGCAGGTTGCCCGCGCCGTCATAGAGGGCGACGCGAACTTCCATGACGCTCGCGACATCCGCTCCGGAGAGCGCGAAGCCGACGGAGACGCCGTTGTACTCGGCGGCGAGGTTGGTGTTGAAGTTTTCCGCGGTCACGACGATGTCGAGGATCGGGAAGAGGCTTTCCCACGTCGGGTGCGACGGGGCAGAGGCTTGCAGGGAGAGGTTCTCGGCCGCATATTCGTAGCCGTTCACATCCGTGACGGTGATCACGGCCTTGGCCGGGACGATGGTAGCGGAGGGTTCCCACGCGCCGAGATTCCAGGTGCTGCTCGTGGTGTAGGTGCCGATCACGACACGGAACGCGGAAGAATACGACTTGGCGGTGTTGACCTTGGACGGTTCCTTGGAGGTATTCGTGACGAGCAGGTTGCCGAGCGCGTCGAACAGTTCAACCTTGACGGAACCGACCTTGGCGACATCCGCGCCGGAGAGCGCGAAGCCGACCGAGATGCCCCAGTACAGATCGTCCTGGTTGGTGTTGAAGTTTTCCGCGGTGACGACGATGTCGGAAACCGGGAAGAGACTCTGCCAGGCGGGGTGAACCGGCTCGGTGTTCATGAAGGTGTTGTTCTCGACGGTGTATTCCATGCCATCGAGGTCCGTGACGGTGATCACGGCCTTGGCGGGAACGACGATGCCGTTCGGGGTCCAGACGCCGAATTCCCACGTGCTGCTGGTGGAATAGGTGCCGGGGACGACGATGAAGGCGCTGGAGTAGGCTTTCGCGGTGTTGACCTTGGAAGCTTCCTTGGAGACGTTCGTGACGAGCAGGTTGCCGAGCGCGTCATAGAGCGAGACAGAGACCGAGGCGATCGTTCCGACATCGGCGCCGGAGAGCGCGAAGCCGACGGAGACGCCCCAGTATGCATCGTCTTTGTTGGTGTTGAAGTTTTCCGCGGTGACGACGATGTCGCCGGGTTGCGGGACGACGATCTGGTCGACTCTGCTGAGCATCAACTGCGGCGTGGCATTGTACTGGCCGACCGGGACGTTGATGAACGCGATGGCCTGTCCGGCTTCAAGAGCGTTCAAGAAGGTCTTGATCGCTTCGAATTCGGCGACGGTTCTGTCGATGCGGATCTGCAGGGTGGTCGTGCCGTCTGTGACGTTCATCGTGTAGCTCGAGCCGGTGACGAGCGCCGGTTTCACGGCGATCGTCAGGCTGGCGTCGATCGAGACGATCTTGCCTTGCTGCGCGACGATGTCGGCGAGGACGAGAGCGGGAATATTGACCGCGGCGGGAATCGTCTGCGCTTCGGCGACGAGGGTGATCGAGGTGACCGGGTCGACTTCGAGGAGTTGGCTGTACAGCTTTGTCCTGCCAAGGACCTTGACTTCATTGCCGACGACGAGGATCGCCTGGTAGGCGATGTTGGATCCGACATACACATAGATGCCAGCCGTGCCGTCCTGGATGAAGGCGTTGTTGCCGACGAGGGCGGTGACGATGCCCTGGAAGTAGACGGTGTTGCCGATCGTGGCATTTCTGGCTTCAAGGACGGTCGTGGCGGTCAGGGCTTGCACGGTGACCGTGAAATCCTTGGTGACGGCGGTTTCGGTTCCGATCGTCAGCGAAGCCTGGAGCACGACGTCGGTATCGACGGTGACGTTCGGGAAGGTGACGGTGTCGGTGAGGATCGTGGCGCCGCCCGAGACGACCGACCAGACGATCGCGGAGCCGTATCCGCCCGTCGCCGGGAGGACGAGGCTGGCGCCGCTGATGGTGGTCGCGGTGATCGTGAGGTTCGCAACGTCGGCCGCGAGTTTTTCGGCATCGGTCAGTTCGGGCAGCGTGAGTCCGTCTGCGCCTTCCTGATAGACGAAGAAGATTTGGCCGGGCACGGCGGGACTGAGGTTCGAGTCGTTGCCGTTGTACATGTAAACGCCGTCGAAGGTGACCTGTTTTCCGACTTGCGCCTTGAGGGCGTTGTAGGAATCATTGACGGTCGAACGGTAGTAGATCGCCATCAGGATCGTTTCGCCATCCATGATATACACGTTATTGTTCGTGCCGAGGATCGCGACGGTACCGGTGACGGTGTAGGTATTGCCGGAGACGAGCACGGAGGTGCCGGGGACGTAGACTTCAGGAGTCTGCGCATGGTCGTTTCCGGTCGAGACGGTCTGTTTCACGACGGCGTTGGTAATTTGGATCTGGCCGTTGTAGGCGGCGAGGGTGCCGACGATGACGACTCTGTCGCCAAGCGCCATGCCCGCGACCGGGGTCGTGTAGATGTTCAAGTTGCCCGTTCCATCGGTGATATAGTAGCTGTTGTTCGTGAAGAAATACACGATGCCTTCGACCTGGACGAGCTGGGCCGAAACGGTCATCGCACGGACCGCAGCGATCGTCGAAGTGGTGATCGGATTCACGGTGATCGTGAACGCGCGGGTCGTCGGATCGACGACGCCGGCGAGCGTCAGCGTGGCGGTCAGTTCGACCGTCTGAATCGCTTCGACGTTGGCGAAGGTGACCTTGTCGTTGGCAACGTTCAGGGTCGCGTATTCGCTTCCGGTCGTGATCGACCAGGCGACGGCGGAACCGTAAGCTCCGAGTTTGGCGAGCGTGAACGACTGTCCGCCGACGGCGGTCGCCGGGACGGCGAGCGCGGCGGCGTCCGCATCGACGGCATCCTGGCCGGTGAGGACGGCGAGTTCGATGTCTTCGGCTCCACCCTGGAACAGGACCATGACGCCGTTCGTCGGATGCAGCGTGTAGAAGATGACGTCGATCGTGACGACCTTGTCGGCCTGGGCCTTGAGGGCGTTCAGCGAATCGGTGAGCGAGTACGAGTAGACCGTACCGACGCGTTCGGCGCCGGCATAGATGTCCACATAACCGCTTGCCAGGACCTTGACGGTGACGGTGACGGTATACGTCGTGCCATGCATGACGCGATCCGCCGCGGCGTCGATATCCTTGAGATCAAGGGCGTCGACGAGGACGGTCGGGGTGATCGTGAAGACGTTGTCGTGGGAGATGACTTCCTGGAAGGTCAGGTTCGAAATCTGGAAGAGGGTGTAGTAGTTCTTGTAAAGACCCTTGATCCGGACCTGGTCGCCGATCGCGACGGCGTTGTAGTTCGCAGCCGAGGTGTAGACGGCGAGATGGTCGCCCGCGGTGTCAAGCAGGAAGTAGCCGCCGTTGAACTTCGCGTAGGCGATGCCGGTAACGTCGACATAGTCATTCAGACTCGAGGACGCATGCAGCGTGGCGAAGGACGTGAAGACGGTTGCCGGCGGTTCGGCGATGACGAGAATCGTCTTCGTCGCGGTGATCGAATCGGTGCCGATCGTGATCGTGGCGGTGAGGACGACGGGCGTATTGACGCCGCCATCTTCAGCCTTCGGACGAACGATCGTGACGGCGTAGAAGCCCGCGCCGTCGACGGCCGCGGCGATGGTCGCGACGTCGGTGTTGCCGGACGTCCAGGTGACGGTTGCGCCACGGACGAGCGACGGGAGCAGGAAGTTCGAGGTAATCGCGTCCGCGCCGGTGATGATGATCGCGGAGGCGGCGCCGGCGAGGAAGTCTTCGACGGTCTCAGCGGTGATCGTGACGACGAAATCCTTCGTCAGCGAGACGGCGCCCAAGGCGACGGTGGCGGTCAAAGTGACGGTCTGGTTGCCATCTTCGTAGCTCGGGATGGTCACTTCGCCGAAGGTCGTGATGAGATCGGCGTCGGAGGTGGCCCAAGTCACAACGACACCATGGGTGGTGGGGGACGGGAGCGTCAAATCGGCGGTCACGCCGGAGATGTCGCCGAGCGTGAGCGCATCGATGACCTCCTGGACTTTCGCCAGATCCGACATCGTCGTGGTCGTGGTGACCGTGGTGGTCGGTTGGGTGGTGGGAACGGTGGTGGTAACAGTCGTCGCGACCGTCGTGGTGACGGTTGTCGGGCTGGTCGTGGGAACGGTCGTGGTCAATTGATCACAGGCCGCAAGCGCGAAGAAGCCGGCGACGATGAGTCCAAGCAATGCGAATTTCCTTAGATTCATAATACCCTCCTTATTTTCTCTCTTGCTTTATCCTTATTCTTGAATATTTATGTCTGCGGCAGCCGTAAGCATCACCTGGAAGTTGTCCTTGGCCCATATATATCCGGTCGAAGAAGAGAACGAATAATCATAGTAGCCGAGGGGTCCGTTCACGGTGATGATCTGGCCGACGGAAAGACCCAATGAAGCCGCGGTAAGCATGGTCGAGGAATCGATGCGGATGACGAACGAGTGGCCCNNTCTTCCACGGTGACGCTCGATCCGGCAACGTTGATGTAGGTGATCGTCAGGCCGGTGAGATGGACGAAGGTGCCGATGCGATCGAAGGTGAATCCGTCATACGTGATCGGCAGCGGTTCGACCGGATTGCCGGTGGAATTGAGCGACAGGTTGATCGAGTTGAAGTTCGTGAGTTGCGGACTGCCCGAGTAATACGTCGGCGTCAGCGCCCCGATCGTCACGTTCGCGCCGAGTTGCAGGACCGACGAGCCTGTCATCGAATACATGTAGATGCCATAGCCCTGGTCATCCTGGAGGTAGATGCTCTTGTCGAGTTTGGCGGTGACGACGCCCGTCACGACGACCTTGAGGCCGACATACGCATCGAAGTTCTCCAGAAGATACTGGATCGTCATCTGCGTGCCTTCCTTGGAGTAGTCGTACAACGGATCGAGTTCACCCCAGACGCGGCGCTTCGTGAGCGAGGCGTTCCAGTCGGCGAGCGTGAGGATCTGCGTGAAGCGGCTACCGATGGAAACCTTGTTTTTCGAATAGGCCAGTTCGACCAGTTCGAGGTTGAGGAGGATGAATTCGGATTCGGCGCTCGTGCGGTACCAGACCCACGCGAGGTAGCGGCCGTTGCCGTCCTGACGTTCGCCTTCCGCCTGGAGGACGATCGTTTCCGCGGTTTCGAGGATGGCCTGGGTATAGTTCGCCGCAGCCTTGCCCCACGGTTCGTAGAGCGCGGTCGATTCCGGCGTGTCGATGCCGAGATAGCGGACCGAGAACGTCGTCGAACCGCTCTGGAAGTGGGTGGTGTCGCCGTCGACGAAACGGTAGACGCTGACTTCGCCGATGCCGTCGGCGATGAATTCCATTCCGGCATAATCGGCCGGCGTGATCTGCAGCGGATTGCCTTGGCTGTCTTCGTAGTCGCCGATATGGTCGTAATAGACGGTCGAAAGCAGAAGCGGCGTCGTGTACACGCGAATTTCGGTACCGGGCGCGACGCGGGTGCCCGCGAGCATGCTTTGACCGAATTTGACGAACTTGTCGTAGTCGGCTTCTTCGTCATAGACGACGGATACGTCGAAGTAGAAACGCACCGTGAAGCCGAGACCCTCGAGCGCCGCCGTGATTTCGCTTCTGCTCATGCCGGTGAGGTCGGGTAAGGCAATGAGCCCGTCGGTGGTCGTGGTCGTCGTCGGCTCCGTCGTGGTAGTTATCACCGTGGTGGTCGTCGCCGTGGTGGTCACGGTCGTCGTCGCGGTCGTCGGAACGGTCGTCGCCGTTGTTGTAATGGTCTCGCAGGCGAACAGCGTCCAGGCCAGGGCGAGGACGATCATGGAAAGGATCATTCGTTTGAACATGGCATTCATTCCTTTGCTGTCAGCCGTCGAATGCGGCCGTGGTTGGGATCTAGATTACCAGGTGAGCTGGCTCTTCATGGCTTGAAGCGCGGTGGCAGGCGAATAGGCGCCCGTGATGATGTTTTCCAGGCAGTATCCGGCTTCCACGCGGGCAGTCGCCGATCCGGCGCTGTTGGATCCCGCGGCGAAGGCCGGGTCATATTGGTAATACTCGTTTTGATACCTTGCGATATTCGCGACCATCGATTTGTAAAGGAAATCCCAACGCTCGTCGGCTTCGTTCCAACCGGGGTTGCCGTCGGCGGCCCAGAAGTCGAGGGAGATCTGGAGGAAATCGTTGTAGGTGGTGCTGAAGGTGCCGGTAAGCTGGATCGGAACCTCCGAGGTATAGGCGGAGAGACGGGCGGGCAGATAGCCGGTGTCCATCGCCCAACGGGCGGTATTGTCGGTGTTGGTGAGATACTTGATGAAAAGCCAGGCGTAGATGCGTTCCGCGGAGGACGCGGCTTTGAAAATGCCGATGTTCGGACCCTGCTGGACGGCGGAAAGGTTGCCCGTGAAACTGTATGGCGTCGTGCCGGCATAGACCGTGACGGCCTGATTGTTGGCGGTGACCGCTTGCGGAACCGGGACGAAGTCGGTGGCGAAGGCGCCGAATTTCAGTTTGGCGAGATCGGCCGGCAGGTTGTTCGCCGGGATGTTGTAGTTGACGCCGGCGGTGGAGCCGACGGACATGCAGACGTCCCCGTAGATGAAGTTGGTGGATCCGTAGGACTGGTCCCAAACGATCGGGAGGACCATCGTGCGGTTTTCAAACATCATGTCAATGTAGTTGAGCATCGACAGGGTCGCGGCGTTGTCGACGAGGATGTCGCCGCTGGTGTTCGTATACGGTGCGCCAAGTTCACGGCTCATGTTAATGAACATATTGCCGGAGGAGTCATAGTTGACGAGATAGGCGCATTTGTTGTTCGCGATGTCGGTGATGGGGTCGCCGGCACCGTCCACAAGCGAACTGACCATGATCGCGTTCAACTGATTGAGCTGGTTCAAGGTCAGCGGAACTTCATGGGAGAGGTAGCCGTTATCGGAAATCGTGATGCCGAGGGCGCGGATTTCCGTGATGTGGGCTTTCAGGACGTCGACGTTGACCGCCATCGTTTCGGTGGATTTGGAATAGGGGACGGAGTAATAATGATGGCCGGTATACTGGTTGTTTTCCGCCAAATAGGAGGGGACGAAGTCGGTCAAATCGAGCGAGGTCGTGACGGTTTCGCCGAAAATCGACGAGGCGGAATCCGTGATTTCATAGACGATGTCCGAACTGATCAGCGGGTCGAGCGAATAGGCCGCGCCGGCGTCGATATAGTTCGCGAAATGGTCCGGATAACCGAGCGCCAACGTCGGAACCATCCCGACGGTGATGCCGAGCTGGATTTTCTCGCGTAGCGTGTTATAGTCGGACTGAGACGTCGAGGTGATCGTGACGTTCGGGAACATTCCTTCGAATTCGGCGATGATCTGATCGAGCAATGCCGTCTTGCCGGAACCATAGATGTGCCAGAAGGTGATTTCGACTTCTTCGTCGGGAAGATCGCCGTATACCACCGGACGGGTCGTCGTGGTCGTGGTAAGCGCGTCGGTCGTCGTGCCGGTCCCTTCGGTCGTCGAACCGGTGAACTGAGTCGTCGTGTTCGTCGTCGTGGTTGCTTCGGTGGTCCATTCCTCTTCGGTCGTCGTCGTCACGATTTCGACGCAACCGATGATGCTGAAGGTGAGAATGACGGAAACGAGCAATAACAGTAATTTCTTCATTGAAATCCTCCTATGGATTGGATAGACAGATGGGGTGGATCAGGCTGAACCGTCAGGTCTCAGCCTTTGATGCCGCTGCGGGATACGCCGCGCATGATCTGCTTGCGGAACGTGAAGAACAGGATGAGGAGCGGCACGGTGACGAGCGTCGCCGCCGCCATCTGCTGTCCGAAGTCGGTGCGTCCCGATCCGGTGTCGGTGAAGGCGCCGCGCAACCCGTTGGAAACCAGTCGGTATTCGTCTTTCATCGTGACCATCGCGGGCCACACATAAGCGCTCCATGCGCCCATCGAGTTGAGAATGATGATCGTCACGATCGTCGGTGAGGCGACCGGAATCATGACTCTGAGCAGATAGCCGAAATCGGATGTGCCGTCAACCTTGGCCGCGTAGTAGAGCTCGTTCGGGATCTGCTTGAATGTCTGGCGCAGATAGAACGTATAGAACACACTGGTCATAAAGGGGACGGTCATTGCGATGAGCACCTGTCCATACGTCTGGTCCCATGTGTAGAGCCCCAATTTGGCGATGGTGAGAAAGTTGGTCAGGATGAAGATTTCACCGGGAACCATCATCGTCCCGAGCAGAATCGCGAACACTACGTCGCGTCCCTTGAAATTGAGGCGGGCGAACGCATAGGCGGCGAGGATCGTCGTGATCGTGGTTCCCGCGGTCGTGATGATCGAGACGACGACAGTGTTCCTGAGATAGGTGAAGAACGGGAAGAGCGGGGACCCGGCGCGCGGTCCGCTCTGGACAAGCGCGAACAGCGAACTGTAGTTGGAAAGCTGCCACTGCGAGGGTTTGAGCCAGAGGAGCGGCGGAATTTCTTCCATCAGGAGCTGGCTTTTCAGCGAGGTCAGGAGCATCCAGTAGAAGGGGACCAGGATGATGACGGCGACCAGGGTGAGGAATGCGTAGGACGCGACGTTGGAGAGAATCTTTTTGGCACGGTAGGCTTTTTCGTTGATGACGAATACGTCAGACATCGCCCGCACCTCCTAGTAGTGAACCCTTTTCTTCGACACGACGCCCTGAATCAGGGAGAAAACGACCGTGATGATGAAAAGGATGATGGCGGACGCCGCGGCGTAACTGTAGTAGCCCGGCGAAGCGAGTTCGGCTCGGTACTTATAGACGAACGCGACGATCGTGATCATCGAGTTCGACGGGTTGCCGAGTTTGATGCCGAAGAGACCGATGACGGAATTATAGGCCTTGAGGGCGCCGATCATCGACGTGATCGAGATATACAGGATGATCGGTGACAAAAGCGGTACGGTGATCCGGCGGAAGACGGTCCACTTCGAGGCGGAGTCGATCTTCGCCGCGTCGTAATACTGCTTGTCGATGTTCTGCATCCCGCTGGTGAAGACGAGAATCTTGAACGCAAGGCTTTCCCAAACCGTAAAGATCAAAAGCGCGACCATCTGCGTCCACCAGCTCGAGGTTCCGCCGATCCAGTCGATGCGGCCGGCGAATCCGAGTCTTTCCAGGATGGCGTTGATCAGACCATAGTTTTTATGGAACATGACCGCGAACGCCATACCGACGGCGATGGAATTGGTGACGTAAGGAAGAAAGAAGATGGTTTGGAAGAACTTGTTCAGTTTCGGAATCGATTTCAGACCCACGGCGATCGCAAGCGACAGGAAAATCGATACCGGGACGGAAATGAAGGCGATGACGAACGTATTCTTCATCGCGTTCCAAAACAGCGGATTGCGCAAAATCAAAAGGTAGTTGCCCAGAAGCGTGAATCCTTCGATCGAGTTCTGCAGCGGACGAAATCCTTTATAAAAAGAGATGATGAAGGCGTTGATGAGCGGGTAGAACGTGAACACCGACATCAGCAAGAGCATCGGTGCCAGGTACAGCCACGCCTTCCAGTTGTTTTTCGTTTCCATACGGCGGCCCTACAGGCGATTTCCGTCAAGGCCGAAGATATGCATCTTCTCCGGTTTGACGACGAAATGGATGACATCCTTCGGTTTGATGCGGTTTTCGGCGTCGACGATCGCTTTAAACGTCTTTTTGTCAAGGAGCGTGCTTTCTTCCGAAGTCACCTCGATGATCAAGGTCGTATCGCGGCCGATTGTCTCGACCAGATCGATTTCGAATTTGAACGGGCTCGTTTTCGTTTTGTCGACCTGCAGACCTTCGGGACGGATGCCGATGATCACTTTCTGATCGGGCAGTTCGGTCGCGCCGATCGCCATGCCGTCGATCAGGACTTTGCCGGCTTCGATGGTGCTGTCGAACACGTTGATCTGCGGGCTGCCGAGGAACTTGGCGACGAACAGGTTGTCGGGATGATCGTAAACGTCCTGCGGTTGCCCCATCTGCTGGATCACGCCGTCTTTCATGACGACGATTTCGTCGGAAATGGACATCGCTTCTTCCTGGTCGTGCGTGACGAACACGGTGGTGATGCCGGTTTCGCGCTGGATGCGCTTGATTTCTTCGCGGGTCTGCAGACGCAGCCGGGCGTCGAGATTGGAGAGCGGTTCGTCAAGCAGAAGAACGCGCGGCTTTTTTACCAGGGCGCGGGCGATGGCGACGCGCTGCTGCTGACCGCCGGACAATTCTTTCGGCTTGCGGTCGAGCATTTCTTCAAGACCGACCAGTTTGGCCATATCATAGGTTCGCGTTTTGGCTTCTTCCTTTGGAACATGGAGGTTCTGAAGCGGAAAAAGGATGTTTTCGCGAACGGTGAAATGGGGATACAGCGCATAGTTTTGAAACACGAGTCCGATCCCGCGCTTTTCCGGCGGCATCTCGGACACTTCGTCGTCGCCGAAGAAAATCTGTCCTTCGTTCTGTTTCAGAAGTCCCGCGATCAGATAAAGCGTGGTGGATTTGCCGCAACCGGAGGGGCCGAGAAGGCCGATCAGCTTGCCCGACGGGATCGTGAGGTCGACATGGCTGACGGCCTGGACCTCTTTGCGGTTCTTGCTGGTGAAGATTTTCGTCAGATTGACCATTTTGATGTCCATAGACTGTTCTCCCTAGTAAAATAATGTGAAAAAACTCGTTGTAACGGGTCGAATGGATATGTTATTGCTTAAAACGCCCGGTCTTTGTTCAAAAAAAACACGAAAATCGGACATACAGCTTGAAAAAAAAAGAGAATTGCCTTTCTGGTTAAAAAGGCAACGCTCTTAAAATGTGCACCATGGACGCCGCCGTGGTGGTGGTCGCCGGAGGAATCAAGCCGCCGAGAATGCCGTCGAGGGTTCCGGACGTATACAGAAAATAGCCGATCGCACCGATGATCGCCAGAACGAGAATCATTTTGTACGTCTTCTTGATGAAGGTGAAGAGACCGATCAAAATGAGAATCGCGGCGCCGACGAGAACGGCAGCCTGCAGCCATACGGCCAATCCGGTAAGGAGGTCGATTCCTTGCGTGATATATGGTCCGACGAAAGTTTCAACGGTTTCAATAATTCCTGCGGTCAAAACAAAGCTGGAAAATGACATGCGTTTCCCCCCAATTGAGTCGCGAGCATCCGCCCGCTCCTATGTAGTACTATTATAACATAATAACGTCGTGCGCAATATGTGATTTTTTTGTTTTCGAACTAAAAGGATCGGCGGTTCTGAATCGCCTTTGCAAGCGTTGCGTCATCGGCGAATTCCAGGTTTGCCCCGACGGGAACCCCATAGGCGATCCTCGTCACGAGCAGATCGGTGTCTTTCAAGATGCGTCGGATGTACATCGCCGTCGCTTCGCCTTCCTGCGTGGCGCCGGTCGCGACGATGATTTCCTTCACGTGTTCGTCCTGGACGCGCGGCCACAGCGCCTTCAAGTTGAGTTCTTCCGGACCGATGCCGTTGATTGGCGACAACGCGCCGTTCAGAACATGATACAGTCCGCGGTAGTCTCCCGCCTTTTCAATCGAGAAGACGTCCTTGGCGGATTCGACGACGAGGATGCGGGTTCCGTCGCGGAGCGGATCGACGCAGATCTCGCATCGTTCCGCGTCGGTGAGGTGCCCGCATGTCGGGCATGTGTGAATCGCGGCTTTTGCGTTTTGCAGCGCAGCGGCGAACGCCTGCGCACTCTCGCCGTCCATGCGATGGATCGTAAACAGCGCAAATCGTTCCGCGGTCTTCCGGCCGATCCCGGGATATTTCATGAATTCGGTGATGAGCGCTTCAAGCGATTGGGGGAATCTCATGTCACAGTCCCGGGAAACGGATGCCCTGGGTCAGCGACCCCATCGTTTCCGCGACCTCTTTGTCAACGCGTTTAAATGCGTCGTTGAGCGCGACCTTGATGAGATCCTGAAGCATCTCGACGTCGGTCATGTCGATTTCGTTTTTCTTGATTTCGATGCCGAGGATTTCCTTGGTTCCCTTGACGCTGACCTTGACGACGGACCCGCCGGCCTGTCCATAAAAGGTCGATGCGTTGATTTCATCCTGGGCGTGTTTGAGGTCTTCTTGCATTTTCTGCAGCTTCTTCAGCATTTGCGGATTGATCATGTCAATCACCTCCGATCAACGTTTGACCCTGACGAGGTCGCCGAAAAGACCGACCGCGTCCGAGACGACTTTTTCGATTTTCTGCGATCCCTTGTCTTCGCTCTCGGCGGAAACGTAGCGGAGTTCGGGACAGACGATAGGCGACAGTTTGATGTTGCGTTTGCCCTGGCGATACAAATTGACGAACTCGTCTGAGATCGCCTGGAACACTTCTTCGGGAAGGGCGATATAATCGATGTCCCGGCCGAAGGAAGCTTTGAGCGCGGCTTTGACTCCCGGTTTCGCCGTCGGGGACATGAGGCGATTGCATGCGCCGGCCCCTTTGAAGGTGACGATGATGCGATCGACGGAACTTGCCATTAGTGAACCGGTTGAAAATATCTGAACAAATTGCGATCCGGAACCCGCCGCAGTGACGTTTTTCAAGATCAAATTCCATTGATTGAGAAGATTTGCCTTGTCATTTCGATTTCCGTTGTTCAAAACGTCCTCGACGAATCCGATGTCATATGTCTTAGAAACATCGATGCACGCCGTTTTGACACCGTCAATCGGGGTATCATTGATGGCTTGATCGGGCGCGTATTCGTTTTGATCTTGTTGACTGGATTGCGCGACATTTGGCGTTTTATCAACATTGTCATTGCTTGATGCTGGAACAGAAGACGTTTCGATTTGAGATGGGGACAAGGGGGGTTGTTTGGTTCCGGTTTTTGCGTTTGATCCGGGATGCTTTTGGGGGTCGTCTGAGCGGATTTGTGCCGGTTCGGGCTTGGCCGGGATGATTTCCCTTGGGATTCCGGATTTTTCGAGCCTGTCGAGTCTCATTTCCAGCTCATCGATCGTTTGTGCCGTCTTGGCATCGCTTCCCGGCTCGTCATCAGTCATTTTGATGAAGGCGAGTTCGAGGTAAAGACGCGGATTGTTGCTCCAACGGATGTCATTCGCAGCTTTGTTCAAAATATCGAGATAGAAGAAGATTCTGCGGTTGCTAAGGGCTTTAGTAATTGCTATAAACTCATCGTTCTTGTTTAAAGAGGACAACGAGTCGGAAAACCCAACATTCTTGTAAACGAGGACGTCGCGATAAAATTGGATCATATTTTGACAGATTTTGGCGACATCTTTCCCGGCGGTGATCAAATCGTCCATCGCCTTGATCGCCTGTGCCGAATCCATCTGCCAGATTTCATGAACGATTTCCATCTGTTTTGCGAACGAAACGGCTCCGCAAATCTGATTCACAGCATCCAGTGTAATAATGAGCGGACTATATGAAAACGCCTGATCAAGAAGGCTGAGCGCATCACGTAAGCCGCCTTCTGCGAAGATCGCAATTTGATTGATGGCGTCTTCTTCGATGTTGATGTGTTCCTTTTCGATGACTTCTTTCATCTTCGCGGCAATCTCAAGCGGCGTGATGGCCTTGAAATCGAACCGCTGGCAGCGCGAATGGATCGTGAGCGGAATCTTCTGCGGTTCGGTCGTACAAAGAATGAAGATGACATGTGCCGGCGGTTCCTCCAGCGTCTTCAGAAGCGCGTTGAAAGCCCCCGTCGAGAGCATATGGACTTCATCGATGATATACACTTTGTATTTCACATAGCCCGGGAGATATTTGACCTTGTCCCGGATTTCCCGGATTTCGTCAACGCCGTTGTTGCTGGCGGCGTCGATTTCGATGACGTCGCTGATGGACCCGTCCTGAATGCCGCGGCAGTTGGCACAGACGTTGCAGGGATTCTCGGTCGGGGCGTGTTCGCAGTTGACGGCCTTTGCCAAAATCTTGGCAATCGACGTTTTACCCGTTCCGCGCGGGCCGCTGAACAGGTAGGCGTGGGCGACTTTGCCGGAAGCCAATGCGTTCTTGAGCGTCGTCGTAATGTGATTTTGACCGGCAACTTCGGTGAAATCGACGGGTCTGTAGGTGCGGTACAGCGCTTTATAACTCATCGGCTTGTCTCCTTTCGTGAGGCTATTTAACAATCCCGTTTCGGGTCGATGACGACCGTTCCGGCGGTTCCGTCAATTGTGACATAGTCGCCATCCTGAAGCAGTTTCGTGATTCCCGGAATGACGACGCCGGGTATGTCTTTGGCGCGCGCAATCAGTGATGAATGCTGATCATACGCACCGGATTCGACGATGAACCCGACGACGTGCGGCTTGTGACAGTTGCGGATCACGGAAGGACGCATCTGGTCCATGACGATGATGTGCGGTTCAAGAAAATTGAATTCGCGCTCATATTCGACGGCGACGAGGGCATGAAGAACGCGGTCGGTAGCGTCGATGATGTCGATGACGCGGTTGCGCATATAGTCGTTGGTGAGCAATCGGAATTGTGAAACGATCTGTTCCGAAGCGGTTTTATAGGCGTGGTAGGCCGATGCGCCGGCGTCGATGAGCGCGAGCGCCGCATCCACCAGAAGCGGATCGTTGACCATCAGCTTGTGTGCTTCAAAAACCATCCGGACGGCGTCTCCGTCGGCCGTGCGGCTTTCAGAAACATCTTTCTCAAGGTCGGCGACGCTGCGTTCAATCGCTTTTTGCAGGACTTCGCTTTGATTGATCGATAAATCAAAAGCGGGCTCTCCGCCACTGGTCGGCCGGTACACGAAAATGCGTCCCGAAACCGCTCCGCGCGTGATTCCATACCCTTTCATGACATACATTTTGCCAACTCCCGTACCTATCATTATACTCGATTCGGCGGTCTTTTGTTATCGCTATTTCTGTTTCTCGGCCAGTATTTCACGCACGTGTGCAATGACGAAAGGCATCGCTTTGGCTTCGAGACTGCGTGTGTCAAAACGCTTTTCAAGCCGTGCGACCGAGAACTTCTCGCTTTCGCCGTGTTGTGTGATATAGAATCCGTATTTCAAGACTTCCTGGAATCGTACGCTTTCTTTCAAGCGGCGGAAATCCTCGATCAGAAAAAGGTTGGCTGCACGCATCTTCTCGGCGATGGCATCCAGATACTTTCCTTCGAAGTCTTTTTTGCCCTTCTTGTCGGCGAGTTTCTGCATCATCAGGTCGGAGAGAAACATCATCACCGCCAAAAGCGGCGGAAAAATCAGGACATTCCATAGATCGCCGGGAACATAGGTTCCCGCAAAGTGTTTATAAAGCGCCACTGCGCCGAGCGCGAGAAAGGCAAGAGCATATAAGATAACGTAGTATTTCCACGACTTCAATCGCTTCTGATTCATGATGGCATCACCCTCAACTATTATACAATATCCGTCCTCGATATGATAGAATATTTACGGTGATGCCCATGCTGTACGATACCATCGTCGGAATCGCGACGCTTCGCGGTACCAGCGCAATCAATGTCATCCGGGTTTCCGGGGACGACGCCGTAACGGCGGTCGCCGCTGTTTTCCGTGGACGTGATTTAACGACAGTACCGAGCCACAACGTCATCTATGGTCATATCGTCGAACGCGACGCCGTCATCGACGAAGTGCTGGTCAGCGTCTTCTTGACGCCGAAGTCGTTCACCGCCGAAAACGTCGTTGAAATCAGTACGCACGGCGGCTATCTGATTCCCGAAAAAATCGTTTCATTGCTCGTCTCCAAGGGATGTCGGGTCGCCGAACCGGGAGAATTCACGCGCCGCGCATATCTGAACGGCCGCATCGATTTGTCGCAGGCGGAAAGCGTGATGGACGTCATCCATGCCAAAACCGATGCCCAGCTCAGGCTGGCGCACCAAGGTTTGGACGGAAGCGTCGCCGCATTCATTGCGTCGATTCAGAAGGAAATCCTGGAAATCGTCGCAGCCATCGAAGTGAACATCGATTACCCCGAATATGACGACGCGATCGTCATGACGGACCGGATCATCCACCCGAAACTCCGCGAAGTTTCGGCCCGCATCGATGAAGCGATCGCCAAAGCCGCGACCGGAAAAGTCATCCGTGACGGCGTCAAGGCCGTCATTATCGGAAAACCGAACGTCGGGAAATCAAGCCTTCTCAACACCCTGCTTGGCGAAGACAAGGCGATCGTCACCGAAATCTCCGGAACGACGCGCGATCTCGTCGAGGGAGAACTCAATCTCGGCGATATCACGCTGAAATTGATCGATACGGCCGGCATCCGCGAAACGGTCGACCCGGTCGAAAGCATCGGCATCGCGCGCAGCAGAAAGGCGATGGACGAAGCGGATTTGGTCCTGCTCGTGCTGGATCAGAGCGCCTCGCTCACCGAAACGGACCGCAAACTTCTCGAACTCACCAAGGACAAACCGCGGATCGTCGTCGGCAACAAAGTCGATCTCGGTAAAAATTCCGATCCGGTCGTCGGCCGCATGATCGACGTTTCGGCAAAACACAAAACGGGAATTCGGGAACTGGAGGACGAGGTCCACCGGCTCTTCGTCGACGAACGTGTCGTCGCTTCCGGCGAGGTTGTCATCGCCAATGCCAGACATATCGGGAAACTGAAGGAAGCCGCGCTTGCGCTTTCCGATTCGATGACCGCCTGCGTCGCCCGACTCCCCGTCGACATGATCGAGATCGATATTCGTCGAGCATGGGAAGCGCTGGGGGAAATCACCGGCGAATCCGGCAGCGACGCTTTGATCGCTTCGTTGTTCTCCCGGTTCTGTCTTGGCAAGTGATATGTTTCACGTGAAACGTTCATTTGATCCCCCGCCACTTCATGATGCCCTCCGCCGGCGAATCGATATCCGCGCGGCCGTTGAAAGTGTTGTTTCAAATTATACAAAAACGCCCTGATCCGGTTTGACGGTTCAGGGTGTTTTTTTGTTGTTTACGGTCGTTTTCATACATCGTACATGGAACCGCGTCGCGGCTCTCACATCCCCCTCATCGAAGGAGGGTATGCTATCAGTAGTCGTCGAGGAAGGTTCTGGCTTCCTCGTCGTTCTGATACCCGAGAATGCTCTTCAAATTGACGTTCTCGGCGCTTCGGAAGATGTTGATGTCGATGTTTTTGTAGATTTTTCGGAGAGAAGTGATCAAATTTTTCACTTCGCCGCGCTTCGAATCGGTCTTCTTCGTGACGAAACGACAGCCGCAGTCCATGCCTGTGAGCTTGTTGTAGTTCATGAAGCGGATGATGTCATGCTCCTTGACGAGATAGAGCGGACGGATCAGCTCGATGCCGGGATAGTTTTCCGAACGAATCTTGGGAAGCATCGTTTTGAACGAACCGGCGTATAGCATATTGAGAAGCGTCGTCTCGATCACGTCGTCGAAATGGTGACCGAGCGCCAATTTGTTGCACCCGTACTTCCGTGCGAGTTTATAAAGAACGCCTCTGCGCATCCGGGCGCACAGGAAGCACGGTTCTTCCTTGGCGAACTCCTCGGTAACCCGGAAGATCGAGGACGGCTCGACGACGATATCGATTCCGATCAATGCGCAGGTTTCCTGATGTTTAGCGAGCTTTTCGGGCGGGTAGCCCGGATCCATCGTCAAAAAAACGAGATCGAAGTCGATGTTTCCGTGACGTTTGAATTCCTGAAACAACTTGGCAAGCAGAAGACTGTCCTTGCCGCCGGACAAGGCGACGCAGATTTTATCCCCCGGTTCGACGAGGTTGTACAGGCCGATCGCCTGAATGAATTTGGAATAAAGCGGACCTTTGAACGTTTTCGTGATGCTGCGTTCAACGACGTCCCTGTAGGAAAACTCACGCATGGCCGGACACCTCTTACAATGCATCCATTATACAGGAAATCGATGTTTTTGTAAACTTGTGCGAAAATTGGGTGATTGAAAATAATTTTAAATAATTCTTGATAATTCGAAAGGGATTTGATATAATCTATGGTGTAGGATTTTCGTACTATAATGGAGGTTGCTTGAATGGCTAATTTCGTATGGGCATCAAAAAAGCCGATCGATGACATCGCGACGATCTACGAATCGAACATCACGCTGAACAAGTCGGCGAGTTCGTATTTCGAAACGGCGTACGTCGTTCTGCTCGGTCTGGATCGTGAATCCCTCCAGATTGCCGTCCGCCCCGCATCCAAGGAAGACGTATCGCTGGGATTCATTCCGGAGGAGCAGCAGCACAACATCACCGTGAAGCCGAGCTACTCCCGGATCTGCAACAAGCAGTTCGTCCAAGAGGTCGCTATGCTCATCGGGCTGCAGTTTGACGAAAAACAGGGGCATAAGTTCCGCGCCACCTGGAATCACAAGGAAAATGCATTGATCATTGATTTGAGTCACAGAGAGGGGTAATCCGCCATGTTCATGTTCTCTTTGACCACGGGTGACACTTTGGTCATCATCTGGTTCGCAATCGTCATTATCGCCGCCATCATCGAAACCGTCACGATGGACCTTACGAGCATCTGGTTCTCCGGCGGCGCGTTTCTCGCCCTCATCATCGCCGCGATCTTCGGCGGAACGCCCGGCTCGATCGCCGCACAGGCCATCACCTTCGTCGGCTCCTCGATCGCGATGCTCGTCCTTGTCCGTCCGAGCATCCAGCACTACCTCAAGAAAAACGAGGTTCTCACGAACGCCGACCGCCTGGTTGGAAAATTCGCCATCTGTCTGACGAGAATCACTCCGGACGAACGCGGCGAAGTCAAAATCGATGGCAAAATTTGGTCCGCGATTTCCAACGAAACTGTCGAAATCGATGACAAAGTGGAAGTTTTGGCCATCGAAGGCGTAAAACTCGTGGTTCGGAAGTAGCGATGAACGCCGGCTTTCTGAAACGTGCGGTATCCTCTCTCATCGACCTCATCATCGCCTTCGCCGTCGTCGCGCTTGTTTTCGTGGCGGTCGGACGCACGTTGCTGCAAAATCAAGTAGAACACTTCGACGTCATCAACACAGCCTACGATGAACTTCGGGCCGCCCGCGATGCCGACATGGCCGCCATCTATACCGATTACGAAGCCGCCATCGAACTCGCCGGCAACGACGAAGATCTCAAAACCCAGGCTCAGACCGATTACGTGGTCGCCCAAGCGATCATCGAATCGCAGCACGCCGCCGACATCGCCCCTTACGACACGGCGCTTACGGGCTATTACATGACTTGCATCTATTTCTTTTCCGTCGGATTTCTGATCATCATGGGCATCTACACGCTTGCGACCGGATCGAAGACGCTCGGACGCCGCCTGATGCAGATCAAACTGACGGGGCCCGTCAATTTATTGTCCATCTTCTTCCATGACGTCGTGATCAAGTACTTCTTCTTGGTCATCGTCTTCTCCGTTTCGCCCTACGCGGGTCTCGCGCTCATTGTTCTTTCCTTCGTGATCGACTTCATTCTGATAAATTTCACGAAGCGCAAAGCCGCGCTCCGCGACATCCTGCTCAAGATGGAAGTCGTCAAAACCGGATACGGTTACTGACGAAACGTATTTCCGGAGTGCAATGCATGACGCCGCGAGCTCCGGAATCCGGCGGCGATTGATCCGATAATGGTTTGTATCAAAAATTCGCATCATTCCTTAGGAGGGAAAAATCATGTATCAGCCGTTATTTCTGATGAGCATCGGCATGTGGGCCGTCCTCGCCATCCTCTTGATCGTCCTCATTTATCTCAGCACCCGCATCCGCATCATTCCCCAGGCGACCCAGCTCGTCATCGAGCGCTTCGGCAAGTATCATGCGACCTGGAACTCGGGCGTCCATCTCCTGTTGCCGATCGCCGACCGGATCAAACGCACGTATGACAGCCGCGGCCAGATGGCGGAAGTCATCTCGCTCAAGGAACAGGTGCTTGATTTCGCGCCCCAGGCCGTCATCACGAAAGACAACGTCACGATGCAGATCGATACCGTCGTCTTCCTGCAGATCACCGACGCCAAACTCTTCGTCTACGGCGCCGACAACCCCGGTCTCCTCATCGAACATCTCACCGCCACCACGCTCCGTAATATCCTCGGCGAGCTCGAACTCGACGAAACGCTCACCAGCCGCGACCTCATCAACGAGAGAATGCGTCACATCCTCGACATCGCGACCGACCCGTGGGGCATCAAGATCAACCGCGTCGAACTCAAGAACATCATTCCGCCGAAGGAAATCCGCGAAGCGATGGAGAAACAGATGCGTGCCGAACGCGAACGCCGCGAATCGATCCTGATCGCCGAAGGCAAGAAAGCTTCCGCCGTTCTCGAAGCCGAAGGCGAAAAGCTGTCCGCCATCCTGCGCGCCGAAGCCAAGAAGGAAGCCGCCATCCGCGAAGCGGAAGGCCGCGCCGAATCGATCCTGAAAGTCCAGGAAGCGACCGCCCGCGGTATCGAACTCATCAACAAGGCCGCGCCGTCCCCCGCCTTCCTCACGATCGAAGCCTACAAGGCGATGGAAAAGATCTCCGAAGGCCAGGCCACCAAGATCATCATCCCCTCCGATATGCAGGGGCTGGTCGGAATGGCCACCGCGGTCCTCGAAGGCGTCAAGAATCCGGCCCCGACGAAACCCGCTCCCGCACCGGAAAAGAAATAACGTCCATTCACAAAAACAGCGGCTTCCGCCATCGCGGAAGCCGCTTTTCATATGAAGTTTTGGTCCGTTAATGCGTGATGTGGAATCTTTCGAGTACGCCGACACCGGTCGGAACGATATCCACCGGAGACGTTTTCGCCAAATAATAGGATACAACGACGATCGCTTCGGGCGTCACCGTCACGACCGGAATGACCGGCTCGTCGAGTCGAAACTCATAATGGACGAAGATGCCTGACTGGCTTGAATCGCCGTAAAATTTGGTGCCTGCCGAGTTTCCGACGAGGTAAGTCGTGCCGATCGAGGAAGAATATTCGTTGAAGTCGAGTCCGTCGCCGGTCCCGAGGAGCGAGACGGTACCGAGCGGATACGCGTCAGATCGGTTGAAGACGATCGGATCGCCCGAGTAGTAAACGGATCGGGAATATTGGTGGTCGTGTCCGGAAAGGACGAGATCGACGCCGTACGCCTCGAAGACGGGAACAAGCAAGTCGCGGACGGTCGTCGTGTCATAGGAGAGGGAATACGGACCGCGGTGCAAAAACACGATGGTCCACGCGGCGTCGGCGGCCGCGAGGTCGGCTTCGACCCAGTCGACGAGAATGCCGGCGTTAATTTCATCATAGTCCGCGCATTCGGTCGTTCCGTCGCAAAACAGTTCCGTGTCGATCGCGACGAAGTGCGCCGATCCGTAGTCGAAACTGTAGGTTTTTCCGCGATCGACATTCACCGGACGATCGTCATCCACAAGTTCGAGGAACGCGCCGTAGGTCGGTCCGTTGGTCGGAAGATGCATGTAGGCGTCATATTCCATTTGATTCATGCGATCACCGGAAAGCGCGCCATGCTCATGATTTCCGATCGTCGCCGCGATCGGAATCGAAACGGCGAAACAGGATGCGTAGCGCAAAAACCAATTCCATTGATTGCGAATTTCATGGTCGTTGACGACGTCGCCGACGAATAGTCCGAAGGCGAAATCGGCGTTTGAATAGGCGCGGACGCTCATGACCGCATGCGCGAACGCCATATAGCCCAACTGGTCGTTTTCCTGCGGATCGGCGAGCACGGCGAACGAAAACGACGTGTCCGGATCCATCGGCGCGGTGTAGGATCGCCACGCATCCATTTCGCTCCCGTCGGCGTTTCCGACGCGATATTGATATGTTTCGCCGGGAGTCAACGGACCGATCGTCGCCGCATAGGTGTAGATCGTCCTTGTTCCGACCAGCGTCGTCTTCAGGACGCATTCCGTGATCCGGACGTCCTCGGGATCCGAGGCCGGATGCCACACGACGACACCGTCGTCCGCTTCGGGGAGTTCGAAATTGAGGTTGACATACCGCTCCGGAAGCTCATTGATGAAGAGCGCGACGTTGTAAGGGTTCGAAAGTGCCATGACGCCCTCAAGGATCGATGTCGACAGGGTTGTGGTCGTTGGATCGGTCGATGAAATCGTCGTCGGGGAATTCGTCGTGGCGGTCGTGATGGTCGTTTCCGCCGTCAATGTCGTCGATGTCGTAGTGATTTCGATACAGGCGGTGACGGTCATGGTCAAAAGCAAGATGAGGACAATAAGGATGCGTCGTTTCATGGATTGTTCCTCCGCCGGGGTCGCCGGAAGACGAAAACGGCAGGCGTCTTAACGCCTGTCGTCGTGATTCAGAATTCGCAGTTGCGCGGCGTGCGCGGGAAAGGGATCACGTCGCGGATATTGTCGACGCCGGTGACGTACATGATCATGCGTTCCAGGCCCATTCCGAAGCCGGCGTGCTTGCAGCCGCCGTAACGGCGCAGGTCGAGATACCACCAGAGATCCTTTTCCGGAACATGCATTTCCTTCATGCGGGACAGCAGCATGTCGAGGCGCTCCTCGCGCTGCGATCCGCCGCAGAGTTCGCCGGAGCCGGGAACGAGCAGATCGACGGCGGCGACGGTCTTCCCGTCGTCGTTCAAACGCATGTAGAACGCCTTGATGTCCTTCGGCCAGTCCATGACGAAGACCGGACCGTTGAAATGGCGGGTCAAATACTTCTCGTGCTCGGTCGCGAGGTCTTCACCCTGCACCGGCGTGTTTTCGAACGTTTCTCCGCTCTTGATCAAAATCTCGATCGCGTCGTGATGCGTGACGGTTCGAAACGGCGTGGCGAGCACGTGTTCGAGTTTTGCCTTCAGGCCCTTCTCGACGAAGGAATCGAAAAATTCGATTTCCTTCGGGCAACGTGTCAGAACATGGTTGACGATGTATTTGACCATGTCTTCCTGAAGCCGCATGTCGTCCTTTAGATCGGCGAAGGCGATTTCCGGTTCGATCATCCAGAATTCCGAGGCGTGGCGCTGGGTGTTGGAGTTCTCGGCGCGGAAGGTCGGTCCGAACGTATAGACGTTGCGATAGGCCATTGCATAGCTTTCGACCTGGAGCTGACCGGAGACGGTGAGATTCGTCGCTTTGCCGAAGAAGTCCTTGCCGAAATCGATCTCCTTGGCGCCGCTCTTCACGAGACTTTCGAGCTCGAGCGTCGTGACGCGGAACATCTCGCCGGCGCCTTCGGCGTCGGAGCCCGTGATGATGGGCGTATGGACATAGACGAAATCGCGCGCGTTCAGGAAACTGTGGATCGCGAACGATACTTCGGAACGGACGCGGAAGACGGCGCTGAAGAGGTTGGTGCGCATCCGCAGATGGGCGTTCTCGCGCAGAAACTCGCGTGAGTGGCGCTTCGGCTGGATCGGATAGTCTTCCGGCGAATCGCCGAGGAGGTCGATTTTGCGGGCTTTGATTTCGAAGGGCTGCTTCATCAAGGGCGTCAGCTCGAGGATGCCTTCAATCGCGACCGAGGACCCGACGCGGAACTTCTGCACGTCTTTGAAGTTCTCGATCTTGCCATCCTCATAGACGACCTGGATCGTCTCGAAGAAGGAGCCGTCGTTCAGATCGATGAACCCGAATTCCTTCTGACCGCGGTTGTTGCGGACCCAGCCGGAAAGGACGACGGTCTTCCCGCCGAATGCCTGGTATTCCTGATACAGTTTTCTGACCGTCAAAGCGGGTTCTTGCACGATGCTTGCCATGTTTATTCCTCCTTGAAAATACCTTTTAAAATGTCTTTGCGCGTCGGTTCTTCGTGACGCTCGATCGCGTACCTTAACGACGTGCGGGGCAGCGATGCGTAATGATCCTTCAGGAAACGATCGAGTTTCTTCCGGTCGCGCTTCCCGACTTCGCGAAGCATCCAGCCGACCGCCTTGTGGATCAGGTCGCGGTCGTCCGAAAGCGCCGCTGCGAGGACCGCAAGCGTTTCGTCGAGCAGATCCTGCCGGATCAAGGTCCATGTCGAGACAATCCCGACGCGTTTGGTCCAAAGATGGTCGCTATTGACAAGCCGGTGCAACAGCGCGAAGTTCTTCGTCTCTGCCACGCGCAGGCCGACGACCGCCGGACAGGACATGTCCACGAGGTCCCAGCCGTTGACGCGGTCGAGTCGCTTCAGATACCATTCCATGATCTCTTCGCGGACGGCGCCGGGTCCGCGGATCGCGAGCCGGGCGAGGATCTCCACCGCCACGGCGCGATGGTCGTGGACCGGCGAGGCGAGAAGCCGTTCGAGTTCGGCTTCGGTGATCGTTTCAAAGTGATGGAGCGAGACGGCGTGGATCCCGGCGGCGGGAACGCCGAGGAAGAGGTCGCCGTGTTGGTACTGCCCCTCGCCCGTCTTGTGATAATAACTCGATGAGACGGGGGTAGGACTCGTCTTGTAGAGTTCCAGTTCTTCGAATGCGTCCATGTCGTTCCCTCCTCGCCGAGAAAATAAAAAAATCGCCCTGAAAAGGACGATGTCTTCACCGTGGTGCCACCTTGATTCCGGATTGCTCCGGCACTTGACGTCATAACGCTGACGCGCGTACGGTTCTACTTAAGTTCTTCCGTCTCTCCCGGTGTTCTTCCGACTTTCTAGGATGCGGGGCTCGCACCGTCCCCCGTTCGCTTCGTTCCGTTGACCGTCGTACTTTTCCGTTCTCCGATTTGCCTATATTATAGCACAACCGTTTCGCTTGTAAAGGCAAATCCGAAAAAGATGACGCCTCCGCGAATTGTCGCGGAGGCGTCGCTTCATTCAGCTGAACAGGGTCGAGATGCCTTGGTCGTCGATGATGTTGATGATGCCCTGACCCAGCAGACAGGCGATCGAGAGCTGCTTGAGCTTCGGGAATTTCTTTTCTTCCGGAAGATAGACCGTGTTGGTACAGACCAATTCGATGACCGGCGACTTCATAACGCGTTCGGCGGCCTGGCCGGACAGGAGCGGATGGGTGCAGAGGGCGTAAATGTCTTTGGCCCCCGCTTCCTTGAGCGCCGCCGCGGCGGCGACCATCGAACCGGCGGTGTCGATCATGTCGTCGATGATGATGCAGTTCTTGCCACGGACGCGGCCGATGATGTTCATCACTTCGGCGACGTTCGGTTCGGGGCGCATCTTGTCGATGATGGCGATCGGCGCCATCAGGATGTCGGCGAGGGTTCTGGCGCGGGCGACGCCGCCATGGTCGGGCGATACGACGCAGACATTTTCGAGATTCTTGGACTGGATGTAGGAAGCGAGGATTGGCATGGCGCGGAA
Source organism: Acholeplasmatales bacterium (assembly GCA_003477305.1). Classification (GTDB taxonomy): domain Bacteria; phylum Bacillota_I; class Bacilli_A; order Izemoplasmatales; family Hujiaoplasmataceae; genus UBA12489. Next base: position 44,107 of record DMTN01000049.1, on the reverse strand, counting down.
ATTGTCGATCGGGATGTTGAAGAACCCTTGGAGTTGGGCGGCGTGGAGGTCGACGCTGATGACGCGCGTCGCTCCGGCGACGGTGAGCAGATCGGCGACGAGCTTCGCCGAGATCGGCTGACGCGCTTTGGCCTTGCGGTCCTGGCGACAGTAACCGTAGTAGGGCATCACGATGTTGATTTCACGGGCCGACGCGCGTTTGAGGGCGTCGATCATGATGAGCAGTTCCATGATGTTTTCGTTGACCGGGTTGGATGTGCTTTGAATGACGAATGCTTTGTGGCCGCGTACCGTTTCGCCGATATTGATCGAGATTTCGCCGTCGGCGAACCGCATGACCTCGCACTCGGTCAAGGGAATGCCGACGAAATCGGCGATCTCCTGTGCCAATTGCAGATTGGAACTGAGTGAGAATATCTTGACTTTGGATCCGTGAAAAATCGCCATCTTATTCCTCCCGGGTCACTTCTGTAACCACCCATATTATACACCCCCGAAGGGCATAAAAAAAGTGCCAACTTGTCCAAGTCGGCACTTGCGGTGCGTTTTCATTCGGCGGGTTTCTCCGCGGGTTCGCCGGGGGGAAGTTTGTTGTATGCGTCCAAAACGGCGTTCTCGATCATCTGGCGGGTTTCCGAGTTGATCGGATGGGCGACATCCTTGAACTCGCCGGAGGGCATTTTTCGACTCGGCATGGCAACGAAAAGACCATTCCTGCCTTCGATGACGCGCAGTTCGTGAACCACGAAGCTACCATCAAACGTGATGGCCGCGATGCCGACGAGGCGGTTTTCGCCGTCGACGCGTTTGACCCGTACCTCAGTAATCAGCATGTTAACACCCCTCGATTGGATTATAGCACGAGAGAAATCGTTTTTAAAGCGGTCTTATTCCTTATTCACAAATTTTTCCACAAAAACGCGGCTGTTATCTTTATTTTCATCTAAAAATCGTGTAATTCGAGCAGAGTTATTCACAAACACTTTGAGAATCGTCGACCCGCTGCCCGTCATCACGACGCCTTCGTGACCCAGTTCTCGGCTGATTTTCGTTTTCCATGCGGCGACTTCCGGCGCGATCGAAAACGTCGCCGGTTCGAGGGCGTTCTTCATGTTCGCCATCATGCCGACGATATCTCCGGTTTCGGCGCATTTCAAAAACGGTGCGATCGGAACCTGCGGAAATCCACCGGCGTCCCAGGCCGCGAAGACCTGTTCGGTCGATGTGAAGATGTTCGGATGTACCACGAGGACGGACCACCCGGAGAGATCGACCGAGATCGGCTTGATGCGTTCGCCGATGCCATAGACGGCAGCCGTGCCGCCTTGCAGACAGTATGGGATATCGGCGCCGTGCTTCAGGGCGAACGCCGCTTTTTCGATCGGATTCAGATTCCATCCGAAGAGCCGATCGAGCCCATGGATCACCGCGGCTGCGTCGGCGGAGTTGCCGCCGAGGCCGGCCCCGGCGGGAATGCGTTTGTCGATCGTGATGCGGACGCCCGCGTCCGGCGCATACCGTTTCAACAATTCGTTCGCGACGCGGGTGACGAGGTTGTTGCCATTTTCGAGGAACTTGTCGTTTGATGTGACCGTGACGCCGTTTTCGTTGTCGACGCGTTCGATGTTGACGTCGTCGCAAAGACCGATCGTCGCGTTGAACATCTCGAGCTCGTGAAAGCCGTCGGGACGTTTCCCGACGACATTCAGGAAGAGATTCACTTTGGCCCAGGCTTTCATGTCGATCCGGTTCATCGCAGGTTCCCCTTCCTCGCGCTTTCGATACGCTCTTTCATTGTAACACGCCCGCATCCTTTTTCCAATCGGCGGTAAAATAAGAGAACGCCGTCGCCGGCGTTCTCAGGAAAGCGTGATTTCCAGGACGTCCTCGGCTTTGAAGCGCTCCCAGGTCGAGAGCACGATCTCTTTCGTCGTGAAATCGACCTTCTTGATCTTGCCGTAGGTGAAGCGGACGTATCCGTCGCGATGATACTTGACCTCGATCTCCGCGTTCGTCACAAGGGCCGTCTGAAGCTGACGGTTCATTTCCTCATAGGCGTCGTCGGAGAGCCGGGGGCGATCCTTCTTGCCAAGGCGGTACCGCATTTCCCCAAGCATCGAGGAATAGCCGGCAAGGGCGTCGAAGGCGTTCCATTTGATGATCCCGCGATCCATGTAGGCGCTCATGCGTGATGGCCCCCGATCATGTCGTTGCGGGCCTTGATCGTCGATGATACGAGTTCGCTCGACGCCCGGTTGACGGCGTTCTTGCCGAACCGAAACTTGATTTCATCGATCGCCGTGAAGACGGCTTCCTCTTTGACGACGCGTTCGATGTCGTCGAAGAGGCTTGCCTGGCGCGGCTGCTTGTCAAGCAGATTTCCGACGCCGACGTGCACGCGGCGGATCGGACAACGTTCGTAATGCAGGTTGAACAGGTGCAGACAAGCCTTGTACACGTCGCTTTCGTTGGATGTCGGCTGATCGAGCGTGATCTGGCGACCGAAGCCGCCGCCGACTTCCTGGCCGTAGCCGATGCCGAAATGGACCGTACGGGCCACCTTGCCGGCAAGCCGGAGGCGGCGACAGACCTCGTCGATCATCTCGATGACGATCTGATAGATGTCCGGCGGGTAGTAGTCGCGGAACAGGACCTGTCCGTTGCCGAAGCTCTTCGTCACGGGCTTGACCTTGCTCTTGTCCTGGATCATGCTCATGTCGATGCCGTGGGTATGGTACCAGAGTTCCTCGCCGAGGATCCCGAAACGCTTTTTAAGGCGTCCGACGTCGGATTTTGCGATGTCGCCGACGCGGTACATCCCCATCTGGTTGAGATGGGCCTCCATGTTGCGGCCGATCCCCCACATTTCCGAAAGCGGGGTCACCGTCCAGAGTTTGTTCGGCAGGTCTTCATAATCCCATTTGGCGATGAAGTCGGGAGCGCGCTTCGATTCGATGTCGAGCGCCAGTTTCGCCATCAGCATGTTCGGGCCGATGCCACAGGTCGCGGTGACCTTCGTCTCGGCGTAGATCGCCGCCATGATCTCCTTGGCGAGCTCGACGTCGGTTTTTTTGTAATAATCCACGTATTCCGTGAAATCCATGAAGACCTCGTCGATCGAGTAGACGTAGAGGTCCTCTTCGGAGACGAACCGCATGTAGACTTCGACGATCTTGGTTGAGAATTCGAGGTATTTGTCCATCCGCGGCTTCTGGAAGATGATCTTGATGTTGCGCGGCAGTTCGAAGATGCGGCAGCGGCTCGGCACGCCGAGTTTTTTCAGGTAAGGAGAAACGGCGAGCACGATCGACCCGTCGCCGCGGCCCTTGTCGGCGACGACGAGGGGGGTCTGGAAGGGATCGAGCCCGAGCAGGCTGCATTCGACCGAGGCGTAGAAACTCTTCAGGTCGATGCACATGATGTGGCGGTGCAGACGGTATTCTTCCAAGGTCATCCCCTCCTTCGCAACCATTATACCGATTTTACCGGCGGTTGGAAAGACCCCGAGGCGGTTTTTCGACTGAAAGCGACATCATATTTACTTTAGTAAATATTGAGTCTTGAGAGGCGGTTTCAACCGTTTTCTTTTCATCGCGAAGGCCCGTTGACATTCGCTTTTCAACGGTTTATAATATAGTTGTCTAAATTATACAACGTTATGGAGGCAACTTATGCAAACCCTCGAAACCGCCCTCGCGAAACTCAATTTCTCGCATCACGAGTCCGCCGTCTACCTGTATCTGTTGGAACATCCCGGCCGCACCGTCTACCAGATCGCCCGCGACCTCTCGCTTTCCCGTTCGACCGCCTATCCCGTCGTCGCGAAACTGTTTTCGGACGGCGCCGTCCTGATGGAGTCCGCCGCCGAGAAGGACGCCTACTATGCGGAGGAGCCGGCGATGCTGCTTTCGCGGATCCGCGCCGGCCTGAACGAGACGATCGGCTTCCTTTCGCACGAACTCCCGAAGACGACCGCCAAGCCGGAGCGCGACGTCTTCGCCACGATCGTCGGATACGATTCGGTGATCGCCCGCGCCAAGGAACTGATGCGGTCGGCCCAGAAGGAAATCTATATGAACACCGATCTCGACATCGGCCTCTTCCGCGACGAATTCGCGTTTATGGCGACATCCGGCGTCCGCGTCATCGTCTTCTCGTTTCACCTGCAGCGCGCCTTTCCCGGGATGGTCGAGTTCTATACGCACGGCCTGCCGGGCTTCTGCCACTCCCGCCTGATGCTCGTCGCCGACGGAAAGCAGTCGATGCTCGCGAATTTGAACGAGGCCCGCGGCGAATGGGCAGGCACCGTCTCGAGCAACGTCCTCTTCACGAAGATCGTCGCCGAACACATCCATCACGACATCTATCTCGTGCGCATCACCGAGACTCAAGGCAAGAATCCGTTCGAGGAGCATCCGGAGATCCTCCTTGGCACGCTCGCCGAGACATTGGCGTGACATGCTGGAGAAACTGAACCGTCAGAACTACCTGAAAGTCCTGCTTTCGATCGCGCTGCCGATCTCGCTTCAGGTGCTCTTCCAGTCCTCGCTCGGGATCATCGACCAGATCATGGTCGGATCGCTCGGCGAGACGATCATCTCCGGAATCGGTCTCGGCGGAAAGATCCCGACCGTCTTCTTCTTCACCTCCGGCGCCTTCACCGTCGGCGCCTCGATCCTGATGAGCCAGTTCTACGGCCGTCAGGACCGGGACAACGTCGCCCGTTCCTTCAAACTGTTCTCCCGCTGGATCGCCGTCGTCGGGATCGTCTTCTTCCTCGGCGGAGTCCTCTTCGCCGAACCGATCATGTCGGTCTATACGGAGGACGCAGCGGTCCGCGCCGTCGGCGCCGTCTATCTCCGGATCGTCGCGATCGGTTTTCTGCCAAGCGTCGTCACCGGCATGGTGGGAAGCCTGTTCCGCAGTTTGGGCAAGGTCAAGTTGCCGACCTACGCCGCCTTCGCCGGGATGTTTCTCAACACGTTTTTGAACTGGATCCTGATTTTCGGAAAACTCGGCTTTCCGGCGATGGGCCCCGCCGGCGCGGCGATCGCGACGACCGCGACGCGCTTTCTCGAATGCGCAATCCTCCTCGCCTTCTTCTTCGCGAGACAGAAAAAGCCGGAAACGTCGTTTGACCTGAAGTTGAGCGTGGGCGGCGCTTTCCGCCAAAATGCCTTCAGAATCACCTTGCCGATCTTCCTCTCGGAATTGCTCTGGAGCCTCGGCGAGAACGCCTACGGCATCATCTACGGTCACATCGGTACCGCCGAGACGGCCGCGATGGTGTCGATCGGACCGATCATCATGCTGACGATCGGCTTCTTCGCCGGCATGAGCCAGGCCGCGTCGGTCACGACCGGCAACCGGCTCGGTGCGGGCGATCCGGATTTCGCATTGTTCCTTGGAACCAAGACCTGGCTCATCGGGATGTTCGGGGCGATCGCCTTCGGCATCCTCGTCATCATCGCCTCGCCGTTTTATCCCAAGATCTTCGGGGTCGAAGATGCGACGCGGACGACGATGTCGGCGATTCTCGTCGCCTACGCCCTTGTGCTCTGGATCAAGGTGTCCAACATGATCTTGGGCGGCGTCCTCAAAGCGGGCGGAAAAACAAAGTACATCTTCTACATGGATCTCGTCGGTACCTGGGCGATCGGCGTACCCCTCGGCGCGGTCGCGGCCTTCGTCTTCGACTGGCCGATCCAGTATGTCTATCTCGCGATCGCTTCGGAAGAGCTGGTTCGTCTCGTCATCGGCGTGATCCTGCTTCGGTCGCGGCGGTGGATCAAGATGATCCACGCATGATGATCGTGAATCAAAGCGATTCTATGATATTGAACTTCCGATGTTCCATTCTTATTCTAGGATCAGGGATTATCGTAGAATAAGGCTCGGTTCCATTCTGCGATATGTTTTCAATCGCCGAACCCCTCACATCAAAAAAACCCCCGATCGGCGTCGATCGGGGGTTTTCTATCATGCGATTTAGATGATGAAATCACGAAGGAAAGTGGATCGTGATCTTCGTTCCCTTGCCGAGTTCGCTTTCCAAAGCGATCTTGCCCTGGTAGGCGAGCACGATGTGTTTCACGATCGCGAGTCCGAGGCCGGTCCCGCCGGTCTTTTTGGAGCGGGCCTTGTCGACGCGGTAGAAGCGTTCGAACACGCGCGCCTGGTCGGCTTTCGGAATGCCGATGCCGTCGTCGGCGACGACGAGTTCGATCCCGGCGTCCAACTTGCGGAGGGTGATCCGCACGTGGCCGTGCTCGACGCCGTACTTGATCGCATTGTCGACAAGATTGCGGACAAGCTGGGTCATGTGTTCGTGATCGGCGACGAAGAGCGCGGAGACGAGTTTCGTTTCGATCTTGATGTCGCGTTCGAGTGCGATGGGTTCGAGTGCGAACGCCGCTTCCCGGACAACGTCGGAAAGATCGAGTGTCGTGGCGTTCTTCGTGATGCCGCCCTGTTCGTATTTCGAGAGGTCGAGCATGTCGCCGACGAGATTGTTCATCCGATGCGCTTCCTGGATGATGCGTTGCGCGAGGTCGATCGTTTCCGCGGGGCTTTTTGTCATGTTCGCGGCGATCAGTTCGGATGCGCCGATGATCGATGTCAGGGGACTTTTCAGTTCATGCGAGGCGTTCACGAAGAAGTCGCGCTTGAGGATCTCGAGTTCGCGTTCCTTGGTGATGTCGGTGAAGATCAACAGCACGCTTTCGGTGCCGTTCCCGTCGTCCGGATTCTTGACGATCGTCACGGCATAATGGCGGTTGTCGGCGGCGAAGGTGCCGTTCATCCCGACGCCCTTCTCGAGCGCATCGCGGATGCCCGCCTGAATCGTTTCGTCGCGGAACAGGTAGAGGTAGTCGCGGTTGAGATTTTCGGCGTCGTTGAACCCGAGCAGGTCTTTGATGAAACGGTTGACGAGCGTGATGCGGCCGAAGGTGTCGAGGATGCAGAGCCCTTGATCCATGTGGTCGAGGATGAAGTCGAGTTTGCGCTTCTCGACCGACAGGAGCCGGACGTTCGTCGCGATCATCTTGGCGATTTCATTGATCTCGTTGGTGAGTTGGTTCATCTCGTCGGTACTTTCGATCGGCAACCGGTCGACATAACGGCCGTCGGGGATCGATTTGAGCGACTCGACCGTTTCCCGCAGCGGACGGAGGGTCCGGTCGGCGGTGAGTTTCACGAACACGAAGGAGAATCCGACGATGAAGAGTCCGACGACGATGGTGAGGAAGATGAAATCCGTCAAAAACGGATTGACCGAGGAAAGCGGGATCGCGACGCGGAGGTATGATCCGTCCGGGAGCACTTCGGCGAGATACATCATGCGCTTGCCGAGGGTGTCCGAATAGCGGGTCGCGACCGTTCCCGGCTCGATGAACTCGGGGCGGTTCAGATGGTTTTCGCTCGACAGGAGCGCCGAGTCGGCGAGCACGACGCCGGTCGCATCGACGAACGTGATGCGGAGGTCTTCGTCGATGCCGTCATATGCGTCCAAAACGGCATCCATGTCGCCGCTTTCGGTGTAAGTGTGGTCCACGACGGTCAAATAGTTTCGCAGGCTTTTTTCGGTGATGTCGGCGAGCGCGTTTTGGACGAGGAAGACCGATCCGAGCGAAAAGGTGAGGAGGGCGAGAATGATGATGGCGGTGAAACGGAAGACGAGTTGTCGTTTCATTCCGCGAACTTATACCCGATGCCGCGGACGGTTTTGATGACTTCCGTCGTCAGCCCGGCCCGTACCAACTTCTGCCTGACTTCCTTCACGTGGACGTCGAGGGTGCGCGTCTCGCCCAGAAAATCGTACCCCCAGACGCTGTTCAGGATGGTTTCGCGCGTCAGCGCCTTGTTGATGTTCTGGATGAGCAGGCGCAGGAGCGCGAACTCCTTCACCGTGAACTGGATCGGCGTGCCGTTATATGCGCATGTATGTTCCGCGATGTTCATGACGATGCCGGCGGATTCGACGGTTTCGTCTTCTTTTCTCTCGTTGCGGCGCAACAGCGCCTTGACGCGGCTGATCAGTTCGAGGATGCCGAAGGGTTTCACGAGGTAATCGTCGGCGCCGGCGTCGAGGCCGACGACGCGTTCGATCTCGGTGCTTTTCGCGGAGATGATCATCACCGGAACCGTCGCGAGCGTCGGGTTCGCCTTGAGCTTCGCGAGGATCTCGAGCCCGTCGGAATCCGGCAGCATGATGTCCAATAGAATCAAATCGGGTAGCGCGCTTTCGATGGCCGAAAACAGGGATTTCCCGTCGATGAAAGTCTCGATGGAATATCCCGAGTTGGTGAGTGCGATGTTGATGATGTGGCCGATGTTCGGATCGTCTTCGACCGAATAGACGCGTTGGCTCATGAGCGTCCCCCTTTTCAGAAAATCAGATTGTGCTTGTGTTCTCCGGTAATCGAGAAGACCACCCATTCGCCGATGTTCACCGCATGGTCGGCGATGCGTTCGAGATATTTTGCGACCATCATCGCATAGATCGCGTAGTCGGCGTCGATCGCGTTCGCGCGAATCGCGTTTGCGACGGTGCGCTTGACATCCTCGAAATAGGCGTCGACCACGTCGTCGTCGCCATGGATTTCCTCCGCGAGGACGTCATCGTGGTTGATGAACGAGGCAAGTGCCTTCCTGATCATCGCCGTCGCCGCCTCGGACATCGGCTTCATGTCGGCGATCGGATAGGGCTTTTTCGTCTTTTCCATGAAAATGGTCATTTTCGAGATGTCGGCCGCATGGTCGCCGATCCGTTCGAGATCGGTGATCATTTTCAGGACGGCGGTGATGAGACGCAGGTCCTTGGCGACCGGCTGTTCCTTCAGGATGATGCGAAGACAGTCTTTTTCGATCGCCTGTTCGCAGGCGTTGACGATTTTGTCGGCCTTGATCGTCTTGTCGGCGAGTTCAACGTCCGTCGTCAAAAACGACCTGAGTCCGGCCGCGATGTTCTGCATCACGATGTCGCCCATCTTGATCAGTTCGAGTTTCAGTTGATCCAGTTCTGCGTCGAATCGGATTCGGCTGTTCATCGCTTGATCCCCCTATTCTTCATTATATCACAGTTGTGCGGCATCATCCGAACCTCCCGGTGATGTATCCTTCGGTTTTTGGATTGGACGGATGGCTGAAGATGGTCTCCGTCGCGCCGAATTCGACGAGTTCCCCCAAGAGGAAGAACGCGGTGTAGTCTGAGATGCGGGCCGCTTGTTGCATGTTGTGGGTCACGATCACGATCGTATACTCTTTGCGGAGTTGAAGGATCAGTTCTTCGATCTTCGCGGTGGCGATCGGGTCGAGCGCGGAGGTGGGCTCGTCCATCAGGATCACATCCGGCGCCATCGCGATCGCCCGGGCAATGCACAGACGCTGCTGCTGCCCGCCGGAGAGGCTGAGCGCGTTTTCCTTCAGCCGATCCTTCACTTCTTCGTAAAGCGCGGCGTCTTCGAGCGATCGCTTGACGATGTCCGCGAGCGTCTCTTTGTCCTTGATGCCCTGGCAGCGCGGTCCGTAGGCGACGTTGTCGTAGATGCTCATCGGGAACGGGTTCGGTTTCTGAAAGACCATCCCGATCTTCCGGCGCAGGTCGATCACGTCGGTCCCCGGCGCGTAGATGTCCGCGTCGCGGTAACAGACGTTCCCCTCGACCTTGCAGTGCGGGATCAGATCGTTCATCCGGTTGAGCGTGCGTAAAAACGTCGATTTCCCGCAGCCGGACGGCCCGATCAGGGCGGTCACGTGGTTTTTGGCGATGTCGACATGGATGTTTTTCAGCGCGTGCGTCGTTCCGTAGTAAAGATTCAGTTCGTTGATCTTGAAGGCGCCTTCGACGATGCAGTCACAGTTCATGCGCCCACCCCCAGTCTTTTCTTGAGATAGCGGTTCGTGATGAGTTTGATCAAAATGTTGAGAATCACGACGATGACGACGATGATGATCGCGATCGTCGCCGAGAGTTCGATGTTGGCGGGCTCGTCGGTCATCATCGCCCAGATGTGGACGGCGAGCGGTGTTGACTTCCCGGTGAGCGAGACGTCGTCCTTGATCGTCGTGCCGATTGCGAAGACGAGCGCGGCCGATTCGCCGATGATGCGCCCGATCGCCAGAAGCACGGCGGTCATGATGCCCGGCAGCGCGCTCGGGAGCACGACCTTGAAGGTCGTCTGCGTCTTCGACGCGCCGAGCGCAAGCGACGCCGACCGAAAATCGTCGGGGACCACTTTCAGGCTTTCTTCGGTGGTGCGGATGATCACCGGCATGAGGATCACGGCGAGCGTCATCGCTCCCGAGATCAGATTCCCGCCGGTCGCCGAGGTGAGTTTGACGGTGAGTGGGACAAAGACCGCGAGACCCATCAAGCCGTAGATGATCGAGGGCACGCCGGTGAGTGTTTCGATGAACGATCGGAGCAGTCTCGAGAATCGGTTGACGGCGGCGTATTCGTTTAGGTAGACGGCGGCCGCGATGCCGATCGGCAGCGCGAAAAGCAAGGTGAGTCCGATCAAGACGAGCGTCGTGAGGATCGACCCGCGGATTCCGCCGCCCTTCGTCTCGAATTCGATCTCGCGGATCGACTCGCTTTCGTCGAGCAGGGCGATCATGTTCGCCGCGCCGTAGCGGGACAGCGCGGTCGGCGCGGCGTCGAAGGCGATGCGGATCACATCATAGTCGGTGCGCAGCGGGATCGGTTCGGTGCCGACGCTCTTGTCGTGCAGATAGGCAAACGGACTGTCGGGGTGGACATAGTCGACTTCGACGACCGTCTTGCCCAGCAGGTCGATGGAATCGGAGAGCGCGATCCCCCATTTCGCGGAATAGAAGGATCCTTCCGGGAGGTCGATTTCGGCGACGCAGTCGCACGTTTCGAATCCCGGATAGAAGTCGGCGACGAATCCCTGCGATTCGAAGTTTTCGACGACCAGGTCAAAGTTCAAAAGCTTGTATCCCTTCCCGAACACGAACAGGAGGATCGCGATCAGCGCGACGAGGCTCACGGTCGAGGAGAGGTAGGTGACGGCGTTCAGGAAGAAATCCCTGAGCCGGCGGGCGCTACGCCTTGACATGGACAGCCCCCACCCTTCGCTTGATCGCGTTGAGCGACAGATTGGTGATCAGGATCACGACCATCAGGACGAGGCCGACCGAGAAGCGGATGTCGTAGTCGAGCCCGGTGGTTTCCTTCAGGCCTTCGAGCATCATCGTGGTGAGTGTGCCGGTCGTATCGAGGAGGTCGAACGAGACGCCCGAACGGCGGCCGCCGGCGACCAGAGAGACGGCCGTCGCTTCACCGAGGGATCTTCCGACGCCGAGGATCGCGGCGGTGAAGATGCCGGATTTGGCGGCGGCGAGGATGACCTTGAAGTTGGTCTGCGTCTTGCTGGCGCCGAGTGCGAGCGACCCGTGTTCGAGCGTCGTGTCGACCGAGCGGATCGCGACTTCGGAGATCGAGGTGATCGTCGGGATCGTCATCAAGGCGAGCACGAGGACGGTGGCGAGAATCGAATTGCCGCCCTTCGACTGATAGCCGATCGCCATGCTGAAATCATAGACCAGTTTCAGGATCACGCCGGCGCCGAAGAGCCCGAAAACGATCGACGGAATCGAGGCGAGCGTCTCGATGACGGTGCGGAGGACCTTCGCGAGCGGCTTCGGGGCGACCTTGGCGATGAAGAGCGCGGTGAGCACGCCGACCGGAAAGGAAATGAGGAGGGAAAGGGTGGTGATGAAAAGCGTCGAGAGGATCAGATAGCCGACGCCGTATAGGTTTGATACGAACGTCTGCCCGATCAGCCAGACGTCGGCGGTCAGGAAGTGGAACAGATCGACGCGGCCGAGCCCGCCGTTGTCGGAGAGAAACGGGATGAATCCGCGGAATAAGACGATGCCGGCGATCAGGAAGATGAACGAGGCGGAAATCAGTGCCGCCGCCAGAAAGACCGCTTTCGCGAGGTGGTCGACGCGACGGCTGGATGCGGTGTTTTTCATTCTTGCGGCAATGCTTTGATCGGACATGCGATCACCCCCTTCCAAGGGAAAAGACCCTTTCGGGCCTTTTTGGTATGTGACTTTCGGGTGCATCACTCCGCGTCGAGATCAGACCACTTCGTGAAGGTTCCGTCGTAGATCGCCTTGAGGTCGGCGGCGGTGACGTCGGAGAGCGGATTGCTGAGATGGACGATGGCGACGATGGCGTCCCAGGCGAGCTGGCCGCGCTGCGCTTCCAAAACGGATTCGGTGGTCTTGAAGAAGCGGGAGGCGAAGCCGACGTCCTTGCCGACGGAGGTATCTTTGATGGCGGGATCGTTGGTACGCTTGTAGGCGTCGCCGGATCCGGTGTGGTCATGTTCGGCGACGAAGTTGCCGCACTTGGGGACGAACGCGGCGGTCAGGGCCTGGGCGACTTTCTGGATCGAGTCGGATCCGCCGAAGCGGACGGTGACGTCGCTGTTGTCTTCCAGGGAGATGGGATACTGGCTCTTGATCGAGTCCCAGGTGACGGTACTCGGAAGTGCGATGGCGCCGTTGTTGTTGATGATGTCGCCGGCATCGGAGGTGCCGAGGAAGGCGACGAAGGCGTTGACGATGTCTTCGACGTCCTGAGACGGATAGTCGCCTTCGGCGCGGAGCATCCACATGAAGGGGCGCTTCAGACCGTAGGTGTCATTCATGACGTTGGCTTCCGTCGGGGCGACGCCGTCATAGTACAGGGCTTTGATGGTGTTGTTGACGGTCGAGAGCGAGATGTAGCCGATCCCGTATTCATCGATGGTCATCGCCGTCATGATGCCGGTGTTGTCCTTGATGATGAAACCGTCGACGAGAACCGAGTCATCGGTTTCGGCGGCTGCGAAGCCGATGCCGGCCATGAAGCCGGCGCGGGTTCCGGAGGTGGTGTCGCGGGTATACACGTTGATGGTCATGTTCCCATCGAACGGTTCGGTGGTGGTGGTAGCGGATGTGCCGCAGGCGATAAGCGAAACGGCGGTGAACAGCAATACGAATGCGAGCAATGCTTTTTTCATGGTTTGGTCAATCTCCTTTTCCCAGTTTACGACCTCATTCTACGCCTTTTAAAACCCGCCTTACATCGGCGTATCGTAAAGGAATGTAAAGTCCTCGTAAACTACAAAGAAAAAACGCCGCGATTGACCTTCGCAGCGTTGATATCCTATGGATCCGCGGACAGAGGGGCTACGCCTGCGGTTTCTTGCGGAACAGCTTCACGCCCTTCAGGAAGGCGAGCGTCTTTTCGTTCCACAAGAGCATCGCGATCGCCCCGCCGCTCGCAAACACCGGGATGAGGATCGCATAGACGAGCGTAATCGTCTGGATTTTCGCCTTGACGACGACCGTGAGCGTTTCGGTGATGCCGTTTGAAAGCGTAACTGTGACGGTCGCGCTTCCATATTTCAAACCACGAAGGGTTCCATCCGGATCGATCGCCAGAATCAGCGGATCGGAAACGGCGTAACTTTGAACGACGGCGTCGCCGAGGGTCACATAATCCGTGATCGATACCGTGTCTTTGCTTTCGCGAATCACGATTTCCGCGGTTTTGAGGGTCAGTCCGGCAATCGCTTCATGAATTGCCTCCGTGGCCTCGTCGACGGCCGCCTGGCTTGCGTCAAGGTCGTCGATGAGCGAATCGGCGGCTTCCAACCCACGGACCAGGATCTGGTAGGAGGAATTGGAATAGATCGTGGCGCGGACCGATGCGCCGTCTTCAATGGCGACCAGAAGTTCCGTTTTGTCCGCCAGCAGGACGAGCAGCGATTCGATCGTGCCGAGCGTCGCAAGCGCGGCGTCGGCTTCCGCCTGGTCGGTGTCCTGGTCGACGATCACCACGAGCGCGGCCGCGAGCGCACTCCGATAAAGCGCGGACGACGCGGGGGTGTAAGGCGTCAGATCGAGCGCCGATGCGGTCGCGTGGGCGGCGACGAGCAAATCGACGTCGCCGCGCAGCACCAGTTCGGCGAGCGCGCTGTCGATCGTCGCGACCATCGCGTCGGTCGCGGCCTGCGAGGCGTTTTCGTCGGCAATCAGGGTATTGACCTCAAAATACGTTCCGTACGCGAGCACGGCGTCGCGGAAAACCGCGTAAGAGGATGTCGTATAACGTTCCCGCTCTTCGTAATAGGCGATGATGGCGGCGTTGTTGACGAGGATCAGGGCGGACTTATCGGCACGCAGGACGAGGACGTCGTAGAGATCGGCGAGCGCTCCTTCGGCGATTGCGACTTCCGCGGCGAGCGCTTCCGGATCGTCGATCACGTTTTTGATGGGAATCAGTCCGGCGGTGAAGAGCGGCGCCGTCGCCGGCGTGTAGGGACTCAGATCGAACGCAGCGGCTTCATCGTATGCGGCGGAGAGCGCCGTCTTGTCGGGACGGAGCACAAGCAGGGCGAGTGCCGCATCCACGCCGGCGAGCGCTTCTGCCGCTTCCGGAACGCTCGCGTCGGCGTCGGCGACGATCTCTTGGACCGATCGCAGGACGCCGGCGAGAATCGCCGTGGCGAAAGCGTCATACGCGAGTTGGAACGCCGCGAATGTCGATGGGATATAAGCGGACCCGTCGGTCCCGTAAGCGAGCTGCGCCGCCGCGACGGCCGCAAGCAGATCCGTCTTGTCCGCAAGCAAAACGAGGGCATCTTCCGCGGCCGCGAGGACGGCGAGTTGCGCAAGCATCGTCGCATCTCCGGATCGAGGATTCAGGATGACGGCCCTGACATTGCCCAAAGCGGCATCGTAGATGGTTCGGGAGCGTTGCGTGAACGCGGTGACATCGAAAGCGTCGGCGGTCAGATACGCATCGGACACGTCGTTGTAGACGGATTCGGTGACGAGGTGCTCAAGCAATGTTTCAAGCGCTTCGGCCATGTCGTCGACGGCCGCTTGATCCGCATTGATGTCGCCGAGCAGGGCGTCGGCGGCGGCGAGGCCGCCGAGGGCGGCGAGATCAAGAGAAAAAGCGGTATAGGATTCATCGTGGTAGTCCGTGCTCGCCGCCATCGCGGCAGAGACGTCGTCGCGCGCGGCTTGAAGCGCGGTGTAGTCGTCGGCCGCATCGACGCTGGCGAACGGCAAAACAACGATCAGTGAGATCGTCAAAAGGAAGGCGATGATGATTTTTCGGATCCTTGTCATGGCTTCGCTTCCTTTCGGGACATGCAGGCGTGATACGCCTGTTCCATGCGGTCGAGCATATCGGCGACGACGCAGCGCGGCGTCGCGATGTTGAGGCGGTAGAACCCTTCGCCGCCTTCGCCGAAGAGCGCGCCGTCGTCGCCATAGATGCGGGCTTCCTTTTCGAAGAAGACGGAGACGGGGATGCCGAGGCGGCGGCAGTCGACCCAAAGCAGATAGGTTCCCTCGAGCGGACTGATCCGGATGTCCGGCATCGTCCGACCGATCCGTTCGGCCACGATGCGCTCGTTTTCATGAACGTACGAAAGCACTTGTTCGAGCCAGTCGGACCCGTGTTCGTAGGCAGCTTGAACCATCACGGCGGCGAATACGTTCACCGCCCCGAGGTGGAGGGATCCCATCATCTTGCGGATCTTCGCTTCATAGACGGGGTTTTCGGAATACATGAACGCCATTCCGGTCTGCGCCAGATTGAAGGTCTTCGTCGCCGAAAGCATCACGACGGATCGCTGCCTGGCGATGTCGCCGAACGTCAGGATCGGCGTGTGCGCGAACCCCGGCAGAATCAGATCGGAATGGATCTCATCGGAGATCAGGATCGCGTCATGCCGTTCGCACAACGCCAGGATGTGTTCCAGTTCACCGCGCGTCCAGACGCGCCCGACCGGGTTGTGCGGCGAACAGGCGAGCAAGACGCGCGAACGGGAAAGGCACCGGTCGAGGTCCGCAAAATCGATTTCATACCGGCCGTCGACGTTGATCAACGGACTCGTCACCAAAGTGCGGTCGATGTCGACGACGGAAGGTTTGAAGTTCATGTACGCCGGCGTCATGATGGTCACGCCGTCGCCCGGTTCGGTCAACGCCGCAAGCACGAGGCGGATCGCCGAAACCACGCTGTAGTACGGTATCGTCTTTGTCGCATCGTAAACGACCCCGTGCCGGGCGCGGTGCCATTCGACGAAGGCGCGAAACAGTCCGTCGGGAAGATAACCGTATCCGAAAATGGGATGGTCCGCCCGACGCTTGACGGCTGCGACGATTTCGTCGGCGACGGGAAAATCCATGTCCGCGATCCAAAGCGGCAGAAGATCCGTCGTTGGAACGAAATCGGTCTTGATGCTGCAGGTATCGCGCCGGTCGATCAACCGGTCGAAATCATACTGTTTCATCGCTTGCCCTCGCTGTCTGTTGATGCTATCGCGTTATGGTGCCGGTTGAAAGCGTTCCGTTTACGGGAGCGGGATGAAGATGGAGGCGTCGCCGACGACCGTGGGGAGCACGCCGTTCCATGTCGCATAATAAATGACGGTCATGACGACGTCGGCGATTTCACTGTCAGTCAATGCAGGTAATTCGGTCCGATAATATTCGAACAGGTCGGCGACGGCCGTTTTTTCCGTCATGACCTTGTATGCTTCGGCGTCGGCGGCGATCTGCGCGGCGTCGGCCTGGCCCTGGGCGGCGATGACGGCCGCGTCGGCTTGCGCCTGGGCGTTCATCAAGGCGGTCGCGTTTTCGATTTCGGCGCGATCCTGGTTGGCCTGTGCGATTTCGATCTGCTGCTGCGCCTGGGCTTTCGCCTGGATCGTCTGCTCGACGAGATCGCCGGCGTCGATATCATCGAACGAAGCGCTGTCAAGCGTGATGAAGTACTGAGAGTATAGCAGGACCGTCAATTGGCTCTGGAATTCCGCGCGAGCGGCTTCGAGATCCGTGCTCAACAGGCCATAGATGTCATAATTGATCGTGACCGCCTGAAGCGCCTGCTTTGCGGCGGCGTTCAGCTGGGTCGTGGTGATGTCGGTCGAGCCGGTTTTCTTGAAGAACCGTCCGGCATCGGCGGCGGCGATGTGATAGCTGGTCGTGATCACGAACATCGCGTAGACGGAATCCTGCGTCTGCCCGCCGAGGACCTCTTCCTGGGTGGCGCCGAGGGTCACGGTCTTCACGGCCGTGCTGATCGGCGTGATATGTTCAAAAAGCGACTTGGACTGGAAGCCTTCGAGCTTGACTTCCTCCATGACACCGTAGCGATCGTCATAGATGATGCCCACTTCGTTCGCGTCCACGCGGGTGAACGCCCCGAAGACCAGGATGGCCGGGCCGATGAGCGCGACGGACAGAAAGAACCACCCGCCGCGTTCGTTGTTCGCGTGATTATAGCGGATCGCGGTAAAAACCCCCGCGACGATCAAAAAGAGTGTCAAAACGATCGAAGCAATCAATAATCCCATCTTGTCTGTATCCTTTCTGGTGCTAGAACCGCCTTCCGGTCGGTGAAACGTCGTTGAACGCCTTGCGTACGGGTCAACGCGCCGGATCGCCGAACACAACTTCATAGATGTGGTCGACGTGGCGCGTGTAGTAATCGAGGGTGAAGCAGGCCGCGATCCGCTCGGGGCCGAGCGTGGATGCGATAACATTGTTTTGCAGGAGCAGGGCTTGAAACTCAGACGCGGTGCGGTACGCCTCGGCGGCGATCGCCTGGATCAGGTCGTAGGCTTCTTCGCGTGCCGATCCGGCATCGATGAGGGCCGTCAGCACACGCTGGGAAAAGATCGTGCCGTGCGTCAGTCCGAGATTCGCGGCCATCCTTTCCGGGTGGACGACGAGGCCGGCCAGAACGCCGGCGTAGCGGTCGAGCATGTAGTCCAGAAGCGAGGTCGCATCCGGCAAGAGGATGCGTTCGACCGACGAATGCGAGATGTCGCGCTCGTGCCAGAGCGCGACGTCCTCCATCGCGGGAATCACGTAGCCGCGCATGACGCGGGCGAGCCCGCAGATGTTCTCGCTGGAAATCGGGTTGTGTTTGTGCGGCATCGCCGAAGATCCCTTCTGGGTCTTGGCGAACGGTTCGGCGACTTCGCCGACCTCGGTACGCTGAAGATGCCGGATTTCCGTCGCGATCTTTTCAAGTTCGGCGCCGACGAGGGCGATCGCCGACAGATAGCTCGCATGGCGGTCGCGCTGCAGGGTTTGGGTCGAAATCTTCGCGGCGGCGATGCCGAGTTTTCCGCAAACGAAAGTTTCGATCGCGGGATCGGTGAAGGCGTAATTCCCGACCGCGCCGGAAATTTTTCCGCACTCGACTTCCGCGGCGGCGGCAAGAAAGCGGCGCTTCGCCCGCTTCATGTCTTCATGCCAGAGCGCCCATTTCAACCCGAACACGGTGACTTCCGCATGCATGCCATGGGTCCGGCCGATACAGAAGGTGTCGCGATGGGTGTAAGCCTGTTTTTTCAAAACGTCCATGAACCGTTCGAGGTCGGCGAGAATCAGCGCGTCGGCCTGTTTCAACAGGACGCCGTTGGCGGTGTCGACGACATCGGTCGAGGTCAGCCCGTAATGGATGAAGCGGCGTTCCTCGCCGAGCGATTCGCCGACGGCGCGGGTGAAGGCGATCACGTCGTGCTGCGTGATCGATTCCCATTCGCGGACGCGGTCGAGGGTGAAGGACGCGTTCTTGCGGATCAGTTCGAGCTCGCGCTCGCCGATGACGTTTCGCGCGGCGAGCGCTTCGGCATTCAGGATTTCGATCTTGAGATAGGTGTCGAAGCGGTTTTGTTCGGACCAGACGGCGGCCATCGGGGCGCGTTGATAGCGGCTAATCATGAGGTCCTCCGATCAGGCTGCGGCAGCAGACCAATGTGTTTTCCAACAGGCAGGCGATCGTCATCGGACCGATCCCGCCGGGAACGGGGGTGATCCAGCCGGCGACCGTTCGGGCGGAGTCGAAATCGACGTCGCCGGCGATCACGCCGTCGACCTTCGAGATCCCGACGTCGATGACGACGGCGCCCGGTTTGATATAGGACGCGTCGATCATCCGGGTTTTGCCGATCGCGACGACGAGGATGTCGGCTCGGCGTGTTTCGACGCGCAGGTCGCGCGTCTTGCTATGGCAGACGGTCACGGTGCCGTTTCCGTTCAAAAGCAATGCCGCCATCGGTTTTCCGACGATCTGGCTCCTGCCGACGACGACGCAGTCCTTGCCGGCGACGGCAATCCCGTAGTGGTCGAGGACGCGCATCACGCCGCGCGGCGTGCAGGGCACGAGCCGCGGCCGGCCGTTCGCCAGCGCCGCGACGTTTTCCGGGGTAAAGCCGTCGACGTCTTTGCGGACGTCGATTTTGGGAATGATGCGGTCGGGGTCGAGATGCTTGGGGATCGGAAGCTGCAACAGGATGCCGTGGACGTCCGGATCGGCGTTCAGGGCGTCGATATCGGAAAGCAGTTTCGATTCGGTGACGTCCGCCGGTTCGCGGATCACGGTCGAGCGGATGCCGGCATTTCGACAAGCGTTCTCCTTGCCTTTCACATAGGTTTGGCTCGCCGGATCGTCGCCGACGAGGATGACGGCGAGATGGGGAGTGACGCCGGTCTCGCGGAGGATCGTGTCGACGTCATGCTTCACTGTTTCACGGATCGCGAGGCCGAGGGCTTTGCCGTCGAGGAGGATCGCCATCAGCGAACCCTCCCGTCGACATAGCAGTCGAGAATGTCCGCGAAATAGACGGTATGGTTGGCGTTGTTGACCGGATTCGCATAGAAGCGGTCTTTGATCGCCTGCGGAACGGCGCTTTGGTCAAGGGTTTGTTTGTACAATACCTTGCATTCATAATGAAGGTCGCATTCGCCGATGATCGGCGCGCCGACCTTGCGTCCGGGAACCGGGGTCAAGTGACATGCGGCGAACTTGTCGACGTCACGGCCGGAACGCGTTCCGCAGAACTTGATCGCTTCTTCGAGGCCGTCGCGAAGCGGCACGCTTACGGTGAATTCGCCGCTTTTTTCGACGAGTCCATAGGTCGCGCGGATGTCGCGGATGAAGACGACCATCATCGGCCGGTTCCAGATCATGAGCGGTCCGCCCCAACCGATGATCATGGTGTTGCTTCGCCCCTCCGCGGAAGCGGTGAGAAAGACGCCGGGTTTCATGCGTTCGAGTGCGGCGCCGGCATATTCAAACGGGGATACATTGGTATACATCAGCGGTCCACCTTCCTTCAAAGTAATTATATCATAATCGTCGTTGTGTTAAGAAGGAAATCCGGAAACGGATCGGCGCCGGGCGGTCGTGACTTTTCTGGGGAATTTCGGCAATGAGAATTCCATCGCGGATAAATTGTGATACAATGGTATAAAGTATTCGTTGGGGGGTGTGAAACCATGAGAATCGGCATCGTCGGACTCGGTTTGATGGGCGGCAGCATCGCTGCCGCGTTGAAACCGCACCATCTCATTCACGCCTTCGACATCGATCCGCGGGCGGCGACCTTCGCCCTCGCAAAAGGCATCATCGACCATCGCGCCGAAACGCCCGAAGCCCTTTTCGCGGCATGCGACGTGATCTATCTCTGCCTCTACCCCCGAGCGGTCGCCGCGTTCTTCGAGCAACACGTCGGCGCCCTCCGTCCCGGCACGATCTGCGTCGACATCGCCGGCGTCAAGGCGGCGATCATCGACGGTATCCGCGCGCATCTTCGCAAAGACACTCAGTTCGTCTTCTCGCACCCAGTCGCCGGCCGTGAAAAAATCGGCGTCGCCTTCGCCGACCCGAATATCTTCAAAGGCGCGAACTACATCGTCGTCCCGACACCCGAAAACACGCCGGAAGCACTTGAAACGGTCAGCTCGCTGGCCCGTGAAATGGGGTTTGGGAACGTCACCGACCTCTCGGCGGAAGAACATGACGCGATCATCGCCTATACGTCGCAGCTGACCCACGTGATCTCCCTTTCGATCGTCGACAGCGACGACGGACAATTCGATACCGGCCGCTTCATCGGCGACTCGTACCGTGATTTGACCCGCATCGCGATGATCAACGCGCCGCTCTGGAGCGAACTGTTCCTCGAAAACAAGAAAAACCTGCTTTCCCGCATCGACGCGTTCCGCACTTCCCTCGACGCTTTTGAAGCGATGCTTCGAAACGACGATCTCGATGGCCTGCAACAGAAAATGACGGAAGCGAAACGTCGTCGTTCGCTTCTGGAAAAGGGGAAATGACATGAATGTACTGATTACGCCCGGACCGATCTCGGGCACCGTCGCCGTTCCTCCCTCGAAAAGCCAGACCCACCGGGCGATCATCGCCGCCTCGCTCGCCAAAGGCAAAAGCGTGATCCATAACGCGGCCGTCAACGACGATATCGCCGCCACGATCGCCGCGATGGCGAAGATCGGCGTCAAGATCATCAACAACGGGACGCAGCTGATCGTCAACGGCGTGTCGCGCGTCATCATCGGCGACGACAACTTCATCGACTGCAACGAATCCGGTTCGACGCTTCGGTTCGTCTTGCCGGTCCTTTCGCTTTCGCGTGAAAAAGTCATCTATACCGGCAAGCCGGGCCTGCTCAAGCGGCCGATTTCGGCTTACGACGAGATCTGCCGCCAAAACGGCCTCAATTATCAACAGAACGAAAAGTCGATCATCGTGAGCGGGACCCTGACACCGGGTGTCTATTATGTTCCCGGATCCGTCAGCAGTCAGTTCATCTCCGGATTGCTCTTCGCGCTTCCGCTCCTCAAGGGCGATTCCGAAGTCCGGGTCGGCGAACCGCTCGAATCGCGCGGCTACGTCGACATGACGGTCGACGTGCTTCGCCGCTTCGGCATCGAGATCGAGGACCGCGGTTCTTCCTATTTCATCCGCGGCAACCAATCCTACAATCCGACCAACATCACGATCGAAGGCGATCATTCGCAGATGGCCTTCTTCGCCGCCGCCGGCGTACTTTCGGGCGACGTGCTTTGCAAGAACATCTCGGCCGCCTCGCTGCAGCCGGACCGCCGCATCCTCGACGTCATCGCCGCGATGAACGGCATCATCGAGCAGCAGGAAGCCGGCATCCTGTTCCGCAAATCGGAACTCCGAGGCTGTGTCGTCGATGTGTCGCAGTGTCCCGACATCGCGCCGATCATCGCCGTGATGGGCGCCGCCGCGACAGGCGTCACCACGATCGAGAACGCCTCCCGGCTCAAGTACAAGGAATCGAACCGGCTCCAGACGACGACCGACATTCTGCGCAGTTTCGGGGTCGAGGTCGAGATGACCGATACGTCGCTTTTGATCCGCGGTCGCACCGCCTTCGAAGGCGGTCTCATCGATCCCGCGCCGGACCACCGCATCGTCATGTCCGCCGCGATCGCCGCGACCCGCGCCACAAAACCCGTGCTCATCAAGCGTGCGGAAGCCGTGAATAAATCCTATCCCAACTTCTTCAACGATTTCAAGAGCGTCGGCGGAATCTTCACCGTCATGGAGGAATGACATGCGCCAACTGCGCGTCAAGGCTTTAGCGAGAACCTACGATGTATTGATTGAAGCCGGTCTGCTCGGCCGTCTTTCCGCGCATCTCGATCCGGAAACATTCTACGTCGTCATCGCCGACGACCACATCCCCTCCGTCTATGTCGAGAAGGTCACGGCGGTCTGTCCCAATCACATCGTGATCCGGTTTCCGCAAGGCGAGGCGAGCAAATCGCTTTCCGAACTCGGGCGGATCATCGACATCATGACCGATCAGTGCGTCCGCAAGGACGCCTGCGTGATCGCCGTCGGCGGCGGCGTCACCGGCGACCTCGCCGGGTTCGCGGCGTCGGTCTATCTCCGCGGCATCCCCACCATCCAGATTCCGACCACCCTGCTCGCCCAGATCGATTCGAGCGTCGGCGGAAAAGTCGCGATCGACACCGCCAAGGCGAAGAACGCGATCGGCGCGATCCATCCCCCGGTCAAGGTTTTGATCGATCCGGACACCCTCAAGACCCTCGATCGCCGTCAGCTTTCCGCCGGCATGGCGGAGATGATCAAGTACGGCATGATCGCCGACAAGGACTTCTTCCACAAAATCAAGATGGAAGATGTCGCCGCCGATTGGGAGTACTACATCTACAAATCGCTCGAAATCAAGCGGCGTTTCGTCGAGGCCGACGAATTTGACGAAGGCGTCCGCCGGTCGCTCAATTTCGGCCATACGTTCGGCCACGCGATCGAAGCCTATTACGATTATAAAAAGTATCTGCACGGCGAAGCGATCGCAATCGGCATGGTGATGATCCTCTCGAGTCCGGAAGTCCGCCGGGAACTCGTCGAATGCCTGAAGAAATACAACCTGCCGACGCACGATCCCGTCGACATCGAAAACCTCAAATTGTACGTGAACCGCGACAAGAAATACCGCCGCGACCTGCTTTCGATCGTCGACGTCCTCGACATCGGCTCGTCCGTCATCGTCAAGTCGCAGTTCAAGTTGTGAATGCGGAGTGATCTCTTGAATACTTTCGGCAAAAACATCAAAATCACGATGTGGGGAACGTCCCACGGTCCGGAAATCGGCATCGCGATCGACGGCCTTCCCGCCGGCATCGCGATCGACGACGACCTGATCCGCGCCGGTCTCGCGAAGCGTCGTCCGCAATCGACGCTGTCGACCCCGCGGAGCGAACCGGACGCCTATGAAATCATCTCGGGCGTCGCGGCCGGCCGCACGGATGGTTCCGCGGTCCGTTTCGTGATCAAAAACACGGACGTCCGCTCCGTCGACTACGATCCGCTCAAGCACACTCCCCGTCCCGGCCACGCCGATTTTCCCGCCTACGTCAAATCGCACGGCACCGAAGATCTGCGCGGCGGCGGAATCCATTCAGGCCGCATCACCAGCCTCTTCATGATCGTTGGCGCCATCGCCAAACAGATCCTGACCCCCAAGGGCATCCGCGTCGGATCCCACATCCTCTCCGTCAAGGATGCGGAGGACGCCGCGTTCGATCCCGTCAAGGTCGATCCCGCATGCCTCGAAGCGCTCGAAGCGAATCTCTTCCCCGTTCTCGATCTGGCGATCGAACCCATCATGAAAAACCTCATCGCCTTGGCGCGAGATGCCCGCGACTCCGTCGGCGGTATCGTCGAAACGGCGATCACCGGTCTTCCCGTCGGTCTCGGCGAACCACTCTTCTGGTCGCTCGAAAGCCAACTCGCCGCCGTCCTCTACGCCGTTCCGGCGGTGAAAGGCGTCGCATTCGGCGACGGCTTCAGCATCACCAAACGCGCCGGATCCGAAGCGCGCGACGAATATGTCTACACGCCGGAAGGCACGATCAAAACCCTCGCCAACCACAACGGCGGCATCGTCGGCGGCATGGCGACGGGTATGCCCGTGATCATTCGGACGGCCGTCAAGCCGACCGCCTCGATCGGCATCCCGCAACGCTCCGTGAATCTCGAAACGCATGAAAACACGACGATCGAGATTGTCGGTCGCCACGACCCGGCGATCGTCAACCGCGCCGTCCACGTCATCAACGCGGCGATCTATTACGCGCTCCTCGACATGCTTGCGGAAGGAAAACCGGAGACCTGGTTCCGATGAAGACCTTCGGCCTGCTCGGCAAGCATCTGTCGCACAGTTTTTCTCCCATCGTCCACGCGGCGTTCGGCGACCCGGACTACCGCACGTTTGAAACCGTCGATCCGATCGCGTTCCTCGAATACGAAGAGTTCGACGGACTCAACGTGACGATTCCCTACAAGGAAACGGTGCGCGCCGCGATGGATGTCCTCGACGACGTTTCAGCCCGGACCGGCGCGATCAACACGATCGTCCGCCGCAACGGCAAGCTGTACGGATACAACACCGATTACGACGGCATCGCGGCGACGTTTGCGCGTTACGGCGGCGATCCGCGCGGCAAGACCGCCGCGGTGATCGGTAACGGCGGCGCCGCAAAAACGGTGATTCAGTACCTGAAGGATGGCGGCGCCGCGCAGATCGATGTGTTCTGCCGTACGCCCCGAGCCCCCGGCGACCTTCCCCTCGACGAGGCCGGCGGATCCTATGCGATCCTCGTGAACGCCACGCCGATCGGGATGCATCCGGATGACGATGGAACGCCGATCGACATCGCCCGCTTCCCGAACCTCGAGTTTGTCTTCGATTTCGTCTACAATCCGCTTCGCACCAACCTCGTCCTCGCCGCGATCGACCGCGGCATCCCCGCCGCATCCGGCCTCTACATGCTCGTCATGCAGGCGCGAAGAGCGCGCGAATTATTCACCGACACCCTGATCCCGGACACTTTGGCCGAATCCGTCTACCGCGATCTCGCGGTCCAACAGGCGAACGTCGTTTTGATCGGCATGCCCCTGTCGGGCAAGTCGATGTATGCCACCCGGCTTGCGTCCGGGTTCGAAAAAACCGTCTTCGACACCGATGCGGCGATCGAATCCTGCGAAGGCGTCGCGATTTCGGACATCTTCGCCTTGCGCGGCGAACCCGCCTTCCGGGCGCTGGAAGAAACGATCGTCGAAGAACTCGCCGCCACGCGCGGCATCATCGTCTCGACCGGCGGCGGAATGATCAAGAACCCGACGGCGATGCAACGGCTGCGCCATAACGGCGTCGTCGTCTTCCTCGACAAGGATTACCGCAAGATCATGGCCGCCGACATCCGGAACCGGCCGTTGATCCAGTCGCCGGCGGACGTCGAACGGCTCGCCCTCGAGCGTCGGCCGATCTATGAGCGTTACGCCGACGTCAAGGTGGAAATCACGGGGCGGCAGGAAGAAACAACGAAGGAAATCGAGGCGAAGATCCATGCGTATTTTGATCGTCAACGGCCCTAATCTGAACATGCTCGGCATCCGCGAACCCGACGTTTACGGCAAACAGAGCTATCGCGATCTCAAAAACGAGATCCGTCGACACGCGAAAGCAATCGGCGTCGCGGTCGCGTTTTTCCAATCCAATCACGAAGGCGCGCTGATCGATTGCATCCAGCGCCGGTATCGCCGCATCGACGGCATCGTCATCAATCCGGGCGCGCTCACGCATTATTCATACGCGCTCCGTGACTGCATCAAGGCCGTCGGCTTGCCGACGGTGGAAGTCCATCTGTCCGACATCGGCGCCCGGGAACCGTTCCGGAAACAGTCCGTCACGGCGGATGTCTGCGTCAAACAAATCTGCGGGAAGGGGTTCGCCGGATATCTCGAGGCCGTCGACGAACTCAAGAAAGGGAAAGCATAATCCATGATTGTAAAATTTAAGGAAAGTACCGAAAAAAAAGACATTGAACTCCTCCGAAAACATCTGATCGACCTCGGCTTCGCGATCCACGAAAGCGTCGGTCAGACCTATACGATCTTCGGAATCGTCGGCGACACCACGAAGTTCGACATGAACTCGCTATATGCCTTCCCTTCCGTCGACACCGTCCTGCGGGTCCAGGAACCATTCAAGAAAGTCAATCGCAAGTTCAAGCTGACCGACACGATCGTCGATATCGGCGGTGTTCCGATCGGCGGGAAGAACATCGTCATGATCGCCGGGCCATGCGCCGTCGAAAGCCGCGAACAGGTCGATCTCACGACCGGCCTGATCCAGGCGGCCGGCGCGAAGATCTTGCGGGCGGGCGCCTACAAACCGCGGACCAGCCCATATTCGTTCCAGGGGCTCGGTCCCGAAGGCCTCGGCATCCTGAAGGACGCCCGCGCAAAGTACGGCATCCCGGTCGTCAGCGAACTGATGAGCATCGAAGACCTGCCGTTGTTCCTCGACGCCGTCGACATGATCCAGGTCGGCGCCCGGAACATGCAGAACTTCTCGCTGCTCAAGGAACTTGGCAAGATCGACAAGCCGATCCTCCTGAAACGCGGCCTCGCCAATACGATCGAAGAGTGGCTCATGTCGGCCGAATATATCCTCGCGGGGGGAAACGAACGCGTCATTCTCTGCGAACGCGGGATCCGTACCTTCGAAACCGCGACCCGCAACACCCTCGACATCAGCGCCGTGCCCGTTTTGAAGAAACTGACCCATCTGCCGGTCATCATCGACCCGTCGCACGCCAGCGGACGCTGGGAATACATCGAGTCGCTCTCGAAGGCGGCCATCGCCGCGGGCGCCGACGGACTCATCGTCGAAGTCCATCCGGAACCGGAATTTGCGCTCTCGGACGGACAACAATCGCTCAAACCGGAGCGGTTCGCCGATCTCGTCGTCAAGTGCCGGCGGATCGCGGAAGCAATTGACCGTACGCTTGATTAAACATCAAACATCATTATTCGTCAAATATAATCAATATAACACTAACAAATCTCTTTTACATGTGATATAATCACGAATAGAAGGGAGTGATATACAATGAAAGAATACATTCGCGTCATCGATGGTCTGCCTCTCGCTCTGAAAATCATTCTTGCCTTGCCGGGTCTCGACAATCTCGTCTACGGCATCTACCGCATCGCCAAGGGAAACTTCATCATCGGCGTCCTTTGGATTCTCCTCATCGGCTGGGTCGGTGCCTTCATCGACATCTACACCCTCGCCACCACGAACAAGATTACCTTCCTCGTCGACAAGATGGCATAGAAAAAAAGGATTCCGAATCGGAATCCTTTTTTTATGGTTAATGGCTGTTTTTAGCCATTATACATTCTTCTTAATCGCTTTGACGAGTCTCGGAATGTCATTCAAATTGACGCTAGACAGCGCGATCCGGATGAGCCCGGGCATCGCGATCACATAGACGCCGTCGGCCACGAGATCTTCGAAGATCCGGCAGTTCTTGGTTTCGACGCCGATGAAGAATCCGCCGCCGTACGGAAGGTATTTGAGCCCTTCGAGGTCAGCGCAGCTTTGAAACAGGGCGATCCGTTTTTCGAGAATGCTCCGGGCCTCCGCAAGTTCCGCCTTAAAACCGACGTTGAGCTCGGGTGTTGCGAAGATTTTTCCGATGACGGACATCGCCGGACGGCTGACCGATGAGAACCTGGCGCGGACGCTGTAGTCGCCGACACGCTTGAAATCTTCCATGACCTGTTTTGATTTGGAGAGCCCGATCTGGGCCCCGATGCGGAATCCGTACATCGAGAATGTTTTCGATCCGCTGAAAGCGATGACGGCCAGGATGCGCGGGTCGAGATCGAGGTAAGCGGTGAAGATGTCGCGCGATTGGTCTTCCGGCTTCATCTGGAAGTCGATATACGCGATGTCGTGAAGCAGAATCACGGGAATATCGCGGGCGGCGATCTCGTTCAGGACGGCGATCAGCTGACGCCATTGATCGGTCGTGAGGCAAAGCCCGGTCGGGTTGTTGCACGGATCGTTCATCAGGAAGAACAATCGTCCTTGGCGCGCGGAAAGTTCTTTCGCCTTGCGTTCGAAATCATCGACGTTGAAGCGATACTCGTCGTCGTACATGCGGAAGGTTTCGACGCCGAGGTTCGCTTCTTCGGCGATGTTTTCATAAGGGGTCCAAAAGTAATTCGGAATCAGGACCTTTTGTCCGAAATCGTTGAAATTATAGATCGTGTTGGACAGGGCGCCGGATCCGCCGGTAGTCGGAATGACGTTCACCATGAATGACTTCAGGATGCTTTCCTTGTGTTTCCCGAAGACCCAGTCGATCACGCCTTCAGAGAAGTTTTTCGATCCGTTGACCGGCGCGTATACGTACATTTCTTGGTCGTTCAGTTCTTTTAATTGCCGATCGACCGCCAGATATCTGAATAACGTCCCATTCTCGCTGTTGAGCTGTCCAACCGTTGCGTCGATCACCATGGGGTTCTGGAGCCTTGCGTTTTTGGCTTCCTGGGATGTTTTCAGGATGTTCGATTCCATGTGTTTGGTCAGTGCGTGACTACCTACGATGTGACTCGACATGTCATTCCTCCTCGTAATCTGAATCGTTGAACGGTTGTTTCAACGTCACGGTCTGGGTCCTGTCGGGACCGACCGAGAACATGACGATCGGTACTCCGGAAAGACGTTCGATCGCACGCAGATACCCTTGTGCGTTGATCGGCAGGTCGGCGAACCGGCCGACGGTCGAGATGTCCTCGGTCCATCCCGGGAAGGATTCGTAGACCGGGACCGCGGCGGCGAAGGCGCGGTAGTTGCCGGGGATGTAATCGACGCGCTTGCCGTCGATCAGGTAATGCGTACAGATGTTGAGGGTGGGGATGCCGCTCAGAACGTCGAGCAGCATGATCGCCAGTCCGGTCGCGCCGGAGACGCGGCGCGAATGCTTAAGGACGACGGCGTCGAGCCAGCCGATGCGGCGGGCGCGGCCTGTCGTCGTGCCGTACTCATGGCCGACTTCGCGGATCCGTCTTGACGTATCGTCTTCGAATTCGGTCGGGAACGCGCCGCCGCCGACCCGGGTCGTATAGGCCTTCGTGACGCCGACGACGTCGGTAATCGCCATCGGGGCGATGCCGCAGTTGAGCGGGACGGCCGCCGCGGTGGGCGAGCTGCTGGTGACGTATGGATAGGTTCCGTGGTCGAGGCAGAGCATGATGCCCTGGGCGCCTTCGAACAGGATCTTGCGGCCCTCCTCGATCGCGTCGTTCAGATAGACGGAGGTATCGGCGATGAAGGGGCGCATGCGTTCGCCGAAGACGAGATAGTCCCGTAGAAGCGTTTCGGCGTCAAACGGCTCCTTGTTCATCAACTTCAGGAGCGGATTGGTGATGGCGAGGTTGGCGGCGATGCGGTCGCTCAGGACGACGGGGTCCAAAAGGTCTCCGACGCGGACGCCGATGCGGGCGGACTTGTCGGTATACGCCGGACCGATGCCTTTTTTGGTGGTGCCGACGGCCGCGTCCCCCTTGAGGGTTTCGAAGGCACCGTCGAGGATGAGATGGTATGGCATGACGACGTGGGCGCGGTCGGAAATCATCAGTTTGAAGTTTTTCACGCCGCGGGCGGCGAGCTGGTCGATCTCCTTGAAGAGCGAGACCGGATCGATGACCATGCCGTTGGCCATGACGTTTTGGATGTTCGGGTTGAAGATTCCGGATGGGATCAGATGAAGCGCAAAGCGTTCGCCGTCGATGGTGATGCTGTGCCCGGCGTTGTTGCCGCCCTGACTGCGGACGACGACTTCCGCCTTTCCGGCGAGATAATCGGTGATTTTTCCTTTGCCTTCGTCACCCCACTGGGTGCCGACGACGACAACGCGTTTCCCCATGTTCGATTCCTCCCGGAAGCCAATAGTATTATATCACGCGGACCGCCGATTGCACCCTAAGGCCGGGTGAAAAGAAACGACCTCCGTTTTCACGGGCGGTCGTCGATGCGGTTTATTTTTGTATGGTTTTCGCGGCGATGGCACGCGCGATGCGGACACCGTTGGCTCCGGCTTGCGCAAGGCCGCGGGTGATTCCAGCCCCGTCTCCGCCGACGTAGAGACCCTTGACGCGTGTTTCGAAACGATCGTCGACTTCGGGACGCGCGGAATAGAACTTCGCCTCAACGCCATAGAAGAGCGTATGCTCGGAGGCGATGCCGGGCGTCACATGGTCAAGCGCTTCGATCATCTCGATGATCGACATCATCGTCTTGTACGGCAGCACCAGACCAAGGTCGCCGGGGACGGCTTCTTTGAGGGTCGGGGTGACGAATCCTTCGCGGATCCGCTTCTCCGTCGATCGGCGGCCCATCTTCAGGTCGCCGTAGCGCTGCAGGATGATCGAGCCGTTGGAGAGCATGTTGGCAAGTCCGGAGACGCCTTGGGCGAATTCGTTCGGCTGATGGAACGGATCGGTGAAATCGTGACTCACGAGAATGGCGAAATTGGTATTCTTCGAACCGAGTCCGGCGTCGGAATAGGCATGGCCGTTCGCCAGCATGATTCCGGAGAAGTTTTCGATGACGACGTGCCCGGACGGATTCGAACAAAAAGTGCGGACCTGGGTCCCCATCGTCGTCCGGAAGACGAATTTGCCTTCATACAGGTTCTCGTTGATCTCTTCCATGATTTCGTTGTTGGTTTCGACCCGGACCCCGATATCGACGTGATTCGCATGCATCGGAATGCCGCGCGCTTCGCAGATGTCGGAAAGCCAGCGGGATCCGTCGCGGCCGGGGCAGACGACGATGCGATCGCTCTCGATCCGGGTTCCGTCTTTCAGGACGACGCCGCAGACGGCGCCGGATTCGACGACGATGTCCGTGACCTCGGCGCGGTGCCGCATCGCGATCTTCTGCGAAAGGTCGATATAGAGATTCTTGAGAACTTTCAGATTGATTTCGGTGCCGAGATGCCGGACCCTGCCGCGGAGCAGCTTCAGCCCGACGGCGAGTCCGCGCCGTTCGATCTCGCGGACCTTGGCGGTCGTCGGATCGGTCACTTCGAGCGGTGCGCCGAACTTGAGGTTGACGGCGTCCACGTAGTTGATCAGTTCTTCGACGTCCGTTGCGTCCAGATAGTCGGTCATCCACCCGCCGTATTCGGAAGTGATGTTGAACTTACCGTCGGAGTAGGCACCGGATCCGCCGAAGCCGTTGGTCATCGAGCATGCCGGGTAGCAGCCGGCGACGCCGTCGGGGCGTTCGGGGCATTTGGTCAGTTTTTTTTCGAGAATCGGACAGCGACGGTGATCGATGTCGTTTCCCTTGTCCAAAAGCAAAATCGCCAGGGAGGGGTTTTTTTCATGCAGTTCATAAGCGCACATCGATCCGGCGGGACCGGCGCCGACGATGATGACATCGTATTTTTCGTTCATGACGTACCTCCGTGTTTGGGACGATAAGATGATATCATCAATCGTCGATGAAATCAATCGCAGTCCAAAAAAGAAAGCGGCGCCGCGAAGGCGCCGCAACGGGATCGATGCGGTATCGCTATTCGGTTCTGACCGGCAGGATCAGCTGGATCAGTCCGGGATCGTTTTCGCCTTCGATGACGAACGGACGGATTTCACCGGTGAACTTGACGAACACCTGGTCCGACAGGAAGGTCTTGAGGGCGTCGAGGAAATACTTCGCACTGAAGGCGATCCGAATCGGAATGCCGATGGCTTTGTCGACGGGGAAGACTTCTTCGACGACCTTGCCGATTTCCGGCGAGTTCGACGTGATTTCGACGACGTTGTCGCTGCGCAGATACAACTTGACGATGGCCGCCGTGGCTTCGCGGGACGAGAGCAGCGAAGCGCGTTCGATCGCAACCGCCAAGTCGTTCTTGCTGAACTTGATGACGATCGGGAATTCGTACGGAATGAGCCGTGACGTTTCGGGGAAATTGCCGTCGAGCAGTCGCGACTGGAAGAGCACATTGCCGTATTCGAAGAGAATCGACTTGTGGTCGAGATGGATCAGGATTTCTTCGAGGTTGGACTCCATGATCTTGATCAGTTCGTCAAGGCTGCGGCCCGGGATGACGACGTTCATGTTCTCCATGTTCATCGGGATGTCGACGACCTTCTGCGAGAGACGGAAGGAGTCGGTCGCGATGGCGACGAGGCGTTGTCCGTCGACGCGGATGTTGACGCCGGTCAGGATCGGACGGTTCTCGACGACGGACGTCGCGAACGTGGTCTGGCGGATGATGGAGCGCATCACTTTCGAATCCAGGCGGATCGGGTTGTCGTTCATCAAAAATTCGATTTGCGGGAAATCATCGACATTCATCATGTTGAGGGTGATGTCGGAATTGCCGGCAACGATCCGGAGCATGTTGTTCTCGATCACGGACACCGCAACCTTGTCGCCATCCAGTTTGCGGATGATTTCAACAAAGTACCGGCCGGGGACCAGGACCTCACCCGTCGATTCGACCGAAAGGCTTTCGTGCTTCACGGAAAGTTTGATGGAGATATCCGAATTGCTCGTGAGCATGACCAACTCGTTTTGGTATACTTCAAGTTTGACGCCCTGCAGATACGGAGCCGGGGTCTTAGTCGAAAGAGCCTTCTGTGCGACCAGCAGATTGTTCAGCATGATTTCTTTGTTGATGGTGAAATTCATAGGCGGCCTCCTGTTTATTTAGGTAATCTTTTAGTACTTTATTATTGTTATTGGCGGCGGGGATTCGGGGAAAAAATCTCCCGTAATTCTATCTTATATTATAACATAATTCTCTTTGATTGTATATCCTTATATAGGCTCGTTTTGGGGGCGTTTTTACGCCTTTTTTCCACACTTTATCAACAGTTTCTCGATATCCGTTTTTTTGTCCTTGTCGGTCTGCATGTCGTTGGCAATCTGCTCGATCGAGTAGATCACCGTGGAGTGATCCTTGTCGTTGAAAATCTGGCCGATTTTCTTGTAAGTGAGATCGTAGACTTCCTTCAGGATGTACATCGACACCTGACGCGGATAGACATATTGTTTGGTGCGCTTGTTGGAGAGCAGATCCGAGGTCGTGATGTGATAATAGGAGCTGACGATGTCGAGGACTGCGTTGAAATTGCCGTTGGCCATCGCGCTGTTGGAGATCTTCTTGGTGTTGATCAGGTTCTTCAAAGCTTCCTCGGCGTTGGTGGTCGTGAATTTGTAGTCGAACGCGGTACAATAGAAGAGCACACGCTTCAACGCACCTTCCAATTCGCGGACGTTGTTATCAAAGATACTGGCAACGTATTCGAGGACGTTGTCCGGCACCAGCTCCGGATCCGATGTTTCCGCCTGCAGTTTCTTTTTGAGAATCTGGATGCGGTGATCGAGCGAAGGACGGTTGATGTCGACCGACAACCCCCAGGAGAACCGGCTTGTCAAACGGGACATGATGTCGTAGAGTTCCGTGGCGGGACGGTCGGAGGTGATGACGATCTGCTTGTTGTTTTCTTTCAGTTTCTCGAAAATCTTGAAGAACTCGAGTTGCGACTGGTTCTTCCCGGCGAGGAACTGGATGTCGTCGACGAGCAGGATGTCGACGTTCTCGTATTTCTTGGAGAATTCATCGAAGGTCTTCTTGACCGAAGCCTTCGCATAATCTTCGATGAACTGATCGGTCTTGACGTAGAGGACTTTCTTGTTCACGTCATTTTCGAGGATGTAGTTGCCGACGCATTGCATCAGATGGGTTTTACCCAATCCGACTTCGCCGAAGATGTATAGCGGGTTGGAGATCACACCCGGCTGATCGGCGACCTTGATGGCCGACGTATAGGCCAGACGGTTGGATGCGCCGACGACGAAGTTTTCGAATGTATAGGAGTTGTTGAGTCCGGTTTTATATTTATCCGCAAGCCCCTGTTCAGGGCTGTTGACGGTGTACGGAGCTTTGGCGAGTTCTTCGGCGGCCTGCTCTTTGGTGATGATCTTGAACATGTGCTTTTCCTGAACCAGTTCATTGAGCATGCCGTTGAGGCGATTCAAATAGAAAGATTCGATTTTTCCCTTGATGAACGAGTTCGGCGCAACGAGATACACGTAGTTGTTCACGATCTTGAAAACACTCGTGATTCCGGCGAATGTTTCGTTGTATACGTCCTCGTCAAGGATGATTTGCAGTTTGGCTTTGATCTGTTCCCAGAGCTTTTGGAATTCTTCCATGTCGTACCTCTCGCGTATCATCTACAATATACCATACCCCGATTGGAATCTTGACAGAAAGTTCTCCACAAAAAATGTGGAAAAAAACCCAAGATCAGCCCTTTGTTTCTTCTTGAATGTGGAAAATCAAATCGCCAAGGAACGCGCTCCCGGTTGGTTTTCCACAACTTCACCAACCGAGGTTTTCCACACGTTTGTGGAGAAGTGGAAGAAACTTAAAAAGCGCGCTAATTGGCGAAAAATAAGAATGTGGAAAAGAGCATTTTTCAAAAAAAAGGACCCCAGTTTCTTTTTCTGTTGACAGACTCGGTAAAATCACATATAATGGTGTAGCATGGTTTTTCGAATCGTGGCAAGGAGGTGTTGAATGTGAAAAAGACATATCAACCGAGCAAACTGAAAAGAGCCAAGACGCATGGATTTCTGGCCAGAATGGCGTCCGCAACAGGTCGCAAGGTTCTGAACAAACGGCGCGCTGTTGGCCGCAAATCGCTGACCGTCTCCGATCGTTAGTCCCCGTCACACCCATACAACCGACACCTGAAACCACCGGAATAACGCAAGTCGTTCCGGTGATTTTTATTTTCCGGGAGGAGGCGAACGAGTTGGACAAGTCGTATCACGTACGAAAGAACGAGGATATCGAGAAGATCATCAAGCGCAAAGACACGGTCGGCGACGCCTATTTCGTCGTTTACAAACTCGACCAGCCCGCGATCCCGCATCTGCGCTTCGCCATCAGCGTTCCAAAGAAGTACGGAAACGCCGTCGAGCGCAACCTGATGCGCCGGCGCATCCGCGAAATCGTCGCCCACACCGAGTTGAAACCCAATTACGATTACTTCATCGTGGTCAAGCCGAACGCCGCACCGTTGACGTTTGCGGAGATCCGCGCCGATTTATATAAACTATTCGCGCGAGCGAAAATAATATGAGGGATGAATCCATGAAAAAAAGCAGAATCTTCAAAATCGCATTGTTACTCACACTGTTCCTCGGACTTGCGTCCTGCGGAACAAAAACCGGAGTCGTATCGTTCGCGAACTACGAATCCATCGTCACCGTCGCCGAAGCTGGAGCGAACGAGGATCTCACCGCCACGACCTACTCCGGCGTCGTCACCCTGCTCGGCAATCCGACCGAGTCGACGTATGATTCCGTCACCGAACAAGGCGTCATGACCTGGATCAGCGGCGAGTCAACTGTCACAGTCCTTATTATCGACGACATCGTCGCCTCGACGTACTCGACGAATCTTTATCAGGACATTTACCACACTCCCATCAGCGGTGCCGAAGACATCGGCATCTGGCAGACGGTCATCCGCTGGATCGCATACTATACGTTCTACGCCAGCAGTCTTTTCGGAATCCTGCAGGGCCACTTCTACTGGCTTGGCCTGCTGATCATGACGCTCACGATCCGTACCCTTGGCTGGCCGATCTACGCCAAATCCAACGACATGACGCTCAAGATGCAGATGATGCAGCCGGAACAGCAGAGGATCCAGGAAAAGTACAAGAGCCGTACCGACCAGGCTTCCCAGCAGCGCATGCAGATGGAAATGATGGAGCTTTACAAGAAGTATAAAGTCAACTTCATGGGCTGCCTCATGCCGTTTCTGCAGATGCCGATCTTCATCGCGATGTATCAGGTCGTCCAGCGCTTCCCGCTCACCAACACTTCGGTGTTCAACGGCGGAGTGACGATTCCGATGAACATCGACTTCCTCTGGACCAACCTCGGTAGCACCGACTGGCTCCCCAACCTGCCGCTCGCGATCATCGTCGGCGTCACGATGTGGCTCAGCCAGTATCTTGCTCAGCTCCGTACCAAGAAAAACCAGAAGAACACCCGCTATCAGAACGCCCAGGCGCAACAGACCCAGAAGACCATGCAGTTCATGATGTATTTCATGACCGCCATGATGGCTTGGATCGCGCTTGGCAACGCCGGCATCGCGTTCTACTGGATCATTGGCAACCTTTATCAGTTACTGCAGAGTTATCTTGGACAGCGCGGCATGGTCACGCGCCAAGAAGAACTCCGCAAGCGCATGTAAGGCAACGGGGGGACAACCATCATGAGATCGATTCGTTTTGAAGCCAAAGCAATGAACGACGCCACCGTCAAGTACGCCGCAGACGAACTCAAGGTCAACAAGGATTTCGTCGAACTCAACGTCATTGAGGAAAAATTCGGCCTTCTGCGTCTGAACAAAACCTTCGTCGTCGAAGCCACGATCAAGTTCGATGTCGTGATCGACAGCATCAAGTACCTGCAGGAACTCCTCGACAACATGCAACTCGAGGCGGTCGTCGAAGCCAAAATCGTCGCGGATCACGAAATCACCTTCGTCGTCAACACGAGCGAGAACCCGATCCTCATCGGCAAGAACGGCAAGACCCTGGATGCCATCCAGACCCTGCTCAAGAACTTCATCAATCTTTTTACGGACGAACACTATGTCGTCCTCGTCGATATCGGCGGATACAAGGAACAGCGCAAGAAGCAGCTTGAAATCCTGGCGACGAAAACCGCCAAGGAAGTTGCCAAGTCAAGACTCGAAGCGAAACTGGGCAAAATGAATGCCTACGAACGCCGTGTCATCCATACGAAACTCGCGGACTGGCGTGACGTGACGACGGAATCCGAAGGCGAAGAGCCGAATCGCTGCGTCGTCATCAAGCCGAAAAACAAGTAACATGAAACTCATCGTCGGGCTTGGCAATCCCGGCAAAGAATACGCCAAGTCGAAGCACAACATCGGCTATATGGTCCTTTCTTCCTTCGCCGCCGCAGAACATATACCCTTCACGAAGTCGGTCAAATTCCATGGCGAGATCGCCAAGTTGCAGGATGCGATCCTGTTGAAGCCGAGGACGTTCATGAACCTCTCCGGCCTCTCCGTCCGAGCGGTTGCGGAGTACTACGGAATAAAGAACAGTGATATTCTCGTCATCTCCGACGATCTTGATCTTCCATTTTTACAGATCCGGATGCGCGAACAAGGAAGCGCCGGAGGGCACAATGGACTCAAATCCATCATCGAACATCTTCACAACAACGACTTCAAGCGGTTGCGCATCGGAATCGGCCGCGACGACCGACAGGACGTCATCGATTACGTTCTCGATGATTTCGGCAAATCCCAGCAGAAAGAACTGAATGATTTCCTGATCATTACATCGCAGATTCTGGCGGTTTACCTAACATCAGAATCTTTTGACAACATCATGTCGAGATTCAATACGAAAAAGCCTGATCAGATACAATAAAACGAAGCGTTCCGAACTCGGAGCGCTTCATTTTTTGATTTTTGTCGGATTTTGTAAAAAAACATCCAAAACAGCACCATAAGAGTAACAAAACAAATACATATTCACGATAACTATTTTAAACGTCTAAATATAGGCATCCAGTGAATACACTCAAATTTCATTGTTTGGTCTCATTGTATACATGAAGCGTCACGATCACAGTGGTCTTGGTATCCTAAATGTAAACATCAAGACGATAGAATTGGATGAATCGACTTTGTTTTCAGCTTTTATGAAATATCGAAAAGATGAATCAACAAAAATGAACGCATTATTACAATGTCTGAAATATATCAAAGTAACCTAGCTTTCCATTTCAAACAATCGGTATCCGAAAGCAGGTAGCAGGATCTTGTTATTCAACAGTTGCGGCTTCCCCGATTCGAGATCGATCGCCGCTTTTCTGTCATCCTCCGAGGGGATCGATACCGATCGCGGTTCGGCGTTCGTATTCATCATCACGATCAACGAGCCCTTCTGGTAAACAAGAATGTTGTCCTCGTGCTGATGCCATTTCAATTCCGTGTTCTTGAAATCGGGCGTCGATTTCCGTAACGCGATCATCGATCGCATGAAGTCGAACATGCTTTGATTCTGACGCGATTCGTCCCAGATCATGCAACGGCGTGAGTCCGGATCATCCCCGCCCTCCAGGCCGATTTCGTCGCCATACAGGATTGCCGGCGATCCGCAGAACGTGAAAATGAAGAGATAGGCAAGTTTGGCGAGCGATACATTTCCACCGCACCGGGTGAGGATCCGCATCGTATCATGCGAGTCCACAAGGTTGAACATGTTTTTCGCGACTGTCTTCGGATAGGACAAAAGGAGATTGTTGATGCGGTACGCGAACCGCTCGGCGGTGATTTTGCCGGGCGTATTGAACGTTCCGAAGAACTGCCAGATCGGATAGGAGATCTCATAGTTCATGACGGCGTCCATCTGATCGCCGCGCAGCCACGGGGTCGAATCGTCCCAGTTTTCACCAAGGATGTAGATATCATTCTTGACCGCCCGCACCGCTTGCCGGAATTTCCGCCAGAACGCATGGGATACTTCATTGGAGACATCGAGGCGCCAGCCGTCGATGTCGTATTCTTTGATCCAGTGGGTTCCGACGTCCAGAAGATACTTCTCCATGACGGGGTTGCCGGTGTTGAGTTTGGGCATGAACGGCGTCATCGCAAAGGTGCGGAAGCGCGGTTGGATCGAATGGACGGCCGGGCGGCCGTTCGCATCCAGCGGGAAATTGATGAAATTTTCGTCTTCGATGAAGAAGCAATCCCAATAGGGCGACGCTTTTTTGTTCTTGATGACATCCTGGAAGTAGGGATGGTCCCATCCGCAGTGGTTGAAGACGGCATCGAGCATCACGCGGATGCCGCTCTTGTGGCAGGTTTTGACAAGTTGCTTGAAATCATCGTTCGTGCCGAAGGAAGGATCGATCGTATAATAGTCTTCCGTATCGTATTTATGAGCGGAATAGGCTTTGAAGATCGGCGTGAAGTAGATGCCGGTGACGCCGAGCGAATGCAGGTAGGGGATTTTTTCGATGACGCCGGGAAGATCGCCGCCGAAGAACATATTGTTCTTGATTCCCAGTTCGACGGATCCCCAGACCGGAAAGCCGTCCTTCTGTTTGGCGCTTTTGTGGAACCGGTCGGTAAAGATCTGATACCAAACCGTATCGTCCGCCCACGAAGGGGCGTCGATGAGGTCCTCGCGGTTGATATAGGGGTAATTGAAATAGCCGGCCAGATTGTAAATGAGCTTTTCGTCCTTGACGAGATCAACGGCGGTCAGGTCGCGGCAACCGTAAAACCACGTTTTGCCATCCGCGCGGATCAGGAACGCATATTTATTTCGGGTCGACGCGGTGTCGACGGAAACGTACCAATGGTCGAAAAGTTCGGTCCGGCACTCGATCGCCATCGCTTGGCGCGGAAATGCCTTTCCGCTCCAGATATAGGCGCCGTTCTCGAGGCGCCATTCGAACGGATCGCCGACGATCAGCTCGACACCCGCAACCTCGCCTTTGGCGGTCTGCAGGTGGATGTGAAGCGTATGTTCATCGTACGCGTAGGCCATCGGCCCCTTCGGCGTATGTCGGACGGCATGGAGATTCATGGATGAGGACCTTCCTTCTGGTGCTGCACAGTGAATATTGTACCATCAACCCCCGCGATTTCAATCCGGGCGTACGTGGAATGGCTTTCACATTGCCGGGCGGGCGACAAAAAGCCCGCAAACGACGGATTTTTATAGTATAATGGATGTTACGAAGCTTTTTTGCGTGTGAGGTGTTGTCCATGAATACGATCGATCGTCGCATCCGTGCCTTTTCCATCGACATGTCGTTGGCGACCATCTTATTGATCCTGCTGATCATCCTCGGCGGTTCCATCGAAGGCGCCGATGGCGGGCTGGTCATGTTCATCGCCGCCGCCATCGCCTATTTCGGCACCCTGGTGATCCCCAATTTTTTCTCAAAAGGGCAATCCTTTGGGAAACGGACGCAGAAGATCAAAGTCGTCGACATCAAGACGGGCGAAGCCGCATCGCTCTTCCTGGTCATCCTGCGGGAAGCCTTCAAGGCGACCCTGATGATCTCGACCGTCGGCTTCTATCTCGTCGTTTGCGGCATCATGGCGTCCTCGCGCCGCGACGGACGCACCATCCATGACCTGGTTTTCCGTACCAAGATCATCTGCCTGACCCGCTACGTCAGCGACCGCGAAGGCATGCCGATCGAACAAACGCCCGCAATGAAGAAACGGATGGAGGGAAGCTCCCATGATTAAAAAAATCAGCGCCGCATTGACCGTCCTTTTCCTGACCCTCGGTATTTTTGCATGCCAGACGAAAGAAGTCGATCTCGCCGAGGTCAACCCGGAAGCCGGCGTCTATTACGAAATTCTGGTCCGCAGCTTCGCCGACAGCGACGCCGACGGTGTCGGTGATTTCAACGGGATAACCGCCAAAATGGGCTATCTTCAATCGTTGGGAATCAAAGGAATCTGGCTCATGCCGATCCATCCGTCGCCTTCCTATCACGGCTATGACGTCACCGATTATTATGCCGTCAACCTCGACTATGGGACGATGGCGGACTTCGAAAACATGATTGCCGCGGCCGATGCGGCGGGCATCCGCGTGATGCTTGACATGGTCTTCAACCACACATCCAACCAGCATCCGTGGTTCGTCGCGGCGCAGAACGGCGACGCAACGTATCTCGACTATTATGTCACCGTACCGAAATCGACCGATACCTCGCGCATCTTCGGCAGCTGGAGCCAAAACATCTGGCATACGTCCGATACATTCAAGTATTGCGGCTATTTCTCCCATACGATGCCTGATTTGAACTTCTACAGCGACGCCGTCAAGACGGAAATCGAGGATATCTCGAAATTCTGGATCGACAAGGGCGTCAAAGGGTTCCGGCTCGACGCCGTCCATCATTATTTCGGTGAAAACGAATATCTGGACGAAACATACGACTTCTATAACAATATCATCTATCTTGATGCTTATTCAAAGGCGATCGATGCCTACGCAGACGACATCTACGTCATCGGCGAAGCCTTCATCGAATCCGACTATAAGATTCCCTCCGCCTATTTCTACGGCCTCGACGCGCCGCTCAACTTCCCGCTCGCGGCGAAGATCCGCTCCGCCGCCCAGAAGACCAAGAACTACAACTATGCCGAGAATCTCGAAATCTGGTACGACTACTACCGCGGCATCAATCCGCATTTCATCGACGCGCCCTTCATCGTGAACCACGACATGGACCGGTTCGCTTCCCACACCCTCGGAAACACGGCGATGATGAAACTCGCCGCG
Organism: Acholeplasmatales bacterium; assembly: GCA_003477305.1. Lineage (GTDB taxonomy): Bacteria > Bacillota_I > Bacilli_A > Izemoplasmatales > Hujiaoplasmataceae > UBA12489. The sequence goes on along the minus strand of DMTN01000049.1, from coordinate 2,484 downwards.
GAGATGCTTCTGGTGCTCCCCGGCAATCCGATCATCTATTACGGCGAGGAACTCGGGATGTTCGGCGTCAAGGCGATGGGCCCCGACATCTGGGATGAAACAAGACGGATGCCGTTCATTTGGGGTGACGATACCCAGACCGACTGGATTACCTCTTCCAGTCAGACGCTCGCAAACATGGAAGCCGCGAACGACGCGATCGGCACGGCGGCGGAACAACTCGCCGATGCCGCATCGCTATTGTCGCTTTACACCGCGATCCTGGCGGTCCGCAACGCCAACATGGCGCTCGCGTATGGAAACAGTTTCTCGGCCTGGGAGGATTCGGCGTCGTCGCTATCCGGCTTCTACCGCGAATATACGTATGAAGACCAGACCCAGCGCGTGCTGGTCATCCACAACTTCGACGACGAGGCGGCCGCGATTCCCGACGTCGCCGGCACCGTCCTCTACCTGAGCGGTTCCGATCTGAGCGGCGTGATCACCGAGATCCCCGCCCGTTCCACCCTCATCATCGACGTTACCCCGGAGGCGGATTGATGCTTCGGATCATCGCGAACGGGTTTTCCTTCAAACGCATCTTCTCGCTTCGGACCGCGCCGTTCCGCGGGTTCGTTCTGTACTTTCTGTTTCTCGTTCTGCTCATGAGTTTCCCGCTCAACTACCAGATCGTGCGATCCGGCGGATGGGATCTTTACAACTTCACCGGCGGGATCCGCAGCGATTCGCCCGACTGGCTACCTGCCGGATTGCCATCCGACATCATCATCTCGTCGCGGGGGATGACCTACACCTCGACGGCGACCGCGGTCTTTGAAACCGTCAACATTTCCGGCGATCCGCTCTTCATCGTCTTCGCCCCCGAAGGCGGCTATGCGGCGACCGGCCGGGCGCTCGTATTCGAACCGGACCGCATCGCCTATTGCGACGAAAGCGGCGCCGAACTCTTCGACGTCGGGTACGGCACCGTCATCGAAACGGTCAATTTCGGAGAACTCAAACTGATGTCTTCCGAGGATCTCGCCCTCGAGAAGTTCGTGACGATGATCGACGATGCCTTCTCGGGACCGGCGGTCTTCAAATCGACGGTGTACTTCACCTTCGTCACACTCGTCCTGAACCTCATCCTCGTGCTCGTGATCGCCGTAATCTTCCTGCTCGTCCGCGTCCGTTATCAAAAGGTGACGAACTTTCCGGAGAACATCCGGATCGTAATCGCATCGATGACGATCCCCGCGCTGATCGGCTTCTTCGTCGGCCTGCTCGGGATCATGGAGATCAACGCCTTCACGGTCGTCCTCTTCCAACTCTTGACGCCGTTGATTGCGCTGATGGCGATGTTGAAGGGGTCGAACGTCAAGGAGATCTCCAACAAGGAAGTCTAGAAAAAAATATCGGGTCGGATCCCATCGCGGGACCGACCCGATTTTTGTTTTGATTTAATAGGAAAGTTCATCTTTTGGGGTACATAGATTGAATTCACGATTACTTCTCGGTTGAGAAAATCGTAAAATTTATCAAATTCGGGTCGCTTCTTTCCGTGATAAAATATAGTTATAAATAACTATATCGGAAAGGAGGGAGCCCATGCTTTACAAAACGATGTCATCGCATCTTTCTTTATCAGAGGAGAAAAACGTTCTTTTGACATTCCTATGTCGAGCAGCCAAGAACCTGTACAACGAAGCGCTCTACGCGGTTCGTCAGGCCTTCATCTATGATGGTACTTATCTATCATATGGAGAGAACGAAAAAGCATTACAGAACAGTCTGAACTATCGCATTCTGAATTCGAACATGGCCCAAGGAGTCGTCAGAGAAGTCGATGAAGCGATGTCCGCATTCTTCGGACTGATCCGAGCGAAACAGGCAGGACGATATCACGGACCGATCCATCTTCCGGGATACATGCGCAAGGACGGATACAGAGCAATCGAAATCAGCTTTGTCAGAACGATATGGCGGAATGGCAAGTTGTGTCTTGATCTACCGCGAAGCAATCTCGTCCGTCACGTATCACGGTATCAGGAAGAAATCTACAAAAGTGCGAAGAGACAAGGATACGCAGAAACGATGGAACTCGAAAATGGGCAGCATCTCACCTTCGAAGTCCCCAAACCCATCCAAGACAAGGNNTATGTCTATGAATGGGAAGCGGAATCCCGCGATCGTGAAATCATCCCGGGAACGAGCCTTGCGATCGATCTCGGCGTGAACAACCTCGCGACCTGCGTCGACTCGGACGGTTCGAGTTTCATCATCGATGGAAAAGTGCTCAAGTCCAGAAACCAGCTCTATCACAAGAAGATGGCAAGGTTGTCTTCNNGCGGAAATCATCATCGGAAACAATGAAGATTTCCAGTCCGGCGGCATTTCCAAGCAATCGCTTCCGAGACGCATCAAAGGACAGATCAACCAACAGTTCTGCGCGCTGCCGCTCGGACAACTCCGCAATCGGCTCGAACAGCTTTCAAACGACTACCG
>DMTN01000061.1 GCA_003477305.1 Acholeplasmatales bacterium | reverse complement strand
TTGAGAGCGTCGACCAGCCGCTGGTGGGCGGCGTCGCGGCCCGTATAGATGACGCCGGAAAGCAACAGCCGGTCGCCGGCATGGAGGGAGAGACGCGTGGCTTCGTTCATCGGCAACGTGATTTTCTGCATCGTTTCCATCTCCTAGAGGATGAGTTCCTTGTGACGCGCGGCGTGGCACTGGATGTTCACCGCGACCGGCAGGGAGGCGATGTGGCAGGGATAGGAATTGACCTTGACGGCGAGGCAGGTGGTGTCGCCGGACAAACCCATCGGGCCGACGTTGGTCGCGTTCACGGCCTGGTAAAGCGCTTCTTCCAATTCGCGGTCGCGCGGAAGGATGGCTTCGTCGTCGAGTTCGCGGAGCAGGGCTTCTTTGGCGATGACGGCTGCCTTTTCAAAGGTGCCGCCGATCCCGATGCCGAGGACGATCGGCGGGCAGGGTCGGCCGCCGGCCGCCTTGACGGTATCGACGACGAACTTGACGATCCCGGCGAACCCGTCGGCGGGAGTGAGCATCGCGATCTTGCTCATGTTCTCGCTGCCGGCGCCCTTCGGCGCGAAGCGGATCCGCAGGGCGGAGCCCATCACCGTCTTGACGTGGATGACGGCGGGCGTATTGTCCTTGGTATTGACGCGGTCGAGCGGATGGCGGACCATCGACTTGCGGAGAAAGCCGTCGGTATAGGCGATCGCGACCGCTTCGTTGAGCGCGGCCTCGAGATCGAATTCGAGTTTCACGTCGTTGCCGAGTTCGACGAAAAAGACGGCGACGCCGGTGTCCTGACAGATGGGAATGCGTTCGTTTCTGGCGATTTCCTGATTCAAGACGATTTCTTCGAGAATGCCTTTGGCAAGTTCGTTTCGTTCTTTCAAGAGCGAGGCTTTGAGGCAGGCGACGGCTTTTCCGTCGAGATCGATGTTCGCTTCTTCGACGATCCGGGCGACTTCGGCGACCAGACGGTCGCGGGCGATGACGTTCATGGGAATCACCTCTCGGTCCTTATTATACCATGCGCAAGCGGGATTGGAAAGGATGAGTATGCCCCCACGCGATTCGGCAATTTCGTGAAACGGTCGGCGATTTCTTTACTTTATCCGTTCGTTTGGATATAATGAAGTCAGTGGGGGACACTCAAAAATGGCTGAATTCAAACTGATATCCGACAGTACCTGCGACCTTTCCGCCGATCTGATCCGGAACTACGCGATCGACATCGTTCCGCTCTTCGTCAACTTCGGCGAGGATTCGTTCAAAGACGGCATCGACATCAACGTCCCGGAGATGTACGCGCAAGTCAAGACCCGGGGAACGCTCCCGAAAACCGCGGCTGCTTCGCCGGCCGATTTCATCCAAGTTTTTCAGAAATACGTCGATGCGGGCGTCGACGTCCTGTTCATCGGCATCGGTTCGAAGTTCTCGGCGACCTTCATGAGCGCGACGCTCGCGAGAAACGAGATCGGATCCGATCGGATCCGCCTCATCGACGGCGCCAACCTGTCCTCCGGAACCGGGCTGCTCGTCCTCAAGGCCGCATCCTTCCGGGAAGCAGGCGATCCGATCGACACGGTCGTCGAAAAAATCAAGAATCTGATCCCGAAAGTCCGCACCCAGTTCGTCATCAACACGATGGAGTATCTTTACAAAGGCGGACGCTGTTCGGCGGTCGCCGCGCTGATGGGGACGCTCCTCAAGATCAAACCGATCATCAAGGTCAAGGACGGCACGATGCACGTCGGAAAGAAACCGCACGGGCGGATCACCGCCGGGCTCGACGTCCTGGTCCATGAAGTGCTCGAACTGAAGGACGAACTCGATCCCGAGTTCCTGATGATCACGCATTCGCTCGCACACGAATCCGCCGTCTACATCCAAGACCATCTCGCGGGGAAACTATCGATCGCGCACATCTACGAGACGGACGCCGGGTGCGTCATCTCCTCGCATTGCGGCGAAGGATGCATCGGCATCCTCTATATCCTGAAATGAGTCCAGCCCGCCGGCGACGGCGGGTTTTCTTTCCGCTTGATCGCTCCGGCGCAGACGCGTTTTTCAATGGATTGTCGCGCGGGTGACACGCCGCGACGCGATTCTCGCGGAGGGAACCGTTTTCCGCTTGGGTTTCGCGCCGTAAAATTGTATAATAGGGTCATCCGCATCAGCGTGTGAGGTAAGTCCGTGGCCAAAGACGAAGCATTGTTTTTCAAACCGATCTTCAAAGACCGCATCTGGGGCGGAAATGTCCTCAAAGACATGTACGGGGATCACGTTCCCGCCGGCTCGATCGGCGAAGCGTGGATCGTCTCCGCCGTTCCCGGAAGCGAATCCGTCGTCGCCTCCGGCCGTCATGCGGGCCGCACGTTGGCCGACCTCTACAAAACCGACCGGGAACTGTTCCCGCGCGCCGTCGGCGACTTCCCGCTTTTGACGAAAATCCTCGATGCGGGCGACCGGCTCAGCGTCCAGGTCCATCCCGACGATGCATACGCCCGGCTTCACGAACGGCAGGCGGGCAAGACCGAGTGCTGGTACATCCTGAAAGCCGAACCCGGCGCAACCCTCGTGATCGGCCATACCGCCAAGACCCGCGATGAACTCAAAGCCGCGGTCGCGGCGGGGACGCTCGAAGCGCTGCTCGTCCAGATTCCCGTCCAGGCGGGCGACTTCGTCTACATCCCGGCGGGGACGCTCCATGCCATCGGAAAGGGCATCGTCCTTTTGGAAAACCAGCAGACGAGCGACGTGACCTACCGGATCTACGACTACGACCGCGTCGATGCCTTGGGCCATCACCGCGAACTTCATCTCGAAAAGGGGTTGGATGTCACCGACGTGCCGGCCAAGCCGGCAAACATCCGTCACTTCGCGAAGAGCACCGATGTCGAAACGATGGTCGAAGCGCCCGCCTTCACCGTCAAGAAACTCGTGGTGGACAACAGCTTCCATTTCGTCAACCGGATCGGCCGCTGGTATGTCGTGAGCGTCGTCGCCGGACAAGGCACGTTCAACGGGCATCCGATCGCCTATGGCGACGCCTTCGTCATTCCGGCGAACGTCGGAAAGATCGACATCAAGGGCCGTTGCGAACTGGTTTTCGCCTTTGTCCCCGAGGGGCAATCGTGAAGGTCGGCGTCGTCTCGCTCGGATGCGCCAAGAACCTCGTCGACTCAGAAATGATCATGGGTGTCCTGCGCGGCGCCGGAGTCGAGATCGTCACCGATCCGGCTGAGAGCGACGCGATCATCGTCAACACCTGCGGGTTCATCGAATCGGCGAAGGAAGAAGCGGTTCAAACCATCGCGGAAATGCACGGCCATGGCAAGAAACTGATCGTGTGCGGCTGTTACGCCGAACGCTATCGGGAAAAGATCGCGCGTGAAATGCCCTATGTCGACCGGATCGTCGGCGTCCGGGACTATCCGCAGTTCGGAAAGATCCTCTCGGACGTATTCGTGCGCGAGCATCTGAACTTCGGCGCGCCGGACTACATGAACCGTTTTCTTGCGACCTCGCCGGCGACCCCCTACCTGAAACTCTCCGACGGTTGCGACAACCGCTGCACGTACTGCGCGATCCCGTTGATCCGCGGCGATTTCAAAAGCCGTCGCTTCGACGATGTCGTCGCCGAAGCGGAACTGCTCGCCAAGAATGGCGCGAAGGAACTGAACCTGATCAGCCAGGACACGACCCGCTACGGGACCGACCTGAGTGTCGACCGTCATCCGCTGCTTCCCGCGCTGCTCGTCCGGCTGTGCCGGATCGATGGAATCAAGATCGTCCGCGTCCTGTATCTCTATCCCGACGAAATCACGGATGACCTGCTTTTGACGATGGCCGCCGAACCGAAGATCGCGCGCTATTTCGACGTCCCCGTCCAGCATGCGAGCGACGCCGTCTTGAAACGCATGAACCGTCGCGGCGGCGAAGCGATGCTTTACGAACTGTTCGCAAAGATCCGCCGGCTGATGCCGGATGCGATCCTGCGCACCACCCTGATCGTCGGTTTTCCCGGCGAGACGGAAGCCGATTTCGCAAAATTGCTTTCGTTCGTCGATGCCATCGGATTCGACCGGCTCGGCGCTTTCGCGTATTCGCGCGAAGAAGACACGCCCGCCTTCGACATGGCCGACCAGGTCCCTGAAGACGTGAAGCAAGCCCGGCTCGAGGCCGTCATGAAACGGCAGAAGAAGATCGTCCGGATCAAGAACCGCGCCCAGATCGGCACGATTCACGAAACGATCGTCGAAGCCTACGATCCCAAGTCCCGATTCTATTACGGCCGCAGCCGCGCCTTAGCGCCAGACGACGTCGACGGCTCGCTCGTGTTCCAGTCGCCCCAAACGCTTCATCTCGGCGACGTCGCCTTCGTCAAAGTCACGAGCGTCTTCGGATATGATCTCATCGGCGACGCCGTGTTCGCCCAATAGGAGGATTTCCCCATGTTTCTTACTCTGATCGTCAAAGGCTTCATCATCGGCTTCTCGTTCACGATCCCGGGCTGCAGCGGCGGTACCTTCGCCGTCTATCTCGGCGTGTTCGACAAGATGGTCGTCGCCATCAGCAATCTCTTCAAGGACTTCAAAAAGAACTTCGCCTATCTGCTTCCGCTCGGGATCGGACTTCTCCTCGGGATCGTCCTGTTCGCCAAACTGATGGGACTCGCGCTGAGAGCGAATTCGTTCGTGACGATCCTGTTCTTCATCGGGATGACCCTCGGCGGCGTTCCGAGCCTGATCAAAAACAACCTGAAGGGGAAAAAGATCACGTCCTCGGGATGGTTCTCCGCCGTCGGCGCGGTCCTGTTCATCCTCGTCCTGGCGGTCTTCCAGGTGCTTTCCGGACACAGTGGGATCGATTACTTCGATCTTTCCGCGGTTTCGACCTATCCGCTGTTGATCGGCCTCGGCGCCGTCTCGGCGATGACGATGATCGTTCCCGGCGTTTCCGGTTCGGCGCTTTTATTGATTCTCGGCTATTATACGGCGATCGTCTCCAACGTCGCCGGCAACCTCACCGATCTGTCGATGCTCGGCTACAACGTCGTCGTGATGATCCCGTTCGCGATCGGCGCCGGCGCCGGCGTGATCCTGATGTCGCGCGTCCTCGAGCGTTTGCTCAAACGCTTCCCGGTCCAGAGCTATCTTGCGATCGTCGGCTTCGTCGTCGCCTCGGCGGCCTTCCTGCTTTTGTGGATCCGCGACCCGGGTTCCGCCGATGCCTTCCTCGAACAGACCCCCGTCTACATGGATGTCTTCGGCTATCTGTCCGCCCGCCCGTGGGACGTCCTCTTCGGTGTCCTGACGCTCGCCGGCGGTCTGTTCGCATCCCTCATGATCGTCAAACTCGGAGCGAAAACCGGCGATGCCGGACATCCGGCGGATTGAGGCCAGGCACTTCATGACGCCGACGCGGATTGCCGGGTACGACTTCACCTGCAATCCCTATGTCGGCTGCGGTCATGGGTGCATCTACTGCTATGCCAAACCGTTCGGCGACCAGCCGGAGCGACCTGCGTCTTGGGGTTCCTACGTCGACATCAAACGCTATCCGCATTTCGACATCCCCAAAAACACCGGATCCAAATCGCTCTTCTTCAGTTCCGCGACCGACAGCTATCAACCCCTCGAAGGCGACGAACGGCTGACGCGTGCGATTCTCGATGCGATCAAGGAAAGCGCTCTGCGCATTTCGATTTTGACCAAATCCGCGCTCGTCGTCCGTGATCTCGACATCCTGAAACAAATGCAAAGCGTCGAAGTCGGCTTTTCGATGTCGATGTGCGACGAGGCGGCATCCTTCTTCGAGCCCGGCGCGAGCCGGCCGACGGAACGGATCGCGGCCATCAAGACGCTCAAGGAAGCGGGGATTGCGACCCACGTCTTCGTCGCCCCGATCCTGCCCGGCATCTCCGATCCGCTTATGATCATCGACGCCTGCGCGCCGTATGTCGATTACATGATGTTCGACACCCTGAATCTCAAGAATCCCGAGAACAAACTCGCCGTCTTCCGCCATGTCCTGGCCCGCAGACCGGACCTTTTGCCGCTGTACAAGGACATCTTCGAAAAAGGCGACAAGACTTGGTATCACGATCTTCGTTCACAAATCATCGATCACGCCCGACAACGCGGCGTGACGATCCGTTACATCTATGACAGGAGATGAACCCATGCCAAACTACACCGATTTCAAACCGTACGAACCGTTTCTGATCGAAACGCGCCGAAGCCTCCACATGCACCCCGAGTGCGGCTTCGACGTCGTGCAGACGCACGACTTCGTCTTTGCCCGCCTGCGCGAAATGGGCATCCGCACGATCGCCCACGTCGGGAAGAATTCGCTGCTCGGGATCCTCGAAAACGGCGCCGGTCCGATCGTCGGCCTGCGCGCCGACATGGATGCGCTGCCGCTCACTGAAGCGAATCCGGACCTCACGTATCGTTCCCGCGTCCCCGGCCGGATGCACGCCTGCGGCCATGACGCCCACACGGCGATGCTTCTGACGGCGGCGAAATTTCTGAAGGATCATCCGAACCTGTGGCACGGGACCGTCAAACTGATTTTCCAGGAAGCCGAGGAAGGGCCCTCGCCCGGCGGCGCCGAAGGCATCGTCGCCTCCGGCCTCGTCGATGACGTCGCGTGCTTCTACGCGCTGCACGTGAGCCCCGCGTTCCCTTCGGGGACGATCGCGATCAAGACCGGCGAGGCGCTCGCCGCCGCCGACACGGTCCAGATCACCCTCTACGGCAAAGGCGCGCACGCCGCCTATCCGCATCTTTCCGTCGACCCCGTGTTGATGCAGGCGGAAGTCATCACCGCGCTCCAGGCGCTCGTCGCACGGAATCTCGATCCGACCGAAAACGCGGTCGTCACGATTTCCCAGGTGCACGCCGGGACGACCCACAACATCATCCCCGAAACGGCCTTCCTCGAAGGCACCGTCCGCACCTTCAACGACGCGACCCGCACCCTTTTGAAAAGAGGCATCGAAGACGTCGTCAAAGGCATCACCGCGATGCGCGGCGGGACCTACGACTACAAGTTCACCTACGGCTACGATGCCACGATCAACGCGCCGCTAGCCGCCGCCGATTTCCAGGGTGTCACCGAATGCCTGCTCGGAAAAGACCGCTTCATCCCGATTTCGAAGGCGTCGATGGGCGCCGAGGACTTCTCGAAATACATCCGTCACAAGCCCGGCTGCATCGCCTGGCTCGGTACGCACCATGATGAAACCGACGGCTACAGCCTGCATCACCCGCGTTTCAACGTCGACGAAAACGCCCTCCTTTCGGGAGTCGTCGTGCTCGCCGGCGTGGTCATCCACGGCTCCAAACAATCGAAGGGAGAACACGCATGATCCTGATCAAGAACGCCAACCTCATCGGCATGGCAACCCGCAACTATGTTTTTTCCGACATCCTCCTCGACGGCACGAAAATCGTTTCCGTCGGCGATGCGGGAACGATCAACGTCCCGGACGCCGAAGTCATCGACGCCGCCGGCCGCTTCGTCACCCCCGGCATCGTCGACGCCCACTGCCATATCGGGCTGTTTGAAGAAGCGATCGGCTTCGAAGGCGCCGACGGCAACGAAATGACCAATCCGATTTTCCCCGAACTGCGCGCGATCGACGCCATCAAGCCGCAGGACGTCGCCTTCCGCGATGCGCTCGAGGCGGGCGTCACGACCGTCTCGACCGGCCCCGGCTCGGGCAACGTCATCGGCGGCACCTTCTGCGTCCTCAAGACCCACGGCACGACGATCGACGACATGATCGTCGTGCCCGAATCGGCGATGAAGATGGCCCTCGGCGAGAATCCGAAGCGCGTCTACAACGGCAAGAGCCAGACGCCGACGACCCGCATGGGCTCGGCCGCGCTGATGCGCGACGCGCTCATCAAGGCGCGCGACTACAAGGCGAAGAAGGAAAAATACGAGCGCGACGTCAAAACCGAGCCGAATACCGCGAAACCCGAATACAACATGAAGTGGGACGCCCTGTCGCGCGTCTTCGAAGGTCTTCCGGTGAAGATCCATGCCCACCAGCAGGACGACATCGTGACCGCGATCCGGATCATCGAGGAGTTCGGTCTTGCGGCGACGATCGAGCATGCGACCGAAGGCCATTTGATCGCAAGCTATCTGAAGAAGCACAACCAAAAGGTCATCATCGGTCCGACGCTCGGCACGAAAACGAAGTATGAACTGAGAAACAAGACCTTCAAGGCCGCGAAGATCCTCCATGACGAGGGCATCGCCTTCGCGATCATGACGGATCATCCGGTCATCTCGCTGGCCAACGCCCTCACCCAGGTCGGGCTGTTCGTCCGCGAAGGGCTCGACGAACTGTCGGCGTTCCGCGCCGTCACGATCGAAGCCGCGAAGATCATCGGCGTCGACGCCCGCGTCGGGTCGATCGAAGTCGGAAAGGACGCCGACCTCGTCGTCTGGGACGGTCATCCGCTCCATTATCTGACGAAGACCGTTTGCGTCGTCTGTAACGGCGAAGTCGTCTACCGCGCATAAGAAAAGCGCGCCGGACGGCGCGCTTTCGGATCAATGTCTTTTCTTGGCTTCGCGATAGGCGATTTCGTATTTGTCGAGGAGGGCGACGGCGTGTTCCTTGTCGTAGTAGTCCTTGACGACGACGTCGTGTCCCGGCAACAGTTCCTTGTAGGTGCGGAAGAAGAGCTTGATCTCCCGGAGCTGCAGATCCTGGATGTCGCGGAGGTCTTCGATATGGTCGAAGCGGGGGTCGGCGTCGACCACGGCGATGATCTTCTCGTCATGTTGTCCGCCGTCCCACATGTCGAGGTAGCCGACGACGCGGGCGTCGACGATGCAGCCCGGAAAGGTGTGCGTCGTGGCGAGCACGAGGATGTCGAGCGGGTCGCCGTCGTCGGCGAGCGTTTCCTCGATGAAGCCGTATTCGGCCGGATAGGTCATCTTCGAATACATCACGCGGTTGAGCTTGATGCGGTTGCGTTTCTTGTCGACTTCGTACTTGTTCTGCGTCCCCATCGGGATTTCGATGATGGCTTCGATGACTGTTTTCATGGTAATCCCCCAATCAAGATCGATTTCATTATAAACGATTCGTCCCGGTTTGACAAGGGGGCGTCGGCGGCGAGGTGAATATTTATTCATCTTTCGCGCGCGTTCCGGCTATGGTAAAAAAGAATCGCGGGAGTCGGATCCCGTCTTTGGTCCGACGGAAGGATGATCATCATGAGCGAATGGATCTACATCATCGGCGGCATCGTGTTCGGTTTCATCGTCTTGAGCGTCCTTCTGACGCTTGCGTTCGCGAAAAGAAAGAAACGCCCGGCCCCGATCCCCGAGGAACGCATACAACGGATCGTCGCCCTGCTCGGCGGCCCCGGCAACATCAGGAAGGCGTCCTCCGAAGGGGGACGCGCCGCGTTCACCCTCATCGATTTGAAGAAGGCCGATCTGACCGGCGTCCAGGAACTCGGCGCGACCGGCATCTTCGTCGCCGGGACGACCGTCAAGGCGCTCTTCCCGTTTGACGTCGAAAACCTCGTCGCCCCGTTCCAAGGAAAGGACTAGTCCATGAAGGAAGCCACATTCTCGATCCATTATCCGTATGGGATGCACGCGCGCCCGGCGACCGTCCTGGTCGCGAAGGCGAACACGTTCAAATCCCGCATCACCCTGACCTACCGCGGAAACGCCGTCAACATGAAGTCGATCATGGGCGTGATGTCGCAGGGAATCCCCGCGAAGACCCCGTTCAAGGTCGCCGCCGAAGGCGTCGACGAGGAAGCCGCGATCCTCGCGATCGCCGGCGCGATCGAAGACATCAACTCGAATCTCTGAAAAACGAAGGACCCGGAACGATTCCGAGTCCTTTTTGTTTAGCGCTTGCGGCCGAGGCCGATTTTCTGCTTCGCCTTCTCGAGTTTTTTGAAGGCGACCTTGCCGGCGACGTCGCGGCCGCGGTCGAGGATCGCGTCGAGCGTGCCCGAGGAAATGACATCCTCATAGCGTTTCTGCAGTGTTCCAATCGCGTCGGCGACGAGGTCGGCGCAGGCATCCTTGAACGGGGCGTAGCCGGGGCCGGGGAATTTCGATACGACCTCCGCAGGCGAAAGACCGGAAAGCGCGGCGTAGATCGTGATCAGGTTGGCGAGTCCGGGCTGGTTCTCTGGATCGAAGCGGACGATCCCGACTGAATCGGTGACGGCCGACCGGATTTTCTTCATGATCGTCGCGCGGTCGTCGTAGAGCGTGATGCAGCCCTTGTCGGAGTCCTCCGACTTGGACATCTTCTTGGTCGGATCCTGGAGGTCCATGATGCGCGCGCCGACTTCCGGGATGAGCGGTTCGGGAACCGTGAAGAAGGCGCCGAAGCGGTTGTTGAAACGGGCGGCGATGTCACGCGTCAACTCGAGGTGCTGTTTCTGGTCCTCGCCGACGGGAACGTAGTCCGCGTCGTAGAGGATGATGTCCGCGGCCATCAGGGCGGGGTAGGAGAAGAACGCCGAGGAGAGCCCGGTTTCGCCCTTCTTCGACTTGTCCTTGAACTGCGTCATGCGTTCGAGTTCGCCGATGTAGGTGAAACACTGCAACAGGTAGCCGAGTTCGGCGTGCTCCTTGATTTCCGACTGGATGAAGAGGACGGTGCGTTCCGGATCGATGCCGGCGGCGAGGTACATCGCCGCGACGTCGCGGGTGCGCTTGCGCAAAAGCGCCGTCTCCTGCGGGATGGTGATGGCGTGCAGGTCGGCGACGAAAAGATAGAATTCGTCCTCGGGACGCTTCTTCTGGAGTTCGACGAACTTCGAAATCGCGCCGATGTAGTTGCCGAGGGTGAGCGTGCCGCTCGGTTTGATGCCTGATAGAATCCGTTTCATGTCATACCTCCTGAAAAAATAAAAACGTCCCTCCGTACGGAAGGACGTCGAAGACGCGGTACCACCTTGATTCCGGTCCATGAAGAACCGGCGCTTGGGACCTTTAACGCGGTCGGCGGACGGGATTGGCGTCGCTCGCCGGTCCATTCGCACGGAGCCGTCACCCGGTCGCACCGACCCCGGGCTCGCTTGGACGGACATCCATGGTACTATTCCGGTTCAAAGCTTTGTTTTATGAAAGCATTATAACACCATTATGCGGCAAGTTCAAGAGCCAACTGGTCGACGAGTTCCGAAAGCCGGTTGGACACGGCGCGGAAGGCGTCTTTCTTGGTGAGGTCGACGCCGGCCTTCTTGAGCTGGTCGACGGGGAATGCGCTGCCGCCGGACTGAAGCAGGCCGATGTATTTCGCAAACGCGCCTTTCTTGCCTTCCTTGACGTTTTCGTAGAGTTTGAGCGAGGCGGCGAAGGACGTCGCGTACTGGTAGACGTAAAACGGCGTGTAGAAGAGGTGCGGGATGTACGCCCAGACGAACGGCTTCAGATTTTCCTGGGAGATGTCGAGGTCGTAGAAATCGCGGTAGAGGTCGATCATGATCTTCGACAGGGTGTCGGAAGTGATCGGTTCGCCGGCTTCGATCAAACGATGGGCCTCGAGTTCGTAGCAGGCGAAGAGGGTCTGGCGGTAGAAGGTCGAGAGGATGTCGTCGATCGCGCGCTGCAGAAGTGCGATCTTTTCGTTCTTCGAGGCTTTCGACTCCTTGATGAAGTAATCGAGCAGGTTGTGCTCGTTGAAGGTCGAAGCGACCTCGGCGACGAAGATCGTGTAGTCCTGGAGGGTCGCCGGCTGGCCTTCGGCGGCATACATCGAATGGATCGAGTGGCCCGCCTCGTGGGCGACGGTGAAGACGTCGGCGAGGGTTTTCGAATAGTTCAGGAGGATGAACGGATGGAGATCCGGCATCGAGGAGGAATAGGCGCCGGTGCGCTTGCCTTCCTGTTCGTAGACGTCGACGAAGCCGTCGGCGAGGACGCTGTGGGCTTTCTTCTGAAAGTCGGCGGGGAACTTCTCGATCGAGGCGAAGAAGAGACTCTTGGCTTCGTCGAATTCGTATTCCTTGTCGGTCTTGACGAGGTCGAGGAACCGGTCGTAGGTGTGGTACACCTCGAGGCCGAGGGCCTGCTTGCGGAGTTCGAGGTATTTCTTGATCGGCGCGACGGTTTCTTTGGCGACCGCCGCGAGGCTATGGTAGACGGCGACCGGGATCGCGTCGTTGAAGAGCTTGCTTTCCAGCGCCGTCCCGTACTTGCGGGCCTTGCGGTAGGCGTTGTCGGCCTCGAGCACGGTCTTGTAGATGGAGGAGTAGGTGTTCTTGTGGACATCGAAGTAGGAGTAGACCGATTCGAAGATGTCCTGGCGTTCCTTCGGGCTGTTGCTCTTGGCGATGAAGGCGCGGTAGTTCGAATTGGTGATCGTGACGATCTCGCCGCTGTCGAGCATGACGTCGCCGTTTTGGATGTCGGCGACCGAGAGCGAGCTATACAGTTCGCGTCCGGACTGGGCGAGGCGGTTGAAATTGGCGAGGAGCGCTTCCGAGGCATCGTCGAGGACGTGTTCCTGACGGCGGAACAACTTCTCGAAATTGAATTTGAATTCGGCGATCTCGGGGAACTTCGCGACCATCCCGAGGACGACGTCCTTGCCGAGGGCGAGCAGTTCGGGTTCCTCGAAGGAGCAGTTTTCCCCGAGTTGGGCGAAGGCGATCTGGACTTTCTGGAGTTGTTTCGCGTTTTCGAGGTCTTTTTTGTTGAGGTCGCTCAAAAGCGACGCGTACTGGTAGACGCGCAGTCCGACCTTGTTCAGGTCGATCTGCAAGAGAAAGTACTCCCGGAAGAGGACTTCGTCGGATAGTTTTCCTTTGTAGGTGCCGAGTTTCTTGATGATGACAAGCGACTGCTTGTAGGCCTTCTCGAAGGCGGCCTGGGTGGCGAAGAGGTAGGACAGATCCCATTTCATGGCGGTGTTCTCCTATTATTTGGATTTTGATGTGATGTTCATCATTCTTTCATATTATAACATCATTCAGAAAAAAGTGGTTTATCGAAAATCGCGTGCGTGGTATAATAGATGAAAATGGATGCGAGGTACGCATATGATCACACTCTATACGAGTTCTAGCTGCTCTTCCTGCCGCAAGGCGAAACGTTGGCTGGACGAGAACCGGATTGCATACAAGGAAAAGAACATCGTCGGGATCCGTCTCACCCGCGACGATATCATCAACATGCTCAAATTCACGGAAAACGGCTTCGAGGACATCATCTCGACGCGTTCGAAGATCTTCAAGGATTCGAACATGGACACCGAGGAGATGCGGTTCGGCGAGCTCGCCGACTTCATCATCGACAACCCGACGATCCTCAAGCGTCCGATCATCGTCAACGACAAGATCATGCAGACGGGGTACAATGAAGACGAGATCCGCGCCTTCATCCCGGCGCGTCTGCGTCAGACGGTCTTCTGCGAAAACTGCGCGGAAAACTGCGAATACAAGAACAGCCTGCGCGAGTGCATGAGCACGATGAAAAAGGCCGGCGCACACTAATCAACGCAACGTCTGGCAATTCAGTCGGGTTCCCAAAGGGACTTGTTCATGAATTGCCATGTTTTTTTGTCGACGGTCAAGGCATTGACATGATATTCGACGGAACGACCATCAGGGAGGGTATCCACATGCAGAACTCAAACAAGACCAACACGATTACGGTTTTTTATCTATCATTCATGGTCACCCCGATCCTCTATGGAATCATTGCCACAGCACTCGCGTTCGCGAATGCGCCGATTCTGCCTTCGACCTTATCAATTGCCGTCATGGCGGTTGCCGCGATGATGACTTGGAGCATGACGACGGTTCACTGGGCAAAAGCTCGAAAAGTCGTGGGTAAGCCGACAAGTCAATGGTTGAAAATCGCCGCGCTCATGCAAGTTCCCATCATCCTGTCGTTTCTATACTATATCATCTCGCTTCAGCTTCCCGGAATTTCTTGATTCCGGGTTTTCATTTCCCATCGCTTCATGGTGGAATACCGCCGTCGATTCAGGGTCAATGCGGTTTTAGAGTGAAAAAGACATATCTTTGACGGTGCGAACCGTCTTTTTTCATTGTATTCGATCGCTTCTTCTGAAAGCGTTTTATCGGGCGCATTGTGTTGTAAAATGTGGCTAAACATTGTAAAATAGAGACGATGATTAAGCAAGCATTCATCCATAGGAGGAATTTAGCATGTCTGTAAGAGTCGCAATCAACGGTTTTGGCAGAATCGGACGTCTGGCGTTCCGCGTCATGTTCGGAAACCCGGATTTTGAAGTCGTCGCCATCAACGATTTGACCGATGCCGAGCAATTGGCCTATCTTCTCAAGTATGACACCGCCCAGGGACGTTATGGCAAAGCCGTCTCGTTCGCCGGCACCGACCTCGTCGTCGAAGGCGTCAAGATTCCCGTCTTCGCGATCAAGGAACCGCAGCTTCTGCCGTGGGCCCAGTATAACGTCGATGTGGTTTTGGAATGCACGGGGCTGTTCACGTCGCGTGATAAAGCGGCCCTCCATCTCCAGGCCGGTGCAAAACGCGTCGTGCTTTCCGCTCCCGCCAAGGAGAAGGACATCCCGACGATCGTCTTCGGCGTCAATGAAAACACGCTGACCGGCTCGGAAACGATCCTTTCCGCAGCCTCCTGCACCACGAACTGTCTCGCCCCGATCGCCAAGATCCTCGATGACAACTTCGGCATCGTGAAGGGCTTCATGACCACCGTCCACGCCTACACCAACGACCAGATCACCCTCGACGGACCGCATAAGGCCGGCATCGCCAGCCGCCGCGGACGTTCCGCCGCCGCCAATATCGTTCCCTCCACCACCGGCGCCGCCAAGGCCGTTTCGCTCGTTTTACCGCAACTCAAGGGCAGAATGGACGGCATCGCGCTCCGCGTTCCGGTCATCACCGGCTCGATCGTCGACCTCGTCCTCGAACTGAAGAAGCCCGTCACCGTCGCCGAAATCAATGCCGCCGTCAAGGCCGCGCAATCCGACACCGTCGGCTACACGGAAGACCCGATCGTCTCCTCCGACGTCATCGGCATCACGCAAGGCACGATGTTCGACGCCTCCTGCACGGCCGTCATGGAAGTCGAAGGCAAACAGTTGGTCAAGGTCATGTCCTGGTATGACAACGAAATGTCCTATACCCAGCAGATGATCCGTACCCTCAAGCACTTCGCCCAGCTGCTTTAAGAGAACGCACCAAGAGGGGCATCCATCAGGATGCCTCTTTTATTCAAGAAAGGAGGCGCGCCATGGCGTTTCTGAACGAATTCATCGAATCATACCGCGTCTTCCTCGCGGAAAACGCCTGGATCGCCCCGATCGCCGCCTTCATTCTGCCGATCGTCGAGGCGATTCTGCCCTCCTTGCCTCTAACCGCGCTCGTGAGCGCGAACCTCGTCGTCTTGACCGCGGCCTACGGTGCCGTTTGGGGAACCGCGATGACGATCGTGCTTTCGATCCTCGGTTCGTTCCTCGGGATGTTCGGGATCTTCCTCCTCCTGCGCCGGACGGTCGGACCGAAAGTCGCCAAGAAGATCGAGGCGAGCAACTTCGGCCGGAAGTTCCGCGAAACCGCCGCGACCGGCAATACCGTGCCGATCCTCGCCCTCATGGCGAATCCGTTGTTGCCGAGTTCGATCATGAACTACGTGCTGTCCTTCACGAAGATCAGCGTCAAGCGGTATGTGTTTCTGACGGGGATATCGCGCATCCTCATCATCCTGATGATCGTGTTCCTCGGCTCGCTTTTCAATCTTCAGGAACATCCGCTCAACTTGCTCTGGGTCTTGCTCGTGTACGTCGTGATCTTCCTGATCGGCTGGGTTCGGAAGAAAATCCTCGCCAAACGCGAAACACCCCCTGCTTCATGATGATTTCCCGCGTTTCCGACGCGGGATTTTTTTTTGCAAAAAAGTTGAAAACAGGTGTTGACAAACGATGCTATGCAATGTATAGTATTATGTGTAAGGGGGTATTACATTGGATGCCCAATTGAAAAAGGGGTTTCTCGAACTGTTGGTTCTCGCGTCGCTCAAGAGCGCCGCATCGTACGGCTACAAAATCATCCAGGACGTGTCGGGGATCATCGACATCTCCGAATCGACGCTCTACCCGATCCTGAAGCGGCTCGAGCAGCAGGAATTCGTCGTCACCTACACCGAGGAGTTCAATTCCCGACTCCGCCGCTACTACAGGATCACGCCGGCCGGCAACGCGAAACTGCGCGAGTGCCGGACCGATTTCGAAGAAACGAAGAAGATTTATGATTACATTCTGTCCGAGGGGGGACGTTCATGAACAAGTACGAATTTCTTTACAAACTCGATAAGGCGCTTTCCGGTTTTTCCGACCAGGAAAAAAAGGAAATCGTCCATTACTATGAAGAACTGATCATGGACGCCCGCGATTCGGGCGACACCGAAGAAGCCTTCATCAACCGTCTCGGCAGCGTCGAGACGATCGTCCGGACGATCCGCAAGGACGGCAGCTTCGTGACCAACGTCAAGGACAAGAAGGATTTCCAGCTCCGCAAGGTCTTCGACATCACCGCCCGCGTCATCGGCTATGCGATCTACGGCTTCTTCGTCATCACGGTCGGATCGATCGCCTTCGGGTTCTGCGTCTCCGGCATCTCGCTCGTGTTCGCCGCGGCGGTCGGTTTCATCCGCGACTCCGTCGCCGATCCGACGATCGCGACGCAGGTGATGTACGCCGGCGGCATGGTGCTCGGCGGCAGCCTCTTCCTCGGCGGCGTCTGGTGCTTCAAATGGATCTTCAAAACGGCGAAGGCCTTTATTGAAAAGAGCCTCGAGTTCGCCGACAAACTAATTAAAAAAATAGGAGAAAACAAATGAAAGTTCTTGGACGCATCACCTTCATCCTCTTCCTCGTCGGTCTCGGACTCGTGATCGCCGGACTCGTCGCCGGCGGCACCGGCGCCTTCGGAAACCTCACCGCGGAAGATTACATCCTCGTCGACGAAACCTACGACGTCGGCACGATCGACACCCTCACCCTGTCCTTCGCCAACAAGAACATCGAAGTTTTGCCTTCCGACACGGCGCAGATCCGGATCGTCTACTACGTCACCGAAGAAGATCCGGTCGTCGTCACCGAAACCGCCACCGCGCTCGCATTCGAAGAAGAAGTCGACTGGCAGATTCGCTTGTTCAACTGGAACTGGCTTCAGTGGTTCAATCCCGAATTATTCGACTGCACCGTGTATCTTCCGGTGGACGTGGCGTTCTCGCTTGACATGTCGACTTTCAACGGTTCAATCGACATCGACAACCTTGACGAACTCACGACGATTTCCGCCAACACGTCCAACGGAGACATCACTCTCGCCGACCTGGCCGTGTCCGGAGCGATTTCGATCATCTCTTCCAACGGTGCTTTCAACGTCTCAAACGTCACCGCGGGGGGGAACGTCAACCTCCGCACCTCCAACGGCCGGATCACCGTCGACGGCCTCGTCGCCCAAGGAGACGTCATCCTCAAGACCTCCAACGGCCCCGTCCTCGTCACCGGAATCGCAACGTCGGACCTTGAAGTCGACACCTCGAACGGTCGCATCGAAGTCACGTTCGTCGGCAGTTACGCGGACTACCGGATCCTCATGGAAACCTCCAACGGCTCGATGTACATCGACGGCGACGAGCGCAACGACGGGCATTACAACACGACGCTCTCCGATACGATCGACCTCGATACTTCCAACGGGAACATCTTCCTCAATTTCAATGATTGAAAAAGCACGCAGCTTGTGCTTTTTTTTTTCCTTCGCGCGCTTCGCATGATATAATGTTTTTATAGAAACAGAGGTGGAACCATGGATCAAACCGTATTCCAGCGCCATCGTGCGCGCTTGATTGAACAAATGGCCGATCGTTCCGTCGCGCTCTTCTACGCCGGCGAAGCACCCCACAAGACGGCCGACCAGTACTACGCCTATGAAACGAACCGCAACTTCTATTATCTGACCGGTCTACCCAAGCCGAACATGAACCTCGTGCTCCTCAAGGACCAGGGCCGCACCTTCGAACTGCTCTTCATCGAGGAGACGAACGACTATATCAACAAGTGGCTCGGGCGCCGGATGTCGAAGGAAGAAGCCGCCGCCGCTTCCGGGCTCGACGTGAAAAACGTCCGCTACCTGACCGAGTTCCGTGAATTCATCGCGACGTCGCTGTCCAACAACCGCCGCGCCTTGGTCCAGAAACCCGGCCATCTCTATCTCGACCTGTTCCGCCCCAAGGCGGATTTCGAAGCCGTCGCGCTCGCGAAATCCCGGTTCGTCGTCGATCTGTATCCCGAGATCATCCTGCATGACGCAAACGAACTATTGGACGGCATGCGGCTTCTAAAGGATCCCGAGGAAGTCGCCGCGATCGAAACCGCGATCGGCCATTCGCGCTATGCGATCGAGGCGGTCATGAAACACGCAAAACCCGGCCAGAACGAACGCGAACTCGCCGGCTATTTCGAATTCATGCTCCGGCAGCACGGCTCCGAAGGCGTCTCCTTCAACTCGATCGTCGCCTCCGGCAAGAACGCCGCCGTCCTGCATTACGAGGACAACGACAAGGACGTCCCCGACGATGCGCTCGTCTTGATGGACACGGGCGCCCTCGCCGGCCCCTATGCCTCCGACATCAAGACGAGCGCATCGTCGGG
>DMTN01000006.1 GCA_003477305.1 Acholeplasmatales bacterium | reverse complement strand
AAAAAGAAAACCGGTAGCAATAGCAGATAGACGGCCAGCTGATAGCCTTCCGTGATATTGGAAAACGCCGATAATTGTTGAATGCCCCAGAAAAAGGAGACGACACTAGTTAGTATAGCGATGAATATCTGTGCTTTCGTATCAACTTTGTTCTGCAGTTCCATCATGATATCGTACGACTTCACTAATTCGTCCTTCATTGCGGCATCCCTCCATTGATCCAATTATTATAATCAATAATGATTACATTGCCCTTGTAGCAATTCAAATTATTGTCAAACGCCATCAAAGTTTTAATCTGATCATCCACATTGATTATTTCACGATATGTGTTTATTGAAATCGCGATGGGTTGAGTTGTTGAGGCGAAGCCACTGGTGTATTTATTTGTCACTTTTGAAAGTCGATCCGCCTCGGACATTGCTCTACCGATGTAAACATAATCTCGAATTCCCGTCCCCTTTGAACCTACTTTGATTGCCAAATCCTCATATGAAGCGACACCGATCCCAGCTCGAATTTGAGGGAAATTGTCTTTCTTAAGTAGCACGTTCAGCATCTTCATATATGTGTTAATTGTAAAGGCGACGGTGCAGACTTCGTTAATATTTGATACTTCCGGAGTAGCGAAGACTCCAAAAACACAATCGCCTCGGACTCCGATCTCTCGAGCGAGTGTAGAATCGTTCATGATGTTGATGACTTCAGAGGAAAATGCTCGGATAATCTTTGCGACCATTACATCATCATTTTTGAATAGTGTCGTCGAATCTCTTAAATCGACAAAGATCGCGGAAATCCATGTCTTGATGCCATTGTCAAATGTCCAAACAGCATCACTCCGAGGCATACCACTCTGTTGTGAAACGTTGACTTGGGAGTTAAGTATGTTTTCAACTCTTTGCCTAGCTTTTTTATAGTCGTAGTTTTCCAGCAAACCAAATCACCTCTTTTGTGTTTATTATACAACGACTTCGACTCTGCGTAAACATGAATTCCAAAAGTGATTATTTCGAGTGGATTAATGCTATCAAGCGAATCGTAACACAGCTATTGTGAGCGATGTATTGCAAATGTATCATACGAATGATATAATTCATACAAAGAGGTGATACGATGGAAGTCAACTTCGATTCCGGCACCCCGTTCTACATGCAGATCCGTAACGACATGAGGAAAAAGATCGAGAACGGCGAGTGGCAGGAAGGTTCCCTGATCCCAAGCGAGAAGGTTCTCGCCGAGACCTACAAAGTCAGCCGCGTGACGATCCGCGCCGCCATCTCCGAACTCGTCAACGAACGCTTCCTCGTCCGTCGTGCCGGCTTCGGCACAATCGTCTACCAGAACAAGGCTTCGCTCTCCAACTTCACCCTCGTCCGCTCCTTTACCAACGAGATGAAGGAAGTGGGCGTCGAGGTCCACACCCTCGAAGGATCGCTCGATTTGATCCCGGCGGAGAAACGGATCGCCGACATCTTCGGGATCGAAGAAGGCGAAAAGGTCTACAATCTGCGTCGTCTGCGGGGCGGAACGGTCCCGATCCTCTATTCGAACACCTATCTCCGTCCGGTCGTCGCGATCACCGACGATTGTCTCAAGGGATCGCTTTATGCCTATCTCGGCGAGAAGAAGCTGTACTTCGACCACTTCGAAGAATTCGTCTCCGCCGTGAAAGCCCCGAAAGACATCACCCAGAAACTGAAGATTTATTATGACGCGCCGCAGCTGAAGCGCGTGCGCTACAGCTACGACGAGAACGATCATCTCGTCGAATACACCGAAACATTCTACAATGCATTGCTCTACGAATACCGGACCTCGATTTCCTACCGCAAGAAGTGACCGCTTCTTGCGGTTTTCTATTTATTTGCTGAATCTTTTGAAATGTATTGAAAATGTATTGTAATTTCAAAACAGCCGTGATAAACTCAATTTGTAAAACGCTTACTTTGTCCGGGGGGGCCCACATGAAACGATTGCTGACCAGCATCCTGTTCCTCCTCGTCGGCCTGCTTTTTTCCTGCCAGCCCGCGACGACGGCGGAACCGATCCCGGCATGCGAATGGGGGTTCACCGAGACCGTGAACGAAGAAATCAGGATTCTTTCGGTCACCGCGCCGAAGTCGACGATCCAAGGCAGCGCGGATGACTTCGCCAATGTCTGTAAACCGATCGATTCCCACGAGCTGTTTTTCAAGAACGCGCTCGTGAAGACCCACCAGGTCATCTTCACCTTCGATGCGATCTATCCGCTTCAGGATATCGTTTTCACCGGCTATGTCGGAGACCAAGCCGATACGGTCGAGATGGTCTCCGTCGATCTGTCGCTTGACGGCGAGAACTACGATCGCGCCGTCACCGATCGCGAACTGCCCTCCGGTTCCGGCGTCATCGATCTCTCCGGTCACGCGGCCAAGGCCGTCCGGATCGTCTTCGCGGCCGGTCTCGGCACGACCAAGGGCATCCAGGATGTACGGTTCCATCTCGGTGAAGGCTATATCGTCCGCGAAGCGACCGAATGGTCGGAAGCCTTCCTCCGGTATTCCGGATGGACCGGCGCCGACGGCATTTTCTCCTTCAACCTGAACGGCGACGACTCGATCGGCGCCCTTGGTCCGATCACGGCTTTCTATTTTTCCGACACCTTTGTCGGGACCGTGGATCAGAATACGCTCTTCCGCAAGGCTTCCGTCATGATCAACAACTCGCTCGGCTACTACGATGGGAATGCGGACATTTTCAACGGATTGACCTTCGCTTACGGAACCGCAGGCGACGCCGCCCAAAGCGCCTTCCATCCGAACGCCTATATCGGCTTCATCCCGCAGAACCTGCTCGATTCGGACGGTCTTTCCGCCACCTTCGATGCGACCGCGACGCTCTCCGACGAAGCGAACGGGGTGATGTGGCGCACCGCGAAGACCGGATCCGATTTCGTGCAGATCGACTTCGGATCGGTGATCCCACTCGGAACCGTGACGTTGTGGAACTATAACGAACATCCGGATCACGGCGTGTCCGCCGTCCGGATCCTGACGTCCCCGGACGGCTCGACGTGGATCCCGCTGATGGATGTGGACGTCGCAAAAGCGTCGGGTACCTCCGGTCAGGCGGATGCGTTCACCCGCTCGATGAACGATGTGTCCGCCCGTCATGTGCGGATCGAAATCCTGTCGTCCTACGATGAAACGATGGTAGGCCTCGGGAAACTGTTTTTCACCGACGAAGACGGCGAACCGCTGTTCGGAACCGTCACCGCATCGTCATATGACGATTCCGTCATGGGAAACGAACTCTCGTCCCGCCTCTGGCTTCAGGACGGGATCGTCTCCGGCGATCATCTATACATCTTCCCGCTCCTCGTGAAGGACGATGGGTCGCTCTTCAAGGTCACCCGCGTCGGGGTGATCAAAGTCCCGATCACGGGTGGAACGATCGACTTCGAACATGCGGACTATCTCGCCTCGCCGCTCCAAAGCAGACCCTCCACGGGAGGCGTCCTCTATTACGGCGCCGGCGTGATGGACAATACGGAAATCGATGGGTTCGTGTACGTCTACGGGTATCTCGACAAGGGCGGACGGCATCTGATCGTCGCCCGCGTCGAAAAGGACGACTTGGAAGATTTCAACAGATGGCGGTATTTCGACGGTTCCGGATGGTCGAAAGACATCAACGATTCCGCACCGCTGATCGAGGGCGTCAGCCCCGAACTGTCGGTGACGCGAATCGCTTCGGGCATGGATGCCGGAAAGTACATGCTGGTCGCGATGGAAGGGACCACGAGCGGCAGGGTCGTCTATAGCGTATCCGACACGCCGTGGGGCGGCTTTCGTGACTTCTTCGTACTCTACGAGACGCCGGAAAGCGGATTCCTCCGCGGCGCATTCACCTACAACGCGAAGATGCATGTCCATCTCTCCCAACCCGGAAGTTATCTCATCTCCTACAACGTCAATACCTCGCAGCTCGCGGCGCTCAACGATGCCCGCATCTATCATCCGCGCTTCATCCTCATCACCGAAACGAAACAGGCAGAATAGGGGGATTCTCATGAAAACCGGAGACTCAATCAAGAAAATCAATGTTGTGGCGGGNNGCGTCTTCCCCGTCCTCGCGGAAGTCCGCGGAATCGAAGCGAAGAACATCCGATTCTACGTCGATCATCTCCTTTCCCCGGTGAACCGGGACGGCGTCTGTTATGCGAACCGGGTCGAATTCGACGCGGTGTCACCCGGAACCGCGGAGATCGTCCTCGGCCGCGGCTATCTCGCCGAGAAGGACGAGGACTGGTGCAAGCGCTTCATGAGTCACCAGGGCTGGAGCGGCGGCGATGGGATCTATTCCTTCAACATGACCGACGGAAACGACCGCTTCGACCAGAAACCGGGCGCAACCAACCTCTTCGTCTTCGGCGATACCTTCATCGGCCGGACCGACAAGACGACGCACCGGCGCTACGGACCCTTGCTCATGATGAACAATTCGCTCGGGATCGTCGAACCCGGCAAGAACACGGTCGACTTCCAGTTCAATCAGAATGAACGCGGATCGGTATCCGCGTTCGTGAAAATCGATCCGAAGCTCGACGTCAAGGGAACGATCCCGCAGAACCTCTGCGCCTACGACCAGAAGAATCCGGACGACGGCTGGGTCTCCGGCTACAAGCCGAAGAAAGTCTGGGTCACCTTCGACCTTCAGACCCCCGAACCGGTCGACAAGATCGTGATCGAAAATTACTTCAGCCCGGAAAGCGAAACGCTCTCCTCCCGCGGGGTCCGGATCTTCCGTCTGCTCGCTTCGAACGACAAGAAGAAGTGGGATGATCTCGGCGAATACGAACTGCCGAAGCGGCTCGCGAAGGACGAAAAGAAGACGATCGAGATCGGCGCCGCCTACCGCCACTTCCAGTTCGACATCCACGCCGAACCGGGGATCGGCAATTACGACGACGAGTATCACGAGGGGCTCTTCGCGCTCTCCCGCGTGTACTTCTACAAAGACGATGTCTTCTACCGCGACATCGAGGTCGACGCTTCGAGCGTCCTCCTCGAAGCGCCGGCCCAGAGTTACGTCTGGCTTCAGGACGGCGCCGTCGTCGGAAAGAACCTCTATCTCTTCCCCTATCAGGTCATCTCCGACCACACCCAGCCCGAAGGCATGCAATTCGGGATCATGGGGATCCAGATGGTCAAAGTCCCGATCGAGAACGAACGGCCGCAGTTCAAAAAGGCCGTGATGAAGCGTTCGCCGTTCTGTTTCAGCCACGGCGGATCGGACTTCACCTTCGGCGGCGCCGCGACCGCGAACACGGTCCAGGCCGGCGCCGAACATCCCGACGGCTTCGTCTACGTCTACGGCTACAAGACGACGTGGGTGCTGCGCCAGGCGATCGCCGCAAGGGTGAAGGCGGAGGAGTTCGAACTCTTCGACAAGTGGGAATACTTCGACGGGGTGGCGTGGGGTCGCGACATCACGAAGTGCGCGCCGCTCTTCGACCATGTCTCCACCGAATTTTCGGTCTCGCCGATCCTGAAAGGCCGAAACAAGGGCAAGTGGTTGGCCGTCTTCACCTACGATACGAACACGATCTACGTCTGCGCCGCTCTGGGCGAGTCGATCGTCGGTCCGTTCGAGGTGCCGCAGATCGTCTACCGCAAGCCGGAACCGGATCTGTACCAGTCAACGACGTATTGCTATAACGCCAAGGCGCATCCCCAGCTCTCCGAAAGCCAAAACGTCCTGGTCAGCTACAACGTCAACACCTACAACTTCGAGCACAACCTATCGGATTGCGACGTCTACGTACCGCGCTTCATCCGGTTAAGGGAACTCTGACAACCGTCAGGAGAAAGAAGGCGATGCGATGGCCTCGGCAACCCGATACAAGTCAAGGAAAACGACAAAGACGATCACGCATCTGATCCTGCATGTCGTCCTCGTCCTCTGTTCGCTCGTCTTCGTCTTCCCGTTTCTGTGGATGCTGTTCACGGCCCTGAAAACGCCCGCCGAACTCCTGAGGGGGATTCAGCAGTTTCTTCCGGCGAGGCCTCAGTGGTCGAACTTCATCACGGCGGTCCAGGCGATCCCGTTCTTCATGTATCTGAAAAACAGTCTGATCATCGTCGTCCTCGTCGTCACGGGCACCGTCTTCTCCGCCACCACCGCCGCCTACGCGTTTGCGAAACTGCGGTGGAAAGGGCGGGACAAGTGGTTCATCGTGATGCTCGCGACGATGATGCTGCCGATCCAGGTCATCTTGATCCCGACCTACATCATGTACGCGAAGATCGGCTGGCTCGGAACGCGGCTCCCGCTGATCGTCCCCGCCTTCTTCGGCGGCGGGTCGGCGTTCTACATCTTCCTGCTCCGCCAGTTCTTCAAGGGACTTCCCCGCGAACTCTCGGAAAGCGCCGTGATCGACGGCGCGAACCACTGGCAGATCTTCGTCAAGATCATGCTGCCGCTGTCCAAGCCGGCCGTCGTGACGGTCGCCCTCTTCACCTTCATGGGCGCCTGGAACGACTACTTCGGTCCCCTCATCTTTTTGTCCAACCCCGAGCACTGGACGCTTGCGCTCGGACTCCGGGCGTTTCAGACCCAGTACGGCGGACAATACAATCTGATGATGGCCGCAAGCATCCTGATCATGCTGCCGACGCTCATCATGTTCTTTTTCGCCCAGAAGACCTTCATCGAAGGCATCAAGTTCACCGGCATCAAAGGTTAGGAGGATCCTCTATGAAAAAACTGCTTGCCGCACTCATCGTCGCCGTCGCCGCCTTTGCCGCGATCGCCTGCGACAACGAATCGACCGACCGGATCACGATCGACTTCTGGCACATGGCGCCCGTCGGAACGGCCGCCTATACGCCGACGAAGGCGATCATCACCGCCTTCAACGAATCGCAGGATACCTACTTCGTCAAAGGCACCGGCTTCTCGTTTTGGGACTACTGGGACAAGATCAACATCGCCATCTCCTCGCGCACCGCGCCGGACCTCGGCCTCTCGACTCTCGACGATTCCGTCTCGCGCGCCGAAGCGGGCGTCCTCTACAACATCTCGGATTTCCTCGACGCCGACCCGGACGGACTCGAACTTGACGAGTTCTATGACGCAGCGCTCGACTTCGCGACCTATCAAAACGACCTCTACGCCCTGCCCTTCACGGCGACGGTCCGCGTCCTGTACTATAATCTCGACATGTTCGAGGAGGTCGGTCTGACGGTCGCCGATGTCCCGACGACCTGGAGCGAACTCTACGACGTCGCCAAACAGCTCGACATCGTCGACGGCGACGGCGAGATCCAGCGGCTCGGGTTCGATCCCTCGTATGGCAACGCCACCTATCACGGCTGGCTCTGGGAAGCCGGACTCGATTTCTTCGATGAAAACCTCGATCCGACCCTGAACACCCAGGCGCACATCGACGTGCTCCAGTGGATGAAGGACTTCAATGCCGAATTCACGCGCAATCAACTCGTCGCATTCGGCGATGCGAACACCCTCCTCGGGATCAATCCCTTCGCCGGCGAACGCGTCGCGATGATGGTCGAGACCGACGGTCTGTATGAAATCATCCAAAACGCCAATGCCGATTTCACCTTCGGCGTCACGACGATTCCCGTTCCCGATGACAACGGCGTCCGCGTCAACTGGGGGTCGGGGTTCTCGATCGAACTCTATGACAACGGCGATAACGACACCGCCTCCAAAGCCGGCGCGTGGGAATTCCTCAAGTACATGATGAGTTACGACGTCCAGAAGGAAATGTCGGAAGTCAACGGCTGGATCATGGCCCACAAGCGGGCGATGTCCGACCTCGCGACCGAGACCGGGGATCCGATCCTCGCGCGTCTGCTCGTCGAAGTCGAATACGCCCGGGACAAGGTCTACGTCCCATATGCTCCATCCTGGCACGGCAACGACTGGCAGCCCTATTACAACAACTTCCTTTCCGGGGAGATGACGGCGACCGAAGCGCTCGCCGCCGCCCGGGCGAACTACATCCAAAAACAGGAAAACTATGACGCAACCCATTAGGGGGTGAAACGATGAAGAGGACGATCACGGTCCGGATGATGAAGAAGCAGGAGAACCGCGCGGGATACATGTTCGTGTTCCCGTGGCTCTTCGGTCTCATCGTCCTCGGCATCTTCCCGATCCTGATGTCGTTCTACATCAGTTTCACGAACTATGACATGATTTCGCCGATGGAATGGATCGGCTTCGAAAACTACCGGATCCTCTTCACGAACGATTCGCTGTTCTGGAAGAGTCTCGGGAACACCGTGTACCACGTCGCGATCGCGGTCCCGCTGTCGATCTTCGTCGGGCTCGCGCTTGCCTTCCTCTTGAACAACAAGGTGAAGGGGATGAGCGTCTACCGAACCCTGTTCTATCTGCCGAACGTCGTCTCGGTGGTCGCGATGACGCTCCTCTGGATGTGGCTCTTCCAGCCGAACTTCGGACTCGTGAACGCGATCCTCGATCCGCTTTACGACCTGTTCAACATCGAACCGCTCGGGTGGTACCTCGACCAAGATCTCTCGAAGATCACGTTGATCCTGATGGGGCTTTGGACCTCGGGGGGATCGATGGTGATCTACCTCGCGCAGATGCAGGACATCCCGACGACGCTCTACGAGTCGGCCGAGATCGACGGTGCCGGCTGGTGGGCGAAGACGTTTCACATCACCCTCCCGCTGATGACCCCCTCGATCTACTTCAACTTCATCATGGGTCTGATCGGCGGCTTCCAGGTGTTCACGATGGCCTACATCATGACCAACGGCGGACCGTCCCGGTCTTCTTACTACTACGCGTATTACCTGTTCGACAAGATGATGGCGGACAACGCCATGGGCATGGCCTCGGCGATGGCATGGATTCTCCTCGTGATCGTCCTGATCGTCACCGTGATCGCCTTGAAACTGAACAAGTTCGTGTTTTACATGGGTGAAGATTCCTAAGAAACAAAAAGATAGAATAGGAGAAAAAGGAGAAAACAATGAAAAGAAACGTATTGACCGTTTTGTTCGCATTCCTCGTCGTCGTCACGCTCACCGGCTGCTGGGCCGGCGAAATCGGCGTCGAGACCGAGTTCAACGCCCGCGACGGAGCCGGTACCCGCTCGTTCGTCCTCGACATCATGGACGACACGCTGTCGGTCGACCCGATCATCAATCCCGACGACCCGGACGGAACCGAAGGCAAGGGCCCGGTCATCAACTCGACCCACATCGAAGGCGGAATTTCCGCGATCCAGACCTGGCTCGAGGAAAACGCACCCGACTTCATCACCGTCGAACCGATGACGACCACCGGCGTTCACCGCTATTTCACGCTCACGTTCGCCTTCGCCGATTTCGACGAGTTCTTGGAGAAGTACGCCGCCCTTGTCGACCTCTCGCCGACGATGGCCTGGGCTGATTTCGCGGCCAACGAGCGTCCCACCTGGACCTGCGAAGGCGGATCCTGCACCTTCACCGAACCGCGGGAAATCCTCGAGGCCTCGATGGACTGGGCGATCGACGGCATCTGGAACGACATCTACATCGAAGCCGACCTCGCCGGATGGGTGACGAAGGATTCGATTTCGGTCCTCGCGAACTACACCCTCACCGTGGGAGAAGAAACCTTCGAAGAACTCCAGCATTATGACCCGCTCGCGGTCGGAGACGCCGAAACCGGCCTCACGATCTACGTCGAAAGCACGTCGTTCACCGAAACCGGCGCCCTGCCGATGAGCACCATCGCGGTCGTCGGGATCGTTGCCGGCTGCATCGCCGTCCTCGGCGGCGGTGGCGCGGCGGTCTACTTCTTGATTCTCAAAAAGAAGCCCGTCTGATATAATTAAAACAGAACCACGCAATCAAGGAGGAAACCGATGGGGACATACCGGATCAAGGACCTGTTCAGGGACTCAACCGATCTCGTCCTCGCCGGTTTCCTTTTCCTTGCGGCGACCGCCCTCTCGGGCGGCCTTTGCATGGGTGCGGCCTGGAAGGCGCTATTTTCGGTGAGCTTCCGGGTAATCCGCGGCAAACAGCCCATCCGCGTCTTCGCCGATTTTTGGAAAGCGTTCAAGGACGGATTCTGGTTTGCCACGACGGTGTGGGTCA
>DMTN01000027.1 GCA_003477305.1 Acholeplasmatales bacterium | reverse complement strand
GCGTTTAGAACTGGAAGTAACACCGCGAAAAAAAGGACGTCGGGCGTCCTTTCGTTCGTGATCAGGAAAGCAGAACGACCATTTCGTCGTATGCGCCGTTTCGCACCGCGACGGCGTCTTCGCCTTCGAGGCGGCGTCCGACGATCGTCTTCACGGCCATGCCGTTCTTGCGCAGTTCGTAGCGCATCGGTTCGAGGTTCCAGCCATCCTTGTCGGAGGAATTGATGTAGATGACCTTTTGTCCGATGAAGGTCGCTTCCACGCGGCCTTCCCGGAAGAAGTCGGCCGGGAGGAGCGGTTTCAGGGCGAGCGTGAGTTTTCCGTTTTCAAAGCGGAACAGTTCCTTCCCGAACAGGGCAATCGTCCAGATCGACAACAGTTCGGCGGTCGAGCCGGAAAGCCGCGAGACGAATCCTTGGCCGCGGACGGCCGGGTTCGGATTGTTCGAGGTCGCGATGAACGACGAATTCTCGATCGTCGGCCGGCCATAGGTGGCCGGATCCATGAAGCAGACGAGATTGGTTCTCGCTTCGGCAAAGAACCGCTCGTACAATCCGGCCTTCAAGAGCCCGAGGAGATACTTGTAGGTCATGTGCAGGAAGTTCGACTCGCGTTCCAGCCAGCCCTTCGTGAAGGCGCGGATGCGGCCGATCTCGTGGCCGCAGGCGTCGAGGTCGGCGGATGTCTTGTATGTTCCGAGCGGCGCGTCGTAGAGGTCAGAAGCCTTGATGGCGTCGGCCATCTCGAGCGCTTCCTGTTTGTCTTTGGCGGTCTTCATCCAACGTGCCGGGGCTTCGAGGAAGTCGGGAAGGCGCTTCCTGGCGAAGGCGGAAACCTGCGCGAGCGGCAAGCCGTAGGAGCCGATCGTCGGTGTTCCGTCGTTGTTTCTGAGGGGTTCGAAGGCGGTCGCTTCATAGTAGAAATAGGTGGGGAGGATGCCGTTGCCGATCTTGATCGCGCGCTTCACGGCTTCTTCCGCCGTGGCGAGGATCAAGTCGACGAGCGGGCGGAACACGCTCGCTTCGACGTCGATCGTCTGCGCGGAGCCGAACCGGACGCTTTCACGGTACTCTTCGCGGATCGTCGCGACGGCGTNNCGGCGTCCCAGCGGGCGAACCCGGGGGCGAGCTTCACGCCTTCCAGACGCTGCGCGAACGTCACGAATTCGAGCGGGAGGGAAAGTTTCCCGTCGGGGACGCGTTTCAGGAAACGGGCGAGCCGACCGAGTTCGACGGTTTCGCTCATGCCGGATCCGAAGATTCCCGCCAGACCGTTCATCGCGTCGTTCCAGCCCGGACGGTTGGCTTCCATCTCGATGCCGAGGCCTTCGGGGTCGAGCGTCGCGAACTTGTTCGCCGCAAGGATCAAGAGTTTCGCGAAGAGATTGGTTTCGTAAGGGGCGCCGCCGGCGGCGAACCAGTTCGTGCCGTGTTCATTCAATTTGAGGCGGGCGATCTTCTCCTTGTCGGGATGCCGCAGCGCGCCGTACTGGCGGATCGCGCCGGATTTGTCGATCACATGCTTTTCATGCCGCGGCCGGACCGAGACGGGGCTTTCGAAGGTGCGGTAGGAAGCATCCCCGAAGAGCAGCGCGTCGCGCCGGTCGGGGAAGATCTCAAGGTAGCGCTCGACGAGATCGAGAATGTAGGTCCAGTGGTCGGTCCAGTAACCTTCGTTCCAGGCGGCCTCGATGTTCTGGTGGGCGTCGGCGAAGAGGAGCGCGAAGAGTTCGTCATCGGAAAGCGGACTTTGGATCTTCTTCTGCTCCATCGCGTTCACGATCGAACCGGGGGTGAACTTGCCGGAAAGGAGCGGGACCATCAAGGCGGCGCCGGCGCCGAAGCAATGCGCGGCGAGCGGCGCGATTTTCGTCTTGTCGGCGATTTCGAAGGTCGAACCGTTGATGCCGAGGGGATTGTAGCCGTCGGCCTGGATCAGCGAGGCGAACACCTTGATCGAGTAGTCACCCGTCTCGGGATGGAAGAAAACGTCGTTCCTGCGGTTCTGGCAGACGTCGCGGAAGTTGCCGNNGTAGAATTCCGGCGCGATCGAGAAGAAATTGTAGTCGCGCTCGAGATCGCCGTGCTTGCGGCTGTACAGATAGTAGACGAATTTCTTGTCGCCGGCGGAAATCGTCATCGGATAGCCGCCGCGCAGCAGATTGTCGAGGTAGTTCTGACGGATCATCTCGTCAAACACGGGATACGCCGTCTTGGTGGTGACATCGTCGAGCAATGCGCCGACGACTTGGACGGCATCCTGCCGTTTCGCTTCGAACCAGGCGTGACCGGTCTTGGCCAGTTCGAT
Organism: Acholeplasmatales bacterium; assembly: GCA_003477305.1. Lineage (GTDB taxonomy): Bacteria > Bacillota_I > Bacilli_A > Izemoplasmatales > Hujiaoplasmataceae > UBA12489. Next base: position 8,986 of record DMTN01000027.1, on the reverse strand, counting down.
GCGTTTTTCCGCGAGCGCGGCGACGTCGTGGGTGTAGCCGATCAGGGTGTCGATCTGGACTGTCCCGCCGGAGGGGATCGCCTTCGCAAAGCCGGTGAAGCCGCAGGGGACCTTGTTGGCGGTCGCCTGGAAGGAATTTTTGATGTCGATGAGCGGATGCGCTGCGAAATGCGCGGGATGGTTCATCGCCGTGTCGTAGCCGTAGACGAGGTCCATGTCGGCGATCGGGGTGATCGGATCGCCGTCGACGAACGACAAATAGAAATTGCCGTCCTTGACTTCCGCGGTTTCCGAGGTGTCGCCCGTGGCGGAGCGCAGTTTGTAGAAGGCGAATCCCTCGTCGAGGCATTCGACATCCATCCAGCTGCGAAGCAGGTTCGACATCGCCTTGTATCCGCCGTGGTCGATGCCGGCCGGGAGGATTTGGGAGAGACCGTCCAGGACTTCGACGTCGAGCGTCGAGGAGCCCGTGTTGGTCAGTTCGACCATCCGGACGAGCGCGGCGACGGAATCGTTGGGCAACCCGAAATAGGTCACGCGGACGCGTAAACCGAGACGCCGGTTCTCTTCGACGATCGAGAACGCGGTCTGCGCGATCTCCATCCGCCGTTTCGGTTTTTCTTCTTCCGGTTTGAAGATTTCGTGAACCGTCCCGTTGTGTTTCACGAAGGTCCGAAACCCGATCTTGGAGGTGTAGAGATACGCCAGGTTGCCGGGATGGAATTCGAGGATCTGGCCGTTCTTGTCGCGGAGGCCGAACGAGCAGATGCCCTGGCCGCGGTTCACGTAGAACGCCCAGAGCGGAATCCCGCGCTTGCCGGCGAGACCGGGCAGAAAGCTGGCGAAGGTCTTCTGGCGATCGTAGGCGTCGATCACGAAATTGTTGTCTTCGAAACGGTAACTGAGTTTATCCATCGGAACCATCCTATCGTATGTAACCTATTACACAAATCATTATATCGCATCGGAAGGGGATAATCAAGTCCAAACAAAAACCGTCCGGACGGACGGCTCGGAGAAGCTTCAGAGCGTGACGGAAAGCGAATAAAGGATGACCGAAAGCGCATAGGAGACGATCAGGAGTCCCTGGTCGACCCATGGTTTCCCGCGGTACGGCGCGCGCCCGGCGAACACGATGAAAGGAATCCGGAGCGTGGTCGCGAGGACGAGCAGATAGAACACGTCGTAGGCGAAGGATCCGAAGGCGTCGTGGCCGACGGCGATCGCCAGCATCCCCGCCGCATCGCCGACGGTCATCGTCCAAAGCGGGAGCGTCGCCGCGGCGCTTGCCCCGAAGGGTTCTTTCCGCTTCCTGACGGCGGCGAGGAAAAACGGCTGGAAGAGGATCCAAAGACCGGGAATGACGATCAAAAAGATCATCGAGACGTCGTCGCTGCGAAACGAGAAGAGATTGAGGACGATCCCGGCGAGCATGACCACCAACGCCCAGAACTCGGCGAAGAGCCACGGGTTTTCGCGTTTCGCCCGGCCGAGCCAGGCGGGCAATTTGGAAATCGACAAAAGCAGTTTCGTCAGCATCCTTCTTTCCCCTCCCTTTTGTTCCATTATACTACAAGGGAAATAAAAAGCAGGGGAAATTTTTCCCCTGCGGCGCGGTTATTCCTGCGGATAGACGGAAGCTTGCTTCCGGTCTTTGCCGAGACGTTCGAATTTGACGATGCCGTCGACCATGGCGAACAGCGTGTCGTCCTTGCCCATGCCGACGTTCGTGCCGGGATGGATTTTCGAACCTCTCTGACGGTAGATGATCGAGCCCGCGGTGCAGAATTGGCCGTCGGAGAGTTTTGCTCCGAGACGTCTGCCGGCGGAATCACGACCGTTTTTCGTCGAACTGACTCCCTTTTTGGAAGCCATGAATTCTAAAATATTCAGATTCAAGATCATTGAATTACACCTCCAGTGTCAATTGATGCGCATTACAGCGTGATTTCTGAAATCGTCAGCTTTGTATAGGGTTGACGATGGCCGTTTTTCTTGTGGTAGTGTTTTTTGGGCTCGTATTTGAAAATGATGACTTTCGGGCCCTTGCCCTGCTTGTTGACAACAGCTTTGACAAGAGCGCCCTTGACATAGGGTTTGCCGATCTTGATCTTGTCCCCGCCGACGAGCAGAACCTTGTCGAACGTATAGACGGATTCAACATCCGCTTCGAGTTTTTCAACCCAGATTTCCGTTCCGACTTCCACGCGCACTTGCTTTCCACCGGTTTCGATGACTGCGTACATTCCTGCACCTCCTCATATTGGTAAGACTCGCCATCATGGTAACGCGTTTCGCGTTTTGAAGACCATTTCTGAGCGGTATGCGATACATACGGTACAATTATAAGGCAACGTCCCTTCGGAGTCAAGCGAAATCGTTCACCGTTCGCCCGGATACCGGAAGTTCCAGGAAGCCCGGATCGCGTCCGTCTGACGGAGGATTTCGATGGTCGCTTCGTGCGGACAGACCGCGCTTTCGATCTCCTTCCGGCGGATGCACCGGATCACTTCGAAAATCTCGTATTCGAGACCGTTGACGAGATGCTTGACGGCGATTTCCCGGACGATCTTGTGGTCTTTGTTGTAGACCGTCGCCACTTCCGTCGACCAGAAGGATGGGATGTGGATGTAGCCCTTCGTGCCGTAGATATAGGCTTCGCGGCCGAGATCCGCGACAATCGAGGCGTTCATCACGGCCGTCGCGTGCGGATAGAAATAGGTGATCTTTTCGGTGATGTCGACGCCCGTCGGCCCCATCGTCACTTCCGCGTCGAAACTGTCCGGTACGCCCAAGATGAGGTTGACGAGGGTGAGCGGGTAGATGCCGACATCGAGCAGCGCGCCGCCGCCGAGGACGGGGTCGAACAGCCGGTCATCCGCGCCGGCACCGCTTTCGAAGCAGAAATCGGCGTCGATCTCGATGACGTCGCCGATGTCGCCGTTGTCGACGAGTTTCTTGACTTCCTGGATTGCGGGAAGAAAACGGGTCCACAACCCTTCCATCACAAAGAGTTCCTTGGAGCGCGCGAGGTCGAAGAGTTCCTGCGCCTCGTGGTGATTGAGCGTGAACGACTTTTCGCACAGGACGTTCTTGCCGGCCTCGAGACAGAGCTTGACGTGTTCATAGTGGAGGCCGTGCGGGGTCGCCACGTAGACGCAGCCGACTTCCGGATCGGCGAGGAGTTCCTCGTAGGTTCCGTAAGCCTTCGCGAAGCCGTAGTTCGTGACGAAACGGGCCGCCCGCTCGATATCGCGGGAGGCGATGGCGTAAAGTGTCTCGTTGATGCCGTTCATCGCCTGGCAGAACCGATGCGCGATTTTTCCGGCGCCCATGACTCCGAACTTTACCATTGTATCACCCGATTTCCATTATACTATGAATCGCTCCAAATAAAACAGGATTCACGCTTCCCGCGCGTGGTAAAGGCGTTACATCTTTTTTTCTTGGAGGGATTCGGTAGCGGAATGGCATCCCGCTATGGCGCGAAACGGGCAAACGTGCTAAAATGAAAACGGATGGTGATTTCCATGCAGTGGTGGATGATTCTCTTTCTCGTGCTGGCCGCAATCGGCCTTTATCTTCTCTTGTCCTTCGTCGTCTATCGCCGGTTCATCCGGATCGGCGCCGGCAACAACGGCGGCCTCGTCAATCAGGAGAGCCCGTTCTTCAAGTCGGCCTGGGAATGGTACAAGGCGGTCGCCCGCGATACCGTGAAGATCCGCGGCTACGACGGCACGCGCCTCGTCGCCTCCTACATCGCCGCCGACACGACCGATCCCGGCCGGACCGCGATCCTGCTGCACGGCTACAAATCGGTCAGTTCCGACCTCGCCATCATNNCGCCCGCCTCTACAGTTCCCTCGGCTTCCGCGTCCTGCTTCCCGACGCCCGGGCCCACGGTCTGTCAGGTGGCGCCTTCACCTCGTTCGGACATTACGAAAAATACGACCTCAAACGCTGGATCGATCACGTCCATCGCACCTTCGGGGCGACCGAGAAGATCCTCGTCCACGGCGTCTCGATGGGCGCATCGACGGCCTTCCTGATGACGACCGGCGATCTCTCGGACCGGGTCAAGCTGATCGTCGCCGATTCCCCGTTCGTCCATGTCTGGGGCGTCTTCGCCCGGTCGGTCAAGCCGAAAGCGCTTTGCGTCTTTCTCCCCGGCATCGAACTCTGGTGCCGTTACCTGCACCGCTTCTTCCTCTTTCGGATCAACGTCGCGCAAGCGGTCGCCACGTCGAAGGTGCCGTTTCTGATCATCCATTCCGTCGGCGACAAGGTCACCCCTTACGCCGGAAGCGAACGGATGGCGGTGCAATCGAAGGCGATCCACGAAGTCTACGCGGTCCATTCCGACGTCCATGCGGAAGGCTACAAGACCGACAAGGCGGGCATCGACGCGAAAATCACCGAGTTCGTCAAGGCAACGTTCAAATAACATGTAAAAACGACTTCTCGCGAAGTCGTTTTTTGTTCTCATTTGCCGTTTTTGAGAAGATCCTGCAGGAGCGCTTCAAAATCGCCGGTCGCGACGCAGACGAACTTGTCGGCGGCGCCGTAATACACGTAGAGGACGCCGTCCTTCACGACGTTTCCGGTCGGGAAGACGCAGCCGTTATAGACGCCGGAGGTTTCGTAGTCGAATTCCGGTTCCAGGATCGGTTCTTTGGTGCGGGCGATGATCTTGGTCGGATCGTCGAGGTCGAGGAGAATCGCGCCGACGCGGTAGGCGTCATCTTTTTTGGCGACGCCGTGGTAGATCACGAACCAGCCGTAAGGCGTCTTGAGCGGCGGACACGAACCGCCGATCTTCTTCGATTCCCACCAGGTTTCCCCCTGCATGAGCAACGTCGGCTTCGGCCATTCGAGCAGATCGTCGGAAAACGCGATCCACATCGCCGGATTTTCGTTCGGCCAGCCGGGACCGCAGTTGAACATCGGTCGGGACAAGCGGACATATTTGCCTTTAACCGCTTCCGGGAAGATGTACACGTCGCGGTCGTCTTCCCGCGCGTCGGTCATGCGGCCGAGTTTCTTGTAGGTCTTGAAATCCTGGGTGATTGCCAGATAGGTTACCGAATTGTTCCAGGAAAGGAACCGCGGGCCGTCCTTGGGCGGGTTGAACCACGGCTTCGGGGCGTTCAGCCAGTAGCGTCCGGGCGCATAGGGGCGGGCGGCGTAGGTGAGGTAATACCAGTCGCCCATCTTGACGAGGCGCGGGTCTTCGACGCAGCCGCCGTCGGCGCCGTCGTAATCCGGCGAGAGCGAAGGCTGATCGCTTTGGCGCACGAAGTCGATGCCGTTGTCAGAATACGCGAGGCCGAGGTGGATATAGTGTTCGACGGTATCGCCGGCGGCGCGGTAGAGCATCACGAAGCGCGCGTTCGCCTCATCATAGATGACGGCCGGATTGAGGACGACGAGGTTTTCCCAATCATTCTTGGGGTTCGGACGGAGGATCGGATTTTTCAGGGATTTCGTCAGTTTCATGAAGGGGTCCTTTTCAGGTAGACTCTTGCTTCATACGGCTTCATCACGGCGCCGGCGGGGCCTTCCACGTTGTGCAGGATCAGTTCGTACCCATAGAGGTTCCGCTTGAACTTGAGCGGGAGCTCCTTGTTGGTCGCGTTGCACACGACGATGAGCGAATCGCCGTCAAGACGGCGTTCGTAGGCATACAGCCGGCGGTTGTGAAAACCGATGTCTTCATAGTCGCCGTATACAATGATATCATATTTTTTGCGGAGGCCAAGGATTTTTTGATAATAGCGAAAAATCGATCCGGGGTCGCGCATCTGGGCTTCGACGTTGACTTCCGCGTGATTCGCGTTGACGCCGATCCACGGCGTCGAAGCGCTGAATCCGGCGTTTTCGGACGCGTCCCATTGCATCGGCGTGCGGGCATTGTCGCGCGAGGAATGCTTGAGCATCTTCATCGCCTTCTTGTGCGAATAGAGGAACAGGCGGCGGGCGAGCTTGTAGATGTTGTGGCTTTCGATGTCCTTGTATTCCGCGAGTTCGGTGAAGTCGGCGTTGGTCATGCCGATCTCCTGGCCCTGGTAGATGAACGGCGTTCCCTGCTGGAAGAACAGCATCGTCGCAAGCATCGTCGCCGATTCGTAGCGCCGTGCCGGATCACCGAAGCGGTCGACGCTGCGGGCCTGGTCGTGGTTTTCGNNAAGTAACAGTCGGCCGCCATATGGTCGAACTGAAACAGCATGTCGAGTTCGCGGCGGTCCTCGCCGACGTAGAGCAGCGCCGTCGCCGGGTCGACGAAGGCGGTCTCGCCGACGGTGAAGCAGTCGTGCTTGGAGAACACTTCGTCGCGGAGCCACGACAGGTATCCGTGGACTTTCGGTTCGTTCACATAGTGCTCGCGGCCGGTCAAAATCAGCCGCGGTTTGCCGTTGGGAAGGCCCTCCGCCTTGCCAAGCAGGTTGATCACGTCGCAGCGGAAGCCGTCGACGCCCTTGGCGAGCCAAAACTCGAGGATGCCCTTCACTTCCTCCCTGACGCGGGGATGCTCCCAGTTCAGGTCGGGCTGTTTCTTGGAGAAAAGATGCAGGTACCATTCCTTGCGTTCCGGATGCAGGGTCCAGGCCGGTTCGCCGAAAAACGAGGTCCAGTTCTTCTTTTCTAAAGACCAGTGGTAGAAATCTTCCCAGCCGGGTTCCTTCTTCACCGATTTCTGAAACCAGGGATGTTCGTCGGAGGTATGGTTCACGACGAGATCCATCACCAGTTTGATGCCTCTGGCGTGCAGTTTGGCGATGAGTTCCTCCATCTCGGCCATCGTCCCGAATTCCGGCATGATCGCGCGGTAGTCGGAGATATCGTAGCCGTTGTCGTCGTTGGGGGACGCGTACACCGGCGACAGCCAGACGATCGTCGCGCCGAGAAGGGCGATGTGGGAGATCTTTTCGATGATGCCGCGGAGATCGCCGATCCCGTCGCCGTTTGCATCGCGGAAACTGCGCGGATAGACTTGATAGACGACGCCTTCGCGATACCACGCCCGAAGCATGTCAGTCCCTCCCGAACAGGCGCGTGAGCGCCTTGTCCGGCCGGAGGTTCATGAGATCGACGAGCGCGAGCAGCGCCCGCATCCCGACCACGCCGCCGCTCATCACGGCGATGCTGCGAAGCGGTGTCTCCAATAGCGAGCGGAGCACCATCCGGCGGTACGTCTCGGTTTCATTCCGTGTGACCTTCTCGGCCGCCTTCTTCGCGATCGCGATCAAGAGTTTGCCGGTCAGGGTGCGGGAGACATCGCCGAGATTGTCGTCGACAGTGTACGGCCGGCGGCGGCGCTGGCTGACGGGTTCGAGTTTTTTGCCGATCAGCAGTTCGAAGTCCTCGTCGGTCATGATGAGGCCGCGCGAGACGTCGTAGCTCGTCGCTTTGACAAGCGCCGGGGCAGGCGCCGGGCAGGCCGGATGGACGACCGTCACGGGGAGCGCGAGAATCGGTTCGGCCGCGTTCTTCATGATCGCGACGCGGTACAGTCCGGGGAGCGCGAGGAATCGGTCCTGGACCGGATCGAAATAGGAAAAGTCGTTGTCGTCGAGCGTGAACTGGACGGTTTTCGTCTCACCCGGGGCGAGCCCGATCTTGACGAAGCGCTTCAATTCGCGGGCCGCTTTGAAGACCGGTCCCGGAGCGTTTTCGACATAGAGCTGGATGACCTCGCGGCCCGCGACGGTGCCGCTATTGGTCACGTCGACGGACACCTTGAGGGTTCCCGGGACCTTGATCTTTTCGGACGACGTCTTCAGGTTCGCGTAGGTGAACGAAGCATAGGAAAGACCATACCCGAACGGGAAAAGCACGGGCATGTTCTTCGTCTGATAATAGCGGTAGCCAACGTAGATGCTTTCCTGATAGTAGGCTTTGGCGTTGCCGCCCGCGAAACGCCGGGACGACGGCACGTCGGCGGCTTGAAGCGGGAAACTTTCCGGCAGGCGTCCGGACGGGTTGACGATTCCATAGAGAATGTCGGAAACGGCGCCGGCGCCGGCTTCTCCGAGCAAGTAGGCGTTGATGACGCCTTTGACGCTTTTGATCCACGGCATCGCCACCGGCGAGCCGATTTCGAGGACGACGATCACTTCCGTCGTCCGTTCGGCGACCTGGCGGATCAGCTCTTCATGGCCGAACGGCAGCGACAGATCGGTCCGGTCGTAGCCTTCCGATTCGTAAGCGTCGGTGAGGCCGACGACGATGACGACCTTGTCCTTGCCTTCGACGAGTTCCTTGGCGACGTCGATCAATTGCTGATCGTAGCCGTCGCCGGTGAGCCGGTAGCCTGCCGCATAGTCGATGTTCGCGTCCTTCGGAAGCATCTCGAGGATCGAGTCGACCTTGTGGGGATTGACATGCGAAGATCCGCCGCCCTGATAGCGGACGGTCTCGGCGAGGGCGCCGAGAATCGCGATGCGCTCGGTTTTGACAAGCGGCAGGATGCCTCCCGCGTTTTTCAACAGGACGATCGACCCGGCGGCGATATCGCGGGCGATTGCGTGGTTCTCGTCGAGGTCGACCGACAACAGGGTGTTGTCCTTCTTTCCGTCGACGAAACGGAGCACACGCTCGACGCAAGCGTCGATTTCCGCCAAGGTGACGAGCCCCTTACGGTAATCCTTGAGCAGTTTTCGAGCGGCATAGGGATGCCCCGGCATTTCGAGGTCGAGCGTGGCGCGAACCGACTTCGACCGGCTGGATACGGCCGACCAGTCGGACACGATCAGGTTCTTGAAACCGTATTTTTGGCGCAGCGTCGCTTCGAGCAACGGCCGGTTCTCGGCGGCGTAGACGCCGTCGACGCGATTGTAGGAGCACATCACCATCGCCGGATGTTCCTTGACGCAGCGGTCGAAGGACTTGCCGTAGATTTCCCGGAAGGCGCGGGGATCGCAGACGGAGTCGGACGTCATCCGCCACGATTCCTGGGAATTGAGGGCGTAGTGTTTCACGCAGGCGC